>JAJZJS010000001.1:2108-267953 GCA_021810025.1 bacterium | reverse complement strand
GGCCACTGGTTCTAAAACGTAAACGTAGTTTTGGTAGTAAGACGGTCAAAGGAGCTAAAGCTCTATCTACTATCCTGTCTATCTGTAATACCACTTGGAAAACTAACCCCACCAATTATTTCGTTAGCCTAGCTGCTATTTAGGTAGTGAGCAGTTACGCTGTATCGGTCCATAACATATTGGACTCTGCTAATGGCAATTGTAATGTATCAAGTAATGCTCTCAAAGGACTTTTAAGTTTTAGCGTCCAATGTGGTCTATAATTATGGTATTTAACTAACCATTCATTAATTATTGCCTGTTGATCCGCTAGGTTAACAGCTACTCCTCCCCATTGAAGACATTCACGTTCTAGGGCACCTATAAATCTTTCAACATGTGGCTATTCATTTATAAGATTATTAGTTAAGGGATTACGTTATAGTCATTCACGACCAGAATCTAACCTCTGATGATAGGAGCCTATCGACTACTATCTGGATAGACAGATCCTCATTAGTATTAGCATCGTTGCCATTGCTCCCTCTATAGGTAATTAGAGCTGAAGAATAGGCCATACAGGCCTCCTTTCTGTTAATTTATTAGTATTTACAGTATATGGAGACCTGTATTTATGTTGCAAAGGTTGTGAGATATTACGAAAAATTAGTAGATTCATATTTCTTATTTTATAATTTAAAAATGAAACTAAGCCAGAATTTAAAAATTCACAGAAGAATAAATGGAAAAATACAGATAGAATTAAAAGATAGCTTAGATTCTGTTGAAAAGCTTAGCACCTATTATACTCCTGGCGTAGCAGAGGTTAGTCAACTTTTGGCCAATCATCCTGAGGAAGTTAAACAATATACTTGGACTAATAATCTTGTAGCCGTAATAAGCGATGGATCTGCTGTACTCGGCCTAGGCAATATTGGACCGATTGGAGCATTGCCGGTAATGGAAGGAAAGGCTATGCTATTTAAACAACTAGCTAAGATAGACGCCATACCGATTGTATTAAATGATCATTCGGCGGAAGGAATTATCAGGACAATCAAATCGATTGCTAATAGCTTTGGGGCAATTAATCTAGAAGATATAGCTGCTCCAATTTGTTTCGAGGTAGAAGAGAAACTTAAAAATACTTTATCAATTCCTGTTATGCACGATGATCAACATGGTACAGCAATAGTAGTTTTAGCGGGATTGATTAATGCCATGAAAGTGGTCCACAAAAATATAAATGACTGTAAGATTGTTGTGGTCGGGGTTGGAGCAGCCGGTACGGCTATCATCAAGCTCATTCATGAGCATGGACCAAAATCTCAAATTATTGCTGTTGACAGTAAGGGTATTATATCCAAAGATAGGAATGACCTAAATAACTATAAAAAAGAGCTTTTAAAAATATCTAACCCTAAGGATATTAAAGGTGGACTAAAAGAGGCTATTCTTAGATCTGACGTCTTTATTGGAGTCTCTAAACCCAAACTTTTAACAACAAGCGACATTAAAATAATGGCAGAACACCCAATAATTTTTGCGTTGGCAAATCCCGAGCCAGAGATATATCCAGAAGAAGCACTAAGGGCGGGAGCAGCGATCGTAGCAACGGGACGTAGTGATTTTCCTAATCAGATTAATAATGCTCTTGCCTTTCCTGGCATATTTCGAGGAGCGTTGGATAATAAGGTAACTAGTATTACAACTAAACATAAACTACTGGCAGCTCAAGCTATTGCTGATTTAATTCAAAAACCAACTCCAGACAAAATAGTTCCTGGAATATTTAGCCCTAAATTAGTAAAGAATATAGCTAAACTTATTAAATAATTACGCTATTAAGATTTTTGCTCCGCTAAGACTTTGTTTTTAGCAAACATAAATCCAAAAGTACTTCCTTTGTTTTCTTGACTATCAAACAAAACGACTCCTCCTTCGGCGACAATAACCTTCTTGGCCATAAAGAGTCCGAGTCCAGTCCCATCAGGTCTTACTTTACGAGCATTATTAGCTCGATAAAATTTAGTAAAGAGATGGTGTTGTTCGTTTTTGGGTACTCCAATTCCATTATCTACTACTTTAAATTCAATAGTATCAGAACTATTAGTTAAGATAACTTCTATTTTACCCCCCTTGGGAGTGTAATAAACAGCATTGTCTATATAGTTCATGATAACTTGTCTGGTCTTAGTTTCGTCAATGACTATATCGGGGAAATTCTTTGGCTTTTCGTAAGTTAATGTAAGATCTTTTGATTTAGCCGTTTCTAGAAGTTGGCTCATCTCTTCCTCAATCATATTGGCAAGATTAACGGTTTTTGGTTCTATTACAAATTTTCCAGTTTTAAGTCTTGAGACATTTAGTAGATCTGCAATTAGATAAACCATTCTTTGGGCCGAGAAGAATGCTTGATTTAACATCTTACGTTGCATCTCATTAATTTTTCCGACATCTTCATCAAGAACTATTGACATATATCCCTTTACACTAGTTAATGGAGTTCGGAGTTGATGTGAGGCCATACTAATGAAATCGTCTTTGGATTCATCCAAAGCTTTTAGTTTTTCGTTAGATTTACGTAATTTTCTGGTTGCGTCATCTATTTTTTGTTGTAGGGTAAGATTAAAGTTTTCAATTTCCTCGAACTGTAATGCATTTTGAATGGCAATAAAAATCTCTTTTGAAATTATATCCAAGACCCTAATATCCTTATTATTGTACTGATTGCCACTTTTTTTAGGACCCAAAATAAGATTTCCCGTCTTTTCAAGCGCTTTATTAACGTTATTATTCAATTTTATTATAATGGCAATATTATTCCTTAACATGAGTTCTTTTAATTCTTCATCATTTTGACCTAGATAGTCAGCAATTATCATATTGTAGTGCAAGTATGAAGACTTAAGTAATATTTGATCCATATCCATTTCGTTTACCACCTGTCTTACATCACCCATTAGCCTATTGTCTATATAGTTATCAGATCCGATTTCTATGATAGAAAAAATAGGTTTAATATTATCATCAATTAGACCCGTTATTTGTCTAGATAATTTTGTTAGATCATGAGTGGAAATCAGTATTTTGTTTAAATCATCATAAAAAGCCTGAACATCGTAAGTATCTCTGTAAAAAAATTTATCAGACACACCGTCAAAGAAGAGCTTCAGTCTGGGGAAGATTAATGCAAGAAATATCATTGCTAAACCATTGAATATTACATTCCCGAAAGAAGATTTTACGTTAACATGGAATATCAAATCAGAAACCACAAAAGTTATTGTTACGAAAACAACAATAAGAAAAGAGATAATAGACACATATACGATAGAGCGTATGATTATAATCCTTATATCAAAAAGACGAACGCGTACAATTGCATAACCGATCATAGTTATAAAAAATAAAGAATAAATTGGACTCAAGAATATTAGACTATCGTTATGTTTAACTAAAGGAAGGTAAAGAGCCGTGATCGGTAATAATATTAAAGATGACATCCCCACAATTATGTATATATATTGAAGTTTCTTGATCCCAGATGAGTTTATAGCTCTGCGTATTAATAAAAATACAGTGGCAAATAAAAATCCAAGTATCTCAATTACATAGAAAAATATACCTGGACCTACAATGGGCATTGGATTTGTAGTTTTTGTAATTCCCGAAAACACTAAATTAGTTAGGTCAAGAATAGATATTAAGATTACAAAAACAACACCGAGAAATCTAAGCTTTTTATATTTTGGGCTTTGATTATTAAAATATAAAACCATATAATAGACTGAGGCTATTATTACACTAGAAGAAGACATTACTATCTTAGCCAAAATAAGGCGATTGGTCGGATTTAAGGAAAGATAATTTGCCACAGAAAAAACTATTAAAGAAATTACTAAAATAAAGTATGTTCTGTTGAGAATATTTTTAGAGTTTCTGAAAAGTACGAATAATCCTCCGATAAAACTAATTAACGAAAAAACTAATACAATAATGAATTCAATCATTTATATATTATGATACTTTAATAACACGCTAATTGCTATGAACTTAAAAATTAAAAAATCCTTATTTTCTTAATAATTAGCAAAACAATAATCGTTTAGCTATTTTTTAAGAAAGTATAAAAACTAGATATATCCTTTATTACTCCGTCTGGGGATCCAGTTTTTAAAGTGCTCCTAAAATTAGAAGAGTACCTACCTGATTTTATATTCCTACCTAGAATAATCTCTCTTGCCGTAAAAGCACCTAAGGACCCTCCTGCATTAGCCGTTATGAACAACTGCGGCAAGCCTCTGACTTCTTTACCTACCAACGTCGCAGATTTTATCAGTCGAGCAGAAATATTAGTAAATCCAATAAATCTAGCAAGCATTCTTTTTTTATCAGAATCTGACATACTGCCTTCAATAATTTCTTTTAACGATTCTTCCTTGATTTTACCTAAGAATAATTTAGTATTTGGTTGCGTATCATATCTTTCAACGTCCACTATAATTCTACCATCGGCATCAGTAACCATAACGATAGGTTTCTTTAGCCTCATAGAAAGGTCTCTCATCTCAAATTTAGACTTTATATCATCGACTTCATCAAACATAATGTCATACTCAATATTTTGATCCTCGAAATCAGTTCCATTAAAACCATTTCTTAAATGTACTTGATTTATGTAGGGATCAATCTTGCTTATTTTTTTAGCAACAACATCAATCTTTTCGCTACCCACACTTTCTATATTTTCAGGTATCCTATTAGTATTCGTAAGCTCTAGGACATCAAAATCTCCTAATATCAACGTGCCACCAATCCCAGACATGACTAAAGAATTAACCACACTACTACCAACGCTAAGTCCAAAAACAGCAATACGTGCTTCGTATAAAGACTTTTGTTCTTCACGCGTAATTAATACTTTGTTACGAAATGTTCTTAGATCTCGATGATCTTCAAGATCAGGATATCTTGTTAAACTTTTATCCCATGGAAAATAAAACCATTTTCCAAAGCCTACCCCTTGACCGTTAATCTCGTCAACGTAACCGTCTTCCGAGACATTCAAATCACCTTCCAAACTTCTCATTTTATAAAGATCAATAGCTATATGACCAATCTTATCGACAACGGAGTTAACTTTGTTATTGTCAAATAATTTTTCGGCATAAGATGAATCTGATGAATCCGACAAATCTAACATTAACGGTTCTTGCCAAGGCTCTTGATTATGAGCTTTAGATTCGATCATGGTTTGTATATTCATATATTTCTTTCCTATCTAAACTGTATTAATCAAAATTATTTAAAAAAGTTGATATACTTTCAGATAAATTTGCGTCTTGTAAGCCTTCAGCAAAAAATCTTAAATTAGAAACTAATCTTTTTCTTGACCAATCATCTTTTGTTGAACGAATATCTTCCATCAAGTTTTGATAAAATAAATTGGGGATAAATATTACTGGTCTTAACTTAATTTCGGGATTAACCCTTGGATCATCCATGCATATATCGTCGCCAATCACAATAAGATTGCTCTCACCCATTCTCTTAACTAAGGAGTTAAATGTAGTATTTACCATAGAAAAAATCCAAACCTCTTTTTTTGTTTGTGCGTCTTGTATAATTTCTCGGAATAACTCAAAAATAGCCAAAGGACTAGATTTTTCTGTCTTAGCCAAAGCTGAGATCTCTTTTACGACATTGCCGGAATAGCATAAGTTTTCTAATAATTGCTTGCCTGCTGGATATAATGTGTTTTTTGTAGCTTCGTAGGCTGGAAGTTTGGTGTAATCCCCAAACGGTCCAGGCGGCGGTACTATTCTTAAAGTTGCTCTATCGTTTTCGTTATAAGGGTTCACTGATATGTGATATTCCGAACCAGTTAACTCTCTTGTTTTATCAATACTTGAATCTAAAAAGCCATTATCATCAATGGCTTCATCATTTATAAAATTCATGACTCTATAGCCTTCAGCATGAATTCTCCATGCTTCCTCTTGAGCAAGAGGGCAATGCTCGCCAATAAAACCAATGTGTATATATTTATCGCTCCTAATATTTTCAATACTAGACTGAATGTCAATGTTTAAACTTTCAGGTGGTGCATGCTTAATAGGGTTCATAATTTACCTCTTAAATTAAATCATTTTCTCTTATAAAAAATAGCAACGCCAACGAGTTATCGTCAGTATTGCTATTTCTTATAAGGAACTGCCGTTAATAATAACTTAAAAATAATTAAAAGTCAATAGTATTGCACTTACTCACTACATCGTGGGCACTTTCCTTCGAAAGATAGTTAAACTTATTTTTAAGTTTTATCTAATGTATGTAATATTTTTTAGGGATCTTAATATAAATTTATGTAGATCTAACCTTTTTCTGTTAAAATTAGGCAAACATGGAAGACAAAAAGAAACTTATAATTATCGAAGATGAATTATCTATAAGAGACTTGTATTCGTTTAAGTTTAAGCTGGAAGGATTCGATGTTTCAGTAGCCGAGAATGGTGAAGAGGGACTTAAGATAATCGAAAAAGTAAGACCAGATCTAATACTCTTGGACTTAAAGATGCCTATTATGAATGGTGAAGATATGTTAGAACAATTGCGGACTTATGATTGGTCTAAAGACATTAAAGTAATAGTTTTAACTAACATAAGTAAAGATGAAGCACCTGCTAAGCTAAGGTTTTTAAATGTCGAGCGTTATATTGTTAAGGCTCATCATACTCCCCAACAAATAGTAGATATAGTTAACGAAATTATATAATTTATTGTAATATCTTGCTACTTGGAATAACATAATAATATTATGCTGAAAGTAGCAATAATCGAAGATGACCAAGCCATTAGTCAGATGTATCGATTTAAATTTGAGAACAATGGCTACAAAGTCGAAACAGCTCTTAATGGTAAAGATGGATTAGAACTTATCAAAGAATTTAAACCAAATATTGTTCTTTTAGATTTAATGATGCCTATTATGGGTGGCGAAGAGATGCTCAAAAAACTTCGTGCTTCAGACTGGGGAAAAGATATCAAAGTCATAATCTTAACTAATATGGGAGAACAAGAGGTTCCAGAATCAGTTAAGAAATTAAACGTTAGTGACATTATCTTAAAAGCCGATATGACCCCAAGACAAGTTGAAGAAATAGTTAAACAGCATCTAAGCGATTAAAAACTCTGCTTTTTGGGTGGTTATGATAATCTAGATTTATGAATATAGCCATTCTTGGATTTGGTCTTCAAGGTAAGTCTGTTTATGAGTTCTATAACTCTAAGCAAAACAGTATTACAATTTGTGATACTACCGAGCCAATTAATTTGCCAGCCGACGTAAAGGTCCAGATTGGACCCAATTATCTCCATAATTTAGAGCGTTTTGACCTTATTTTCCGAAGTCCATCGATTCACCCTAATCAAATTTTAGAGTTTAATGATCAAAGCATCATGTCTAAGATAACTACTAATACCAATGAATTCATGAGGTTGTGCCCAACCAAGAATATTATTGGGGTTACAGGCACTAAGGGCAAAGGTACTACGTCTGTATTAATTACTAAAATACTGGAATCTCTCGATATTAGAGTTCATTTAGGAGGGAATATTGGCATACCTCCCCTCGATTTACTCCGGGAAAATATTAGATCTGAAGATTATGTGGTCTTAGAACTTGCTAACTTTCAGTTAATTGACTTTAAATATCCAGTTCAAATTGGAGTTTGTCTACTTGTTGAGCCAGAACACTTAGATTGGCATAGCGATATCAATGAATATTATCAATCTAAAACTGAATTATTCCGTCATCAAAATAAAGAAGGAATAGCAATCTATTATGCTAAGAACGAAACCTCGAAAAGAATTGCTTCAACTGGTCCTGCTCATCTTATTCCATATTTTGAAGATCCAGGGGCATTAATTGCCGGTAATCACATAGTTATTGATGGGACTCCAATTATTAGATTAAATGAAATAAAATTACTGGGTGAACATAATTGGCAAAACATCTGTGCCGCTATAACGGCATGTTGGCAAATCCAACGAGATCCAGTAGCTATTGCTAATGCTCTAAAAAACTTTTGGGGCCTGCCCTATCGATTAGAGTTTAGACGAGAAGTTAAGAATTTAAAGTTTTATAATGACTCTTTTTCATCGGCTCCGACATCACTAATAGCTGCCATTGAAGCCATAAAAGGTAATAAGGTTATAATAGTCGGAGGAAAAGATCGAGGACTAGATCTAACTAATTTAATTCGTGCAATCAAAAACCATCAAACAGATATTGATCAATTAATATTGATTGGGGAGTCATCGCAAAGATTAATGTCAGAATTAAAAAAGAATAAATTTTATAAATTTGCAGTTTGTGAATCAAGACAAATGTCAATTATCTTAGATTTTGCAATTAAACATGCTAGTCTGAATGATAGCGTCGTTTTATCACCAGGGTTCCCTAGTTTTGATATGTTTAAAAACTTCGAAGATAGAGGACAACAATTTAATACAGCAGTTGCTAACTTATGAATAAATACCAACAGTTTATATTTAAAGATTATTCGTTCGATCGAGCTCAAAAAAGCTTAAAATTATATTATTCATTTGATGATCAACTAAATTTTCAAGAAATATATACTTTTAATTTTGAGTTTATTGATTATGATCCTGAAATATTAGAAAAAGCACTCTTTGACCTCTTTATTATGGCTGGAATATCTTACTTTAAGGGTTATATTCCGCTCACAATTCGAATCGATAAAAACTCGCTTAATGAATTTCGGGCAAATTTCTTTAATAAGATTTATCAAAAAGGTTTAGGCGAATTTTGGTATGTCAATAACTTGGATCCAAATACAAATATTAATTTTCCTTTTAAGGAACAGGCTGAGGTTTCCCTCGAAGTTCAAAATAACTCCGGAATATTAGTTGGGATAGGAGGAGGAAAAGATTCGCTATTAGTAGTAGAAGCCTTACAAAATTTAAATCTAGACTTTATGACATGGAGCTTAAATCATCAAGAAAAATTAAAGCCTTTAATTAATAGGATTGGAACAAAGCACTTGTACGTTGATAGAGTTATTGACCCCAAACTTTTAGAACTTAATAAACTCGATGCTTTAAATGGTCACATTCCAATATCTGCTATTATTGGCTTCGTGGGAGTCATTGTTGCTATTTTAAGTGGCAATCAAGATATTGTGGTCGGGAATGAACATTCCGCATCAGAACCCAATTTAACTTATCGGGGAGTTCTTATTAATCATCAATATTCTAAAAGTATTGAATTTGAGTCGGATTTACAACAATATTTAAAGGCAAATTACCAAGATTCAATAAGATATTACTCCTTTTTAAGATCCTTAAGTGAACTGAGAATTGCCGAAATCTTCGCAAAAACGGGTTTTAATAAATATTCTAAGTTCTTTAGTTCTTGCAATCGAGCCTTTCGACTTGACCATAAAGAACTTTACTGGTGCGGAGAATGCCCAAAATGTGCTTTTATATTTATGCTCTTTAGACCCTTTATCGAAGAAAAGGAGTTAATAAAATTATGGAACGGTAAAAATCTGCTACTTGAAAAGAGTCTAGAGCCCATTTATCAAGAATTATTAGGCATAAAAGGCTCAAAGCCTCTCGATTGTGTTGGAGAAATAAAAGAGGCTCGAGCTGCCATGAGATTGTGTCAGGAGATATATCCTTCCCTAAAGAATAAATATGTGTTTGATTTACCCCTAGATTATGATTATCGAACAATTTGGAACAATTTAATGCCAGAAGACATTAATTCGTTGTTCCAAAAATTTATAACTCAGTTTTAATATTTAGACGAGCAGCTTTTAAAACATTCTCAAATAGAGCACAAACTGTTAATGGCCCCACACCTCCTTTTTGGGGAGTAATAATTAAATCTTTTCTGTTATAAACGGTCGGATCTAAATCTCCACTTATTTTCCCCTCTTCGCTTGCAACTCCAGCATCAACAATAACGGCTCCCTTTTTCAACATTTCCGGAACTAATAAAGCAGGTGTTCCGGTGGCAGTAATAATAATATCCGATTTTATGGTCATACTTTTTAAATCCTTAACAGATCGATCAGCTTGTTCGACATCCAATTCACTTTTACTTAATAATCCATAAAGAGGCTTGCCAACTAATTTTCCTTTTCCAATTATTAATATTTTTTTATTTTTCAGCTCTATATTGTAGCCTGCTAAAAGCCACATAATAGCTAATGGAGTCGCAGAATCATATAAAGAATTGTCGTTCAAACCATCAACATCTTTTTTGGGGTCAACTAAATTAACTAATTTGTCTGTTAAATTCTGATCAAAAAGTGGGAGTTGAATGATGATAGCATGAGTTGAACTGTCCTTATTTAACATTTGGATAGTTTTTTCAATATTAGTGTCGTCACATTTATAAACCTGAACCCTTATACCGAGATCATGACCGTATTTTTGTTTCAAGTTTACATAAATATTAATTATCGGATTATCAACCGTCAAGATGATTGCCAGACTAGGAATAATCTTATGGTTTAAAATAAGAGTTTGAGCCTCCCGACTTTGACGCTCCTTAATATAACCTGCCAATTCAGAACCATTTAGAACTTTCATCTCGATAATTGTACCAAAAATAATTGATATTATTCGAAAAGAATATATTTTATTTTTGCAACTACAGAGGTAATTTGATAATATAATTATGTTTTGGGCCATTAGCTCAGCTGGTTAGAGCACCTGCCTCTTAAGCAGGGTGTCCTGGGTTCAAGTCCCAGATGGCCCTCCATTGCAACAAAACACTTGATTTGCGCTGCAAAAACTATACCTTTACATCTGTTAAGCCTTAGGTCTAAACTTTCTCGAAGCCAACCCTAAAAAATTAACTGTACATTTTTGCTATTGTTTACCCCCAACTTTGCTAGTCTCAAATCCTCTTATTAACATTGTTTACTATAATAAGCTTATATATAGTTTATGATAATCTTTCCCTTTTAATTATTTATTTTGATTGGTAGTAGGATCAAATGACTTTATGAATATTGAATATGCTTCTAAGAATCCTTTCGTAAAATCATCTTTGCTATGTATCCATTTATTTAATTCATCAAAAGTTACCCATTTATATTCAGCTACTTCATCATGATCGATATTAATCTGGCCATCAAATAGTCCATGATAAATAACATTGTATCTTTTACGGACAATATTATTATATTTGTCTATACTAAAGTACTTATTATATCTTTTAAGTTTTACGTTATATACACCCATTTCTTCCAATAATTCTCTTTGAGCTGCTTTTAGGTAGCTTTCGCCTTCATCTACATGTCCAGCGGCTGATTGATCCCATTTAAGAGCAGAGTTTTTCATTTTTTTAGAACGTCTTTGAAGCAGTATTTCACACGACATATTAGTTATAAAAATACGAACTATGCGAACCGCAAGACCTTTATCAATAGCTTCTTCAATCTTCCCACTCCCAACAATCTTATCTTGATCATTTACGAATATAACTTTTTTAGTAGTCATAATAAGCTAAACCTCTTGATTACTTTTTAGAATTCTTTCAATTATTGACGTACTAGAATCAGTTCTATATGAAATATTAAAAATTAATTCTGTTCCAAGATCTTGAATAGTCGACATCGAATTAATCCAACGTTGCTTGTTTTCTTCGTGATCCATGAAAATATTGGGCCTTAAAGTTTTAATAACCTGTATTGTGGGTGAATCGACATTGTTTGAGGTGGGCATAATAAAGGCATAATCTACTGGTTTTAAAGCATCCACTAATATGAGTCGACCTAACTCCTTACGAACAGGTCGACCTAAACCTTTCCTTTGTCTCACTCGCTCATCACTAGATACGCCCACAACTAGCAAATCACCTTTAGATTTACAATATTGCATACCAGAGACATGTCCTTCGTGGACTAAATCAAATACCCCGCCAGTAAAAACAACGGTTTTATCAGGATAGTCTTCTCTAATTTGAGGTAGATCTTCGTAATTTACTATCACTAATTTCTACTCACGTTTAGGTTTATAGATCTAATTATTATCTAATTAGCTCAATAACGTCAATATAGATTAATATAGATTATAGGTTAGAACTATTCATACCAACAGACACTTTCCACCTATGTGAATATTTTTAAGCCTATTACCCAAAAAAGAATAAAAGTATTTATGAAAGTAATATTCTTCTGTTGAATTATGCCCCAAACAACCCATTACAACATAGCATCATAGAAGAATCTAATGGTATGATAGCTAGAATTTAATATTATTAATAATCATGACTAAAGAAATTACATTAATAACTAGCAATGAAAATAAGGTTAATGAATTTGAACGTTTAATGGGGTTTAGATTAAGGCATCAGAAAATTGATTTGCCTGAGCCTCAAGCAACCGATGTAAAAATAGTTGCTAAAGAAAAAGCCACTAAAGCTTATGAACTCCTCGGCAAGGCTTGTTTGGTAGACGACACTGGTCTCACTATTCACGCCTGGGGAGAATTACCCGGAGCGCTAATCCGTTCGTTTTTAGATAACGTAGGGGTTGAAGGTATAATTAAAATGCTAAGTCAAGATATATCTCGAATTGCTACTGTTACTACTGCCCTAGGATATTGTGATGAATTTGGAGCACGTGTTTTTATAGGTAAAATTGATGGAAAGATCAGTAAAAGCCCTCGCGGCAATAATGGTTTTGGATATGACCCTATTTTCATACCGGATGGTCAATCTAAAACATTTGCAGAGATGAGTGACGTCGAAAAGGATATCTACTCCATGAGAAAAAAGGCGATTGAAATTATGAAAGAAACTCTAGGACTATAAGTATGGATAGATAGTTCGTTTGTTTAACTATTTTTATTTACAATCTTTCTACCAATACGACATCAGTCAAGTAAAATAGAATCAAAAAATATCACCTGGCATTGTCGTGGATGCAATATGTCCACTCTGATCTTCGTCCGTAGTCTCAGGGCTATACTACATAATAGACCCTTTAGTTTATTGGGATTTTATCTGGAACTACAAATATAAGTTCTTTTCCATTTTTGCATTTGTTCTCTTAGTCTCATGCTCAGAAATAATTGTCATTTTTAGATTGGTCATAAAATCTATATAAATTTATGTCCATATTTTTACGGAAGATATGACTGAAACATTCGATCGAATTTTCAATAAATCAAGGAAATAGATTAAAAAGAATAGTTTCAAATTCTCCAGCATATTTTCCCGATTGATATAGCAAGAACTAACAAGTTAATGCTGAGTTTCTTGATTAAAGAATTGGTCCTGGTACTTTTTAGTGGTAAAATATCAAGGATAGATCAAGGCGTTTCATTTTTTAATTAAAATGATGAAGTAGCCATCAACTACAAGCTCTGGGAAGAAAAGAAATATAGTTTATTCTAAGTAGAACCCAGTCTATACGAATTAAGTGCTAAAGGAAATCTCTTTTAGAATCTGGATGGTACCGTCCCTTAGTGTGGGATTCCAGAATGTCTAAGAGAGTTTTTTAATTTTAAGGATTAATTTAATGACAAAACATTTTCTAGCCCAAATCGAGGAAGATCTTCTAAGGCAGTGGGATGAAGAAGAAACTTTCGTAAAAAGTTTAGATCAAACTAAAGATGGAAAACTTTTTAGTTTTTTTGATGGCCCACCATTTGCTAACGGAATGCCCCATTTTGGTCATATCGTCCAAACCACAATAAAAGACGCTATTACTCGTTATAAAACAATGCAAGGTTTTCATGTGCCCCGCAAGGTCGGTTGGGACACTCACGGACTTCCGGTGGAATATGCTATCGAAAAAGAACATAACTTTAAGGGTAAAAAAGATATTATCGATTATGGAATAGCTAAATTTAATAAAGAATGTGAAGCATCTGTCTATAAATATAAAGAGCTGTGGGAGAAAATGTTCACCAGAGTTGGACGTTGGGCAGATTATCAAGCTACTTATTCAACCCTTGACTCCGACTATATGGAAAGCGTTTGGTGGGCATTTAAAACTATTTACGACAAAAAGTTAATATACAAAGATTTTAGAGCTTCACCTTATTGTCCTCGTTGTGCGACCCCTCTTAGTAATTTTGAGCTTAATCTAGGCTATCAAGATAACGTAATTGATCCATCGCTTTTTGTTAAGTTTAAACTATCGAATGAAGATGCCTATCTGCTGGGATGGACAACGACACCTTGGAGCTTACCTGGAAACGCCGCTATAGCTGTCAACGAAGAGGCTGATTATGTTTATGTAAAGTTAGCTGATGATGAACAAAAACAAGAAACATTAATCTTAGCTCGTAATCGGTTAAGTATTCTTGATACTAATACTTATCATATTGTAAAAGAAGTCAAGGGAAAAGATTTAATTGGGTTAAAATATGATCCACTCTTTACATTAAATTATCTGGAAAGTCTCGATTCTCATCAGAATTTATTTCAGGTTTGGGGAGCTGATTTTGTAAGCATCGACGATGGTTCCGGAATCCTGCACGTTGCACCAGCTTTCGGTGAAGACGATCTGTCTTTAGGTAAAGAGAAAAATATTCCGATCCTAATAACCATTGATGAATACGGCAAAATTAAAAGTAAAATTGGACTTCCACCGGAAATAGAAGAATTATTCTTTAAAAAAGCCGACCCAATCATAATTGAAATGCTAACTAAAAAAAATAGTGTCTTTGCAGCGGAGAATTTTAAACACACCTATCCTTTTTGTTGGCGTTGTGATACACCCCTTTTATACTATGCTACCGATTCTTGGTTGATTAAAGTTAGTGCTTTAAATGAGAAATTACTCAAAAATAATGATCAAATTAACTGGACTCCAAAACATATTAAAAATGGACGTTTTGGTAAATGGTTAGAGGGTGCCAAAGATTGGGCAATTAGTAGAAATAGATTTTGGGGCGCTCCCCTTCCGGTATGGGTTACCGACGATCAAGAGATAATTGTAATTGGCTCAGTTGCTGAGTTAAAAGAATTGGCAATTGATAAATCAAAAGTCAATAATCTTCATCGTCCTTTTATTGACGACGTTGAAATATTAACGAAAAGTGGCAAAATAGCTCATCGCATTCCGGAAGTATTTGATTGTTGGTTTGAGTCTGGCTCAATGCCTTATGCTCAAAGTCATTATCCATTCAAAGACCAGGATTTATTTAAACAATACTTTCCAGCCGATTTTATAGCAGAGGCAATTGATCAAACTAGAGGTTGGTTTTATACGATGCATGTTTTAGGAACTGCCCTCTTTGATCAACCTGCATATAAAAATGTTATCTGTAGTGGGTGGATTACTGCAGCTGATGGCGAAAAACTATCCAAAAGAAAAAAGAACTATGCGCCAATGGATGATATTTTTGATCAATATGGAGTCGATACTTTACGATTCTTTATGGCATCGAGTCCAATTGTAAATGGCGAAGATGTGCGCTTCAGTACTGATTTTTTGAGAGATGTTCAACGTCGAGTCTTTATGACTCTTAATAATATTTATAATTTTTATAAACTCTATGCCGACGTCGATCACTTTCAACCACCTAAAGATTTAACTGACGTTTCAAGTCCTAATTTACTAGATCAATGGGTCATTAGTAGAGTCAATGAAACTATTCAAATTGTAACTTCTTATATGGACCAATACCGCCTTGATAAGGCTACTCAACCAATTGCCATTTTGCTTGATGATATCAGTAATTGGTATGTAAGAAGATCAAGAAGAAGATTCTGGAAAAGCGAAGACGATAATGATAAACAAAATGCTTATGAAACTCTCTACTATGTTCTAGTTCGAACTTGTCAAGTTATAGCACCATTTAGTCCTTTCCTAAGTGATTTTATATGGAGAGATATTACTAAAAATACTTCCTTTAAGTCTTCTGTCCACCTTAGCCTATGGCCTAAGAGTACCAAAATAGATTACGACTTGCTTGAGAAAATGAGTCAACTTAGAGAACAAATTAACGTCGGGTTGGGGCTTAGAGCTGAAAATAAAATAAAAGTACGTCAGCCGCTCCAGTCAATAGTTGTCCCGAAACTTGACTTAGCATTTAGAGATGTTATAGCTGAAGAGTTAAATGTCAAAGAAGTTAAATGGGGTTCTAAAATCGAATTAGATTTAAAAATTAATTTAAACTTAGAGCTCGAAGGTTTAGCTCGAGAAATAATTAGACATATTCAGAGCTTACGTAAAAAAATAGGCTTAAACGTTGATGATCGAATTTATCTAGAAATTGAATCCGATGACCTAAAAATAAGACAAACTGTAGATAAGTTTAAGCAATTGATTAACCAAGAAACACTTTCGGAGATGCTAACGAAGGATCATCAGAACCTCCAAAAGATTAACCTAAGTATAGATAACCATGAACTTAGTATCGCAATTAAACTAAAACCTAAGGATGAAAAATAGGTATTTCACGCATAGGAGTAGGTCCAGGTTGAGGAAAAGATATTTCTAGAAAAGGTTCTATTAAACTATTAAAATAGTCGTCTTCAGATTGTATGCGCTTATTTGCGCCAGACAAGTATGCAAAGCTCATGCGTTCGACAAACATGATCCCTTCTTGCTCAAGACTAATATTAGCCTCAATTATCTTATTTACATCATAGTCGTTCCAATAGCTAGAAAGTAACATGAGATTAGCGCCAAATAGAATTTCGTCGAACCTTCCACGCCAAATGAATTGATCTAATGATTTTTTATGTCTAGAAGAATGTCTTTCTTCAATTATGAGCGGTTGATTTTGAAAATACGCCGTACCGAATATAGTTAGACCCTGAAAGATAAAACTAATTTCAGGAACGTTAGAAGAAACTTCCCTTTCCATGTATTTAGCCATATTTAATACCATATTATGTATTAATGGTATTGTCAATTTTAAGCGTATTCTTTCACCACCTTTGCAACATAAAAGGTAGGCGTCCTAAACTGTAGTTACTAACAATAATTACAATGAAAGGAGCCTACCTATGGCTTATTCTATCAACCCTAATCTACCAAAAGCGAGAGCAATAGCTATGAAGCTACTACTAATGGAGGGTTTATCCGTCCATTAGTAGTAGCCAATAAGTGTGGTGTTAATCGGTCTACTATCTACAGATGGAAGACTAAATGGAGCAAGCTGAACGAGAATGTACAGTTCGACAACCCTAATCGACCCAATCGTATATATAGTCAAGCAAACCATCTACTTAGGTGTACCTGGAGGATACCTACACTTAGCTCTAGGCCACGAGTCAGTCCTAGAGCTGTTAGTTTAGAAATTGTTAAGCGCGTACTAGAGCTCAGACGGACACTCAAACGTTGTGGTGAGGTAATTTGGTGGCATCTAGTTCATCTAGAAGGCATAAGAATTAGTGTCAGTAGCGTCCATAGAATCTTGAAACGCCATCATGAAGTTAATGGCAGAAAGAAGCGAGTTAGGCCAGATAATCCAAAGAGGCCGGTCGTGAGCGCTCCTGGTGAGCTAATACAAACAGATACCGTTTACTACATATGCCCTATTACCAAGAGAAGAAGATATGTCTATACGGTCATAGACATATATACCAGGATGACTTATACCGAGTGTTACGACCGTATAGGGCCTGTTATTGCCGCAGGTGTATGCTGAGAGCTGAATCTAAGTTTGGATTTAAGTTTGCTATGGTTCAAGCAGACAATGGTCTGGATCTTAGTAGATACTTCGAGAGAAGGCTAAAGGCTCATTCTATTCTAACCAGGCATTCTAGATTACATAGGCCTAACGACAATGCTCATATTGAAAGGTTCAACAGAACTATTCAGGACGAGTGTCTTGGTAGATATATTACTTACCAAACCAAAACAACAGAAATACAAACTAAACTAGATAAATATCTAGAGTTCTACAATACAAAACGTGTACACTTAAGTTTACAGTACAGGACACCGCTCCAAATGTTGCAAAGCTCTTGAGGTTTGTACGGAGGCGATGGTAACAAAGCCTTTCTTCTAGGGGCTAGCTTCATTCTTGACATTGCATCTCGTGCAGTAGAGATATTTGATAGCGAAACTGTATCTGTTGAAAGAAAGCGATACTTACTGGATTTCGTTTTTACGAATCTGAAATTAAATGGCGGAACGCTAGAATTACCCCTTAAACAGCCTTTTGGGGCTATTAAAGACATGTCAGATACTAATAATTGGTACACCCTGTAGGATTCGAACCTACGACCTCCTGTTCCGAAGACAGGCGCTCTAATCCGCTGAGCTAAGGGTGCATAATATACTTAAGATAACAGATTGTATGATAAATAAGCAACCCGAGATTAGCTCTTTTATCGAATTAAAATATATTCTTTTATTAATATATTGTTTCCAATTCTAAACATAATAGAATAATACAGATCTCATCAAATAATGAAGGTTGATTAACCCACATTAGCAGCTCAAGTCTATTTGTTTTGCTAAAATAAATAATAAAATATTTACTGCTTACTTTTTAGCATCGATTTTATCTAAAATACTTCTTGTTTATGAACTTTTCTGTTGAAAGCTTGGCAATACAACTTTTAAGAATATCTAATAGTTTGTTATATTGTCTAATATGAAGCGGGAAAGAATCGCAATTGACGTTGATGAAGTTTTATTTCCGTTTCTTGACGAGTTTATTCAATATCATAATAATAAATATGGAACATCTCTAACAAGGGATCAAGTAGATAACTATGAATTTTCTAAGGCCCTTAAGCTTGATATTCCGGCTACAGTCCAAAGAATTTATAATTTTCACGAACACTTAGGAAATAAAACTGTTGAGCCGTTTGAAGCGTCAAAAGAAGCTATAGCTAAATTGTCGAAGAAATATGATTTATCCATAGTAACCGCCAGACATCCTAAATTTGAAGACATGACTACTGAATGGTTAAAAAGACATTATGGCGACATCTTTAAAAATATTAATCATATCGGATTCGCCCCGATTATGGAAAAGGCAAGAACTAAGGCTGAAGTTTGTTTAGAGATTAAGGCTATTGCTTTAATTGATGATTCGGTTGATCATATCTTGGGATGTTCAGCTGTAGGGATTGACGGTATCTTATTTGGAGACTATCCTTGGAATCAATATAATTCTTTACCACCCAACGTAACTCGTTGTATTAACTGGGGAGAAGTGTTAAGGCATTTTAAACTACAATAAAAGTTATATTTGCTTTAATGTCGTACATGTCTGAGAATAAATTAACATTGGGTGTTTATATTGATTGCCTCTAAATATCTAGAATTTTGTTTTTTGATTAATTTGTTAACTCCGGTCTGATACGGGTAGATATTTCTTTAATAAGTCGGTACTTAGCAAACTAATGATTGGAACAATGATAATAAAGCTTAAACTTGAAAGCGGAATTTGTTGAACAATAAATCCAAAAAGCGACATACTTAAAATAACGATTCCGACAACAATAGTAGCTATAACTAAAGTTCGACTCGGTCGAATTGACCAAAAATGAGGATATGATCTTAATGAGTATAGACTAGCTTGACCTTGATAAATTAGCAATAAAAAGGCTAAGGTAGATAATTCTAGGTTGTTAAAATGCAGTAGTTTTACTGCTAGTATTAAGCTTAATCCTAAGATTATTAACAATACCAACGATAAGCTAACAGCCGAAAAAATAAGTTTATATAGATTCCAATTAGCTGGGCTTTTTTCAGCAACTGAATTATCTGTAGATATCGAAATCGTCACAAAATCATTAGCAAATAATAGTAAAACAGCTAAAAGTGGAGAAAGCAAAATATTTCGTGTTATTAAATAGCCAATAACACTTAATCCAGCGATCTCAAAACTCTTAATTATCTTATTTAGACCCCAAGTTCGGATTCTTTGATATACCTCTCGACTTATTGAAACAGCAATTAGGATATCTTTTAAGCCCGGATTAACAAGAATATAACTAGCGGAATTCTTAGCAACATCCGTTGCCGTAGAAACTGCTATTCCAACTTCGGCTTGATGGAGTGCCGGAGAATCATTCACGCCATCTCCGGTCATACCAACCGTATAACCTTTCTTCTGAAGCTCTTTAATGATCAAGATCTTATCTTCGGGATAGGCGTCAGCAAATACATTATGCGATAGAACTAAAGAAGGATTTGTCTTTAAGTCTTCAGTGTTACAGGCTCTAACAGTCAATCCCAATTGCTGTGCAACATTTTTGGCCGTTTCAATATTATCTCCTGTAATCATTTTAATCTCAATCCCATGATCTTGAAGTTTAGACAATAATTCTCTAGAATCTTCTCTTATTGGGTCTTCAAAAGATATCAACCCAACAATAATCTGGTCCTCCAAAGAAGAACCTATTGAAACAGCAATTGTTCGATAACCTTTCTGATTTAGATTTTTTAGATCGTCAGAAACATTAAACTTCCGATTATTTTTAATACTAATTAATTTCTCTGGTAAACCTTTTAATATAATTTGTTTTTTATTCTTCCAAATAATAGTAGCCTGTGTTTTTTTTAATAATGGATCAAAGGGAACAAATTCTTGCTGTTCGATTAAGCTCAATTTACGTTCTTTACATTTCTTAAATATCTCTCTATCAATCGGATCCTGATCAGATAAATTGGAACAGGCAGCTCCTAGTTGCAATAAGTCATCTTCAGTATACCCTTGATAAGTTATCAGCTTACTTATCGACAAACTATTCTTGGTTAGAGTACCTGTTTTGTCGGTGCATAGAACATTCATCATAGCACAATCTTGGACTGCAGCTAATCGACGAACCAAGATCCCCTTATTATTGTTTAGTTTTGCTAATTGAGATGCTCCGTAGGTTTGAGAAACCGCAAACATGGTTGGAAAAGCAATTGGAACAGATGTAACTAATAGCACAATGATAAGTGCTACGGCTGCACTTAAATTACCGTGAGTAAGAGTTACATAAAGAACAGCAATTAGTATTAATCCAACATTAAAACCAAACTGATACTTAATAATCGTAAAAATTAGTTTTTCCATATGAGTTGGAGCATGAGCCGTTTCTAAGAGTTGAGCCGTTGTTCCAAACTTTGTTTTTGTTCCGATTAAGTCAACTTGGGCTGTTGCTTCTCCCTTCACTAAAATGCTCCCTGAAAATATGGTTCCCTTTGAATCTAAATCAACCGGAAGCGATTCGCCGGTGATACTAGACTGATCAACGCTAATTTGTCCCTCAATCAAATGCATATCAGCCGAGACAATATCACCAGATCTTAAACGAACCAAATCACCTGGAACAAGCTCGGTAGTTAATATTTCAACCCACTTTGAATCACGGAATACCCTTGTTTTAGTTTGAAGTGATTGTCGCAATTGACTCAAGGCCTTGTCTGTCTTCGAACGTTGATACAAACTAATAAACCCATTTGCAATTAGTAACAGAATTATAATTAATGCCTCAACTCGATCTCCGGAATAATAACTAATTATGGCAATTATTTCTAATAACCATGGCAATGGACCCCAAAACTGTTTAAGCCAAATTCTGATTTTATGCTCTTTCGGTGAAGGCAATTCATTTGGGCCGTATTCAGCTCGAAGCTTCCGAACTTGTTCTAAAGATAAGCCATTGTTTGTTTTATCCATACCTTTAGTCATATTATACCATTTTCATAAAATAGTCTTTGGGGCCGCTAAACAATCTTAGTTTCAATAAGTACAATCAATAGCAACATAATAAATAGACCAATTAGAAAAGCGATGTCGGCAATTTTTTCAAATTTGTCGCTTTTTATTTTGTCGCTTGAGCGAATAGATAAAAATGAGAATATCACACTCATCATAAATGTTAACAAAGTTAAAGATGCAAATTCGTCGACATGTGTTTTATGGATTAGATTTAAAGCCCTTAAAGTAGTTACAGCGATAAATGAAAAGCCTAATAAGCTTGAGGCTGAATTTAAGATATGCTCACTTTTATTCTTGTTCATAGTTATTTAGTTTAAGCAAAAATACTTAGTTTAAACTTAAACTAGCTTAAAGTGACCAGCGCTCAATTTTTCCAGGAGCTTTTTTCGAGTTAACAATCCTTCCTCAGTGAGCGTAATATATTTAATGCGACGATCGTTGGGATCAAATTTTTTTGAAACTAAATGCTTAGCCCTAAGGCCATCAATAATGCCTGAGACATTCGAGGCGTCACAATTATATATTGAGCTTATTTTTAATGTTGTTTTAGGTTCATTTAAAATAAGAATTGTAAAACTCTGCATTAAGGTTAGTCTATATTTTATTCCCAATTCTATAATTTGGTGTTTAATTTTCAGTAACTTATATAGAAGATTCAAAATTTCTTGTTCGGAATTAATCTCTGGTGTTTTAGCCATATTCTTAGTTTAATATTTTAGTTGACTAAGTCAACTAAAATAAGATAAGCTAAATACTGTAACTCAAAACGTGGAACAAGAATGATAAAAAAGATAAAACATACCTCCTGGTTTATATTGGTCCTTCTAGCATTGGCACAATTTATGGTTGTGCTAGATTCTTCAATAGTTAATGTTATGCTACCAACGGTCCAAAAAGCTTTTACTATTTCTGAGAGTAACCTACAATGGATTATTACTGCTTACACTTTAACTTTTGGGGGGTTTTTACTGCTGGGTGGAAGAGCCGCAGATTTATTCGGTAGACGTAAAGTATTTATAATTGGCGTAACTGTGTTTACGATAGCATCCTTTATTGATGGAATTGCCTTCTCTTCCAACATGCTAATTATTATTCGAGCCATACAGGGCTTAGCAGGAGCATTTATGTCTCCGGCGGCACTTTCTATCGTTCTAGTCACCTATAAAGAAGGGCACGATCGGAATCTTGCTCTTTCTGTATGGGGTGCCGTAGCAGCAGGTGGTGCCGCTATCGGAGTTTTGTTGGGTGGCATTATTACTCAATACCTGGGATGGCGGTGGAACTTCTTTATCAATGTGCCAATTGGCATCTTCGTCGTGATTAGTGCCCTCAAAGTACTTCCCAAACATGAATCGGAAGAAATTAATTCAAATCTTGACTTACCAGGAGCTTTATCTGTAACAGCTTCCTTAATATTACTTGTTTATGGTTTAGTTGAAGCCCCAACTTCAGGTTGGACAAGCCACTCTAGTTTGCTTTACTTTGGTCTAAGTGCCCTCTTGATGCTTTACTTTGTGATAAACGAATTTCGCACTAAACATCCCTTAATGCCTATGTCTATTTTTAAAATTCGAAATGTTAGTGGAGCCAATATTATTCAATTAATGATGGCGGCTAGCTTATTTTCAATATTCTTTTTTGTCACACTCTATGTCCAAGATATCTTAGGATATTCTCCGGTTAAAACTGGTGTTAGCTTTTTGGTTATACCTTTGATTATAATCATTACAGCGGCAAATGCCCCACGACTAATTAGAAAAATTGGATATAAACCAATCTTAATAATTACCCCTCTATTTACTGCAACAGGGCTCTACTTACTTTCAAGTATGCATGTAGGTGGATCCTACATTAATAACATCCTGCCTGGCTTAGTTGTAATGGGGCTAGGGCTTGGTTTTACATTCGTAACAATCTTAGTTACAGCCACCACTGGAATCGCTCCTCATTTATCAGGATTGGCATCAGGTTTAGTTAATACTGCCCAACAACTTGGTGGATCAATAGGACTGGCTGTTTTGACCGGAATTGCAGCATCTGACACTAATCATTATCTTAGAACCATTCATCACCTAACTCGATTAAGCCCACTAGAAGGAGAAGTCCATGGTTTTCAACTAGCTCTAAGGGTCGCTGTCGGATTTGCAATTGCTTCGAGCATAATCGCTATTTTTGTTATTAAGCAACGTAAAGTATCTGCGGAAGATATCAAATCTGCAATGCAAACAAGCGCCGGTTAAATTATAGCTACTCGTATCGAAGTGCTTCGATTGGATCTTTGCGACTAGCTTTAAGGGCTGGCATAGTTCCAGCTATAAAAGCTATTAGCATGATTCCAATGACAACAATGGCAACTGTGGTTAATGGAAAGGTTACTAATGTTAAACCCGGAAAAGATTTTAAGATTGTATGATTGGCAATCGTATTGGCAACATTTCCAATTAGCATGGCTCCTAATACTCCTAAGATACTTCCCCAGAATCCGATTAAGACTGCTTCAATACTAAATAAATTAAAGATTTTCCTAGAACTCATTCCAAGGGCTTTCATTAGACCAATTTCCATGGTTCTTTCCTGAACAGACATATAAAGCGTATTGATTATTCCAAAAGAAGCAGCAATTAAAGCGATTACACCGAACATATCAAGTACAACAATTACGGCCGTTAAAGCTGTAAATATAGTATTTTCTTTATCTTTGATGGTTTGACCACTGTATCCCTCGGCACTTAGTTGATTTTTAATGGCTTGAAGCTTGGAGGCGCTTAAATTACTAGGAAAAGTAGCCTCAATTGTCGAGAACGAATTAGCTGTAGCAGGAGGCAAACCTTGACTCTGTATGGTATAAAGTTCCGAAGCCAAAGAAGTATTGGCATAAACAGTTGCTGATCCAATTACAGCCTGTTGCTGAACACCACTAACTAAAGCCTGAACTGTTCCCAAATTACCATTAGCCGATCTAATTCCAATTGTTACGGTTTTATTGAGGATGGCCTGAGATGATTGATAACCGAGGGCGCTAACATAAGTATTAGGAATACTTATTTGATAACCAGTAGAGTTATTATCGACTCCCTTACCAGCCAACATGTCGGCCGTAGAGTTCCCAAATTGTTCTAAAAGAGTTAGGCGATATTTTCCAGATGTACCCATAATATAATCTGGGGCAATAGGATGAACGGCAATAACGGACGTAATATTAGGGATTTCACTAATCTTACTGAGATCACTATTGTTCATTAAAAGTTGGCTGCCTCCAAAATGATCACCGCCTAAAGATACTTGTTGATTTGGGTTATATTGCGCGGGACCAGATCCATTCGAAGTTTTTTTAGGACTTAAATTAATTGTTAGAACATTAGTTGCTCCAAGATTTCCGATCTGTTGATTTAAATATGTTTTTACTCCAGTTCCAATGCCATTGGTAAGAGTAATGGTCATGGCTCCAATAAAAATAGCGATAATCGTTAATAAAGTTCGAGCCTTAGATCTAAGAAGATTAGCGCTCGCCGAGAGTATTAGGTCACTATATCTCATGATTGAGACCCGACAATCTTGCCGTCAGTAATGCTAATTTGGCGCATACATCTTTTAGCTAAGTCTTCATCATGAGTCACAATTATGAGAGTTATTCCCTTCTCCTTATTGAGACTAAATAAAAGATCTTCAATGGTTTTTCCGGTGACACTGTCTAGATTTCCGGTTGGCTCGTCAGCAAAAATAACTTCAGGATCGTTAATGAGGGCCCTAGCAATTGCTACTCGTTGCTTCTGTCCACCACTTAAATTAATTGTTTTAGAATTGGCCTTCTCTAGTAAATTAACACTTGCTAGTACTTCTAGTCCTCTTTTCTTCCTTTGTCCACGTCCAATATTAGCTATCTTAAGAGGTAGAACAACATTTTCCAGAACTGTTTGATGAGGATTTAGAAAGAATTGCTGAAAAACAAAACCATATTTCTTGTTTCTAAGTTCATCCAGCTTTCGTGACTTTAATTGGTGATAATCTATGCCTTCATAAAGAACCTGCCCTTTATCGGGTTGATCGAGAAAGGCTAAAATATGCATCAGGGTACTCTTTCCGGAACCACTTTTTCCAACAATTGCAATTGTTTGAGATGCTTTAATATCTAAATTAATATCCTTAAGGGCACTAAAATAATTCTCCCCTTTCCCATAGGACTTATTGACCTTCTCGGCTTTTATAATACTATTCATCTTTGTTTAGTCTCTCAGCTTTAACTGAAAAATAACTTATACTATTCCAATCCAGTATTGATTTTATTGGTTTATGTGTTATTAAATGTTTTATGTCTGTAACTTTAGAGTCACCATTGTCGTCATTTGATTGCGCTCGAGAAACATTCATTATAGCTGAAAATACCGTTTTATAAACAATTTCGGAATAAGCTCAGTTACCTTCAACGTAAGGTTTTATAAAATTATTACAGCCTAGTTTCTTAAATCAATTCGAATAAAGCCTTCGGCCAGATTATATCCAGCCTGTGAGCCAATGGTTTGAGCCATTAGTTTAGTCCAAGCTCGGACCTCATCAATATCTTTTATCTGTGACTTATGGGCTTTTAAGGCCTGAACTTTTAGTTCAAATGTATCAGTAGTGTCGACATAATAGTTAGATTTCTCAAAGTTGGTTAAAAGTACTGTTTTGGTTTTATGGGGCAGATAACCAGCCTTAAATAATTCTGGAAAAGCTAGATGATCACGAGCTAATGGAAATACCGCATCAAGAGTAGCTTGTCCGGCGGCCCGATGATCCGGATGATTTATAAAACCTCTTTGGGCTGAATACAACATACTAGGATCCATAGTAACAACTACGTCTGGCTTAATGCGTCGAATCTCTCTGACAATTTCTTTCTTGAGACCTAGCGTTACTTCGAGTCCACCGTCTGGATAGTCCAGGAACGTAACACTTTGTCCACCTAAAATTTTAAGAGCCTCTTCTTGTTCTTTGTGACGAATCTTAGATAATTCTTGAGGCGTTATATTCTTGTCCTCCGTTCCCTGAGAACCATCAGTTAAAATTAAATAGTAAACTTGAGCGCCGTTCTTCGCAAAATTAGCCATTGTTCCAGATGCTCCAAAGTCTAAATCATCTGGATGGGCGGCAACACCTAAAACTATTTTAGGTTTAAGTACACTAAAAATCTGATCTGTCATATAATATATAATAACAAAGATTAAACTTGATATGAAATTATACGACTCGCACACTGAAACTATTTTTGATTTTAAGCCTAAGAAAGAGGCTAAAATTTATGTCTGTGGAATTACCCCCTATGATGCAGCTCATCTTGGCCATATTTTTACATTCTTAGTTTATGATTTAATAAGTAGACTCTTAATATATCGTGGCCTGGAAGTTAAACTAGTTCGCAATATAACAGATGTTGACGAACCAATTTATGTCAGAGCCCAAGAAATGGGATTAGACTATAGGGAACTAGCAAGAAACCAAATAGACAAGTTTGATTTAATCATGGATAAACTTGGTTTTTTGAAACCTTATCAAGAACCTTTAGCTAGCTCCTATATCCATCAAATGGCCGATAATGTCGCCAGCTTGGTCCGCACTAAATATGCCTATTATGTAGGTGAAGATATTTATTTTGATATAGGTAAAATTCAAAATTATGGCAAGTATTTTAATCTACCTCCCGAGCTATTAGTCAAATTGCTTAAAAAAAGAGGAGGCAACCCAGAACTATCGCTTAAGCACAATAAGCTTGACTTTTTACTCTGGAGAAATATTGATGATCCTAATGATAGTGCGAAATGGCAAACACCTCTCGGTTTAGGTCGACCTGGCTGGCATATTGAGTGCTCAGTTATGACCCAAGAGATCTTAGGTTCACCAATTGATCTCCATGGTGGCGGGAATGACCTGCTTTTTCCTCATCATGAATCCGAAATAGCTCAAACTAGAGCTCTTCATGGTAATAATCTATCGAAGCATTGGGTGCATGTGGCTCCATTATTATTATATGGAGAAAAAATGAGCAAATCACTTGGTAACTTAGTCTTTGCCGAAGACATCCTAAAACAGTATAAAGCTCAAACTCTAAAATTAGCTTTAATGAAATACGATTATCAGGTAGGCGGTGAATGGGTTCACGGATACCTTGATCAGGCTAAAATACTGTGGGATAAATTAGATCATGTTTCAAAGTTTAACCGCGATAATCTAGAACAACTAAAATTCAACTTGATTAAAGATCTTGAAGATAACCTAAACACCTGCCAAATTCTAAATGATTTAAACTACTTTTTGTTAAATAATGATAAAAAATTCGAGAAATCTGAAGAGCTCAATAAAATCTATCGTCAAACTCTTAGCTTAATAGGCCTCTAATCGTAGGCTTGAGTGCAAAAAGCTTAAAGAATCGACAAATATTAAATATTTAGATATTATTGTTAAAAAAGAAACCTTAGTACGAATATTATGCTGAAGCAAATTAGAAAGAAAAAACTAATTGTGCTAATTGTGGGAGTAATCATTGTAGGGGGAGTAATTATATATTTAGTTAGCTCTAGCCCACCTACTAAGATCACTAAAGTTGCGGTTAATAGTCTTATCGCTAGATCGCCCTCAGCCAATAGAGATGGATTCCCAGACCTTAACAAACTCACAAGTCTTAATAATTATACTTCGACTAGTTCGGTCCAAAACAACGGAACAATAACTCTTAATGAAAGTGTTTATAGCACTTCAAATTATGAATATACTTCAATGGGAGCCACCACAATTATCTATAATGGGAATGTTTATTCAATATTAGGTAATTTAAGTAATACCATCACTAAATCCCCTCTTAGTTCCAATGATCAATCTCAACTGATCTCTTATGCTCAGCAAATTAATGGTCTATTTAACGACCCTTCTGTCAAAGTTAAGAAAACGGGAACTTGTCAGGTTGCAGGACAGAATGGTCAATCTTGGGATATTTATTTTAACCAGTTGGCTCAATATGCCCAACAGTACGTGGTCTGCACTCAACTGCCAAGCGGCTATCTCTTAAGCTTAACTGAAGGTGCTCATCTTGGAAGTACTTCGCAAAGTTTAACTGTTCAATTTAAAGTTAATACCGTTGGAGGGGTTAATCCTTTTACTCCAGCTAATCTATAAATATGAGCTTGCCCTAATTATAAGTATTGATTAATATTAAACGAGGGAACAAATATGACAAAACTACATAAAGTTGAGCGAAGATTAGATAAAATATTTAATGAAAGTTTTCCGGATCTTCCGACCGACACAAAAAAGTTTATCGTAAAATATGTGCCGTGGCTATCTTTGGCTGCGGGCTTATTAAGTATTTGGTCTGCATGGGATTTATGGAACTCAGCTCATAGTGTAAATACCGTCGTTAGTTACGCTAATAATATTGGAGTGACCTACAGCCAGCCCAGGATAATTACAACCACCAATCAAGTGACCATTGGGGTCTGGTTGGGGGTTATTCTCATCTTGATCGAGGCCATATTATATATTGCGGCCTATCGAGGACTTGTCGCTCAAAAAAAATCAGGTTGGAATTTAATTTTTTATGGTCTGGGAGTCAACATAGTATATGGACTCGTTCTTGCTTTCACGAATTATGGTGGATTTGGAACTTTTTTAAGTTATTTAATTGTAAGTTTTATTGGCCTATATTTAATCTTTCAAATAAGATCAGCCTATATCCCTAAAGCAAAGAGAAAATAACGCTAGATCCTCGATAATTGATCAAGAACTATTTGCCATGAATCATCAGCAGCTTCTTTATTGAATGTTTTTAAATTAGTGTCATTAAAAAAGGCGTGTCCACAGTTTTGATATATCTTATATTCAAAATTAACACCAGCTTCTTCCATAAGCTTTTCTATCTCGGGAACATCAAAGACCAGCGTTTTATCATTTTGGCCATAGAAAGCAAAAACCGGACACTTGATTTGACTAACCTCATCCAAAGAATGTGTCAAATGTCCATAAAAAGGAAGACTTAAGGATAGCCTTGGCTCCTTAACGGCTAACGAGAAACTATATGTCCCACCAAAGCAAAAACCGGTGACTGAAACTTTCTGATTAGAGACCGGAAGATCATATAAATAATCGAAGCATTCTTTTAGCTTTTGTATCGATTTATCCTTAAACTCAGGAGTTTGAGTTGGTGCAATAATACTAAAGAGAGACTGTTGAGCAGCTTCACGTT
Source organism: bacterium (assembly GCA_021810025.1). Taxonomy (GTDB): domain Bacteria; phylum Patescibacteriota; class Saccharimonadia; order Saccharimonadales; family UBA4665; genus JAJZMH01. Next base: position 238,084 of record JAJZJS010000001.1, on the reverse strand, counting down.
TCTCATCGGTAAAAAGATCTTCCTGTAGTTGCATTACGTCTACTTTTGAATAATCTAAGACAGACAACAAATTAGGAGCTAGGGCAATATAACCCTGCTCAGCAAATCTATCCGCAATTGATTTAATGTTATCGTTTAAGCCCCATATTTCGTGGACAACTATTATTGCCCCTTTGATGTTCGTTGTTGGTTCCACTAAGTAACAATCTGTTGCTAGTTGTCCGACCTGAATCATTTTACCCTGCATAATCTATCCCTCTCTTTAATTAAAGTTTCTTTAGTTCGAACCAGGAGGAAGTGAACTCGGTTTATTCATATACTTGGCTCGTAATAATGCTTTTGAAATTGTTTTTAAGACTTGCTCGGCCTGTTCGTAGCTCATTCCAATCTTAGCCACTGAAGTTGGTTGAGGTTGTCCCAACGATTGTTTAAAGTTAAGCATTATACCTTTTTTATCATAATGAACATCAAGACCATCGCTAAAAAATGCCCTCTGTTCAGTCTGAGATAACATTAAGACTGTTTTATTCCCTACTCCCCCCAACAAAGATTGGATCATTTCTAGAAAATTTAAATTTGCATCATGAGCTTCACTGTAACCAGCAAGATTAAAAAGGTCATTGGCTTCAGTTTCAGATAATTTAAAATGCTCAATTAGAGACTCTAGGACTGTTTCTGATGGTTTTTGAAAGCCTAATTCAATTTGTAATAATTTTTTTTCGTCTATCTCAACAGACCAAGAAACCTCACTTAAGGTCTGCTTAGATTTAAGGCGTGTTGAACGTAATTTCGAACCTAATATCTTAAATGGAGTATCTTCTTTCATATTAATATTATAACACTCCCGCCAAGTTAAAATTAATAAGTTCTTATTTTATTTACAGGTTATAATAAAAGAATGGAATTAAGCCAAGATATTAGTCTAAAAGATTATTCTACGATGCATCTAGGCGGAAATGCCGACTATTTTATAATTGCCTCCAGTGCAGAACATTTAATTGAAATCGTCAATTGGGCTCAACAAAACCATATTCAGACTTTAATGGTTGGCGAAGGTAGTAATATTTTATGGAGAGACGAAGGCTTTAGAGGATTAGTTATTCAGAACAAAATAAAGGGTCTCCAAATTGAAGATCAAGCAGACTATGCAATATTAAAATCCGGAAGTGGCGAAATTTGGGATGATGTCGTTGAAAAATCAACCGAATTAAATTTAAGCGGTATTGAGTGCTTAAGCTTAATCCCTGGAACAGCCGGAGCTACTCCCGTTCAAAATGTTGGAGCCTATGGTCAAGATATCGGAAGTGTTCTTTACGAACTTGATGCTTATGATCTAAAAAATAAAAAAGTAGTAACTTTAAGTCCCGAAGATTGTCAGTTTAGTTACCGTCAAAGTATTTTTAAAACGGAACCAAATAGATTCTATATTATGAGTATTAGTTTAAAACTTTCAAAACAACAACTTCATCCACCCTTTTATAAAACGTTGTCAGACTATCTAGAAACGGAAGCCGTTAATGATTATAGCCCCCAGTCTCTTAGAGATGCAGTTATAGCAATTCGAACTAAAAAATTACCAAATCCGAAGGATTATTATAATCTTGGATCATTCTTTGGAAATCCAATCATCAACAATGATCAAGTTAATAAGATTAGAAATAATACAAAAATTAATCCTCCTGTTTGGAAAATTGATAATCAAAAGAGTAAGATATCAGCGGCATGGCTGATTGAGCAAGCTGGATTTAAGAATTATCATGATCAAAATACTGGAATGGCAACCTGGAAGAATCAACCCTTGGTACTAGTTAATGAGTTGGCTCGTTCCACTCAAGATGTCCTAACTTTTAAGGAACAGATTTGCCAGAAAGTATTCGATATGTTTGAAGTTCAGCTTCAAATGGAACCTCAATTGTTGCCTTAAAGATCGCTTGGCAGAGGAAAGTTCTTAGCAAAGTCTTGAACCTCTTTAGTTAAAATGTTTAGTTTTTTTCGATCATTGCGATAACGAATAGCTTCCTTCATCCAGATTACAATTTGGGCCATATCTTGTTCTTTAAGACCCCTAGTTGTTATGGCTGGAGTTCCAATTCTAAGACCGCTCGGTCGATAAGGAGGTAATTGATCATTGGGAATGGCATTACAATTAGCGCTTAGACCAATTATATCCAATATTTCTTGAGCCTGACGACCATCTATTTTATAACTCTTCATCATATCGATCTGGATCAGATGATTATCTGTTCCGTTCGTAACTAGCTTAAAACCATTATTCATAAGCTCCTGGGCCAAGATTTGGGCATTAGCTAAGACTTGACGAGCGTAAAGTTTAAATTCAGGCTGAGCAGCTTCGTAAAAAGCTACGGCTTTCGCTGCTATGGTGTGTTCGTGAGGACCACCTTGAAATCCAGGAAAAACTTCTCGATCAATTAAAGTTGGTAGATTATTAATTGTTTTTGAAGGTGCCTTTAGTGGATTAGAAACTTCTCCCATTGATAAAATAATTCCACCCCTAGGCCCTCTTAATGTTTTATGGGTTGTCGATGTCATAATATGAAATCCAACATCAAGTGGATTTTCTAGCTCCCCAGCCGCAATTAGACCTGCTAAATGAGCCATGTCGGCCATTAATATCGCCCCAACCTGTTGTCCGATCTCAACAAATTTCCGATAATCTAGAGTTCTCGGATAACCGCTAAATCCGGCTAAAATAATTTTAGGTTTTGTTTTTTTAGCAACTACTAACATTTGGTCATAATCGATCTCACCAGTTTCAACGTCCTTCATGCCATATCGAACAAAATTATATAATTTTGCGCTCGATGTAATAGGTTGACCATGCGTTAAATGTCCTCCTTGGTCCAGCTTCATGGCCATAACTGTATCCCCCGGTTCAAGCCAAGCCTGATAGACTGCTATGTTAGCTGGAGCACCAGAATGAGGTTGAACATTGGCATGATCAGCCCTAAATAAGGCCTTAGCTCGATCAATGGCAAGTTGTTCAACTGCGTCAGTATTATCTTGACCCCCATAGTATCTCTTACCTGGATAACCTTCAGAATATTTATTTGTAAAGATACTACCCATAGCATTTAAGACTTCTCGACTAACATAATTCTCGCTTGGTATCAGTTCTAAACCTAAGAGTTGACGAAGGTGTTCTTTGTTTATTAAAGCTTCGACTTCTTTATCGCTATATTCTGCTTTAGTCCTACTCTGCATTCTTTTATATTAAACTTATTTTAGTAAAAAAGATATCGCTTATGATCTTCTTTAAATGTTATATCAAATATGGTATATTAGTAAACTATGAGCACCTATAATGAAAAAATTGGACAATTAATTTGTGAGATTCGTCAGGAAAGATTTCTAACCCAAGCTGAATTTGCCAAAAAGCTCAACACTAGTCAATCTGCAATTAATCGCATTGAGCATGGAAAACAAAATTTAAGTATTGAAACCCTTGGCCGAATTAGCGACGTCTTAAACAAACAGTTAATCTCAATCAGCGAAGGTGGCGTAAATCTAAGAATTGAAGGAGGAAACGAACTCAAGGGTAAAATTAGTTTAAAGACTAGCAAAAATGCGGCTGTTGGATTACTCTGTGCCAGTTTGCTTAATTACGGGACTACAACTTTTCGTTCCTTTCCTAGAATTGAAGAAGTTTACCGCATTATAGAGGTCCTTGAAAGTATCGGAGTAACGATAAAGTGGCTACCGAATAATGATATTGAGATTAAGCGACCCAAAGAACTTAAGATTGACAATATTAACGTTAAATCAGCTCGTATGACTCGAAGTGTTTTAATGTTAATTGGTCCCCTGATTCATGAATTTAATAATTTTAAAATACCTTACGCTGGTGGCTGTAAACTAGGAACTAGAACGATTGAACCTCACCTCTTTGCTCTCCAGGAATTAGGAGTTCAAATTGAAGCTAAAAACGAAACATATAATATAGCCGTTAAAAAGAAGTATGCTGAACGTATAACTCTCTATGAACGAGGTGATACTGTTACTGAAAATATAATTATGGCTACTAGTGGTTTTAATAAAGAAATCAAAATTAATTTTGCCAGTGCCAATTATGCCGTTCAGGACTTATGTTTATTTCTCCAAAAATTAGGAATTGAAATTAAGGGCATCGGAACAACTAACCTAACTATTAAGGGTAGTGGAAATGAAATTAAAAAGAATATTGATTACTGCCCAAGCGAAGATCCTATCGAAGGAATGTTTTTTATGGCGGCCGCCCTTACCACCAACTCTAAAATAGAAATTAATCGCGTTCCTATTGATTTTGTATCAATGGAGATATTGAAATTACAAAAAATGGGAGCAACTATCCATGAATCCAAGCGCTATAAAGCCAAAAATGGGTACACGGATTTAGTCGACCTTGTTGTCGACAAACACAATGGAACTCTGAGGGCTCTTAATGACAATATTCATTCTCTGCCCTATCCAGGCATAAATGCCGATAATCTACCATATTTTGTTCCAATCGTAACCCAAGCTTCAGGAAGAACTTTAATTCATGACTGGATGTTTGATAATAGAGCAATTTATTATACAGAGTTAACTAAAATAGGGGCTCAAGTAGAATTGGCGGATCCTCATCGGATTTATATAACTGGTCCTATTAAATTTAGAGCAGCCGATGTTGTTTGTCCCCCGGCCCTCAGACCTGCATCCTTATTATTAATAGGGATGTTGGCAGCTAAAGGAATTAGTTTGCTTCGAAATGTTTATACCATTAATAGAGGGTATGAAGACCTCTCGGAAAGACTTAATAGCCTAGGAGCTAATATTACCGTTCTCCACAATATTTAATGAAAAACAATATTAAAACACAGAATATTTTGATATAATTTTCAATTAGCTCGCGGGTGTCGTATAACGGCCATTATCCCAGTTTTCCAAACTGGTGACGGGAGTTCGATTCTCCCCACCCGCACCATTATTGCCAAGCCCAAGCTTTAGATAATGCATTTAAGTTTGAGGCTTTGCCAATAGTCGAATGATAAATCACGAAAATATTATCTGAAATACCTTTAGCATTATATAAAATTGGCTCAATTGTTATAGAAACATTAGTCTTAGGATTATAAACAGATAAATTGTATGCTTCATTATTTAAGAATTGGGCTTTTTTGTTAACGATTACGTTGTAGTTATTGGAAAGCTTTAAAAGATCAGGGTTAATTAGATTGACCTTAACCAAATTGATAAAATTGGAACTATTGGCGTTTATTATTTTCAGAGCATCAACCCTATAAAGATCTACAGCCTTACTATAACTCTGTCCGTAATAAGCGACTACATTGCAACTTTTGGGACTATTTGAGATTTTATATATTGTACTGAATTTAATATCAAAGCAAGGTGTATTAAGCACTACTGAAGCTGCTTTAGATTGATTGACCTGTAAAGAATTATAACTTGAATTATAGATAATTAAGGTAACGGCAAGGATTAATGCTAAACAAGATAAAATAATTCCAGCTACTTTAAATCTAATTAAATTGTTGTATCGATGACTACTAAGCGCAATAAATAGACCAATGATACCAAGAATTAACCCAAACAAAGGTATTATTAAGGACGCTCCGATTCCTATTATGCCAAAGATTATGGAATAACTTGCCCAATGTTGACGGACTAGAGGATAATAAATAGCATAGGGAGCATTTTTAGAATTGGTGGATATATTAAAGTCACCAAGCTTCAGCTTTGTCCCGCAATATCCACAAAAGTTAGCATCTATTTCGGTTTCTTTATGGCAATTAGGACAATCGATTATTTGTTCTAATTGCATAATTTAAGCCTCGGTTCCACAATACACACAATAGATATGATGCATCTTATTAATTTTTCCGCAATTCCGACAATATTTGTTATTACCCACTGCGCTCAAGCCTGCTGATCGATCAAGATCGGTAGCTCTGATATATAGATAAAATAATGAAATAGACAACAATAAAGTAATCGTTACCGAGACTAAAGAAAGATCGTTGTTGCCAGAGAGTAAACCAAAATCATAGATCGCATGTAATGCTATTGCTAATAGAAAGAAATATATAACTTTCCAAGGATTATTATGTTCAACTTTAAATTTAGCCAAAAAATACCCTACCATCCCGGTTAAAGAGGCATGGAAGATAGGAGTTAAAATTAAGCGACTAATTCCAACGCTTGAGCCATAGTTAATGGTATACAGTATATTTTCGGGTAAACCAAAACTTAATCCGGCTATTGCAAAATAAATTATTCCATCGATATGCGCATTAAAATAAGGCTTTCTGTAAATATAAATGGCAAGCGGAATAAACTTACAAGCTTCTTCAATAGCTCCAATCCAAATATTATTAATAAAGAGAGATCCGAGACCATTAACTGTCGTTAAATTGCTAGCTAAAAAAAGATTATGTTCTATAAAGTAAGCAACTACAATACCCATTAATCCAAACCCAGCTGCTATAAATAATGCTTTGGTCGGTTCTTTTTCACCTTTATCATAATGGAGCAGCAAATAGACTATAAGCAAACTGAAAACTACAAAAACAAGACTAATAATTAATTGATTCATTTTTTTATTTGATTCTTTTATTTTAGTATACACTATTTTTATGATATAATCACCTCTGTTGAATCAGCCCCGATAGCTCAGCTGGATAGAGCAGAGGACTTCTAAGCCTAAGGTCGCAGGTTCGAATCCTGCTCGGGGTACCATTTGAACAGTATTCACTATATTAAAATATTCAAAGTTACAGTATATATTTGTTAGGGTACTTTGGAAGTTAAACAATATGGCCTATTTATATTAATACAGCTTAGCTGTTGTAACGAGTAATAGTAAATCGATTACGCGATAAACTCCATAAAGCTTTAAACAGCGAGACTAAAAATGTCGATAACTTACAATTAATTCAAATCATACAAAACGTAGCACCCCATTTCAAAAAAGCACTGGGCTATTTAAGATATAGGCTTATTAAGTTTGAGTATCAACAGGATCTATTCCTTTTTTAGTTGCTTTGGATGAGATCCATTATAAGCTAACAAAAGAGCCATTAGTATAGCCCCTAAAGCCACAGCTCCAAAGGCCCTTAGTAGATGTGGGTGAACATGCCCCATATAGATTAAAGAAATACCTATTACAAAATTTACCCACCCCCAAATTACATTAACTACAGCTGATGATGATCGACTAAATGGAGTCTGATGTCTTTCTCCTAAGATACCCTTGATGAAATGAGGAACCCCGTTGACTCCAAATAATCCTGCAACGAAACTGTAGAGATAAATATGTAGCATTTTTATATCCTTTTGTTAATTATGTTTTTATATTATGATGAATAGCCCGAAGTTTAGCAATTTATTTATTGATGTTAGAATTATCTATATGCATCTGTTTAGTAAACATATATCAAATAAACTTCAATGCCTTGATATTGACCCATTCCAATATGATGCTTCGAGCGGTGCCTTAATAATAAGCGGTATACTAGAAAGAATTGAAGCATATCGTTTCGGAGAATTTAAACTGCGATCAGGTCAGACATCTTCAGTAAAAATAGATTTTGAAAGAATATATAACTTTCCAGATCAACTCCGATTAGCAATTTCAGCTTTTATAGATTTTCCCTGCACAAGAGCAAGCCAAGCTCTGACTTATGTTCCAAATGGTATGGAAAAATTTACTCACATGGTTGGAGATCGTTTAAGTCTTCCTGTTATAGATATAGATAAAACTAAGGATGGATTTAGTCTTAGGTCAGATCTTGATCTTAAGCTAGCTGAATCTAAAGACAGAATTCTAATTGCTGAAGATGTCGTAACAACTCTTGGATCAGTAGCGCTAGTGAGAAGTCTTTTTAATGAGGAAAAAGACGTCCACTCCTTAGCCATCATGCGGAGAGGCCAAATTGATCCAATTAATCAAAGAAACTTAGTTGATCATTATCTTTTGGAAAGAGAGATCGATTAGACATGTTTAGGTTTTAATATATAATTTTAATATGAATAAAGACATTAAAAATTATCAATGTCCAGTTTGTAAGCTCCACTATAGAGATTTAAAAACTGCTAAACTATGTGAAGCCTACTGTCGAAAACATCAAGCCTGTTCAATCGATATAACCAAACACTCTATTGAAGCTTCCAAATAAAACTATTAGTTAAAAACTTAACTTTGCTAACACTTTTTAAGCTATAATTTAATGATGCAAACGAAAGATTTTGACTATAACTTAAATAAAAAACTAATCGCCTATCATCCTCCTAAAGTAAGAGGAACAAGTCGTCTGTTGGTGCTCAACAAACAAAGTGGTTCTATTACAGATGATTATTATAAAAATATTGTCGATTATCTAAATTCTAGAGATGTCTTAGTTTTAAACGACACGAAAGTAATCCCGGCGCGGATTAGGGTCACAACAAGCCAGAACAAGCTTATTAATATCTTATTACTAGAAGAACATGGCACAAATCTAAAATGGTTTAAACATCAAATTATGTACCCTGGTAAATTAAAGCTAGGTGAGATCTTAACTTCTTTAGGTGGTCAAAAAATTAAGGTAACTAAAATCTTAGGAGATGGTTTAGCCCTTGTTGAATCAGAAAATAATTTATTAACCTTAAGCGAAAAAGAAGGAAAAGTCCCCTTACCTCCTTACATTAAACGAGAAACGACTCTGGAAGATTCCGAGAGATATCAGACTATGTGGGCGAAAAAGATTGGATCAGTAGCAGCTCCCACTGCTAGTCTTAATATGACTCCCGAGATTCTAGCTAAAATTGAAGCAAAAGGTATTAAGGTTACGAAATTGACTCTTCATGTCGGAATAGGAACATTTATGCCAATCAGGGTTGACGAACTTAAAAATCATAAAATGCATCAAGAATATTTCGAGATTCCTCTCTCCACTATTAAAGCCATTCAGAGCGCCAAGAATAAAGGTAACAAAATAGTAGCTCTCGGGACTACAGTAGCAAGGTCTCTTGAATATGCGTCCGACAAGATTTTATTCGAACATTCCAAAATCCAAGGGGAAGCCGATATTTTCATCTATCCTGGATATAAATTCAAAGTAGTGGATACATTAATAACCAATTTTCATGCCCCGAAATCTACTGTCTTGATGCTAACTGCAGCATTTTCGAACTGGGAAAAATTAAAGAAGGCTTACGATCACGCTCAAAGCAATAACTACCAATTGCTAAGTTTCGGTGATTCAATGTTAATATACTGATCATGGCTAATTATTTTAAATTTAAGATTCAACAAAAGCTACCGAGAAGTTTGGCTCGAGCCGGAATTATATCCACTCCCAACGGCGATATTGAAACTCCCGCTTTTATAATCGGTGGGACAAAGGCTACCGTTAAGGGTTTAACCAATGATCAAATTAAGGCGAGCTTAGCTCAAGCTATCTTGGTTAATACTTATCACCTTATGCTCCAGCCAGGAGTTGAAGTTTTAGTAAAGTCCGAAGGTATAAATAATTTTATGGGATGGGATAAACCAACCTTTAGTGATAGCGGTGGATTTCAAGTTTTTTCGCTAGGGATGGCCTTTAAAAAGGGGCTCGATTTAACCAGTAGCTCAATTAAAGGTGATCCTAAACACGCTAGACATACTAAATCTCAGCTGGCTCAGATAAACGACGATGGAGCAACTTTTCGTTCTCATTTGGATGGGACACAGTATTACATCACTCCAGAAATATCTATGCAACTTCAACATAAAATTGGAGCTAATATTCATATGGCTTTTGATGAGCTAACTTCTCCATTAGCCTCTAATGAATATATTAAAACAGCGATGGATCGAACTCATCAATGGGCCAAAAGAAGCTTAAATGAGCATAAGAAACTTAATTTAAATAACACTAAAAAACAAGCTTTGTTTGGTGTAGTGCAAGGTGCCCGAATCGAACAGTATCGCAAAGAAAGTGCACAATTTTTAAATAGCTTAGATTTTGATGGATTTGGGATTGGAGGAATTTTTGAACCTCAAGAAATTATGCAAGTCTTAGAATGGACCAACAATATCTTGGACCCTAATCGCCCGAGACATCTTCTCGGTATGGGATCGGGCCCAATCGATCTATTCCTAGGTGTCGAGATGGGTATCGATACTTTTGATTGTGTTGCCCCAACTCGTCAAGCCCGCAATGGAGCTCTTTATACCTACGAGGGACGAATCAATATTAAGAATAGTCGCTTTAAAGATGACTTTGGACCAATCGATCCAGACTGTAGTTGCGATTGTTGCTTAAACTATACCAAGGCTTACTTGAATCATCTCTTTCATGCTCATGAGATGTTAGGTCCAATTCTAGGATCAATTCATAACGAATACTTTGTTATATCAACTGTCGATAAGATTAGACAAAGCATTCTAGATGGGACTTTTTATAAATATAAAAAAGATTTTATACTTCGATATTATCAACAGGAAATTGATCAATTTTAACTGATTTAAATATCTTATATCGATTATGTATTATGAAAAGAGCAAATCCAAACTGAGCGATAATCTGACCTTGAATTAGAAAGCCATGCGCTGGTTTTAAGTAATAGATCGACACAAGTCCTCCAACAAACTCAATGATTAAGATTATAAGTCCATAAATATCTCTAGGATTAATAAAGGTAAAAATAATAGATATTATAAATTGAGTTGAAAAAATAATTGTTCCTAGGGTGGCATGAATATCAGCATAAGTTCGGTTAACGTTATAGGGAAATATTATAATTCCTATAATCAGGAAAAAAAGTAAAGTGAAGATAGTCTTAATAAGATTATCTTGCCAAGATCCTTTCAAATAGAAGATTGTAATGAGTACTAAGCAGAAACTGGAACCAGCAAGAGCAATAATATATGGCAATAAAGTGTTATGAAATGTTCCGTAATAACTTATACCGTTATTGGCAGCAAGTCCAGCTGGACGAATTAATATACAAACCGCTAAACCGATAAAAAGAATTGCTTCGCTGAATATTAGTTGGTATCTAAGATTTTTAAGCATTACTATGGAGCTTGATTAACATATTGAATGTGATAATTATTTATATTATAACCTTCAGCCTTAAGCCATGCTAGGGCTGCTTGCTGATTAGGTTCTCCTTGTGCCGTTACAATAATAACAAAACCATTCACATTACGATAATTAACTTCGTAAGCATTGTTGGGGCTGGTAAACGGCAATATCGCCATAAGCTGGTTGTTGAGAGATGCCTGATTGTATTGGACTTGTTGATTTAGCAAATATTGGTTCTCTTGTTTAGAAAGATTGTTGACCTTAAATATTGGAGTAAACGAATAGGATAAATTTAACTTATGGTTATTTTGATCAGTTACAGAGCTCAATGAAATTGTATATTTGCTATTGGAGTTTAAGGGAAGATTAAAATAAAGTCTAATTCGCTTACCTGATATTGCATAGGATTTTATAATGTTTGGGTCCGATGAAATGCTTATTTTTTGTTTTAAAGTATCATTAAAATTAATGTCAATATAGGGAGTTATGCTATTTATATCAGATAGACTGGGATTAATGCTAACAACATGAAAAGTTAAACTTAAGTTCGTAAAATATATAAATAAAATTAATAGAATAAACAAACCTATCAAAATTAGTTGTTTTATTCTTCTCTTTGATAAAATATTTTGTTCCATAGTTTTTAATTTGGACTTACATATCCTGTTATTCCGTTCGGTCCACCATAAAAATTAGTATCAGTATACTCCGATACAACTGACCCTCCAGGATATGGACCATTCCCTTGATCTCCTCCAATTAAGGTCAAGGTATTATTATTAACCGCAACCACTATATTAACATGTCCTCCGCCATGGACCTGGATATCTCCGGGTTGGGGAGTGTAGTTTGAGCCTGAAGGATGCCACTGAAATTGCTGGTTTTCTTCACCAATCGCTTGAACCCCAGAAACACTTGAAACCCTCCAGTTTGGGTCTGGTTGGAGCGGATAGCCAGCTTGATTGTAGACCCATGATACGAAATCTGCACACCACTCCTCATGGTTATTTTGGCTATATTTAAGATAGCCGGTCGCAGCATACGAAAATTGAGGACCTCCCATTGAAGTATAGCCCGGTTGAGAATCCCAAAGAGCTAGCTCTTGTTGAGCGATACAAACTACTTGCTGGGCAACTTGATTTGAGCTTATCCCAGAAGAGCTAGAACTACAATTAATATTGCTTGAGCAACTATTTGAAGGGTTTGAAGATAGCGAAGAAGTTGATCCACCGCCATTTGTTAGGCTGACAAGTTGAGTAATCCATGTCTGTAAATTGGCTACATATTGATTAACATTATTTCCCCCCGACGTCGGCGCGTATGGACTCATCATAGCTAGATAGTTATTCGTATTAATAATTGTCCCGAATTCGTCCCTTAAATAACTTCCAAAGTCTCCCCCACCTGGAATATTTTGATTCTCTGGAGCAGTATAATCTACACTCGCTTTGACAGACGACCATTTATACCATAGCATCGATCCTTGAAAGCTCGGTTGAGATGAATCTGCCGTCCTACCAAAAGAATTATTGGCATGAATAACATTAAAATCTGAAGGATCAGCTAAACTAGATTCTTCTCGAGCTATGCTAACAATTAAAAAGGGGCTGACATTTGAATGTTGTGCATCCGCCACGATAGTCGAACCCAGTCCTTTCATTTCGCTATTAGGATTTACTTGATTAATCCAGGTATCGATCGCGCTGGCCATTGCTGATGGGTTTAGATCTGGAAAAGTTAGTCCATTTGGCGATCCAGTCCCAGGAGCAACATTATTAGAGTTTGATCCACAGGTTTGTTGAGGTTCATAATACAAGCTACCCTGATATAGACTATTTAGATTCCCAGGAGATATAGCCCAAACAATTGAACTTGGGAAGATTAAAGAAATTATAGTTATACTTAAAAACAATCTAATCATTTCGATGTTCCCAAGCTAATTAAATTATTCATAACATTCAAATCTAGAAGATACTCTCTAAAATGTCCCAAATCATTATTTACTTGTCCATCATTTAGTAAAGTGTTAATGCACTTTGGGTCGTTTTCAGATTGAATTGAGTCTAAGTGTTTACAATATATGGCCGCTATAGTCTGTTCGTTTGGCAGACCTTGAATAGGGCCGTTATTACCGTTGTCCGAATAATCATTTAAGTTATATAAACCAAGCGCTCCACAATTTTTATCCGCACCAGAATCTAAATAAGGAGCAGTAGAGGGCTGAAATGAAGTCGTACCACCATTTGTTGCCGACGCGTATATTTGTGAATAACTGTCTATAAAACAATGTAAAAGATCATTATTATTATTATCTCCAGTAATGGCATTTATTGTATTTGGATTTCCTAGCATGTCTATTCTTCTCGCCGAATTTCCATTATAGGTTACTTTACTGAAAAGATAATTTTCATTTGCGATTGGATCATATTTGTTAACAGTATTAGATGACATTGAGTATTGAGTAAGACTATAAGCTTTTCCGGGATAATTAGTAGACTGACTAGCAGCTAATATCTTAGGGAAAATAATTAAATCAGCTATGCCGTGCATTAACTCTGAAGGTATTGTAGCTAAATAATTTATTATATTCGATACAAGAGAACTGGCACTTAATGGAATATCTAAAGCCAATTTGGCTACAAGCGAGTCAGGATTATTTAAGGCAAATGTTCTATAAATCCATGGCTTAGAATTGTTAAAAGCTATTCCTGATTGAATTGCACTGTTGTAATTAGTCTGGGATTGACTCGGAGTTTGAGGCATCCCTCCCATTGATCTAGAATAATTATTATATGCCAAATTTAACCCTGCATCCGTATTATTCATATTTTGGACAGCATTTTGATAACCCATAAGATTAAAGGGGGTTATCATTTCGACAATCTTCGGCACAACTGTATAAATTGTAGCCAGAGTCCCTGCTTGTAAACCTGCAAAAACAATTTCTGACGTACCAAGACTTGCAAAATCGATGCCTCCAGTAGCAAACAAACCCCCAATCCCTATCGCTATCCCGCCAAAAATATTGTTTGAAACGGAACAAAAACCTCTTCCGCCAGGCAAATTATTTATTATAGAATTAAATGTATTCATTACTGACATTACTCCATCTATTGTAGGTAGAGACGTTTTTGCAATTGGTATTCCTCCTGAACCACCAGTTGCTTGCTGCCATCCAGCCGAAGCACTAAACGGTAAAGCAGCATTTGTACCAGCATCTATCGGATTACTACTTCCCACAAACATTTTCATTGCAGCAGAATAGTCTTGTCCAGTAATTTTACCGCTTACTAACTGGCTGGCTAAACTTATAGTAGTGGTTCCGTTTCGTATCAATAAACTCATAATTAAAGGTAAATGTTTTACCACCTGATTATTAACTAGTTCATCAAATAAACAGGCGTCTTGAGCAAACGCCAAAGCTTGACCAGGAGCAACATCTGTCAATTTTCCACCTAATGAATTTAATAAACTGGACTCGGCAAGGTTTTGGGCAGAGTCAAGTGAAGCTCCATGCGAAATATCAGTAGCTATAGATTGATCAGCACTAGTTAAAGCATTAACAGCTTCAGTCGAAGCCGCTGTTTCCTGGGCGGCCGTTGAGGCTTCTGATGCTGTTAATTGCGAACTCTTAGGATTAGTTTCTGATTCTGATACGGCGGCGACTGCCTCTTGAGACGCTATTGAACCTGAAGCTCCCTCCGTATCTGCGCTCTCGATGGCCTTAGCAGCGTCTGTGCTGGATTCCGTAGTATTATCAGGCAATACGTTAAAACTTGCATTTGCAAACTTAAACATTAAGCTCCTGAAACCTTCTAATTGACCTACTGCCCACTCTGGAAGAGCAGCGCTAATATTATCGAAAATACCATTGGTATTATTAAGGATATCATCTGGCGTTACTACCGATCCATCAGGAGCAATTAAACTCTTAAAATTACCAGACGAATCCACTGTTACTTGAAAACCATTGCTTTCAAGTGATTGTTGAATTTCCGGATTAGTAAAACTAAAATCATTGCTTATTTCTGAACTTAGGCCACCGCCCTCTGCGGCAGTTGTTTCAGCTTCAGTTAGATCAGAACCATCATTGGTAGGTGCATTTGATCGACATTTTATTCCATACTTAAAGCATAAAACCTTAGATAGCAGAGTTTTTGTTGCTTCTTGTTCTACCTTTCTTTCGGTTTTGGCTTCATAACCCACTAAATCTTTTTGAATAGTTTCCAAAGTATACGTAGAAATTGCCCCAAACCCAAAGAATATTAAAAGCGCCAAAGTACCAGCAATTCCTCCTCCTAATAATTTCTTGTTTTTAGAGATTCTTGACGCAAAGCTTGATTTTGTTTTTATCTTGGAATTCCAAAGATTCTCATCATTATGAGTAATATATTTATAAAAATCGGTTGGTTCTTTTTTGTCTTCACTCATTCTAGATCTAAGTATCTATTAGATTCGGGTCAAGATTTCTGGAGGTAGACGCAGATTTAATATAAGATATTTGTTGACTCAATCTAGCCACTTCTTCCGCGTTAAAACCAGAACCCTGGCTTTTAGCGGCTTCATGCATAGCTTCAAGTTGTTTCATTATTACTTTTTGATTACCCATCGTTGCCGTAGGATAAGCTGAAGACAATAACCTAACATAATCATTAAATTTATTTTTATCAGTTGCTCCGGAAGCAATAGATCTAAGAATAGTGCTAGCACTTAAGTCTTCGGCTTGTCCATCATCAAGACCAAGATATTCCTCTGCTCCAGCCAAAAAAGTCTCAGGCTTTCCTTGACCAGCAATATATCCACTTGCTTTATCAATTCCATAAGTATAACCAGCTCCATCATTAACCATTCCAATATCATAGCGACCTGCCTGTCTATAGGCAAATTGAAGACCGTTCATGGACCTTCTGTAATTACCATAGTTTGGATCAGTTGTATCAACACTTCCATCTTCATTAACTTTAACTCCAGTGGCCTTAATAACTGAATCCCTTAACTCTTCGTAGCCCTTTTTACCATAAGCAACCCCAAATCCGGTAGCTGCCCGTTGATACAGGGCCACCATTTTTGAAGACTTATCGTCTGGCATTTTACTTGCTAAATCAAGAGCATCGTTATAGGCGGCAATTGTGTTATCAAGCTTTGCGGCCTTAGTTAAATCTCCCGCATCAAGAGCTCTTGCTTTATCGGCCTCAGCTTCAGCAATTCTCTGTTTTGCCAAGTCTCTATCGCCATATGCCGTTAAAAACTTTTCGTCGTTTTTATTTTGATTCCATATGTCATTGGCTTCTAACTCTTTGGCGGCAATAGCATAGCCAGATGCTAAACCTCTGTTGCTTATCTCAGCCTTAAAAGCTTTTCGTCCCTTCTTAGTCAATCGCTTTGGATTAAATCTAGCGCCAATTTGCGCATTAGATAAGCCCATTTCATTTCTAGACTTCTCCAATCTTCCTCTCATCCTATTATGTAAACTGTTTGGATTATTGGGGTTTCCCCTGATCATGCCGTGCATTCCATTTCTTCCCTTTGTAACCATGTCATGGACGGATCCTATGGTATTGCCTGCAATCTTAAACGCAAATGGAATTAAAAATAATGGTGCGAGAACTGCAGCCATCGAAAATATTTGGGTTAACCAAGATACTGATCCAGGAAGAGGAATTGAGCTAAGAATAACAGCAGTTACTCCAGACATTGCAAATACGATCATTACGATTGGATATACAATCAGTGCCTCAATAAGAATTTTCCACCATTTTCTAAAATACTGCTCGGTATTAGGTAAGCAATATAGTGCAAAAGCCAGTGGAGAGATAATTACAAGAAAATAAATGATAGCGATTCTGAATATTATTGTAGCTATTATACCTAGCATCGCTAATAAGAAAGGAAGACCAATTAAGAATAATAACCCTATAGCAGCACTTAAAATTCCCTTACCCTTATTGTTTTTAAAATCCTTAAAGATGGCATAAAGAACAA
Source organism: bacterium (assembly GCA_021810025.1). GTDB lineage: Bacteria > Patescibacteriota > Saccharimonadia > Saccharimonadales > UBA4665 > JAJZMH01. Next base: position 221,054 of record JAJZJS010000001.1, on the reverse strand, counting down.
GCGCAACTAGTGCGGTCAATGTTACTCCCACTATTCCACCGGCAGCACCAGTTGGGTCTATCTTCCAAACAGAAGTAGGAAATGGAGATTTTATTATATTAAAAATCCCTTTTCCTAAAATATTGGTTATGTCCATTAATACTCCAACAATATATATTGATAGATTTATAAGAATTGCTGCTATTATAAGTCGAGGTAATATTTTTCTTATCGAATAAGCATCTAGCAATCCTCCTCCGATGCTCTCGGCAAACACAATTACTAAAAGAGCAATTATCAAAATAACGTCTCCATATACTCTAAAGTTATTCCACACCTTATATATACAAGATTGAGCATTACTCGAACTGTTATTGGATTGACAATCTTTAGAGTTGTAAACTAGAGTTTGGGTAGTCATTAAGTCTCCTACAAGGTTCTCTAAGTAAGATTCAATCGATCCCATTTCATTAATTGCAGCACATGTTATCCACGCTAGCGGAAAACTGGACGATTCACAAGTTGGCGCTGAATTATTTGAAGACGAAGGTGGAACATAGTTTCCATCCAATTCAACGGTTGTATTCGAGGGAACAGTAACTGGTACTGGCGAACTTTGAATCGAGGAGCTTGAAACATTATAGATGCCTGGACTGACGTTACTGAAATTAACTGTAAACTTAGCTGCTTGAAGCAATCCATTTGCAATTTTTTGCACCGAAGAAGTTGTTGAGGTTACAGTTGCAATCGGATTGCCCGACGAAATATCCGTCAAATAATATGTAATGGGTCCCAGAGATTGCCCAACAGAAGCACTATTATCATAAACAGTAGAATTAACGGTAACTGTTTGTGGAGAACCAGATAATTGAGATCCGTTGAGTACTCCGGTTGGACCTTTGATACAAATATTTCCGCAGTGCGATAAAATATCATTAAAAAAACCAAGGGCAGACTTATAGCCAGATATTGTTATTGGATATGAATGAACTCCTGATTTTAATTTTCCATTTACAATTCCTTGAGGAGTAGTATTTGGGACGCTTATCTCATTAGATCCAGATGAATAATAATAGGATGAACCCGAAGGACCTACTGCAAAATAAATATTATAATCTTTTGTTGAGACCCCCTTCGGAAGCCCACCAACAAGGCCTGTACATGCGTCTTCCGCCTGAGACTGGGATATGTTTTGATATTGACAAATAGATATGAGACCTAGATTAGAGACAAAGATAAAATTATTTCCGCCTGGAATCCCTGCAGCATAAACGTTCTTACTGGGAAAATATGTGATAAACAGACTTAACACTAATGGTAAGATCAGAAAATAAATTGCAATCTTTTTAGTTAATAATCTTTGTTTCATTTATATCTTTAATATTCCTGAGTATAGTTTATCATTTTTTTTATAGTATTAACTGTTTTCTTATTATTACTCTTAAGATTATATACTGGTTAAGTTTAGAGATAAATAGTAATATAACGATATGAGTGATGTAAAATATTCGGGATTATCTGGTAATGAAATGTACTGTGCCTATTTACTGGGTTTCTCTCCGGCTGATCTACTGATTGGTAATAGTGTTTTTTCGATGGGTTTTATTGGATCAATGCGGGCTAACGTTAGGACTGTGGTTGGTGGAGAAATTAAAACGATTACCGATATGATTAGTGAAGGAAGAAGATTATCTTTCGAGAAACTGGAGAAAGAATTGGCTCAAAACAGAGTGAGTGGGGTTAGCGGTGTTAAAAGTGATCTTATCTTCCATCCCGGAAATATGGAGTTTTTAAGCGTAGGATCCGGATTAACAGATACTTTAAACCGAGGACTAAAACCATTCACAACAAGCGCCAGTGCTCAAGAATTATTTGCCCAGTGGGATAGTGGCTATCAACCAATTAGTTTTGCTTTTGGAAATGTGGCCTATTCAATTGGTATGGCTAAGGGAATTATGGGTGGCATTAAGAAATATTTTAAAGGAGAAGTTAAACAATATAGTGATATCTTTAATACAACTCGTAATTTAGCGTTGAGCAGGATTGTGGAAGAGGCTCGAGGCAAAGGAGCAAACAGTGTAGTTGGAATTAAAATTAATATTCTGCCACTAGAGGCTCAAGGTGTTCAAGAGATGGTAATGCTGGGAACGGCATCATATAATCAACAAATAGCTTCAATTGTAGGAAATGTAGGTGGAGTAAGTTCAAGTAATCTATCAGCAGAAGAAACCTGGAACATTACAAAACTTGGTTACGTCCCTTTAAAGTTATTAGTAGGTACTTCAGTTTACGCCTTAGGATTTGTGGGAGGAATTAAATCTGCTTTTGCTAATTTAGTGAAAGGAGAGATTAATAGTCTAACTGATCTTATTTATGGAGCCCGCGAAGAATCTATTCAAAAACTTAAAGCTCAAGCTGAAGAAATTGGTGCCGACGATGTTCTTGGAATTAAAAATTATATTTATGATCTTGGATCGGGAATGATTGAATTCTTGTCAATTGGAACAGCTATCAAGAAAGTCGACGGCTTATCAACTAATACGGCTCAAATTCCACCTCAGGTTATAATTAAAGAAAAGGAAACGTTTATTGATCTAGCTAATGTATCTTACGGTCGAACAATTCAAAATAATTAAATTTATATTTGTTAAAACGTTTAATTTAAGATATAATCACCTCTGTTAGATCATATGACCTGGCGGAAGTAGCTCAGTTGGTTAGAGCGCTGGATTGTGGCTCCGGAGGCCGTGGGTTCAAGTCCCATCTTTCGCCCCATTAGTTAAAATTATGAAATTAAAGAAAATATTTAGATTTATTTACAACTGGAGACTATTTTCAATAGCCATTCTAGGATTATTAATAGGCTTCGTTCTTTGGATTTTAAAGCTTCAATTAGCTTCAGATATCGTATTAGGGGGAATCGCTATTCTTGAGGCAATTCCTTTACTGTTAGATATGTATGATGATATTCGTTCTGGTCGCTATGGCATAGATATCTTGGCTTTAACAGCTATTATATCGGCTGTTCTTTTGAAACAATACTATGCTGCAATAGTCGTGGTAATCATGCTAACAGGCGGAGAAGCCCTTGATAAATATGCCGATAAAAAAGCCAAAAGAGAATTAGATAGCCTAATTAAAAACTCGCCCAAGAAAGCCCATTTACTTAAAAACAAAAAACTATTAGATGTTAACGTCGCAGAGGTCAAGCTTAAAGATAGGTTTATAGTAAAGCCCGGTGAATTAGTTCCAGTCGATGGAAAAATTATTGAAGGAGAGTCAAGCTTTAATGAAGCTTCTTTAACGGGAGAAAGCCTACCGGTGATTAAGCATGTCGGTGACAAGATTCTTAGTGGATCAATTAATATTGAAGGGTCTGTTACGGTAGAAGCAACCGCTAGCGCCAAAGATAGCCAATACCAACAGATTATTAAGCTAGTGGAATCAGCCGCCGCTTCTAACTCGCCCTTTGTTAGACTTGCTGATCGATATAGTATACCTTTTACCCTAATTTCTTTTATAATCGCTGGAACCGTTTGGTATATATCTGGTCAGGCCATTAGATTCCTGGAGGTCATTATCGTAGCTACCCCCTGCCCCTTACTATTGGCAGCTCCGATTGCATTAGTGTCAGGAATGAGTTTAGCTAGCAAGCGAGGAATCATTGTTAAAAATGGTTCTTCTCTTGAAAAACTGGCAGAAACTCAAACAATTGCTTTTGATAAAACAGGAACACTAACATCTGGCGAATTAGCGGTAGATAATATTGTTAGTTTCGAATCAAAGCATACTCAAGAAGATATCGTAACTCTAATTTCAAGTTTAGAAATGTTTTCCTCGCATCTTATAGGAACAGCAATTGTTAAATATGCCAAAAAACATAATCTTAAACTACTTAAAATTAAATCAGTCAAAGAAGAAACTGGGAAAGGTCTTGAAGCATCATATAAAGGACACCACTATATAGTTGGTAGAGTTACTTATTTGAAAGAAAAAGGCATAAAATTTCCCCCTAAATTAAATATTAGAAAACTTAAATCCACTACAGTATTTATTTCGGATAGCGAACAACTTTTAGGATACTTAACTCTCAAAGATAATATCCGATCAGAATCAAAAGAAACACTACAAAGAATCCATTTGCTAGGAATCTTAAAAACATTAATGATAACAGGAGACGGAAAAGAAGTTGCTAAAAATGTTGCGACTAAGCTTGGAATAGATGAAGTTGTGGCTGAGGCACTACCAAGTGATAAGTTGTTAACAGTTGAAAAAATTAAAGATAGACCAATTGCTTTCGTTGGAGATGGAGTAAACGATGCGCCGGTTTTGACGGCTGCAGATATAGGTATAGCTCTTGGAGCCAAAGGATCAACTGCTGCTAGCGAATCAGCCGACATAGTTATTCTAGAGGATGATTTAACGAAGGTGGCAGATATTTTAGCTATATCTAAGCATACCTTTAAAATTGCCCGACAAAGTATTTTGTGGGGAATTGGACTTAGTTTTGCATTAATGCTTATTTTTGCAACTGGATTTTTCTTACCAATTTATGGAGCTATTCTGCAAGAAGTCGTTGACGTTGTAGTTATCTTTAATGCCCTTAGGGCTCATTACCTAAATGATTAATAAAATCTTAGAACTAAGGCAATAAATATCGGTATTGTTAGATTATCAAAACCAGCAATTGATATATTCTCAAGAAATGTTGCGATAAAAGCATACAAGACTAAGACAAGCTTAAAGCTTTCGGCAGGAACAAATAGTCCGTAACTAATTAATAAGATTAAACTGACTACAAAAAAAGTAAACGATCCAATCGTACTTTTAGTATGTCCAAAAACCTGATAACGAAATCCGATTTTAAAATTTGAACCTATTACAGCAGCTAAACCGTCCGCTAAACTCATCGTCAGGAGAGCTATCATAAATATCCATTTATCATGAGTTAATAGCGCAATTCCTCCCACCGACATCGCAAAGAAGAGTTCACCCCAAGTTGTACGTTGAACAGAATGAATTGCTCTGAATATATTAATTTTCTTAGAAATTAAAACCACCGCCATAAATGCCAAACTAAAATATTCTATTTCTCGCCAAGTAAGAAAAAAGGGCCAAAATGCTACGAAAGATCCCACTAAAATATGGATAAACTTACGGCTAAGTTCGTCATAGATCTTTCTCTTTCTCCATAAAATCTCATTAATTATTAGGACTAGGAATACGATTCCTAAAACTAATAATATTATCAGTGCATTCATAAATATTTATTGTACTCCAAATGGTCGGGAATGCGGGATTTGAACCCACGACCTCCGCGTCCCGAACGCGGCGCGCTACCGAGCTGCGCTAATTCCCGTATCCTAAATTATAGATTAAAAAGTTATAATATAATATTTTATATTGTATTATCTTATTGACTATTGTGCTAATGTTTGTTATAGTATGTTTATGGAAATAAATAAAAAGGATTCTTTACCAATTTTCGATAAGGAAAAACGTCAAAAAAATCATTATGGACGACACTGGGCCATAGCTCTTGGTTTAACCACTTTAGCAGTCTTGGGAATAAAACAAGAGATCCAAAACGATAACCCTAGTTTGCCCAAAAACACTATGGAGCATACCGTAGAGCCCAATCAAACAGTTTGGGGCATTGCGAGCGGAGAAAGTCAAAAAGTGGCAGATAACCCAGAATTATTATTCCAACAGGAACAACAAATCGAAAATCAAATTCCAAAAAATCAAAATGGTAATTTAATGCCTGGAGAAACGATTTATTTACCTGCCCATTCAGCTGATGCCGTACCAATAGCAAATAGTTCTAATTCTAATAAATAATTAAGACAATAATGACAGACTAATACGGTTGCTAATCTCCCGAAAGGTTGGGTTAAAAGGCAACATTCAACAGGCGTGAGCATATACCAAACATTTATAATGATAAAGTTAAAATCAAATCATCTCTATAAGACAACATTAAAAAGTAATGTGGTATTAACCAATAAGTTGATAGACCTTTGCTACGTAATTTTGTTAGGTGCTAAAAAACTGAACCCTCAAGCTCTCTTATTTTTGAATACCTTATGTCTAGTCTGAAATAATTTTTTAGCATATTATTCTGGTGTAGTTTTTAAAGTAGCGTAGATTCTTTTATTGTAGCAATAATAAATTTGAAGAGTGCTTCATGTATTTTCTGCTGGATTATTGAATTTAGCAAGTGAACTTAGTTCTGTTTTAAGACCGTCAAACCATCTTTCCGTGTATCTATTATATTAAAGGCTAGGTAGATAAGGTTATTGCTGTCTTTAGACAAAGTCTCTGTATTTGGTCGGGGATAGAGGACTCGAACCTCCGACCTCCGCGTCCCAAACGCGGCGCGCTAGCCAACTGCGCCAATCCCCGATTTGTTTTAATTATATATTAAAAGTTTTTAATCTAAAATTATTTAGTGTAAATCTGAATGCGATCAATCGTTTGCGCTAGGCCAGTCTTTGGTTCAAAATCAACGTATATAGCATTGAATTGAGTAGGGCCATCTTTTTCTAGAACGTTACGACTTTTAATATTATTTTTCCAACGATCAATAATTATATTAAGTTTTACTCCCAATGAAGAGTTCAGGGCTCCATTCATACCAACGTCTGAAACATGAGCAGTTCCCTTAGGAAGTATCCTATAGTCAGAACTTGGAACATGCCAATGATCACCTAAAACAGCCGTCACTCGTCCATCTAGATAATGTCCAATAACTACTTTTTCGCTTGAATAATCTCCATGAAAATTAACAATAGTGGCAATTTTAGGGTGAGCTTGTTCTTGATCAATAATATTGTCAACGCTTAAAAGTGGGTTGTCTAATAAAAGATCAGAATCTTTCCCAACAATCTTTCCTATGATCGAAATAATTAGGATATCTCCATTGGAAATTTTTAAATATTTATAGCCTCTCCCGACAGTTCCACTTGGATAATTTGCGGGTCTAATAATGGGCTCTGAAGGATCATTCAGTAATTCATATATTTCATCAATATTAAAAGTCCAATTCCCTCCGGTACAAAAATCTATACCTAGTTCTTGAAGAATTCTAAAATCTCGAATTGATATTCCTTTCCCGTTTGTAACATTTTCAGCTTGAGCAATAATAAAATCTGGACTATATTGCTTCTTTATTTCAGGCAAAAGTTGAGTAACTGTTTGAACACCCAACTCCCCCATAATGTCACCAAGATATAAGAAACGCATCGTAGAAGCCTACTTCGCAAACTCAATAGCTCTAGTTTCCCTAATAACATTAACTTTGATGGTTCCAGGATATTGCATAGTAGATTCTATTTTAGTTGCTATATCGCGAGCTAATTTAATCGCTGATAAATCATCGATTTGGCTCGGCTTAACAAAAACCCTTACTTCTCTTCCGGCACTAATCGCGTAAGTTTTTTCAATGCCCTTAAAGCTATTAGCAACATTCTCAAGATCTTTCATGCGTTCCACAAAATTCTCGGCACTAATATTACGAGCTCCTGGACGAGAGGCACTAATAGCATCTACCACCCTAATTATCAATGCTTCAACACTAGTTGCCTCAACATCGTCATGATGCTGTTCAGCAGCTAAAGCTACCTCTTCAGGGGCCCCATACTTGCGAAGAATCTCGCCTGAAATATGGTGATGCTTTCCTTCCATTTTATGAGTTAAGGCTTTGCCTAAATCATGAACTAAGGCCGCATACTTAGATGTTTTAACATCAGCACCAACTTCTTCGGCGATAATCCCTGCCATATGAGCCATCTCAGTACTATGTTTTAAGACGTTTTGACCATAGCTAGTTCGATATTTTAGTTCTCCCAGTAATTGTAAAATCTCCTTTGGTATTCCAATGATTCCAACTTCTCTAGCAGCATCCTCGCCAGCACGTATAACGTCTTTTTCGACATTGGCTTGAGCTTTTGCCACCACTTCTTCAATTCGACCTGGATGAATTCTCCCATCTTTCATTAACATTTCTAGAGTTTGTCGAGCAACTTCTCGACGAATTGGATCAAAGCTACTAAATACAATATAGCCAGGAGTATCATCAACCATAATATCTACCCCAGTTGCTTTTTGAAGAGCCTGAATATTACGACCTTCTTTTCCAATAATACGACCTTTCATCTCTTCGTCCTCGAGCTTCAAGCTAGTTATCGTGCGTTCAGCAGTCACTTCTGAAGACATTCTTTCCATGGCGGTAGTAATAATAAGGGCTGCTTGTTCTTCGGCGTTATCTTTAGCTTCATTTTGAAGCTTAACGATAAGTCCAGTAAGATCATTCCGAATATCACGCTCCGTCATTTCCATCAATTTTTGGGCTGCGTCAGCTTTTGTTAATTTAGCTATCTTTTCAAGTTTCTCTTGTTGCTTAACTCTAATATCCCTAATCTCATTTTTAAGTTTCTCAATGTCATCTTCGTTAGCTCTTAATTTTTCGGTACGTTTATCTAAATCGTCAAGTTTCTTATCTAGATTTTCTTCTCGAGCAATCAGTCTTCTTTCAAGCTCCTGCAATTCTTTACGACGTGATTGTTCGTCCTTTTTGGCTTGATTTGTCGACTCAAGAGCTTCCTCACGAGCTTGATCAACTAATTTGGCTGCTTCTTTTTTAGCTTTTTCAAGTTCTTTCTTGGCTTCAGCTTCAGCCGATCCCATTCTTTTTTTAGAAATTACAGAATTGGCTCCAAAGCCAATAACTAGTCCTACTATCGCAAGTACGGCACTTAACATGTTTCCTCCCTTATAGACCCCGCCTGGACTAAAGCGTCGCTATCACTTCACTAGCTTTATCTAACAGATCAGGATTATCTTGAATAATTAATAACAAAAATAGGTTAACACGTTCTTTGGTCTTTTCCTCAAACGATTCTTCCTGTTCTATAGTATACTCTTTGACCACTATTGCACCAACTTATTTTTTAGGGGTAGTAATATTTGGATCAGCCCCATAATTTGGCAAAAGTGGCTCGTGAGATGGATTTTTCTTTAATTTTCTCAAAGAACTACTTAACCAGTTTTTGCCTCCAGCGCCACTAATTGGGATATTTAAACTATAGGCTAGAGCGTTAGCGGTACTAAGCGTTATCCGAAGGCCAGTAAAACTACTAGGGCCCAAAAAACAAACAATTCCATCGAGGTCCTTAATTTGAATTTTATTTTTTTGGAACAGTTGAGTAATTTCTACCAATAAACACTCAGCTAACTTTGTTCGATCAGTGATGCTGCAAGAATCAAGCTTGATATCGTTTAAGATCAAGCCTATCTCTGTCACATCCTCTTGATTGTCTAAATATAAAAAATACAAAATTACTCTTTCAATAAATAATCATAACTTTTAGGGAAACGAATACTTAAACTTCTAGTATCAAAGTCCTCAAAATTAATCTTTATTATTAAGCGTTGAGGTGGAAGTACTTGAGCTACGCTCTGCCCCCATTCAACAATAATAACATCTCTCTTTGAATTAATACTCTCTTCTATCTGGAGTTTAATTATGCCGGGTTCAGTTAATCGATAAAAGTCAAAGTGTTGAATATTAAAATTAATAGCTTGATATAAATTAGCAATAGTAAAACTAGGACTCGTTACATTATCATTAGAGCCAGCTCCTTTAACAATAGTCTTTGCTAAAGTAGTTTTACCGCCCCCTAGATCACTACTTAACTCTATAACCTCACCGCCCTTAAGCTTCTTGCCAATCTTTAGCCCAAATTGCTGGAACTGTTCTAGATCCAACCGGTTGATAGTCAACTCATTATATAAAGTCATAATCTTTAAATTATATTACATAACCTTTAGTAATTATGGATATAAAAGTAATATAATAAAAGTATGCTTTTCCTAAGTTCCGTTATCCTCAATCAAGAAGTTTTATCACTTCGAACCGCTTCTGCAGTAGCAAGCATCATTAAGCCCATTATTAATCCAAATAATCTAAAAATTGAAGGATTTTATTGTCGAGATTATTCAACAAAACAAGTCTTAATCTTGCTCGAACAAGATATTCGAGAATTTCAAGGCAATGGTTATATTGTCAATGATCATGATAGTTTGAGCAATGCTGAAGATTTAATACGCCTAAAAAATATTATGACTATTAATTTCGAGCTTATAAATAAGAAAGTCGAAACAATTAGCGGTAATAAAGTTGGGAAAGTAGAAGATTATGCCGTTGACAATCAATCTTTCTTTATTCAGAAGATTTATTCTTCCAAACCAATCTACAAGAAGTTAAATAATAACAGGCTTATGATCGATCGATCTCAAATAAATGAAATCACTCCTCAAAAAATTATTATTAATGAACTTTTAAGTCCCTTTCTAGCTCAGGCAGGAGTTTCTATTTAATTTCTTCTTCAGCTAAAATCTCTTTAATGTCAGAATAATTAAAACCAATTCCAACTAAATAACGCATTAACTTTAATGGATCTTTGTATTTTGCAAGATGTCGTTTAGATTGCATTATGCTGCGAAGAGCATCAAGATCACTAATTTGATCATTTAAGAGAGATCTGTTAATAATTTCACTGGCTATTAGATGTTTCTTTAACTCGAACATAATCTTTCGTTTTGAAGCAGGCCGAAACTCTAATCTATTTTGAATATAACTTTGAACATACCGTTCATCGTTGACCAAATCAAGTTCAATTAATCTATCCATGATAGTTTTTATGTCTTCCTTCGAAGCTCCTTTTTGAGTAAGATATTTGATGACTTCGGCTTCACTCTTAAAGCGGCGACTAACATACCGGAGGGCTAATAAATAAAACTTGTGATAAGTAGCAAGGGCCTGGATTTTATCAAGTTGAACCGTGCTAAGATCCTGATTAATACTTAAACTGCTCTTTAAAATAGTTTGACTATCTAGATAGAAGCTAAGCTTATCATCAACAAATATGCCAAATTTATCTTCTTTTCCAATTTGAACAATCTTAGTAATTCGCATCTCATTACTATTCTTCTTGAGCTGGCTCCATTATTTTTTTAATTAATTCTTCTAATAATTTTGGATTTTTATCTAAATAAAGCTTAGTAGCTTCTCGACCTTGACCAATTTTCTCTCCCTTATATGAATACCAAGCACCTGCTTTTTCAACAATTCCCTTATTGGTAGCTAAGTCTAAAACGTCTCCTGATCTAGAAATGCCTTCATTGTACATAATATCAAACTCAGCCTCTTTAAAAGGTGGTGCTATTTTATTCTTTACTACCTTAACTCTGGTTCGATTCCCGATAATATTATCACCTTGTTTAATTTGACCGATGCGTCGAATATCCATTCGAATTGAAGCATAAAATTTTAGAGCGTTTCCTCCTGTTGTTGTTTCAGGATTACCAAACATAACCCCAATTTTCATTCGAATTTGATTAATGAATACAACCGTAGCATTAGAACGACTTATGACTCCGGCTAGTTTCCGGAGAGCTTGACTCATTAAACGGGCTTGTAAACCAGGCAATGAATCGCCCATATCTCCTTCTATTTCGGCTCGTGGAACTAAAGCTGCAACGGAATCAACGACAATCAAGTCAACTGCGTTGGATCTAACTAGTGTTTCAGCTATTTCGAGAGCCTGTTCTCCATTATCGGGTTGAGACAAAAGAAGATTATCTATATCAACTCCAATTCTTTTGGCATAAGCTGGATCAAGAGCATGTTCAGCATCGATAAAAGCTGCAGTTCCACCTCTTTTTTGAACTTCGGCAATGGCATGAAGAGTAACGGTTGTTTTTCCGGAACTTTCTGGTCCATAAATTTCAATAATTCGGCCCTTGGGAAGACCTCCGCCTAAAGCTAAATCTAAAGAAATTGATCCACTAGGTACTATTTCCACCTTAGCGTGAGTATTTTCTCCAAGCTTCATAATAGATCCCTTTCCAAACTGCTTTTCAATCTGTTCTAATGCCAAACCAAGCGCTTTGGATCGATTTTCATTGTCATTTTTAACCACTTAATACCCTCCTTTTAGCCACCCTTTACTTAAATAATAACTTAAATCTACATCAACTTCTAATTTAATCTTGGTTTATTTTAATAAAAATTAAACATGATTCGATAAGCTTAAAAATTATAGATTGTTCTGCTATTATATAACTATGTATATGGGTGGAATAAAATAAAGATGCGTATTCCGGACAATTTAGTTGAGAAATTACTTAAATCAAGCGGAAAATTTTCCGAAGAAGAGATTAAGAATTTAAGGACTCAAGAAGAAAAAACCAAGAAACCTCTTCAAGACTTAGTCTTAATCAATCATCTCTTAAGCGAAGAAGAGTTGACTAAGCTTTATGCCGATGAAATAGATATACCTTTCGTTAATTTAAGCCCTAAAGAAATTAAAAGGGAGTACTTAAAGTTATTACCTGAAAGAATTGCTCGGCAATATGGAGCAATAGTCTTTGATGTCGATGAAAACCACAATATTTCTCTGGCTCTTGATGATCCCGATGACGTCCAGGCTATTAACTTTCTGCGCAAACAATTAGGCGACAAACTAAAGATTTTTAGTACTCCTTCTTCTCTAATTCAAGCCGGTATTGATCAATACCGAGATAATATTGATTCAGAACTAACTAAGGTCATTGATACTGATCAAGACCAAGATGGAGGGAGTGATGAAGAAATTGATGAAAAGGATATTGCCGAGGATTCTCCCGTGGCACAGTCCGTTAATATAATTATCGATTATGCGGTTAAGTCGGGCGCAAGTGATATTCACATTGAACCTCGCGAAGATTACGTTTTGATTCGGTACAGAATTGATGGAATTTTAAAAGAAGCTAATAAGCTTCCTCGAAAACTACTGAACTCCTTAATTAGTAGAATTAAAATTTTGAGCAATATGAAAATTGATGAACACCGTGCCCCTCAAGACGGACGCTTTAAGGTGGAAATAGGCGGAATGTATTATGCGCTTAGGGTGTCATCTCTCCCAATTTTAGATGGAGAAAAAATTGTTATGAGAATTTTAAATGAGTCTTCTCGAGCTGCTAATTTTAATGAATTAGGATTTTGGGGAAAAGGACTTGAAATACTCGAAAATGCAATTATCCAACCTCACGGCATGATTCTAGTGACTGGACCGACCGGGTCTGGAAAGTCGACTACTCTGTTTAGTATTTTAAGTAAGCTGAATACACCAGACGTCAATATCTCCACGGTTGAAGATCCGGTCGAATATCACATAGTAGGAGCTAATCAGACTCAAGTTAACCCAGCAGCCGGAATGACCTTTGGAAGTGGTTTAAGGGCTCTACTTAGACAAGATCCCAACATTATTATGGTCGGAGAAGTTCGTGACATCGAAACAGCTGATTTAGCAATTCAGGCTGCTTTAACCGGCCACCTGGTCTTTAGTACCCTTCATACCAATAATGCTGCAACTTGTTTGCCTCGCTTGTTGGATATGGGAGTTGAGCCCTTTTTAATCGCTTCAACTATTCGAGTCGTTATAGCTCAACGTTTAGTACGTCGTCTATGCTCCAACTGCGCTCAAGAAATAAGTGTTGATAACGACATGTTTCAAAGAATAAAGAAAGATTTTGGATTAAGTGGTGATGATTCAATTCTGGAGATTAATAAACTCGAAACTTTAGCTATTAAAGATAATATCAATCCAACTATTAAAAATACCACCAATGATCTTAGCTCCAGTTCGAGTAATATCAAACGACTCTGGAAGGCTAATCCTGATGGATGCGAAATTTGTAGCCAAACAGGTTATAAAGGTCGAATCGGAATATATGAAGTATTGCCCAATACAGAGGAACTACAACATATGATAATTAACAATACTACCTCAGAAGATATCGAAAATTATGCTATATCTACAGATAAAATGGTGACAATGAAAATTGACGGTTTAATTAAATCACTTCGTGGTCAGACTACCATCGAAGAAGTATTTAGGGTAACTTCGGCAGACTAATATGAAATATAACTATAGGGCAACCAACAAAGAAGGACATACGATAGTTGGAAGTGTTGATTCAGATTCTAAACCAGCCGTTATTGCCTTGATTAAGAAACAAGGCTACCAACCCGTCCTAATTACAACTGAAAGACGAAAACTTAATGCTGACATTTGGTCTAGCAAGAAAGTTAAACTCCAAGACTTAGTAATTTTTTCAAGACAATTGGCGACTATGGTTGGAGCTGGAGTCCCTTTGGTTAGATCGCTGAATGCTCTAGCGGGAGATACCGAAAGCCTCTATCTTAAAGAGGTCTTAACAGCAGTAACTAAAGAAGTTGAAAACGGTAAACAATTAGCAGATGCTTTTGAACAATATCCAAAAGTATTTAGCGAAGTTTACGTTAGCATGGTTCGGGCTGGCGAAGAGGGGGGCATATTAGATGATATTCTGAAAAGACTAGCCGAAATGGTCGAGCTCGAAGCCTCGATCCGAAAAAAAATATTCTCAGCAATGATGTATCCGGTCGTTATTCTCTGTGTTACGATCGTTGCCTTTTTTGGAATAATGCTCTTTATTATGCCTAAGATTACGGTTCTCTTTACGGAATTAGGTGGACCAAACGCTAAATTACCAGTTTACGCTAGAGCCCTAGTTGACTTTAGTCATTATTGCGTTGAAAGTTCCTTTATTAAAGCTATTCCTCTCCTGAATCAAGTACCGGGATTAAATAAACTACCGAACTTAATTATGATCGCTATTATTGTTGGGATTATTGGATTTTTCTTGTACCGAAAGACTAAAACCCCCCAAGGAAAATATAAATGGCATAGTTTATTACTGAAGATTCCCGTCATTAAAATAATTATCCAGAAAATAGCAATTGCACGTTTTGCTCGAACCTTTTCGTCTTTAATGAGCGCAGGAGTTAATGTACTTGAAGCACTCGCCACAACTGAATCGGCTATCGGCAATAAGGTTATTGAAGAGGAACTACGAGCAGCAGCTATTGAAGTTCAAAATGGCAAACAATTATCTGAGCCAATATCAAAGAGCAAACATTTTCCTCCAATTGTTTCTCAAATGTTACTAGTCGGAGAAGAAACTGGGCAAATTGATAAAGTTTTACCTAAAATAGCCGATTTTTACGAAGAAGAAGTGTCTGTAATGATCGATGGTTTAGCTGCCATTATTGAACCAATTATGATTATTCTATTGGGGGCTGGAGTTGGTTTAATTGCAGCATCAGTTATGGGTCCAATTGCCGATCTATCAAAACAGGTCGGGAATAACTAAAAAATACTTGATTTGATTCAACTTATGGTTATAATTAGATTCATGAAAGCTTAGTCTCTAAGGATTAGGCTCGATGTAAACAATATTAAAAACATATCCATCACAAATTAAGGAGGGTGGGACCTTATGATAAAATTAAAAAATAAAGATTCAGGATTTACGATCATTGAACTTTTGATCGTAATCGTCGTCATAGGCATCTTGGCAGCTATTGTCATTACAACCTATAGTGGTATTCAAGCAAAAGCACGAAATGCTGTTCGTCAAACTGACATTCAGTCAATTCAAACTCAACTTGAAGCTTATTATAGCCAAAATGGACACTATCCATCTAACGCAGATCTAAACAGCGCTTCCTGGAGGGCAGCTAATATGCCTAGCTTAGATCCAAATGCTTTAATTGATCCATCGAGTGGAGATACTACAAGCAACGTCCAAGTTGCCGATAATTCTACAGGGCAAGCTAAAGAGTATTCTTACTACCCCGTAGATAGCACCGGTTCTTCAGCCAACTGTGAAGCTAACGACACCACTTGTTCAGCTTATACTTTAGTTGCTACTTACGAAGGAACAGTTAACGGACAAACTACTTACGTTAAACAGAATCTTGACTAAGCTAGTTTACGCTTCTAATAAAAACCCTTCATTAATTTGAGGGGTTTTTATTTTAATGCTTATGCTATATAATTCATACACAAGTTTATGCTTTATGATGGGCAATATGTAAGTAATGATTAGTAATAAAAAAGTACCCTATTTTTACAAAGATAAACCAATATTTGGAATGGATATTGGACATAGCTCCTTAAAAGTAATGCAATCTTCGTTTGGGATTCCAAATAACAAGTCAAAACGTCCCCGCATTATCGGTTACGGTTCAACTAGCTTTGACAAAAGTGCCATTAAAGATGGAGTTATTGAAAAGCCGGAAATAATTGCCCAAGCCGCCAATGATCTCTTTAAGAATAAGCTGGTGGGAGACATTACAACAAATCGAGCAGTCATCGCAGTACCTGCTTATCGAATTTATACAAGATATATGGTTTTACCCAAATTAAAGGCCAGCGAGATGGATGAAGCAGTTCGACTTGAAGTAGAACAATATTTATCATCTCCCCTAGAAGAACTTTATGTTGATTGGGAAATAACTACTTCTTCAAAAACCCAAAATGAAGTATTTTTTGTAGCATTGCCCCGTAATATAATTGATTCTTATCTAGATCTAGTTGACATCTTGGGTCTTGAAACAATTTTAATTGAACCGACTCTATCAGCTTCGAGTCGTTTATTCTCATTCGACCAGAACAATAATATACCTTCTCTTATTGTTGATTTCGGATCACAATCCTCGGATATGAGTATATTTGTCAATAGGGTAATGGCTACAGGTACAGTTAATTCCGGAGGAGATACTTTTACAGAAAAGATTAAGCAGGCCTTAGATGTTACTGAAGCTGAAGCTAAGATTATAAAAGATAAATACGGACTAGGATTAAGCAAAAAACAACACGAGATCAATAAGGCAGTTGAACCAATCTTAAATGATATTGTTAGAGAGCTAAAAAGAGTTATTAGATATTATGAAGAGCAATTTGACTCAGATAGCAAACAGTCGATTAAACAGATTGTGACCATGGGAGGAGGAGCCAATATGCCCGGATTAAATGATTATCTAACATCCAGCATGCGCTTAGCAGTTCGACATAGTGACCCTTGGCAATATTTTGATTTTAATAAACTTGAAATTCCTTCCACCGAAGATAAACCAATGTATGCTACCGTTGCAGGCCTTAGCATAATTAACCCCAAGAAAGTTTTTAGTAATGCTTAATCTATTACCCGAAGATAATAAAAAGGCCTATAAATATGCTAAACAGAATGTTCAGATCGCAAAATGGTTAGCGGCCTTCTTAATAGTTATAGTCGGACTAGGAGTTATTGCAACTTATGGCATGTTAAAAGTTCATCAATCTAGCAATAACTATAATTCTCAAATAAAATCTTTAAATGTAACATTGACCAAAGAACAATTAATTAAAACAAAACAAGACGTTCAGAACATTAGTAATACTTTAAATTTAGTTGTTAAAGTTTTAAGCAATGAAATCTTATTTTCCAAATTAATCCAGCAGATTGGGGCAGTTATGCCCAGTGGAGCCGTTTTAACTGGCCTGAATATTAATCAAATTGGAGCTGGCTTAAGTGGTGGTTTAGATTTAAATATAGCTAGCACAAATTATCAAACAGCTACTCAAGCTCAAGTTAATTTAAGTGCTCCCAGCAACGGAATATTCTCTAAGGTTGATATTGTTAGCATAAGTTGTATGGCCGGAAACGGAAATACGAGTTCCAATACTAATACAATAACCAATAGCTCAAGTAGTGCTTCCAACAATTCTGTATACCCTTGTACCGTGTCATTGCGAGCCTTATTTAATGCTAAGAATCAATTCTTATTCATCAATCAAGGAAATAAAGCATGAACTATAAAAGATTTCATTTTATATTGATTGGTATATTGGGATTAAGCATTATTGCCTTTTTACTTCTAGGATATGAACTTAACGTTATTCTAGTTAACAAAGCAGGAACCTTAACTTCCCTAAAAGCAAAAACAAATGGACTTGAACAAGAACAAACAGGCCTAATTCAAGACAAAAAAGATATTGCAAAATACAGCAATCTTTATAAAATTGCTCAGGATATAGTTCCAGAAAATAAAGATCAGGCAGAAGCGGTCCGTCAAATTGTTAACCTAGCCTCAGCCAATAACGTATTCTTGGCTTCAATTAGCTTTCCAACTTCTAACCTCGGAACAATTGTCTCAACCGGAGTTGCGCCTAAAGTTACCCCTAACGCTCCTTCTCCTAGCACTAACTCATCAAGCTTATCGCAATTAACACCAGTACCTAACATACCTGGTATTTATGAACTGCCAATTACGATTCAAAGTTCAAATCAAACCAATCAAGCCGTAACTTATCCAGAACTAATTGGATTCTTAAGTGCCCTAGAAAATAATCGTCTAACGGCTTTGATTAATTCAATCAGTATTACGCCTCAACAAAATAACCCAAACTACTTTAGTTTTAATCTAATAGTAGATATTTACGTAAAACCTGGAGCATAGCATGGATGAAAATAAAAAAAGTTTAAATTTAAATGACATTATCGAACAACTAAAACAAGTTTTAGGAATTATTAAAAAATATATAATTATTATTTTTATTGTTTTAGTGGTTGGTGTATATGGCTATATCATTAACGGGTTCGATTCAGCCTTTAATCAAGCCCCTAATGCTAGCGAGGTTCAATCAAGTTCGAATTCATTTGTCTTGATCCATATCAACCAACAGGTAATTAATCAGATCAACTCACTTCGAAACAATAGCGTTAACGTTCAAGCTCTATTTCAACAGTCTCGAAATAATCCCTTTTAGTTAAACTGTTCTTTTTGAATATGTTGATAGGCTTTGGGCGTAACTTTTCTGCCCCTGGGGGTACGTTCTAAAAAACCAATCTGCATTAAATAAGGTTCAATAAAATCCTCAATTGTAGCACGTTCTTCAGATGTAATCGCTGCTAAAGTCTCTACTCCGACTGGCCCTCCATCATAATGATCGATTATAGCCGTTAGGAAAGATCGATCGGCAGGTTCTAGACCCATTTCGTCGATCTCTAGTAGCTCAAGAGCATCTTGAGCTATTTTTTGATTAATTATCCCATCACCATTAACGTCAGCATAGTCTCGGACTCGTTTCAAAAGACGGTTGGCTATTCTTGGAGTAAGCCTAGATCGAGTAGATAGGGTTTTAGGAGCTTCTTCATCAATTTTAACATTTAAGATTTTGGCCGTCCTTTTCAGAATTATTTCAATTTCATGATTACTATAAAATTCAAGCCGATGCACTAAACCAAAACGATCTCGAAATGGAGCAGATAATGCCCCCGCTCTGGTTGTAGCCCCAATTATTGTAAAGTGGGGTAAATCAAGTCGAAGTGATCGAGCGCTTGGGCCTTTTCCCAACATAATATCTAACTTAAAATCCTCCATAACCGAAAATAAAACTTCTTCAACATTCCGGTTAAGGCGATGAATCTCGTCGATAAATAAAATATCTCCATCTTTTAAATTAGTCAAAAGACTGGCCAAATCTCCAGCTCGTTCAATTGCCGGACCAGAAGTGATCCTAATCTGTGCTTGCATTTCATGGGCTATGACGCTCGCCATGGTTGTTTTACCAAGTCCTGGGGGACCATATAATAGAATATGGTCGAGTGCTTCGGACCTCATTTTAGCTGCTTTAATTGCTAAATTTAAATTTTGTTTTAGGCGAACTTGACCAATATAATTTTTAAAGTCTTTGGGCCGTAAACTATTTTCAAGCTCAATTTCGTCTGGATCTTGTTTGGTATCAGTTATAATTCTATCAATCATATTTCAAGGAACCAAGGTTGGGTTCCAACAAGTTCTTAAGTTTTTATTTAATGACTTTAATTCATCCATATCTGATTCGTCAATTTTAAAATCGAAAATATTAAAATTCTCTTTGATTCGCTTGGGTGTAATTGACTTCGGAATTACGATCAGATCGAGCTGAACTAGAAACCTAAGCATAATTTGAGCATAAGTTTTATGATACTTTAAAGCTAATTTGGTAATTATATCGTTTTCCATTTTTAAACCATGGGCTAGCGGAGAATAAGCTTCTACGGCAATCTGATGCTCCTTACAATAAATAATTAACTCGGGTTGTTGCAAGAAGACGTGTAATTCGACCTGGTTAATGACTGGAACTATTTGAGCGTATTTAAATAGATCCTCTAGATGCCTAATCGTATAATTGCTGACCCCTATAGATAAAGCTTCTTTTTTTGAATAGATCTCTTCTAGTGCCAAATATGATTTTTTGCGAAGTACACTTACCGGAAAATGTAATAATATTAGATCAATATAATCAGTATTAAGTTTAGCTAAGGACTCCTTAAAACTCTTAATGGTTTTTTTAAATCCAAAATTATTAACAGCTATTTTGGTAGTAATAAAAAGATCAGATCTATTAATTTTGTATTTTTGGATAGCTAAGCCTAGGTATTGCTCATTTCTGTAAAATTGAGCTGTATCAAACATCCTGTATCCTTCGTCATAAGCTGACTTAAAAGCCTTGTTGAAATCTTCTTGGTTAGTTACCTGCCATAAACCTAAGCCAATTTGAGGTATCGTAAGATTGTTATTAAGCTTAACAGTTGGAATATTCATTTTATCCTTTCAGGGCTAGTTTTATTCTTTCCTCGGTCGATAGTGTAGGATCTACAGCTAACAATAAACTGAGAGCATCCTCTTGACTATACCCTAAGCTTATTAATGCCTCTACGGCTTCATCATTTAAATTATGTTTACCAGGTCTATTAATAATCGTTGCAGCTTTATCGTTGACGATTAAACCAACCTTATCTCTTAATTCTACAATTATTTGTTCTGCCGCCCGTTGCCCTACTCCTTTGGCAGTTCTTAAAAACTTCACTTCTCCTCCAGCAATAGCCGACTTGATTACATCGACTTGAGCAATACCCAAGATACTAATAGCAACTTTTGGACCAATATTTTTAACGCTTATTAGTTGTTCGAAAAGTTGTTTGGAATCAAGCCCTAAAAAACCATACAAATCATAAAGATCTTCTTTGATATTTTCATAGACATAAATTTTAAACTCTTGATCAAGATTTAATTGATCTGTCTCGAAACTGCTCAACATAAGTCGATATCCAATATTGTTTACTTCCAAGATAATACCGTCGAGTTGTTTTTGGACTATCTTACCTTTTAGATATGAGATCATTTATAATTATTATAACACTTAGGAACCAATACTCATTGAATGAGTAATAGCTGCCGCTAAGGCATCAGCACAATCATCTGGCTTTGGAATATGGTCTAATTTTAAAATAACTTTAACCATTTCTTGTACTTGTTTTTTTTCGGCGCGACCATAACCAGTTAATGACTGTTTTATTTGAAGAGGAGTATATTCAAATATTTCTAACTCCGCTTCCTTTGCACAGAGCAAAATGACACCTCTGGCTTGAGATACACTCATGGCAGTTGTTACATTCTGAGCAAAAAATAGTTTTTCGACCGCCATTACGGATGGCTTAGTCTGGAGTATAATAGCTCTTAATTCATCATAGATAATTTTGAGTCGATCGGCGTCGTTCTGTTTAGCGGGAGTTCTAATAACACCAGCATCAATAATTTGAAGGCTATTGTAATCTAACCTATCAATCACTCCAAATCCCAAGATACCTGTACCAGGATCAATTCCGATTAAACGCATTAATTTGATTCCAAAAGGTCTGGATTAATTTCGAAATTGGTATAAGTATCAGTTACGTCATCTATGTCGTCTAGAGCATTCATTAGTCTAACAATCTTAAGAGCAGTATCTTTATCTTCCACCGATATGACTGAATTTGGGATATAACTAAGCTCAGCCTCCAATATATCGGCATTATGGTCTTGTAAATAATCTCGAACGCGGGCTAAATCATGAAATGGAGTATAGATAATAGTATCCTCATCCTCAATTATAACGTCTTCAGCACCAGCATCAATCGCCATTAACTCAATCTCGTCGGAATGTCCTTTAAGTCTAATCATCCCTTTTTGATCAAATAGAAATGCAACGGATCCTTTTTCAGCAATACTGCCACCGTGTTTTGAAAAGGCTAATTTTACCTCAGGATAAGTTCGATTTATATTGTCTGTAGCAACACTAACCAATATAGCAACTCCGCCTGGACCATATCCTTCATATAAAAGCTCTTGAAGATCATTCAATGATTTATCTTTAATTCTATCTATCGAACGTTGAATATTTGCCATTGGCATATTAAAAGACTTAGCTTTATCTATGGCTAGGCGAAGCGTAAAATTAGTTTCTGGATCAACTCCAGATCTAGCGGCAATAGCAATTGCATTACCAAGTTTTGTAAAAATAGCACCTCGAGCTGCATCTTTTACTCCCTTTTGGCGTTTTATGGTTGACCACTTTGAATGTCCGCTCATTTCTTCTCCAATTTATTACCTTAATTATAGCAAAAATGTGAAAGACTTATGCCGAAACATTAAAGGTTTAAAAAAGTCATTCGCAAGGTGTCTCATATTTGGGGTCCTTGACACCGCCATTAATAGTCGTCAAGATTCAATTATCTCTAAGAATTCTTTGATACTAACTATTTTTATATCTTTATATTGCTTTAATTTTAGTAGGAGATTATCTCCTGTTACAAGATAGGTTGCCTTACCCCTAACAGCCGTTTCTAGTATTCTATTGTCCAATTCATCTTCTATTACATTCAGAAATGGCTGAAAATATACTAATTCAGCTTCGCTTAATAGCTGTTGTAAAAGTTCTAGGCTGTATGGTTCAACTCCAAATTTATCTTCAAGAATACGTGTTGTCTCAGCTACTATATAGGCTGATAGGACTAGCTCTTCTAGGCCATTAAGTGTAGATAACACTGCCTTTTCAGGATTACCGTCAAACAGTAATGCAGAAATTAGAACGTTTGTATCAAGGACTACTCTCATTGTTTCAGGATACTAGCCTTTTGAGCGCTCAGCACGAACAATATCTGCCACTTCAGCTTCACTTAACTGCCTACCCTTATACAGGCTACGAGTTTTACTAGTTAAATTATTCCAACGCTCTAAAGTGGTTAACTGTTTACGAACGGCTTGACGTATAAAATCACTGCGACTGCCCCCTTGAGCTTTAGTTTGAGCGTCTATTTGCTCAACTAGTTTTTCAGGCATTGATATATTAAAAGTTTGTGTACTCATACAAACATTGTATATTACGTGTATTGAAAATGCAAGTCGAAATCCCTTGGTTGGGGGTAAACAATAGCAAAAATATACAGTTAATTTTTGCGGGTCAGTTTCGACAATGTTTACCCCCAAGGTTTAACAGATGCAAAAGTAAGGTTTTTAAAGTCAAATTTGATGAATTTGTCGTACTGGAGGTCCACCAAAGAAATAAGTTATATACTTTCACTCAAGAACTTCTTAGATGGAGAGTACTTCTGGATAATCCATAC
Organism: bacterium; assembly: GCA_021810025.1. GTDB lineage: Bacteria > Patescibacteriota > Saccharimonadia > Saccharimonadales > UBA4665 > JAJZMH01. The sequence goes on along the minus strand of JAJZJS010000001.1, from coordinate 197,735 downwards.
AAACAAGAGCAAATGAACAAGAGAAGGTTAGGTTCAATATATTCCTAGTGGGAGTTATAGCTTATAGCTTGTAGAATAATGATATGGTACAGATTGACCTTTTTACTTTATCAAGAATGTGGCATGAAGAAGCAGATAAACTTCTCAATTACTCTCAGATTTGTTCTCTACTTTCTACAATAGGCAAAGTAAAAATTGTTGGAAGTTATGATTACAACTTAATGCTAGGTCCAGACATAGATATATATGTCTTTGTTCCTAGTGACATAGCAAAAACCGCAGCTTTAGATGCATTAAATAAACTTATTAAACAAAACTACTGGAATGGGTACTTATATTACGACTTTGTTAAGCATAGTTCTAAAAATCACCCAGGCTTTCCCAAGTCATATTATGTGGGAGTAAAATGTGATTTTTCTAGTAATAGGTGGAAGGTAGATATTTGGTTTGGACAAGAAGAAACCCTTAGGGTAAATAAGAGCTGGATAAAAGACAATCTTAATGATGAAAATAAGAAGCTTATACTTGAGTTAAAAGCCGCTAGAAATGACGGGGAAATAATAACAGATAGTCATGATATTTATTTAGCGGTTCTAAATAATAATGTAAATAATATAGAAGAGTTTAAAAACTGGGCCAAGAACAAATCATAAATTACGCTTACTTGCTTTGAATTAAGACGCTATTTTATTAAACGCATCTTTAGTACAGTTGACCATGCTTTTAGTCATCTTAATATCGTTTAAGTCTTCTTCTTTTGCCCATAAGAACTTATCATGCTCAGAGCTTAACTTAACCTCTCCTGGTTTAGTTTCTATGAGTAAATTAATTTGTCTTACCTTTGGCTTTTTGTCTGTTGAGTAATCAAATCCCTCAAACGTAGTTATAACCTTGGAAGGTACTAAACCCGTTTCTTCTTTAACTTCTCGCATAGCAGCTTCTTCAATTGTTTCATCATCAACGCCTCCGCCAGGTAATTCATAGTAACCTCCAAGGAAGTCGTCAATTGAACGACGCACTAATAGAATCTTGTTGTCTCTAATAACAGCAATTCCAGTAGATATATGAGTTATGCCTTCTTTAGCTGCCCTATCTCTTATGACGTTTTCATCTAGCATATGTCCTTATAGTACTTTATATACCCTGCCTCTGTAAAACAAAAAGCACAAATATCGTGGGTATAATTTATATCTGTAAGAAGTGTCTTGGAGGTCCTTGTGTGAAACTATTGCAACTAAACTAGATAGATATAAGGATACGTATATAGTAGCATTAGTTAATTAATTGCTAAGGCCTTTAGCTATAGGAATGTAGCTAATAATGAAATCTGCAGCCAACTACAGTAATGTCAGTATCGGAAACTGAGTATATTAATCTATTTTGCTTATCTATGCGCCTAGACCAATAGCCAGAGTAATTTTCTTTTAGTGGTTCGGGTTTACCAGAACCACTAAACGGCGTCCTGCAAGTTTCATCAATAAGCTTATTGATTTTTCTAAGTGTTTTCTTGTCTTGACTCAACCAGTATTGATATTCCTCCCAACCACTTTGAGTGAATGAAATTTTTCGGTCAGGCACTTAAACCTCTATTAGCTTATGTCTCTCAACTTTACCTGCCTTAGCTTGGGCAATAGACTTTTCTAAATGTTCTCTATTGGCTTTAGTGCTGTTGAGATAATCTGTTTCAGCTTGAGAGTTATATTGAGAAAGGGACATAACTACTACTGTCTGACCATCGTTGCGAGTAATAAGTAGCGTATCCTGGTCATCAATCACCTGGTCAAAATAGCTCTTAGAGTTTTTACGAAACTTTGATATAGTTGTAACATTCATAGTACGTTATATTGTACTTTTTAGGATACCTCCTGTCAATAATAATGGGCAATATTTTAGTTCCACTAAATTTTTTGTTATAGGTCTAAATAGGATCAATTACATACATAGGTATGTCAGGTATTCTCTTTCCCAATCCCGATTTCAAGAAAAATGTTGTGAAGAACATTTGGGGGTTCACCAAGGAAATAAGTTATATATTTTCACACAAGAACTCCTTAGATGGAGAGTACTTCTGGACAATCTATATAAACAAGAGTAGCTTAGCAAGAAAAGGCAAAACGCAATATATTCTTAGTAAAGCTTATAAAATTCAGCATGTTAATATAAGTTATGCCAATCAATAAATATATCGCAAATGCAAGTAACGAGTTTGGGATAGAGATTCTAAGAAAAATAGAAGAAGGATTTAGAGAAGGCTTAAAAATTATTCGCAACAAACTCAATGCTGACAAAATTGACATTATATTCGTCAATGCTCCAATGAATGTAATACCAGAGATTGGCATTGGAGGTTATTCACCTGGTCCTTACAATATCTACGTTAGCTTAGACCCCAAGTTCACGACCTTTACGGTTGAAGATATGACATCAACTATTCTTCATGAAACGCATCACTGTATGAGATGGCGTAACCCAGGCTATGGCTTATCGCTTGGCGAAGCAATGATTTCTGAGGGGTTAGCTACGTTGTTTGAAGAAGAATATAGTGGTATAACTCCACTATACGCCCAGGTCAAAATCAAACAAGAAGAAATTGAAAAAGCTAACAAGAGCTTAAACAATAAAGAATACAATCATAGTGATTGGTTTTTTGGAGGTAAAGATACTCAGAGGTGGTTTGCATATACTTATGGATATAAGATAAGTAAATCCTATTCACAAAAAGTAAGCAAAACTGCTGCCGAGCTTGTCAATACTCCCGCTAAGCTATTTTTTGATTCTAAAATCTAATTACAGCCAGTAGGATTTATAACTTTTTAACAGATGCAATTGTTGAGTAAAATAAAAGTGTCATCTGAAAAGTTTTCTTGGAGGGCCCAGTGGGACTCGAACCCACGACACCCTGCTTAAAAGGCAGGTGCTCTAACCGGCTGAGCTATGGGCCCATTTATACTGTAAGTATTACCACTTAAATTATTGTTATTTTAAGATAAAAGTCAAGACGTAAAGTTATTTTTTATATTTTGACTTAGAAGATTTGTTGCTAAGTTTACCTCTTTGAATAATTAACATGGCTAAGATAACAATAGCACTTATTCCGATAGCATTACTTTGCCATGATAGAATTTTAGTCCAAAGAGGGTTTGTATTAATACCTGAGGTTAAACTTGCAGGTAAGACTGGTATTATGAAATAGATTAATAAAAATCCTGTCGCAATAGATCCCAGGATATTTAATGAAAATAAGCCCCCTCCTTTAGCCGTCTTAATCATAAGGATCATAACAAGCAAAAGAGGTAGTATTAAAAATACTAATTTAAGATTGTTTAAATAATTAATATGCTGAATATAATTTGAAGCATGTATAAATCTTAATACATAAACGTTGTTATTTAAGGATACCGATAGGACGGCTCCTAAACATAATGCGAAATATGCAAAAATAGAATTAACTTCTAAAATACTGATTAATATAACAGGAGCTATTATTAAACCTATTACTAAAATATCAAGCATCATTATATAACTATAATAACATAAGCTTTATCTAAGGAGTTACTTCTTTTTAAGACCAGTTACTTGTATTTCTACACTTTTTTCTATCCGGCGAATATCTGCCAAAATTTTAGATCTATTTTTGTTAAATAAGACTATGTCAAAGACAGAATTATCGCCATTTCGAGCAAAGTCACACATATCACCTTTTTGTTTATACTGTTTTAAATTCACAAATGAATCTAGCTTACGAACTTTATTGATGCCCACGATATTAATTAATCGGCCCTTTTTACGTGCATAAAACTTGAGAGCTACCGTATATCCTTTAAGCTTTTTGTTTAGAATAGGTTTCTTAGGAATTCTAATTAAGATATCGTTCATGGTGTGATCGATACCAAAAGACAATTCATACATCTCATGCCTAAAGCCGCCAATTCTGGGACCCAGTTCGATTATTTTCCATCCATCTTCTGTCTTCATAAGTTCAATATGGCAAGTTAAACTGCGAATATTTAAAGCTTCAATCGCTTTTTCGGCAGCTTTCTTTGCTGCTTCAATTTTATGGGGCCGAAGTTGGGTTGGGGTTGTTCTCATGTAGTTAAAAAAATCATCAAATCCAATTGCTCTACCCGTTCTAACGTGAACCATGGGAGCAAAATACATTACTCCTCTTTGATTGACATAAACATCAATAGAATACATAGACCCTTCCATGAATTCTTCTACTAAGATTTGAGGTTCTCCTCTACCCTTATTCTTCTTGTAAATCTGGTTTATTTTACGAACCATGTTCTTCATGTCGTCCTCAAGCTCTTCACGATAATAACAAATAGTAACAAGAAGGCTGGCGGCTAATCCGGAAGGCTTTAAGATTAAAGGAAAACCAATTTGCTTTTCAATGCGATCCAATGTTTCTTTAGTTGAATCATGAGCAACTAGGAATTTAGGAGAAATTGTTTTATCAAAATTTCTCAACATTTGACGCATTTTAATTTTATCAGTAGTCCAGTCAAGCGATAGTTCCGTAGGCGTATTTAAATATGGAACATGTGGAATAACTTTTTTAAAAAGAGGAATGTTTTTTTCGGCTCGACATGTTACGGCCAAAAAACGATCTTTATAAGGTTTAATCGTATTGGCTATAGCTAAGGGAGACGAGAAATCACACTCTAAATAAACAGCCTTATTATGTTTAGCTATACCCTCTTTGGCTTTAGGATCAGTTATATCTATTAATACGCAAGCTCTGATATTCCTTCCTAGCATCGTTGATATCTTCTTAATGGCATCTACTTGTGTATTTAAGAAAGATCCTACAAACAGAATCATATCTCTTTCTTGGGCATTCTCAAAACTAGACATATCAATATAAAATCCTATTTAAACTATTAATGCAATCTTTTTTTATTTTATTTTAGCAACCTTAATATACTATCATTTTTTAACAAAAAGTCAAGTATGATGTTGTAGTTGATTTATTTTATCTAAAGCCCAAAAATCACCCGAAATGTTCCTACTTGTGAGCATGAATAACCCTTAAATAGGCAAATATTACGACTATTACCAATAAAGCAATAAAAAATAATAAAAGGGGGATAAAGCCATCTTCATTTATAATTTTACGACTCATAGCCTAAGTATAATCCATAATATAAAAATGGACAGCTAATCGCTTAATTCCAAATATGGAATTTGGAGCTAGAACTATTTTCCTGAAATTCTTTTAGTAAATTTTCTTGTTTTTTAGATAATTTAACTGGTGTATCGACTAATATTGTCACGATATGCGCGCCCCTGCCATTTGATTTTAAATGTGGGACTCCATGACCCGAAAGTTTAAAATCAGATCCCGATTGCGTTCCAGGAGGTATTTTCATTTTAATAATTCCATCTACTGTCGCTACTTCGATGTCTGTGCCAAGGGCAGCATCAACCATCGAAACATGTTCAGTGCTTAAAATTAAATCACCTTCTCTTGTGAATTGCTTATGGGCCTTAACTCTAACATTTACGTATAGATCGCCCTTAGGTCCATTGGCAATAGCTTCTCCGTGTTCCCGAAGTCTAATAGTCGTTCCATCTTCAATTCCAGCTGGAACTTTAAGTTTAATTTCTTGTTTTCTAAGGAGTGTGCCCTTTCCATGACAAACTGAACATACTTTTTCAGGAATCTTTCCAGTTCCCGAACATTTAGGACAAATTGATGCCTGTTGGATATTCCCAAATATAGTTCTTGTTACTGTTATAACCTGACCTTTACCGTCACAAGTAGGACATTTCTTAAGATCATATCCAGGTTCGGCTGTGGTTCCCTTACAATGCTCACAAATATCTTCAATATTTAATGATAATGGAACTTCGGTACCAAATATTGCTTGTTCGAAGCTTATCTCTATCTCAGTCTGAACATCCCTGCCACTCCTTGAGCGATTTGCTTGAGTTTGACCTCCTCCGCCAAAAAAGCTACTAAAAATGTCCCCCAGTCCTAAATCTCCAAAATCAAAATTAATATTTTGACCCTGACTTCCAAAACCATTAAAACCATCAAATCCCCCGGAATTACCACCAACTCCAGCGTGACCAAATTGATCATAGCGTTTTCGTTTTTCGGGATCTTTTAAAACCTCGTAGGCTTCATTAATCTCTTTAAATTTTGCCTCATCTCCACCTCTATCAGGGTGGTGTTCAATAGCTAATCTTCGAAATGCCGTCTTAATCTCGTCAGGGCTAGCATCTTTTTTAATACCTAAAACTTCATAATAATCGTCTTTAGCCATAATTTAGTGTTAGCCCTTTTTTAATCCTTTAATTGTACTTCAAAACTATTTTTTAGCGTCGTCTTTTTGTCCTTTATCTACTACTTCTCCTTCAACAGCTTGGTCGTCTTTAGATTTATTGCTAGACTGCTTTTCTTTAGATTCAGAGTCTTCAGACTGATCCTTAGAAGCTGCTTCGTAAAGTTTTGCACCAATCGGCATAATCTTATCGTTTAAATCCTTAGCGGCTTTTTCCAGCTCGTCTTTAGTTGCATCTTGATTTTCAAGAACTTTTTTGGCGTCCTTAACGGCTTCCTCTGTGCTTTTCTGGTCTTCAGAGTTAATCTTATCTTTATTGTCCTTTATTAACTTCTCGGCTTGATAGACGGCACTATCTAAAAGATTACGATTTTCAATTGTCTCTTTACGCGCTTTATCTTCCTCTGCATGAGCTTCAGCTTCTTTGGCCATCTTTTCAACATCATCCTTGCTAAGATTCCCTGATCCAGAAATAGTAATACTCTGTTCCTTATTAGTCCCCTTATCTTTAGCGGTTACATTTAAAATACCATTGGCATCAATATTGAATGTTACTTCGATTTGAGGAATACCTCTTGGAGCTGGAGCAATACCATCAAGAACGAATCGCCCTAAAGATTTGTTGCCATCGATCATTTCTCGTTCCCCTTGGGCAACATGTATTTCAACCTGGGGTTGATTATCGGCAGCCGTTGAAAATACTTCAGACTTAGAAGTAGGGATAGTAGTATTACGTTCAATTAACTTAGTCATTACGCCGCCCATAGTCTCAATTCCAAGACTTAAAGGAGTAACGTCTAGTAGCAAAACATCTTTCACATCTCCCTGCAAAACACCGCCTTGAATGGCAGCACCTATTGCTACGACTTCATCTGGGTTAACTCCCTTCATAGGATCTTTGCCAAATATTTTCTTAACTTTTTCTTGTACCGCCGGCATTCTAGTCATTCCTCCAACTAACACAACGGCATCAATTTCAGAAGCCTTTAACTTAGCGTCTTTTAAGGCCTTTTCGCATGGTTGAGCGGTCTCATCAATTAAATCATTAACTAAACTCTCAAGCTTAGAGCGAGTTAACTTATGTTCAAAATGTTTTGGACCATCCGCATCAGCAGTTAGAAAGGGTAGATTGACGTCTACCTCTTGTGCAGTTGATAATTCAATCTTGGCCTTCTCGGCTTCATCACGAAGTCTTTGCATAGCAGCTTTATCTTCTGTAATGTCAACTCCATGCTCTTTTTTGAATTCATCGGCAAAATAATTAATAATAATGCGGTCAAAATCAGCCCCACCCAAGTGAGTATCTCCGTTTGTAGACTTAACCTCAAATACTCCATCTCCTAATTCAAGTATTGAAACATCAAATGTTCCTCCTCCTAAATCATAGACAGCAATTTTCTCATTCTTTTTTCCACCTTTATCGAGACCATAGGCTAAAGCAGCAGCTGTTGGCTCATTGATAATTCTCTTGACTTCAAGACCGGCGATCTTTCCGGCGTCTTTAGTGGCTTGACGTTGATTATCGTCAAAATATGCTGGAACAGTAATGACTGCTTCTGTAACTTTGTCGCCCAAGAAAGCTTCAGCATCACTTTTAAGCTTGGCTAAAATCATAGCACTAATCTCTTCTGGGCTATACTCTTTGTCGGCCATTTTGACTTTTACGCCAGATCCACTTTTAATAATCTCATATCCCATTAACTTCAAGTCACGTTGGACTTCTTTATCGTCCCAATTTCTACCGATTAAGCGTTTTACTTCATAAATAGTATTTTTAGGATTAGTAACTTGTTGTCTTCTGGCCACTTGTCCCACGAGACGCTCTTTATTCTTATTGACAGCAACTACCGAGGGAGTAGTACGGTTACCTTCGTTGTTAGCAATGATTTCAGGTTTTCCAGATTGCATAACTGCCATTGCAGAATTTGTTGTTCCTAGATCGATACCGATAATTTTAGCCATTTTAAATCTCCAATTACTTTATTAATATATTTAGCAGTCTAAATAGTTAACCGCTAAGATACTTTTTATATTAGTCTACTAGCACTCATTAGTCAAGAGTGCTAGTTTATTTTAAGCCAACTTTTACCATTGCATGTCTTATTACTTCATCATTCAAGACATAGCCTGCGCGAAATTCCTCTATTACGACCTCTTTTGAACCCTTAGTTGAATCATCCATTTGAATTGCTTCGTGAAGCTTTGGATCAAATGGCGTCCCAACTGATTTAATTTTCTTGACTCCAATCGTATCTAGAATTTGCCATAATTGAGCATGTACCGAAATTAAGCCCTTATCCCAATCACGAACCTGATCAGACTTTGGCAAATGTTTAATAGCTAAATCAAAGTTCTCAATAAAGGGCAAGAGCTCTTGAATAACTTGAGCCTTAAAATAATTAGCCATTTTAAGCTTCTCGTCATCGGCACGTCGTCGAACATTAATAGCATCAGCTCTTTCCCTTTGTAGAGCCTGAGTAAGCTCATCCAGTTTATGCAAAAGCTCTTCTGGACTTGGATCGTTTGATTTTGAATTAAATTGTTTCTTGGTGTTATTAATCATATTTATACTCCTTAAACTGAAAATGATTGTTCTAGTTCTCTACCAGCACGACCCACTAGGTACATTACCTCTCGATAACTTTGACGAGTTGGACCTAACATTCCTATATAGCTGTGGTCCGAATAAGGGCCCCTAAAGCGCGATATAATCAAACTACAATTAGCTGAACGACCAATTGGATTCTCTTGCCCAATATATACGTTTAAGGGCTCGTTCGGAGCAACTTCCCGAAGCCAAGGCTCGAGATTGTCCAGGAGGCGAGCTACTTGTCTAACATTGATTCCGCTTAAAAATTCTGGTTGTCCAAAAAGATTACTTAAACCGCTTATGTACAGTTGATCTCCTATTGTAGCAAGTCCCAGGTTATGCGTTAATTCAACCAAGGTGTCGACGGCATTCTTGATCATGCGTTCTGGAGCTCCAGCGTTCTGTACTCTTGAAACTAGGGCTCGTTCAGCATTAAGCTCATGAGGTTGGTCATTTTTAAAAACCAAATTATTAACATAAAATCGATATCCTTTATCTGTCGGAATACGTCCAGCGCTTGTATGGGGTTGGCTAATATAGCCGCCTCTTTCCAGGACCGACATCTCAGAACGAATAGTAGCCGAAGAAACATTATAAAGCTTTGCCAATAGATTGCTACCTACAGGACTGGCAACTTCAGCATACTGTTCAATAATGGATGATAGAATATTTTGTTGGCGCTCTGTCATAATGTTTACCTAGCGCTATTATACCCTTCTGGCACTCTGTAGTCAAGAGTGCTAGAGAGACCTTCTAGAAGTCGGTTAAATAAGTCTCTATTTGGTGTCGAATCTTTTTGGCTAATGTTATTAATTCTGTTCGATCGGGTTGAGATTGGGGATTGTCAATAATTCTTAAAATTGAATTTACGGCAAATTCACTGTCATTGTTTAGGATTGGGTAATAATAATTATTATTTATTAAGCTTTCCAGCTCATCCAGGGCAAATCGTAGTCTCTTTTTTAGGTCTAAGGCCGTAATCTTGTTTTTAGGATGACGAATATAGTAACGTTCAATAAGTTGATCTAGGGATTGAGGTAATAAGAAAATCGCTATCATTTCAGGACAAATTGATTGATATTTCTCAATCCCTTGAACATCAACCGACAGAAGAGGCATTAGATTTAAACGCGCTGCTTCCTGAAATTGATCTAAGACAGTTCCATAAATTTGATTATTAAAAATAGCTAATTCTATGAAACGTTTTTCTTGAATAAATTGTTTAGCCCGATTAATTCCTATGAAGTTATAATCTTGATGATTTATTTCCATTACGCCGTTGTTAATTCTAGGCGACCGAGTCGTATAAGTTATAACCTTATAAAAATAGTTTGCTTTTTCTAGCAATAGATTAATTATCGTATTCTTTCCAGAACTTGTTGGACCAACCATAAAAAGGATTTTTTGGTCTTTTAAGACAGATGTTACCTTCGGGTCAGGCTGATAATTTTTAACTACTTTAATTAATTCATCGTTCATTTCTTATATTATTTAAAATTTAATCTCGCCTAATCATAACTCGGAATACTTCTGAAGGTAATTCAATACGGCCAAACTTCTTAAGCCTTTCTTTTCCTTTCTTTTGTTTTGCTAAGACTTTTTTCTTCCTGCTAACATCACCGCCATAAAGACCACTGGTTACATCCTTGCGATAAGCGCTTAGATCTTCTCTAGCAATGTATTTTCCTCCAATTGCAGCCTGAATAGCAACTTTAAAATTCTGTCTAGGGACAATTCCCTTCAGTTTCTCAACTGTAGTTCGAGCAACGAATGGGGCTTCCTTGCGATGAACGATGACGCTCAAGGAATCAATTTTTTCAGACGCAATATAGAAATCAACACGTACCAGATCTTCGCTGATGTATTGATCCATCTCATAGTTAAATGAGCCATAGCCGCTTGTTATACTTTTCAGTTGATCATAAAAGTCAGTTAATAGATTGGCGAGCGGAGCCACAAAATTGATGACGGCCCTATTTTCAACGTAAGATATATTCTTTTGCAATCCGCGTTTATTAATAATAAGTTGCAGTACTTCACCTATATACTCATTGGGAACAACTATTTCTCCTTTAATCCAAGGCTCTTTGATTTCTTTGACTAAAGAGATATCTGGTAATTCATAGGCGCTTTTTATATCAATCTCTTTATCATTATTTAAGACAACAAGATAGTCGGTAGAAGGATTAGTAACAACCAATTCTAAGTTATATTCTCGCTCTAATCTTTCTTTAATAATGTCCATGTGGAGCATTCCCAAAAAGCCTATCCGAACTCCAAAACCTAAAACTGGAGAGTTTTCAAGATCGAATACTAAAGCTGAATCACTCAAACTTAATTTCTCAATTGCCTCTTTAAGATCTTCGTAACGCTCATTGGAGGTTGGGAAGAATCCAGCATAAACGAAAGGCTTAACATCTTTATATCCAGGCAGTGAACTTCTGGCTGGATTTTTAGCTAGGGTAATGGTATCGCCAACTCTAGCCTGAGAAGTCGATTTAAGATTAGTGACTATATATCCAATCTCCCCTCTTGCTAAATTCGTTTCAGAAATCATATTTGGATTTAAGTAGCCTAATTCAAGGGCAATACCATGAGCCTGATTAGACATCATTTGGATTGAGTCGCCCTTTTTAATTTGTCCATCAAAAACTCTTACATATAATATAACGCCCCTATATTCATCATAATAAGAATCAAAGATTAGAGCTCTGGTTTGCTCAATAATATCAGCTCGAGGACTTGGAATACGATCGATGATATGACTTAAAACCATTTCAACACCATCGCCCGATTTAGCTGATATCTGGAGAATGTCTTTATTGTTGCAACCCAATAAATTAATTATTTCTCTAGACACTAAGTCTGGATCAGCAGCTGGTAAATCAATTTTATTAATTACCGGTATGATAACCAGTTCAGCGGCCAGCGCTAAGTAAACATTGGCTAAAGTTTGAGCTTGAATCCCTTGGGTTGCATCAACAATTAATAAAGCCCCTTCACATGCCTCTAAACTTTTAGATACTTCGTAACTAAAATCAACATGACCTGGTGTATCTATTAAATTCAACTCGTACCCTTTATAACTCATTCGAACGGGAGCTAGCTTGATTGTTATCCCTTTTTCTCGCTCCAAATCCATCTTATCTAAAAGCTGATTCTTCATATCTCTTTTTTCAACCGTATGCGTAATCTCAAGCAGACGATCAGCTAAAGTGGATTTTCCGTGATCAATATGAGCAATAATACAAAAATTGCGAATTAAATTATCTTTCATGACATAACATTATATCAAATGATTAGAATCAAACCCCCCACTTTACCGGCTTAAATACAATTTGCTTCAAGCGTCTTATAACGGGTTTAACTTCTTCTATATCAAATAGGGCCGAGACAATAATATGAACTGAAATCGTTACACCTGCGATAAACAACAATCGACTTCCTAGAACAAAAATACCTTTTTCGTTAATATAAAGAGGAAAAATTGAGATCATAATAAAGCCAGCAACTATACTAAATCCTGTTACTGACACTATCCTTACTAATCCTTTAATAAACTCACCATTTAACAGTTTGTGATCTTTAATTAACATAATAATAGTTAGAATGGCAACCTCTGTACCCGCCACAATAGACTGGGCAATAGCCAAACCTGCCACACCATAAACGCTGGGTCGAGATAAAGAAATAGCCAGGATAACGTTAATAATTATAGTGAAGACTGAAACAATTAACGGAGTCTTGGTGTCTTTATGAGCATAAAACCAACGAGAAATAAGAGAATATAGAATCCCAAAGAAAATGGCCGCTGTTAAATAGCCAAAAATAATTGAGATTTCTTGATTGCCTTGAGTATAAATTAAACGAGCTAAATAACCTCGGCAATAATAACCAGTTACAACTACGGGCGCACTGATCCATATCATAACTCTAATCGTCTTAAGAAAATCCTTTCGAAATAAATCCGGCCTGCTTTGGCTTAAGCGATTTGTAAGTTTTGGGAAAACAGCCGTACTAATAGCTGTTCCGAGTAGTAAAATAGGGGCAGTACTTAATATATAGGCATTGTTATAGTTCGTAATTGATCCGACTCCAAGACCACTGGCAATGTGTGTTTCGACAATAGCTTCAATTTGGTCCATTCCTTGATCCAGAGATCGAGGAGGTAAGTTTTTAAGAACTGTTCTAAAGTCTTTGTTTTTCCATGGAATGTGAAACGACCAATGAAAATTAGAATTATAAGCTCCTATTACTACAATCACGAGCTGTAATATAGCTCCCACTAAAGCCCCTATGCCAAGACCTACAATTCCAATATTGTGCTTAAAAACAAAAATACTAACAATAATAGCCGTGTTATAAAATAAAGGGGCAATTGCATAGAAAAAAAACTTTCCGAGTGATTGCTGAACACTAGTTAATATCCCAGAGATAGTGAAAATCAAAGGATTAAAGGCTAAAAATCTCATAATAGTAGCAGCTGTATCTATATCAGCTGGAGGCAAATTTGGGGCAACAATGTATTGAATGAGTTGATGGGCAAAAATAACGGTTAATACTCCCAGAATAAACATAATAATAGCCAAAAGATTCATAATTGAAGTTGATATTTCCCAAACAGCTTTAGTTCCTTTGCTATGTAACCTATCAGATAAAACTGGCAATAGCGCGACTCCTAAAGCACCGGCTGAAAGAGTAAAGAAAAAGAAATCTGGTATGTTAAAGGCCGCGAAGTAAGCGTCGGTGCTATGCGGTCCATAAATTGGAAAGTTAGCATTAACAAGCTTAGTTCTTAAAAATCCTAAGAGTTGTCCAAAAAAAGTGGCAGCCATTAAAAGAGCAGCTGCATTTGGGACGCTAATTTTAAGAGCTCGAGAGCTTGATGATTTTTTGCTATTTGCAACCATATAACAAGTATAATAGAGGATAGTTTTTTAAAACGCTAAAAATTATTGGCTTTTTAGTATAATTTAGCTTTGGATGGCAGTTTTGCACCATCTAAAACCTCTGCCACCTCTTTGGAGTCTACAGTTTCTTTTTCCATTAAGCGATCTTTTAAGGCTTCCAGGTATTTAGTGTTTTCCTTAATTACCATTCGAGCCCTATTGGCAGCTTCAGTAATTAGCGCTTCAACTTCATCGTCTATAACCTTAGCCGTTTCATCCGAGAAGTCTTTTTCGTGAACAAGTCGATCTATCATCATTCCATCATCAACTTTAAAAACTTGATCTCTAAGTTTCTTGCCCATTCCCTGATTCACAACCATATCTCGAGCTAATTCGGCTGCACTCTGTAAATCAGAGCTAGCTCCAGTTGTAATATGGTCAGGTCCTAGAATTATCTCTTCGGCAATCCTACCCCCCATACCTCGTGCCAACATGTCCTTAAACTGAACTAAGCTCACATAAACGCGATCTTCTGGAGGTATAAACCAAGTTACACCACCTGTCCCGCCCCTAGGAATAATAGTAACCTTATGAACAGGATCACTATCGGGCAAAACATGACCAACCAACGCATGCCCAGATTCATGATAAGCGGTGATAAATTTGTCTTTATCGGTCATAACTTTACTTTTTCGTTCTGGACCAATAGCAACTCTCTCAAAAGCTTCCGTAACATCACCCTGTGAGATCTGAGTATGATTATTGCGGGCTGCTATAATTGCTGATTCGTTAGCAATATTAGCCAAATCGGCGCCCGAAGAACCTGCCGTTTTGGCTGCTAAAGCATCAAGGTCAACATCTTTAGCCAATGGCTTTTTGGTAAAGTGTACTTTTAAGATAGCCTCCCGATCTTTACGGTCTGGTAGGCCTATATTTACTCGTCGATCAAAACGACCTGGTCGAAGCAAAGCTGGATCTAAAACATCAGATCGGTTTGTAGCAGCTAGAACAATCACATTTTGACCTTGCTCGAATCCATCCATCTCAACCAAAATTTGATTTAAAGTTTGTTCTCTTTCATCGTGACCACCACCCATACCACTTCCTCTTTTGCGACCAACAGCATCAATCTCGTCAATAAATATTATACAGGGTGAATTTTTTTTGGCCTTATTAAAAAGATCTCGAACTCGACTTGCTCCAACTCCAACAAACATTTCCACAAATTCAGATCCTGAAATACTGAAAAAAGGAACATTGGCCTCTCCAGCTACCGCTCGGGAAAGCATTGTTTTACCAGTTCCAGGAGGACCAACCAACAAGACCCCTTTCGGAATCTTGGCTCCAAGGCTAGAGAATTTTTTAGGAAACTTTAAGAATTCTACGACTTCTTCTAAGTCTTGTTTAGCTTCGTCTGAACCCGCTACATCTTTAAAGCTTACTTTATCTTTCTCGTTACCATATAGTCGTGCACGACTTTTTCCAAAACTTAAAGCTTGATTACCCTGACCCTGGGCACTTTTCATCATTAGATACAGAATTATTCCAATCGCAATAACCGGACCAACAGTCTCAAGTATACCAATCCAAGTCGAAGAGCTAGAAGTAATTGGGGCTGCCGATACTTGAACTTTGTTGTAGTTAAGACCTTCATCTCTTAAGGTAGCGTTAGGTTCCTCGTATGTACGAAGGGTGGCAGATTTTTGACCTTTCACAGTAATCTTAACTTCGTTACCATTAACGCTTAGGTTTGAATATTGTCCGTTGTTAGCATTTTTAACAGCAGTCGTAATGGGAATAGTTTTGAGATTACTTGGTCGATTTAGGGCCGAATAAATAATTAAGACAAATAAAATGATAAGTGCTATAAACCCGGCATTTCTCATGCCGGGCTTTCTATTAGGAACCATTGGGCCTTTATTTTTAACAGATTTATTGTCCATACTAAATTAATTATACACCTTTTAATTATATATTCTAGCGCTCTTTAGTAATGAGTGCCAGTGATTTCTCAGTTATTTTAAAGCCTAAGCACTGATTAACCTCAATAAACTTACCAGATTGAGCAACTTTTAATAAGACTGCTAATCGTTCTAAACTTTTTTCAGAATAGTTCCTATATTCATGTTGACGCAACATAAATGCAATTATTTCACGTTGAATCGTTAAATCTAAACTATTATACCATTCTCTTTCGATGTGTTTTATGTCAATTGAATGAAAGATATGTGTTAATTCTTGTTCGACCTTTCGGTTAATTTGACTGGAATTGAATGCGATTTTAACCATTGCCTGTCGTTGCTCATTAGACATCTTAGGAACAATCTTAATTCGAAGGTAATTGCGTAAGTATTTAAGATCTTGATTAGTATTATCCTCCTTCCAGACTAGTTTATTTTTTTGGGCATATCTAATCAGGGATTGCTTAGGGTATGCTAGTAAAGGTCGTTTAATATTTGGATTATCTATCATGGCACTTAAACCACGACTTTTAGTTCCTCTGATTAAATTAATCAAACCTGTTTCAATTAAGTCATCTTGGTGATGAGCAGTTATAAGTTTAGTCAACTTAGTATCAATTAAAGCCTGTTCAAAAAATTGATAACGTGCTTTACGGGCATCATCTTCTGAAGCATTTGGTCCTAGATAAGCTTTATCTGATACAAATTGCAGTCCATATTTTTTGGCCAGATTTTGTACGAACCGAAGATCCTGATCAGAATTCGGCCTAATCCCATGATCAAAATGAGCAACAGTTAGTTTAAGCTTATTGTCTATATTGGAACTTAGAAGTAAATGGAGTAAGACAACCGAATCCACGCCACCACTTACGGCAACTAAAGAAGGTTCTTTGATAATAATAGGGCTCAACATACTATCCATAAGTATACCCAATCTAATTAATCAAAGTTAATTCAATTAAATCCTTCAAAAATCTATAAGAAAAAACTTTGGGTTTATGAACACTTTTTTAATATAATGAAGACTTGGGGCGGCGTAGCTCAGCTGGTTAGAGCACAGGACTCATAAGCCTGGGGTCAGTGGTTCAAGTCCACTCGTCGCTACCAAATCGTCTTTTTTTGCTTTTTTTTCAGTAATTTTGTTTAATAACAGATAGGAATCTATATCTTCTGTGGTTCCAAATCCGGTTTCAAAATCATAAGGTATTCCGGATGGAAAAAGTAATGACTGAATAGCTCGCCTACTTCTTGTACTGGCTCGGTTCCAGAAAATATCGGGAGTCTGAATAAAAGTCATAGCTTCATCTACTACCTGTTCTTTTTCTTTAACGTAACTGTCCATTTCGACCTTTTCTTGTTCTAAAGTTTCTATTTTTTCATCCAATCTATTTATTTGTTCATTCTTGTCTTCTTCGGTAATCTTATCTGCAATAAATTTTTGATTTGTCGAGAATCTAAGCTCTTTATACGTCTCTATTTCACGATTAACTTGTGTAGAAGTTTCTAGAGCTTTTCCATACTCATCATTCCATGCTTTTATTACTAAGGTCTTGTACAGTCTTGCAATTCCTTTATTTAACGGTCTACGAGCTTCTAGAAGCTCTCTAAATTGTTTATGAACTTTATCTACGTCTACGCTAGCTTTTTTACCTGTAATGGCTCTAGTACACGTCTTACGGCCACATTGATATAATGAGTAGTTTCTACTTCTTCCTCTTGGTGCACTAGCCGTTAATTTATTTCCGCAATTAGTACAAAGCAATGTTCCTCTAAGAGAATAAAGATCATCTCCTTTTATTACGATAATTTTTTTATTTTTGTTGATAATATCTATATTCTTATAAATAATTTCTTCATCAACTAAGGGAGTATGTCTGCCCTTGATAACCTTATCGCTAAGTTTATTTTTAGTATAACCAGAATAGAAGAAATTTATGAGGAGCTTTTTCATTGCCTCGTATGATTTTGGCTTACCGCTCTTTGTTTTAATGCCTATCTCGAATGCATAACGAGAAATATCGGTTACACTATAAAGTCCTGTTGCAAACTTATTAAGAACATCTTGTACTTTAGATCCATATATTGAATCAATAACTACGCTCCTGTTTCGTTTTATATAACCTATCGGTGCACTATGAGGCCATTCTCCTTGTTCAACTCTTTGTCTCATGCCTGTTACACTTCTAATGGCTCTAATTTCATTATCAAATTGAGCTGCAGCAGCTAATATGGCTTCTAGAAATCTTCCCACTGGATCATCGTCTATGGGCTCTGTAACCGATACTATCTTTACTCCATACTTCCCAAGAGCAACCTTAATCCCATAATAGTCTCCTAAGTTTCTTGCTAATCTATCGATTTTCCAGATATATAAAACTTCTATCTTTCCCTTATTGTTTTTAACAAATTGGAGCATTCTCTGTAGTTCAGGACGATCTGCAAATTTAGCAGATTCTCCTCTATCACTAAATATATTTATATCTGGAATTTGTATATTTTGTTGCTTATATGCAAATGCTTTGCACTCTTTTTCTTGGTTATCTAAACTTAATCGTTTCTCTGCCTGTTCTTTTGTTGAAACTCTTGTATAGATGATTCCTACACTCATGGAATCATTTTAACATTATTAGTCTTTTATTTGCATCTATCGATTTCTAATTTGGAACCGAATCAATTATTTTATCTATAGCAATACTATTTAATAAGGCTATCAAATCCTCTATTTGTCCATCTGCTAAATGCCTAAAATCTTTTCCTAATAATTTTCTGGCTTCTTTAATGGTTATAATTGGTTTATCGGAGATCAACATTTTGTCCATCTCCCCTAATAAAACCATTGGCCTGATTTACGTAAGTAGTAAATAATCTCTCTGGGTATTTACCATCGCTTGCTCGAGCCATCCAATCACGGATTTGTTGAGCTCCAAACCTATAAATTGCTTTGCAATACCACTTTTTATAACTAGGGTTTTTGTAGATCCTAACTAGTTCATCCGATAATCTATCGACTTCATCAAGTGAAACATTCTTAACTAAATCTCTTTTTTTAAATGAATCATTTGCCAACTGAGAATTATTAAGTATTTCTTTAATGCCATTTGTCATACTACCGACTATAGGTTATTAGATAAGCTTAGTTAGGAAAGTCCGATTTTAAATCTTGGTCTAATACATAATTAAAGTGTTAATTTAGCAAAACTATTTGTTTAAATCCGATTTGAGTCCGATTAAAAGTTCTTTGAGATTCTCCGAAGCAATATTTGATTTTATATTCATCTTTACTTCCATAGAAGTACATATTGAAAAGAATAATTTCTTGAGTTTATTATTAAATCCCATAGCCCTAAAATCCTCTGAAAGATGACGTTTTTTGCTGTATCCTCTTGTATCTAGGTTTATTTGGTCTCCACTTATTATTTCGTTTTGATGAAGATAAACATAATCAAAAAGTTGCTCTAAGGGCGAACCCTCTTCAAATTCATGTAATTTAACATCAACCCCGTCAGGCTCAATATTGATATAAATGCTTTGTTTTATCTTTTTAAGATTTACTATTTTTATATTTGAAGATTCTTCTTTTTTAAGTCTATCTATTATTATCGATAAAGCTTTTAGAGCAGCGTCGAATGATTTGTTAATTAAATTTTCACCTTGTGAAAAACTATTTGCTGAAAGTGCAAGATTAAGATTAATGCTAGAACTAGTCGACGAAAAATCATGTAAGTACCTATGTGGGATAATAGGAAAATTGAGAGTAGCCAATACTCCCTCAAACCAATTACGATAGATAAATTCAAGTTCAGGGTCTTGTTTACCGCCACCCCTAATTATCCTAGGACTATATGTCCCATCTAAATAATTATTGCAATCTTTTAGTACTCTTTTCTTAACAATCAATCCAATATCATAATCTATTTTTAGCAACTTAATAACATCATTGAGCGTTGCATCCTTCGGCTCAGATAATGAACCTATCATAAGCTTAAAATGGAGTTATCAACAGGATCATTCATTTTTCTAATTGTTTTACTGTTTTTTTATCAAAAGAAGGTCTGGGAATATTATTCACAAAAACAACATTAACATTATCTAAATTAGGTTTAGAATTACGACCTATATATCCCTTAAGTTCTAATGTCGTTTCAAGAAATTTATGTCTGGTAGAAAAGTCTGGTATAGCAGTATATGTATTACGTAATTTTACAATCTTAACAGCCTCAAGACCTTCCTTAAGGGTCTTAGCAAGAGCATTATCATTTATTCCCATAATTTCTAAAATTTCTTTAAAGCCTTTAGATTTGGTTACTTTTTGAGGATTTTTTATCATAGCATCAGAATATCCTGCTTTTCTCATGGCAGAGGACATAGTTCCACCATATTCCACTAATTCTTTTATTACTTTTCTTTGTCTTATAGTCATAACACCTTAATTATACTATTTATTAAAATTAATTTCAGTTGTATTATAAGCATGGATATTATGTTTTGGTTAATTCTGGCAGTAATAATTGTAGGATATTTTATTTATAGAGCAATACAACAGAACTCTAATAATAATATTGCCATAGCTCAACAAAAATACTTAAATTCTCAGACCTATAAAGACTCTCTGACCCAACAAGAATGTGATATGGCATATTTAGACTTTTTAAGTAATTTAAGAACAAACCAAATTGAAGTGCTTAGAGAAAAAATACGTTTGGAAGGATTAAAAAACGAGCTATTTAAAACTAAAAAAATACAAAGCATTAATGACGATAAGCCAAAATTATATACTAAAAAAGAACTCGTAAACATTCAAGAGATGTATATAAAAAACATTGAAGAGCGTACAAAAGAAATAGAAAATGAATATGTAAAAGTAAGGGATGGTTTTGAAAAAAGAGGTTTTTACACAAATAATTTGGCAACAATGAGAACGTTATATAATTTAGATTCACCATTTCCATCTGACGATTCATATGTTAATTCCATGGGTGATAGTAGATGGAGTATTCTTAATGAATTGCATGCTGAATTGAAAAGTTTAAATGATAAATATCTAAAAATGGTAAAAGAAAAAAAATCAGAGTTAGAAATAGACATTGAAGATTCTATAAATATGCTAAATTCAGTAGGAAGACCATCTGTCGATAACTTGGTAAATAGATTGCATATTTCGAAGTCTAGGGCATTGGAATTAGTTAAAATAATGGAAGAGAGAGGATTGATTAATAGACTTAAGGGAAAAGATGCAACGCTAGAAGATGCAATTAAGATTGTTCGAGAATATAAAATAGCAAGTAGTTCTTTGTTACAAAGAGAATTGGGGATTGGTTATAGCCAGGCCGCTAGATATTTAGAAGATATGGAGGAAAGAAAGATTATTGGTAAAGCTAGCGGTTCACGACCAAGAGAGGTGTTTTAAAAGATACCATGTTATTCTTAATCATAAATAACAGCTTTTTTAAATTCAATTTAACCGAATGATTATGACAAATCATAAAATAATAGAAAATGAATCGTTTGAAAATATGAAAAATGTTATATCTGGAGTACAATTTATTTAGAATTACACTATAGAAGTACAAAGTATTTTATGAAAAAAGTTTTTGGCATTATTGGAGGAGCATTATTATCATTATTGGTTATCAGTACTTTACTGACTCATATCCATAGTCCAAGCACAGTAAATATTAAAGATACCTCTTCTCACTATCAGAAAAGTCAACAACCAAATGAAATAAATAAAAATTCTATCTCTACTACCCCCTCACCAACCAATCAACAATCTACTCTCAAACAAGAAGAAGCACAATATCAACAAGATAAAGCTCTGGCACAAGAATACCAAGATCAGGCCAACCAAGATACACTCAATGCTCAAAATGCTGCAAATCAACAACAAAACAACTATAATCAGATGGAGCAAGAGATTCAACAAGAAGAAGCACAATATCAACAATATCAACAACAATACAATACTGATCAACAAAACCTAAGTACTTATTCAACAACAAATCAAAGCCAAACTGCAATACTATCTTGCCTAAATAACATACCGAATTATTCTAACTTTTCGAGCTTGGAACAGCAATTAACATCAACCGAAAACTCTTTGGCAAATCTTCCTAATGCAGCAAATCAAGAAAGTGGCTATTCAGGAGCAACTGCCGGTGAAATAACTCAAGCATATAGTAATCAATATGCCTCTTTAAGTAGTGCTATAAATTCTTTGACAACTGAATTAAATCAAATTCAACAAGGAATTAACAATTGTGAAAGTTTATAAATTAACCATTTTTCTATTGGAGAGTTTAGGGTAAAGATTTTTGTCAAATCTCTCCACCTTAGTGCCAATTGTTTGTTTTATTAACTAAATCATTGAACATCTTTAATTCTTTTCCTAATAAATATTTTCCACTTGGATAATTATCCATGGTTTATGTATATTCACTCATACATTTACTAGAGTTTCTTTTCTAACCTGTTTAGCTATTTGGTACATATCTATCAGCTCTCGTTTTATTTGGTTCCAATTCGTTCCTATCACGCCTACCATTAACAGATAGTATTAATTAGTTTAATTAACCTATTTTAGGGTTATAGAATAATACTATTTTTACTGCGTCTGAAGCCGTAAATATTTGTTTTCGAGCCTTTTTTGTTCAGCATTAGCAAACTTAGCCGCCTTAAGAAGTAGCTTTCTTTGTTCTTTTTTTTGGTAATTTCAGGAAGTCTTGTTTTTTACTTTGTAGTAATCTCATTTTAATAACCTTTCCAAACTTTCTTTAGTATACGGAAAATCAATGCATTCTTTAACATTACTTACGCTATTAAATACTTTTTCAACAGCTTTATTAGATTGGGTATCCTTATAGTCTTTTAAAACTAAGTTTAGTTGAACTTTTTTTCCATATGCTTTCTTTACTCTGTTTACGGTTTCTCTAGCCCCTAAAAATTTATTTATAAAATCAATTTTTCTTATATTTCTACCTTCTACCGCTTCTCTAATCTGAGTAAAATGCCATGCAATAAGCGGATGCTGAAATATATAAGAAATGCTTACAACTGGGTACTTAATTAAAACTTTATCAATATTATGCTTAGCTCGAGTAAATTCTGAAAAGGTACTATCTATGATTGCGCTTTGATTATTATTTAAAACCGAATGGAAAAGATCATCAACAACTATTGATTTTGGCCTTTGGAAAATATACGAATTGGCACCTGTATAACCAGGCAAGTCTTCTCTAATAGCATCTGGATCAATTATTACTGGCGGTGAACCCACAACTATTTCTACAGACTTTTTATATTGTTTTACGAATTCAGATTGTCCTGCTCCTGGAGAACCTGCCATAAAAATAATAATAGGATATTGGGGTGACGGATAATCATTGATGGAGGCAAACTTATTTATAAGTAAACGTTTATTGCTAGATCGCCTTATTCACAAAACAGCATTATGTTCAATATCATCATTGTTCATTCCTTTATCATACTAAATAATGTTGGATCAATTGTAATTAATAGTTTTATTCGTCCAGACAAAATAGCAACACTTGATAAGGCTAAGATAAAACGAGAGCTTGGAGTAATTACAGAAGCAAAACTCAATGAAGTCAAAGAAAAACTAAAAATTATACTCGAAATAAACTAAAACTAAACATAGTATTGTTCTCCTCTAACTGTCTTAACTATTTCCCTCATAGTTATTAATTCGGACTTAATTTGGTTCCAATTCGTTCCTATCACGCTCATGAATTCAAACCTACTTTATAGAATTGAAAAAATTAACACTAAGTCACATTAGAGCTATAATTATTCCGAAATTAAGAATGTCCAACCTCACTCAGTTAATAGAAGCTAGTCTCTAATTTGATTTAGAAAAGAGATAAAGCTTTGACCCTGTAAGAAACATAAAGAGTGAAATCACTAATGGCGTTATTACGGGGCCAACCCAAACGACTGGAATTAAAAAATAAACATCCTTGGCAAAAAATGTACTTGGCCAATTAGTTAATATTTTTAGGAAGACATAATAAAAAATATCCCATACAGAAAATGCAATTAGAAAAGCTCCGATTCGATCTTTCCAGGATTTAGATACAATAAAACTAACTGCAAGCAACATAATGATTGTGGCTGCTTCTCTTATAAACTCAACGTTAGTAATATTGCTACTAACCAGAAGTGGCGACAAGGGTTTAATAAACGCAATAAAACCTAAATTTAAGATAGTGTGATATTTCTTAACGTTAAAATTCTGATGAATATTAGCCAAATGTCTAAGATAGTAAACGACAACAGACTCAACAAATCCAAATGCAACACCAAATATAAATAGCGCAACAAAATTCTTATATTTTAGCTTCTCTATTCTTTTCATCCAACTTAAAAGAGAATATCGACCTAAAGCAGTGTAGAATCTCTAAATTTAGAGATTCTTTAACCAACGATCAATTTTTAAGATGTCGCCTTCGGTTGTAGATGTTAATTCAAAATTAATGTCTGCACTCATTTTTACTATCCTTTTTATTATTTTTTATTTTATTCTAACTGTCTTAATTATACCTGAAACAATTTATTTTATCAAGTAGCTTATTTTGTCATTTCAACAATAATATATTAGCTTTTTTTAGAACTAGGCAGAAAAAGTCTATATAACATAAAACAAATTAACCCAAAACAAATAACCGCTACTATTCCAACTATATATGAACCATTATGGGTTTTGGATGGTGGTTGAATCGGACTAGAACCAATAAAGCTATTTGTGCTAGGAATATTAAGATTTATGCCCGTATTAACTGTTGAGCTCGTATTCAAGTTAGATGCTGAAGTTTGAGTCTGGGAATTTACAACATTACTTAAGCTTGAACTAAAGGCCTGTGGATTAACAGTTGCCGGGTTCGAAGGACTAATATTATTTTGATTATTCACTACTCTAGTCTATTTCTTATTGGCGTTAAGGTCTAGTTAATATTTCGCGCCAAGAGATAATAGCATTGCCCCCAATGTTGGGATAGTGCGGAGGTGGATTAAATTCTAGATTATAATCATATTGAGTAACAGTATTCTCAATACCAGATATATATCCATTGACTGGATCGTAAGCAGCGTTACCACACTGATACTGGCCGTCTAGCCAATTCCAAGTCCAAACTTGTCTTGTTGTAACCGAGCCATAAAACAGTAGAGTTTGGTCAGACTGAGTCCAACCTTGAGTACAGTAATAATAATTATTGCGATAATTAGGGGGGTACCAAACATTTCCATTGACAGCCATTAAAGCTCCATCTATTTCAAAGGTAAAGGCTCCACTCGTTGGTGGGGCATAAGGAGCTAAAATAACTGAATTTTGAGCCACTAATCCAATAGCATCTGTACCATTTTTTATTCCATATTGAAGAGGTCCCGCAATTACAATATTAGCTTCTGAAAAAGTATTAGAGCTTGTCATTCGACCGGCAGCTATTGTAACTCGACCTGTAAAAGTTGGGTTCGACAGAACCCACACATTATCCTCGGCAAATATTACTCCAGATGATGGTATAGCAATATTATCCGCCACCAGCTTAAGTTTTAAGGCAGATGTGTAAGGTGTTAAGGTGTCATTCTCGTTATTAACATCGTAGAGGTTATAAGTATCATTCGAATTAAGCATAATTAAATATCCCCTCTGACTGTCGCTATAAAAACCTCGTCTGGGCAAATAACTAGTAGTTAGAGTATTGGGAGTTTGAGTACAAGCATTTGATGCAGTAGCAATCGATGCGGTTGTACTGTTATTAGAAAAGGCAATCTTTTTTAAATTACATAAACTATTATTTATCTGATTAAAATCTATATTATTTGATGGATATACCCAATTACTAGTATTACGAGTTGCACAATCAACTGGTGACGTAACGGTATCACTACACCAAACGCCTGGCTCTGTCGTATATCCATTCCCTCCTAACGCTACTGATGGCACATAGGTGCTGTTAGCGCTTGTTACGGTTGAGGTATTAGGTCCATCCATTCGAATTCCTTGATTTGAGAAAATAGGACCATCGGCTGTTTCGTTATTGCCAAACCAAAGCGCTGAATCAGACGCAACTCCATAACTTGCAAACGAAGGTGAACCTATTTCGGCTTGAATAGTACGAGTAAAATTACTACCGGCTACTTGTCCAATTGAAGTTACCGTAACAATAGTTGATCCTGCTACTTTAGGTGGTTCAATATATAAAGTATAAGTTCCCTCATCTACTCCATTTTGGTCAATATATTGATGAACAAATGGACCATATCCCATACTAGAGTTAATGGTTTCGCCAGTATGACCATCTTCGTAATCTGTGGAATTATAATCAAGATGCCACTTATAATAATTGATACCGGCTTCAGCAATATTAAAAGCTTGCTCGCTCTTAATAGTATTGGCTGCCACCGAAATATTGGTTAAAACAATATTGCCAACAGCCGTTGCCATTATTGAAAAAGCTATAATAACCGATAATAGAGCTGGTATCATGAGCTAGCAATCCTATTCCTTAATGTTACTTCAGTACTTAATTGCTGTCCATTAGCATTATGGGTAGCTGGTTCCGATAAATTGATACCGATGCTACTGATTAGTTCTTGGTTGGTAATAGGCTGACTTAAAACATCTTGAGCTGAATCATAATAGGTAAACAAGGATTTCCCTGATGGCTGATAATAATGACTAATGATAGTATAGGTCGTAGCCTCACTACTAATTGGTGTTCCGTCTGGAGGATTACCGGTCATTGGAGTAACAGTAGCCATGACCTCATTCCCACTGGCATTAACATAATAATTTATTAAAGATACAAAAGTATCGTTTGGCGAGAAATACGCATAAGCCGTTAAGCTGTTAGGAGTGGCGGAAGTAATGTTAGTTAAACCTCTTAAAACCGAGGCCATTCGTTCAATCTCCTGGGTCATTTCGATGGCATTAGTTGAGTCCGATTGTAGTCCATAATAAAGAGTCATGTAATTTATAAAAAAGGTTCCAAATGAAACAAATAAAATAACCACTAGAACAATCGAAATTAATAGCTCAACTAGAGTAAAACCAGATTGTTGCCTGTTATTGATCAATGATTAATCCTCCTATCAATGGACTGGGTGGTAAAGTTAAGGTTGATCCATTGGAGCTAACCACTAACTGAGTGTTGCCAGTTGTAACATTTGATAGATTAACGGTACAATTTAAAACTAATCCTGCCCCTGAGCCCGTACATGAAGCTGGAAAAGAAGTGCTGCCCTGCTTAAAACTCACTGTTGTTGAACAATTGGTTGAACTTGCCGAACAAGGTAAATTTTGACCATTTAAGGTAAAACTAAAGTCAGATAAGTTACTGGTTGATAAGCTGACACTATACGGAGTAATGCTGTTAATTCTGGGAAATGTAGATGAGGTAGTCAACATTAAACGAACTTCCTGGAGGTAACTATTACCGTTATAGCTATACGTTGTGGAAGGTGGATTAGAGGCTAAATAAGTCGGTACAACGATTGGATTAAGAGGGTTATTTCCACCATACGGAACTGCGGCAGCTAAATAATAAGTTGTTCCTCCAACGCTACAGCCTGTACTTCCGGTATCGCCACAGAAAATATAACTACCTGGAACTAAATTAGTTAATCCTGCCATTCCA
This sequence comes from bacterium, assembly GCA_021810025.1. Taxonomy (GTDB): domain Bacteria; phylum Patescibacteriota; class Saccharimonadia; order Saccharimonadales; family UBA4665; genus JAJZMH01. Next base: position 170,351 of record JAJZJS010000001.1, on the reverse strand, counting down.
TTTGAGTCGGTAACAGGACTATCATTCTGGGCAATCGTATCATAATAATATTGCGTATTTGAAGAGCTTGTATAGTCTTTATAGCCACCCTTAACATACACTTTTACCCCTGGAATAGGGTTGCCATTAACATCGGTGGTTTGCATTAATAAACTGTACTGTCCTTGTGGTTCAATCATTAGAGTGGCCAAAGATGAACTTTGATTAATTAATTTCTGATTAGGATAATTCGGTTCCAAACTTCCTTGAGCTCCAATGGTTGTTAAGGTTGAATAATTCGCATCAGATGCACTAATCACATAATCATACTTATTATCGGGTGGAAGATTATAGAATAAGGCCATTCCATTTGAGTCGGTAGTTGAACCTACACTAACGGTCGGATCTAGACTATTATTGGTTACCTCGACTGTTGCTCCTGAAACCGGATTACCATTGTTGTCAATAACTTTCACAAACAAAGTTCCGTTGTTGCCAGTATTGCCATAAACATTGGGAGCGATATAGGTATCAAGCGTCGCTAAAACTGAGCCCGTCACAGAATCACTTACGGCCACTCTAACGTCTTTATAGTCAGCGGTGTCAACATTAGTAGTTGGAGCATTGGCCGGAGGAGGATAATTACGGCAATAGATTTTTTCTAGGGCTAAAGAAGGGTAAGAGCCACATCCATCGTAAGCATCGTCGACATAAACAATAGTGGTAGTTATGATATATTGGTGCCCATTAACCGTTTTATAGATAGTTCCCGGAATAGTTTGAGACGATATGATTGGTCCGCCCGCTACCGCCAATTCTGAATATGGGAGAGATTTTAGATATTCCATTTGAGTATTAGCTAAAGTTAATGCAGTTGCCTCTTTTTGCGCTAGAAAGGCACTATTTAAAAGAGCATTAAATAATTCAAAAAAGCCTAACGCTAAGATAGAGAGAACCGCCAAACTCACCATTAATTCGATTAAAGTAAAACCACCTTCTTTAGTTCTCATGCTTATCTTTATTATAGATAAAGATTTAAATTTTGACCATGCCTATAAGTTTTAATAGCGTCAATGAAATTTAAATATTATTGACTTAAAAGATTGATAAAGGAACACAATCTCGTCTCTTAAGAACACGGTCTAGTTGATCAGATACATTTAGAAACAAAATTTATTTTTTTGCCAAATTAAGTAAATAAAAAGCCAGTAAATATCATGAATAACAAAGACAAACAAGTAACAGAATGAAGATTAGTCTTAACTATTACCTTCCAAAATATATTGTTCTCAAAAGAGGTCACTTTATAATTAGAAGAATCACTATTGGATAACCAAGCTGAGCTAGCTGTTGATTAATCAAGACTCTACCGATACGACCGTTACCATAACAAAAAGGATAAATTCTCTCAAACTCTAAATGATAATGCGCAATATTATCTAAGAAATATGTGTCATGACTGCTAGAAAAAGTTGTTATTAAATTCTCAAGTAATTGCTCAACGTGTTCCGGAGTCGGAGCTATGTGCGTCCCGACTCTTACATATTCATTAGCTTACGTAATCTTCCGGCAATTGAATCATTGATGCCACCGATTAACATTTGATGGAGCAATAGAATATTTTCTATAGTAAGTGTGAGATTAGGCTTTGAGTATAGGTACTCACTGACTCGGACCAGGTTTTTAGCTTCAAACAACTCTCGTACTGAGACGTTTCGAAATACCTGAAGCTCAAGTAGAATACGTTCAATTTCCATAATAGTATTCGATGGCATTAGAGTTATAGACACGCTCAGACAACTCCGTTCATAGAACTCGGCCAAGGGGGTACAATTGTCCAACCCCCATACAGAGTCGCAGTCGCTTCTGGACCACAAAATAGAGGTATTATTAGTTTACTGGTAAATTAGCAAGGTTCGAGCCAATGAGGGCAAGCTAACGCAATATGTTGAACGTTTAATGCATGGTTCTAGTCCAAAAGTTCTTATTGCTTATCATGATAAGAACATTGCGTTTCTCAATAGACAATTTAAGCAACGTGATCGGGTGTATAAGAAGCTAGGAAACAATTCTTAACTTCGACTTGGGCACGAAACGATCATGGAACCCGGTCTAAGTTGCAAGTGTCCAGTCTTCATATAGAGAATCGGACGGTTATGGAACCGCCCGTGAGAAGTTATTGTGAGATTTTCAATGAATTACACAGTTCGAACCGAATAGGGGCAGGACTCGAACCTGACAACAGAGATAAAGATTCAAGGAGTAATTAAAAAGACCGGTCTAGGAACCAAGTCTACCTCTGTTGGTGTATAATCTGGTTGCGGGGGCAGGACTCGAACCTGCGACCTATTGGTTATGAGCCAATCGAGCTGCCGCTGCTCCACCCCGCGTTAATATTAATGTTCCAATTAAAGCATAAAAATAGTAGAAAATAAAGAGCTTAATTAATTTCTATCAAAAAAGAAGTTTAGCCAATCATTGAGATTCTTTAAATATCCAATGTTTGAAACTGTGTTGTGAGATGAATTTAAATTAGGGTTTAGGTTAACTGTATATTTTAGGGCAACACTAGAAGGAACTATCAACTCTGTCTCCCCAGGATAAGCTAGCCCTAGATTAGCCCGAGCTGATAATTCTTGATACTGATTAGTTTTATAATATTTGTTTTGAAGAATAATATTATTATTTTGAAGTTTCATAATTAAATTCTGCTCCTTGAGTTGTGTGATCTGTTGTTGAAGGTTATAATTAGCCTCAATTGCGCTTGCTCCACTCCAAAAGACCAAAATCACTATTATCCCAAAAATAACCTGACCAGTAAATCTGATATCTGAAAACTTGTTAATGAGTATATTAAGTTTCTTTAAATATTGGTCGATTTTAATTTTAGTTAACATTATCTTAATATTACCAAATTTATTAATATCTGCTATACTTTACCCCGTTGGGTAGACTAATATGGGGGCGTAGCTCATCGGTTAGAGCAGGCGGCTCATAACCGCTTGGTAGTAGGTTCGATTCCTACCGCCCCCACCAGAACATCTATACATATTTAAATCCAACTAATCTTTACTGGCATCACCTAACACCAAAATTGATTACCTCAAGCAACGTCAAAGTACCTAAACTTTAATCTTATAAACTAGTTGCCTTTACCAACAGGAAGAGTACTAGCTAAAGCACCTAGGTTTAAATTGTTTAATTCTGTGGTCAAGGGCACAGAAGCAGTTGGCGCTTGCGTACTTATTGTTTTATTGCTTGGCAAAAAACTAAAACTACCGTTAAAAATGGTACTTCCATCAGCAACCTTAATACCAGCAACAATACTTCTATTTGATGTGTCTAATGTAATATTGGACAATAAATGTATCGTTGTATTACCTGTTTTACCTATCGCTTCAATAAAAAACGGATAGTTATTAGAAGCGTTTTGATCTAAGCCGACATCTATATAATTTTCTAATGGATTATTATTGGAAGTGAATCTAATCATATAAGGTATACGACTATTGACGTCATCCCAAAGCTGGAAAGTGTCCGCATTATTTAAACTATTAGCTCTGTCGGCAAAAGTATTACAAATTGAGCTATTGTTGGTCGATGAGCTATTTGTGTTTTGTTTAAGATAATTTCCTAGGCTACTATTCATGTAAGCGTTGCAAAGAGCAGATAGATAAAATCTGGCATTGATTTTATTAAATCCAACCAAATAATGCTCGGCATAAATACCGTTAATGTTTTGTGCACCATAATTTTTCTTTATTATTAATACCGCATCGGATTTATTTGTACTGAAAAGATACTTCTTGTTGATTAAGTCTGTTGTTAATAAAAATGATCCAATATTAGACCATGTCGGGAGCAAATTTGACGTTTGATTTTTGGTCGATTGGCTTACTGCATCAGCGATTATATTGTGATCAATTTCTACCCACTGCCCGTTTAAATTATCTAAAAGTGGTGCATAAGCCGAAAAATAATTATTGAATTGATTAATTCCATTAATTTGGAGGTAAACATTGGGATCTGGAGATCCTGTCGCGGGAAGGCTTCGTTCATTGAGCTCAACTTTACCTAAACCTAGATCAAGATTTATTGTAGCTAGCGATGTTTGACCCTCACTTTGAATATTTACGACGCCGTTATAGTGATTGGTACCTGATTGTAAATTAAACGTTCCGCTGATATTAACACCAGAATAATGTTGACGCGATCCTGCATTGAAATAATTTACTAGTTTATTATATCCAATAGATGCATTGCCTAAACTATTATTCCATATTGTATTAGGACTCATATAATAACCAAAGTATCCATAGACTAAACCTATTAATAAGATGACGAGAATGATGGGAATTATTAATTTTAGTTTAACTTTTTTTCGTACTTTTTGGACATCGTTCGCGCTGTAACTTGTTATAGACGACTCAGGACTTTTTTTATCCAGCTCATTGTTTAGTGGTGACAAAACTGAAGGTGAAGATTCTATGGATGAGGACTGCTCTTTGGTGTCAGATGAAAAACCTTCCTCTGGGACAGAATTAATTGGACTTAACAAGCTCTTATCTTCATTGGGGACATTTTGTGGTTCGAGTGGATTTTGATTCATTTATTGTATTTTTAGTATACCCCTTACTATATTGTAATTATCTTTAAAAAATCAAATTTCAATACTCGAAATATAATATGCCTCATTAAGATAACCTCTTCACTGATTGGATATAGCACAAGCACAACTCATAATCTAATTAATCCGCGAGAGTCGTTTTAATTTACTTGCCGACAAATTCAATTTTTACTTTTTTAGAGTATCTAGAATAGTTCTGAGCTTAGATTGGAGATCAATGATATCTTTAGCTTGCATTAATTGTTCTCTGAGCTCCTTTGAACCCGGAAAATTATTGATATATACCTTGCAAAATTTATTAAGGATATAGACAGGTCTATTATTTCCCCAAGCTTTATTAAATAGCTGGACATGTCTTAAATACAGTTTAATCTTTTGGGGAGGACTAGTTTGTTCCCATATTTCTTGAGGACTAAACAGATAGGGATCATTAAAAATTCCACGCCCTACCATAACACCATCTAATTGATATTTATGGCTTAAGCTAAGAGCTTGATCGTAACTTGTAACGTCTCCATTACCAATTATTAGGGTTGAGGGACTAATTTCGTCACGTAGTTCTCGAATCTTCTTAATAGCTCCCCAATGAGCAGCAACTTTACTCATTTCTAACCTCGTTCGTCCATGTATTATAAGCATATCTAAATTTTGTTCGAGCAAAAATTTGTGCCAAGAATAATCTATGCTACTGGTACCTAGCCTAGTTTTAACACTAAGAGGTAACTTCCCGTTAAGCCCCTTTTGAGTAGCTTTTATAATATTTAAGGCAAGGTCTCTATTCTCAATAAGCGCACTACACGCTCCGTTTTTAACAATCGTCTTATCGGGGCAACCCATATTAAGATCAACTCCCACGAACTTCCCATATTCTCCTCGAATTATTTCTTGAGCCGTTTGATAAAAATTGTTAGGGTTTAAGCCCCAGAGCTGAGCAATTAAATTGGTCTCAGTTTTAGAATGATCAAGTTTAACCCTAAGTCGATCTTTGCCAGAACTATTGAGACCATCAACATTACAAAATTCAGTAAAAGAAATGTCTGGCGGGCAACACAGATTAACAATACTTCGGAACGAACTATCCGTTACATCATCCATTGGAGCAAGAATTAATAAGGGTCTATCTTTTTTAAAATTAGGATACATTTTTATTAAGATTAAATGAAGCAAGCTTATTTAAATAACAACCTGTCAATTCGACATAAAAACTCTGTAAAAGAGTGCTAGGAATATATCTCGCTAGAAATAGCTTAAGATAATTTACGGTATTCAAAATCTTGCCTACGAAGCTCACTAAGCTTAGGGTTTGGATTAAATATACTCTTCCTAAAGTCGATTCTCCAAATAGTGCTAGGGAGAGATATCTTCTTTTCGGATCAAGTTCTATGTAGGCTAATCTAGATTTGACTGTAGAGGGGTTCGCGTTTTGAATAGGATAAGTTTTAGGTGGTATGGTCAGAGCCACTATCATTCTCCCGTAGAATTTCTTTTAAAATAGCAACTTTAGTGAGTTTAGATAGCCTTTGGTCTCCCAGGGCAGCAGTAACCGCTGGGGGTAAATCACTCTTATCAACTTCTACCTGGTGGAAGCTACTTGTATTTTCCCACAAGGCTGGTAACTCGTATGGTAGAGTATAGCCCATATCCTTAATAACACTAGGATTAACATGACCGAGATTACTTAAATTATCTCCCATGATTTCGTATAATGTTGTGATTGATAATCTTTCTGACATATATTTATATTATAATATAAAGTATAGTTTCTGTCTACTCCCACTTAAAAACCCTGAAGGCTATAAAGTATACAATAACTAACCAAGCAAGAACTAATCCAAGCTGAGGACCTATTTGAAAGAGCGTCTTTCCACTAGTTGTTAAGAGTCTTAAACCATCTATTACGGGAGTAAGTGGTAAATATGTCGTAACGGATTGAAGCCAAACCGGCATATCAAACCGCGGGAAAAAGGTTCCCGAAAGAAATAACATAGGGAATACCACAATGTTACTCAACGGGGCAGCCTGCCGTTCATTTTTGGCCCATCCCCCAATAGCTAATCCTATTCCTAGAATCATAAAAATACTGAGTATGGTATAGGTTAAAATACTTAAAAAATCTCCATCTATCTTGAGGTGGAAAACCGTTAAAGCAACCGCAAATTGAACGGCAATTGAAAATATTCCAATAATAGCTTGGCTAAACATCATTGCCATGAAGTACTGCCATACTTTAAGAGGAGTGGTATGAAGTCGTCTTAGTATTCCCTGTTTTTTAAGTTCTGGAAAAACATTAATCGGACCAAATATACCTATCCCGATAATCGAAAAACCTAGTAAACCCGAAAAAGTATAATCAAAGGGCGTCAAACTGCTGTAGTTCAGCTGTTTAGTCATAACTGTGAATGGGGTTTTAATATTTACATATTTAGCGTTTAGACTTTTTAGGTTAGCATCTAGGATTGTGCTGATGGTTTGACCAGCTGTTTGATTATTCTCAGTATAAAGGACCTTGACCTGACCCTCTGGAATTTTACTAATTGGATTTACTTGACCAAAATTTCTAGGAAGTAAAATCGTGCTATCAATTTGGGCCTTATTCATTTCGGCTTGAGCAGCCTCAATAGTCTTGATAGAGCTATTGATGCTATATATTTTTTGGGATTTAAGTTCTGTTACAAATTGTTTGGAGAAAGAGCTGTTGGATTGATTAATAATTGCAACTTTAAATGATACGTGGCTATTTCCATTGGCTATCTCACCGAAAACAAATAAAAATATCAGGGGAAATAACACTCCAAAAAAGATAGCGAGTCGATCCCTAAAAAATCTCTTAGTTCCAATTTTAGTAAAAACATAAACCGTAAATAATTTTATTTTGAGATCTTTATACACTTTAGTCCCGCAAAGCCTTCCCAGTTAAATCAATAAAAACATCGTCAAGACTAGCCTGTTCAATATGTTGCTTCTTCTTAAAACCTCTTTTTAAAAGTTGTTGAATTAGATTTTTGGGACTATCCAGAGCAATGATCTTGCCGTTATCCATAATAGCGACTCGATCACAGAGCAGTTCAGCTTCATCAAGATAATGAGTTGTCATTAAAATTGTTACACCCCGATCTCGAACCATCTTAATTAAATCCCATAAATTACGTCGAGCCTGAGGATCAAGCCCAGTTGTAGGCTCATCCAAGAAAAATACCTTAGGATTATGGACTAACGCTACGGCAATACTAAGACGCTGTTTTTGGCCACCACTTAAGTTTTCGGCATAAGAGTTTATTTTTTCACCCAACGACACCTCTTCTAAAAATTTTTTAGGATTCACTTTCTCTCCATATGCAGCGGCAAACATTTGTATAATCTCAGAAAGTTTTTGTTTGTCCTGAAAGGATGGGGTCTGGGGCTGAACTCCAATAATCTTTTTAACGCCAAGGGGATTATTTTTAACATTAATCCCGTCGATCATAATAGTTCCGCCGTCAATTTCACGCATTGTCTCAATCATTTCTAGGGTTGTGGTTTTGCCTGCTCCATTTGGTCCTAAAATCCCAAATATCTCTCCTTTTGCAACCTCAAAACTAATGCCGTCAACAACCGCCTTATTATCGTAATATTTTTGAAGGTTATTAACCTTTAGAATAGTTTTTGACATTGAGTTCATTATATATAATTTTAAGAAAAAAAAAGAACCCCCTTTATAAATAATGGAGGTTCAATAAAATAACTATTAAATTATTTCTTTTTAACGGTCAAGAAACCGTTTCTAGGATTTTCATTTACTTCTCGCCCAGCTGGAAGGTCGCAACCTTCAGGACGTTGATCCTTTGAAAAGTAATAAATTGTCTGTTGTTTTCCGCCACGTAGGGTAACGTCCTTTGAATTTAAGTAATATGTTACACCCTTTGAGTTTGTGTGCTTGTAAGCCATGCTTATCTCCCTCTCTTATTTAGTAATGTACCCCTTAAGATACTCTTTAAATATTTTAGTTGTCAACTCTTTTTCGTTGTAATCTAGGTTACTCTTAGCCTATTAACAGATTAAAGCACCCTTATTGCTTTAAGCATTTAATTTAAATAAAGATTCGCTTGCTTTTAAAAATGCGCTATAATAAACTTTAACAGTATAAATAAAGTATAGGTGGAGTAAAATGGACATAAACAATCGTGGTTCGCAGCAAAGTAATAACGTATCTCGAGTTAATGGTGTTAATGGCGTTGATTATAGCCCTAAGCCACACTTAGGTAGTGAGGGTAAAAATAGTAATATGAAGGATCGTTTCTTTCGAGCCAGCCAAGCAGTATTATTTGTTGCTGTTAGCATTGTCTTAATTGGATTATTGGTCTTTTTAATCTATGGCAACAAAAGCGACTCTCAAAGCAAATACATCAATACTAATGATCTACAGGCCGTTTTCCTAAATACTGGTCAGGTCTATTTTGGAAATATCAAAGATATCAACAGTTCATACTTTAACCTGGTTAATATTTTTTATCTTCAATCTAATACAAGCAGTAGCACGAGTAGCACATCAAATTCAGCATCAAATGTCACACTAGTGAAGCTAGGATGTGAATTACATGCTCCTTTGGACCAGATGATAATTAACACCAGAGAAGTAACGTTCTGGGAAAATTTGTCTCCAAATGGTCAGGTCTCTAAAGCGGTTGCAGCTTTCTGGAAACAAAATCCAAATGGTCAAAAATGTTCCGATCAAACTACAGCTGGAACAAGTGGCAGCAACACTCCTCAAAACGCTACCAACAAGACTTCTAGCTCAACACCTGCCGTTAAACCTTAGTCCCCAATTATTTTAGGGTGTAAGCCTTAATCTTTTGCTTAGATGGATCAATTAAGACCTAAAGTTATTCAAGACATATACCAAAATCCGAATCTAAGACAGCCATCGGATTTAGAGCTTAAGGCCCAAGCTCAGACTTCAAATATAAAGCCCCCTTTAGAATATAAGCCTAAAAAACAGTCCAATGCTGTTACAATTGCTATCATAATTGGAGTAGTAATTGTTATAAGTGAACTGGTTCTATTGGCTTACTTAAAAAAATAGCGACAGATGAAGAGTTCAGTCATAGCCCAAAAAATTTGTACAAAAGGTGCTCTTGGAGTTATTCCAACCGACACGGTATATGGATTAGTGGCCAGAGCAAGTGATCCAAAAAGCGTAAAACGACTTTACGAGCTTAAAGAAAGAGACAGTAAACCTGGAACCCTAATTGCGGGTGACATTAATCAGTTAGTTGAATTAGGGTTTAAACCAAAATACCTAAATCCTTTCAAGATTTATTGGCCAGCACCACTTAGTGTCATTGTGCCAACATCTCCTGGTCTAAGTTATTTGGATCTAGGCCGAAAAAGTCTAGCAATTAGAATACCCGCCAACAAAAATCTGCTTGATCTTCTAAAGATTACAGGGCCTCTTCTAACTAGTAGCGCTAATCGACCTGGCGAGAGCCCAGCGTTAACAATTAAAGAAGCTCAAGCTGTTTTTAAATCAGAAGTAGACTTTTATGTTGATGGAGGAAAGCTTCAAAATAAACCCTCGACCATTATTAGGGTTATCGATGATGCTGTTGAAATAGTTCGTCAAGGAGACTATCGGTTTAGGGATTAAATTTATTCCTAATAAAACTATCCAGACTGTTGCCACCACCACCACTTAAGACTAGAACCATTTGTCCATCCTTAAGATCTTGTTTGATTGTGTCCACCAATGCTTGATCCATGTGAGCAGGCTGAGCCAGTTCGGGATGGGGTAAATAAGTTATTAGTTCTTTCGGTTCCAGAATAGTTTCATTAGGGTCTTCTCGGGCTAAATAGCTATCAATCCAATATATTTTGGACGCTTCCTTAAAACAACTACGGTAAGCTTCTTTAATATATTTTTGACGGCGATTGGTTAATGGCTCATAAACAACTACTATTTTCTGGCCAGTTGATTGCACCATTTCAGAGGCGACATTTAAGGCAGCCCGTATTTTTTCGGGAGTATGGGCATAATCACTATATAAATTAGGGATGATTTGTTCCATCCTCCGATGTAAACCTGGAAACAGTGAAACAACTTGATTTAATTTAGCTAAACTATAGTTTGGGTATAGTTGATGAACAGCATTAATAACTAAATAGGCGTCTCTTCGATTATATTTTCCGATTAGCTTAATTTTGTCGATATCGGAATTAGTTTGGTCTAATATTCTAAGTTTAGAATTTAAACTAAGCAAGTTATAGTCTTCTTCCCAAATGAAAACATTTTTACTTTGTGTGATAAATGTTTTAAAGGCTTCTTTATAGCTTTCAAAGGTCGGATAAATCTCATGATGATCATAACCTATTCCTGAAATAAGGCTATAGTCTGGATAAAACGACAGAAAGTTGTGATCAAATTCGTCGGCCTCATAAACAAGATGAGTGGAGCTTGGGTTATATTCAGCCATCGGAGCAAAGTCAACTTTTGCCGCCAATAAGTAGCTAATGTCTAGACCTAAACTCTTTAAAACCCACACTATTATGGCCGTAGTCGTTGTTTTACCATGAGTCCCAGCGATAGCTACCATTTTTAAATTCAATTCTTCGAGTAGATAATTAATAAATTGGTCTCTTTTGGAAGTTTTGATATTAAGTTTTTGAGCTTGTGCTATAACCTCATTGCCGGGGTCCTCGAAACTAACAGCTGAACTATAAACTAACCAATCAATAGGTAGTTTTTGATGCATTTCATTAAAAAAATCTTGTTGATCCCCAAGATCAATATCTGTAATGCCTTTTTGGCGAAGATATTGAATGTTCTCTGAGTCCTGTTTATCGGAACCGCTTACCGAAAACCCAGCTTGTTTTGCCATTAGAGCTAACGGGCTAATACCCGCTCCTCCAATTGCCAGAAAATGAATATGCATATTAAAAGTATCCCAGTTGTTTCTAATTAGAGCAAGCACTTATCGATATTTAAAGATAAGGTTATAATAAAAGATGATGGTAAATAAAGTTGTGGGCAAAATCAAAATTATCCGACGGTTAAAAGCTCGTTTCTTTTTAATTCTAGCCCTTGTTTTGACCATTCTGACCGTTTTTGCCCTAAGGGCTAATAATGAAGAGATGGTTAGACTACGTAATGCTGTTTACCAGGCTGACAAGAGCGGACAAAATGTTCAGGGAGCCTTAAATAACCTGCAATCCTATGTTACGTCTCATATGAACACATCATTAACTTCTGGAAATACTTCTGTCTATCCACCCATTCAACTCAAGTATACTTATCAACGATTGGTCCAAGCTCAAAACAATTCTAGTGCTAACAGTAATTCTAAGATTTATAGTGACGCTGAATATTATTGTCAATCTAAAATACCTGTTGGCTTTTCGGGCCGTTACCGCGTTCCATGTATCGAACAATATATCTCAACTCACGGTCTTAATAACGGTGCTATTCCAACCTCCCTTTATGAGTTTGATTTTATATCTCCGAGTTGGTCTCCCGATTTGGCAGGATGGTTAGTGATTGCAGCTATTATCGCCTGGATTTGTTTTGTTCTAAAACTAGTCTTTATGGGCTGGAATAAATTTTTTAATTAAAGATTTAATGAGATGTTGGAAGCCACCAACAACGGACTGTTCGTGCCTTCTATGCTAGCTATGTACAAATTATTGCCTTCACTTAAAAGTATATATTGATTATCGTACCATCCTACTACCTGGTATCCAGCCATATTAGAGAGAATTTTAGAAGAATTATTATTACTTAAATAATTTACAACGAAACGATTATTAGCGGTACTATTAAAAACAATCTGATTATTGTTTGGAGCTAAATAATAATTGGTATTTTGATTAAAAATAGACGTGTTTAACGATGAATCTGCCGATACTGTATTGCCCCTAATTTCTAAATAAGTTGAGCTATTGTTTGAATTGCTCATAATTTGTGCATCAAGCAAATCAGGCTGAGCTAACACTAAGTTTTGAGGGGTGGAACTATTGGCAGGAGTTGTATATATATCTTTTTTGTTAGAGCCATCTGGACTAACGACTCGGATTGTATTATTTAAGTTATTTAGATTATATCCACCTACTTGGTTCCAATAAGTTAAGTAGTAAATCTGGTTAGAATCAATAACAAAATTAGTTAAAGTTTGAAAGGCATAAGATCCACCACTTCCATTAACTTGGCTCTGATCCAGTATATTTAACTTGGCATTTAGGGCATCGTAACTCTTTAATTGGAAGTTACCAGCTATAGAATTATTGGATAAACTATTAGTTATACTATAAATATATTGATCATTAATCCAGCCTATTGAAACAAAGTTTGAGACATTAGATTCAAACTCAATTAATTGACTATTTAGAGTATTGTAAAGGAAAAGACCATTCTCATTATTCTTAGTTACCAATAATACCAAATACTTCCAATCGGGAGATGGATAAAGATTAGTAATACTGTCTTGATTGGTGACTGAGGCTGGTAAAACGGTTTGAACGTCTGATCCATCTAAATTAACGCTCTGTAGGGTTACTGGTGACTGGCTCTGATTAAGGTAATAGATCTTTCCAGCCGGAATAAGCCCAACCGTTATAACAGGCTTATTGACTTGATAGGAAACATTTATGCTCCGTGAGTTATATCCATTAGCTGAAACATTTAGGGCATAGCTCGCAATTTTAGATGGTAAAACAATCGAACCTAATCCATTGTTTGTGGTTAGTGAATTCTCTTTAAGGTAAGAAATTTGAGCATCACTAATCGGAGTATTGGTTATTTTATTAATAACTTTTAGGGTTACTGTTCGACCATTAGCAACAAGCTTAAGATTAAACTGATTCGCTCCATATCCGAGCGTTAGTTTTGAGTAATATGTCTCGTAATAGGCTTTGCTAATTGAATAACTATAAATTCCCAGCGGTAATTTAAAACTAAAATCTCCAGCTTGATTCGATTGAAAGCTTTGATGATCGATATTAAGTGTAGCATTACTGATCGGACTACCTAAAACGCTATCTGTTAACATTATCTGAGCCTTATTTTTAATAAATAACCCCAGTAAGGTATAACGTGTTGAAGGCAGGCCTAACGCGACTCCAATAATTACTAGTATTATTAAATAAGTCCATTTACTCTTCAATATCTTTATAAAAGAAAAGTTTTTCGATGGAGCTACTTGAACTTCACCTAAACTGAGGTTATCTTCACTTTCTAAAACAGTATCACTTTCTTTGGCTACGATATCGTCAATAGCTTGGTCGATTAATTTATCATCTAGATTATCTTTAGTGATTGATTCGATCTGACTAATGCTAAGCTCCTTAGGTGGTAAATCGTTAACTTTAAAGTCTGGTTCAGGGGCTTCTATGACTTCAGCACTGGGTTCCTTAGAAAGTTCAGAATCAGTATCAGCGCTTACATTAGCTAACATTGGTTTGGGTTCTTCATTTGTTGTGGATGGCAATGGATCGGATTTAGTTTCTGATTCAGGCTCCAAATTTAATTGATCTTCATCTATTTTTAGGGTCTTAATTGATGAATCAGAATGTTCTTCTTTGTTTGAAGAAGTAGAGTCGAGATACATCATCTCATCAACTTTTTTCTCAAGCTCTTGCTGAGGATCAGTCGGCTGAGATTTCTTTTTCATAAAACTCATAGAAATAGCATAGCATAAGCAATAAACAGAATTATACTATTTGCTTAATGAACAAAAATATGGAGCAAGACAATGTGGAGCATTTTGTGGATTATTATGGTGGTACGCATTTATTTTTAATCTTTTATTTGATCGCCTATTGTTTGTTTTACTCTCAAAGCGAATTAAAAACAAGAGCTTTTTTAAGAAAATTGAAAAGATTTTATAATAGCGATTATCGGATTAGCAAAACTGCTGCTCGACCAATCTGTGGCGGAAATCGTTAAATTAGACAAGCTTGAACACTTTAGGTTACTACATTGCTCAAAGCTAACGCTGACAAGTGGACTTACGCTTTGAATATCGCTTTGGGGAATACTTTGGCCTTTAAGGTAGCCAAAATTGCCTGTTACATAGATCCCATTCAAAGATCCGATTATATTACTGGAGCTATATTGGGCAAAACTTAAATAAGTTTGAGCATCTTGGGCAGGGGTTGGGGCACTGTAGCTTATTAACTGAGAATTTAATACTGCTGTGGCAGGGCTAGAGCCAAACTGAGTTGGAAGTTGTCCTTGAGGATTAACATTTATAATTATCTTTCCCTCGACGACCTTATTGTACTCATTTACAATTTTCGTTATGGGAGAAGTTATACTCATTGTAGCTGGCGTATCGCTAATCACCCAGTTGCTAGGATACGTTACTCCAAGATTAAAATTATTAGAAGAATAAGTAGTTAAGTTTCCAGAAGGCGCACTCGATAAATTCTGAGTCTGCTTTTTAACGGCTGCTACTGGTTTTGTGGGGCTAGCATGAGCTTTATCTTTAGAAGATGAACCTAACCATAGTGACCCTATCCCGATTATAATTATGGCAATAATAGCTATTATTAATGGGCGATAATTATTGCCCGATTTCCTAGGAGGAGGAACTTTCGTATAACTAAAGTCTTTCAGAGGAGGCTCTTGATAGTTTCGGTTGGCCCCTTCTTCAAATGAATGGACTTTGAACTTCTGATTTAGATTGTCCATGATTATATTGTAATACTAAATTCCTAATAAATAGCTTAGAATATTAAAATGTTTGATAATCAGCTCATTGAAGATGCGCTGAGTCATCTTTCTCGGACAGATTCTTCAATGAACAAACTAATTCTAGGATACCCGAGACCTAAGTTACAAAAACCTCTTAATGAATTTGAATTTCTGGTTAAAACGATTATCTCGCAACAATTAAGCCTAAAAGCTGCTCAAAGTCTAATCACAAAGTTTAACACTCTCTTTGGTTTTAATTTAAGTCCTAACGCTATGCTTGATTTTAATCTAGAGAACATTGGCTTATCTACGGCGAAAATTAGAACTATTCGAGAATTATCTGAAGCTCTCCAGACCGAAACTCTTAATTTTAGTCAATTTCCTAATATGACCGACTCTGAAGTAATTAAAGCTTTAACTAAGCTCTGGGGAATTGGTAACTGGACAGCGCACATTTTTATGATCTTTGGTTTAGGTAGGATTAACGTATTTCCTGAGGATGATCTAGGCATTAAAAAAGCGCTTGCAATAAACTATCAAAATCCTAGCTACTCAAAAATAAAGCAGATCCAGAAACTATGGGATCCCTACCGTTCCATTGCTTCATATTATTTGTGGCAATCTTTACAAAACTCGCTTGATGTTTAATTCTCGAAGCTGATCGTTTGCAACATCGCTGGGAGAGTTCATCATTAAATCAACTCCTGAGCCGTTTTTAGGAAAAGCAACAACTTCTCTAATATTTGATTTATTTATTAAGACCATAAAGATCCGATCAATACCAAAGGCACAACCGGCATGAGGAGGAGCTCCGTATTTAAAAGCATTAACCATGGCCCCAAATTTTTGATCCACATACTCTTTTTGATATCCAATAGCTTCAAAAACTTTGTACATGATCTCAGGGTGATGATTACGAACAGCTCCAGAACATATTTCGTATCCATTCATAACCATATCATATTGATCTGCCAGAATGTCCAATTTGTCTTCAGCCGAAAGTGCCTCTATGCCACCTTTTGGCATCGAAAATGGATTATGCCCAAAGTCTAAACGATTATTAGTGTCATCCCATTCATAAAGCGGAAAGTCGACAATCCAAGCCAACGAGACAACCTGATCATCTTTAAGCTTTAATTCATCAGCCAAAGCATTTCGAATGACTCCCAACACTTTATTCACATCCTTCCGCGTGCCCGCACCAAAGAAAACAATATCGCCGTCCTTAAGTTTGACTTGATTTATAAGGTCTTTTTGTTCTTGAGTTGATAAGAATTTTAATATTGGTGATTTAAGTTCTTGATCCTTGTACTGAATATAGGCTAAACCCTTGGCTCCTTCGCTAATAGCCAACTGTGTTAATTGGTCGATTTGAGAACGGCTTAATAAAGCTCCTTTGGGGGCCTTAATTGCTTTGATAATCCCCCCATCGTTTAAGACATTTTTAAAAATTGAAAAATCAGTTGTTGTAAACACTTCGGAAACATCCATTAATTCTAATCCAAATCTTAAATCTGGCTTATCCGTTCCATACAAATCGAGGGCTTCGTTATATTTAATGCGTGGAATAACTTTACTGTGAAGTTTTTTATGAGCAAAATTAGTTACCAAGTCAACAATTAATGGTTCCATTGTTGATCGAACCTCTTCTCCATCTTCAACAAAAGACATTTCTAAATCCAAGTGATAAAAATCTCCATAAAGTCGATCGGCCCTAGGATCTTCATCTCTAAAACAAGTTGCTATTTGATAATAACGATGTAGTCCACCAACCATTAAAAGTTGTTTAAACTGTTGGGGTGATTGAGGTAAGGCATAAAATTTACCTGGATGAACTCGCGATGGCACCAAGAAATCACGAGCACCTTCTGGACTTGAATTAGCCAAAATAGGAGTTGTTACTTCCGTGAAATCATTCTTATCCATATAGCGACGCATTATTTTATATAACTCTGACCTTTTTTTTAAGATCATTTGAGAGTCACTAGTCCTGAGGTCTAAATAGCGATATTTAAAACGCTGTTCTTCAGAGGAGTTTATTTCTCCAAATAAGCTTAAAGGCAAAGGCTCCGATTTGTTGAGTACTACTAGTTCCTTAACTCTTAATTCAATTTTACCGGTTGCAAGCTTCGGATTAATTAAATCTTTGGCTCGACTTTGGATATCTCCAACGACTCTCAAGACATATTCGTCTCTAATGTGTTCAGCAAGTTTAAATGATTCAGCTTGATCGGGGTTGATTACAAGTTGAATTATTCCGGTATGATCTCTAAGATCAATAAAAATTAATCCTCCATGATCACGACGGTTTTGGACCCATCCTTCAACCATAACTGCTAGTCCAATTTTTTGAACTGCATCAATACTAAATGTTCTTTTTATACTATTCATTTCAGCCTTTAATAGGGATATTTTAACATCTTTTAATTAAAATGCTAAATATAGGGGGTTTTTGATTTACTGGTTCGTATTGTCAACATCAAGAGCTACAGCAGACCTACTTAATGGAGGACTTATATAATCAGTCAACGGCTTAGTTTTTTGGTTGCCGGCCAATAGTTTAATAATATCGCTTAACACTAGCAGTCCGCTATAATTTCCCTGATCGTCAACCACGATTAGATAAGTTGAATTTGTTATTAAAAAAGCACCTAATGCGCTACTTGCTGTATCGTTTTCTTTAATATAGAAAAGTTCTTTTTGAAGATGATCTTGGACTAGATCAGATTGCCCAAGATTAAGGTTATGAAGATCAAGCACTCCGCATATTTTATCCTCATCTTCTTTAATAACAGGGATAACTGCTTGATTAGCATGATGTAACTCGTCTAAAACAATTGGTCCAAGACGTTCCTCGATATTAACAGTTTTGATTTTTGACCACGGTAACGCTAGTTTTGAAATTGGACTCGAAATAAGTTTTAACTGATTTAAAAGTAGATCAAGATCTCCCGTCTGAATTCGAACCTCAGGATTTTTTTTAAGTTTTACCAAAAGACCTTCTAGGTCATTTAGACTATAGATTTGATTAAGTTCATTTTGACTAAGTTTTAAGTTTAACTTTGTACCAAGAGGATGAATTAGA
Organism: bacterium; assembly: GCA_021810025.1. GTDB lineage: Bacteria > Patescibacteriota > Saccharimonadia > Saccharimonadales > UBA4665 > JAJZMH01. The sequence goes on along the minus strand of JAJZJS010000001.1, from coordinate 152,000 downwards.
TCCAATATCCAAATTAATGGTGGAGAAAAGTAAGTTGTAATAAAGTGCGATAATTTTGAAAAATTCTTTTTAGGCCAATAGATAAACGCAACAAAAATAAAAATAGCCAAAGTAATAAAATCTAGCCAAAGAGGAGCAACTTGATCAAACAAAAATAAGCTCAAACTAGCAAAAACCACCATTAAAAACCAGATTAAAAGATCAAGACTAGATCCAAATGAACTAGCGTGATAAATATGTTCTGCTAATTTGTCACCGTGACGAGCCCGATAGCGAAGTTCACTCAATGGAAGTTTATGATAAGATTTTTCAAGTTCAATAATAACTAATGTTAAAATTAAAAATATAATTCCAAGAATAAAACTAAGCATCCTTATATTATAGTCTGTTTTAGATATTTTAATACTTGTATTGGCTTTAATTATAGTATAATTAGTAGTATTAAAGAGGAAGAAAATGTCTAGAAACTTTTGGATTATCGTAGTTGTCATAGTAGTAGTTTTAGTTGGAATATTTACTTTAACTGGCAAAAATGGCACTACTAGCAGCAACCTTAAACCAACTGAACATATTATTGGTAAAGGTCAATCAGGAGTGACGCTTGTCGAGTATGGCGACTATCAATGTCCTTATTGTGGCGAATACTACTCAACCATCAAACAAGTACAAGCTATCTATAATAACCAAATTTATTTCCAATTCCGCAACTTCCCCCTTACCAGTATTCATCCTAATGCCTACGCTGGAGCACGTGCAGCCGAAGCCGCTGGATTGATGGGTAAATTCTGGCAAATGCACGATTTACTCTATACCCAAAATCAGGAATACTATAATTCAAACGGAGCTTACGCAACCTGGATTGGAGCATCTAATCCATTATCGGTCTTTGACCAAGATGCTCAAAGCTTGGGATTAAACGTAGCGCAATTTAATAAGCTCTATAACTCCAACCGGGTTAACAACCTCATTTTGGCTGATCAAAACGCTGGAAATGCTCTCGGCATCGACGCCACCCCAACCTTTATTATTGACGGTAAACAAGTTCAGATTGCCGATTCAGTGTCTGCCTTTGAAACTGTTATCAACGCCGCAATTGCTGCTAAAACAAATTCTAAAGTTAAGGTATCTTCGTCTGGATCAACCGTTCAAAGCAAAGCTCAAACTTCTACTCACTAATTAATAGATACATAAAGCCAATGGTGTCGAATATATTTAAAGACACTCGGCAGAACACCTTGTGGACGAACATTGTTATATAGCAAATCTCGAATCATGGATGAGCTTAGGTTGGGAGCAAAGCTTTCAACATATTTAAGTTTGGATTTTGGGTAATCAATAAAGTACTGCTCAATGTCGGATTTGCAATCTTTATTTCGAAGTCCGATTATCAAATCTGCTCGTTTGAGAAACGTCGAAAAATTGGGCCACTTCGTCATACTGGGCACTTTATCTGATCCAAACATAAAACTAAGTTCTGCCTTTGGAAATTGATTAATGAGTTTAGGTAGGGTTTTGTGAACTGTAAAATTTTTATCGTTTAAATCGAGTAGCTTTAAGTTAGGATATGGTTTTATGGCTTCCTTGATCATTCCTACGCGATAAGCATAATGCTCGTCAACAATCTTATTTAGAGGAGATCGTTCTGGCATAAAATAGATTTCATCAAGCTGGTACTTATGAAGAGTCTCTAGAGCAAATGTAATATGGCCAAGATGGATTGGATCAAAAGTTCCAGAGAAAAATGCTATTCTTGGTGTTGATTTCTTCTTAAATGGTTGTTTAAGTTTCATAAGACTCATGCTACACCATTAGTCTTAACATTAGCTTAGATTTAGTTAATTTTCTTTAGCCCCGCAATTCGTACAAAACTTTGCGGCAGTCTTTAGGTCATATACAACTGTCTTTCGCTTTGTTTTACATTTCGGACAGGTTCGTACCGTATCTTTTACTAATTCTCCATTGAGACCATTCTTACGAGCTTCTTTTTCTTCTTTTGAGTTTTTAGGAACAGCCACTAGGTCGCATGATCCAGCCCCGCAATAGTCGGTCGACGGAGCTTGATCATATGCAACTTCAAGAAGCTTGCTAGATTCTTCCTTGAAGCCACTTTCAGCTAAAATATGAGCTGTTTGTATTAAATGAGCTGTTTGGGCATCAAAAATTACTTCAGCTAACTCTGGTTCCTTGGATGCAACTTGATATAAAAGTTTCTTTAAATAATTACTTAGCTTAGTCTCGGCTAGCCTTTTATCGGTTCCCTTTTGATAGAGATCGAGAATATAGCTACTAACCTGTGAGGTCAATTGATGGTAGCTCGATTGTCGATCCCGTGCAATTTGTTCGATTCGATCATAATCCTTAATTGCTGCGTCAACTAGAAGCTCCCCAATAAAGATCTCTTTTTGAACCTTTTGGGTAGCTAATTGATCTAGTTCGGCTACCATATCAAATAGATCAATTGGTTTTCCCTCTCTCATAAAACGCATCGAGCGAAGTTCGAGTTTAGATGGATAAGTGTTTAGATCTAAACATTGTTTAGCTTGTAGATAATTAACTATTAAATCATGGCCAATATATGTTCCTGGTAGGGCAACATGATCTACTTTTGCTACCCCGTTTCTTAATACCGTTCGTTCAATTACTATTTTTTCTATTTCAGGGACATATCCTCCATATTGGTGCTTTTTTGAAGGTGTTTGGCGATAAGATTCTAGAATATAGTCCGGACACTCTTTAATTGTAATTAAAGTAACCTCTTGATCTGGATAATCTCTTAAGATTGATAGGTTAATGTGATGATCGACATATTCTTGCATGCGGATAGCTTGTTCTTCAGGATGAGCAAGTGGACTTATCCCGTTTTGAAGATGCTCATTCATAGAATGTCCAGCAACCTTTAAGTCCTCACTTGCAGGATCATAAGTTTCATGGACTGGAGGATAATATTCCCAACTTTTACGACGCATTGTTTCCGCTATAAGTCGAGCTGAATTGTTGTAGAGAGCTTCAGAAACTAAGTTTGAGTTTAATGAAGAATCTTCATCAGACTCTTTTGCTCCCGACAAAACATCGACCGGCAACGGTATATTATCAAAATTACCAGACATTAATTCCTGATAATTTGATTCCAAAATAGCTTCAGCTTGTTTTTGGAGGAACTGTTCAAGCTCCTTAAACGGATAGATGCTACTTAAATTTGTCCAAGAAGTGGACGAAACTGTTTCAGGACAATAACTTTCTAGCTGCTCGGCTAACATAATATACCTTTTGCTGTATCGGACTTCACTAAATGAATAGTTTTACCGTTGCGGCACAGTGTAGGATTCGCACCTAACTTCCAGCTTTTATTTTTTTAAAGTATCTTAATTGTAATTTGTCTATAAGGATTTGGATATAGTATTTTTAACTTCAGACGATTAGTTAAAGAGCCTCTGATTGTCTTTTTTTCAGTTCACTCAGGCGCGGAATAAAACTTTGAGCAGCTCCTTCAATGCCCAAAACTCGTAAAGAACCCACTAAGACATAAAGATGATCTAATGAAGTATGTTTAAGGTCTCCTCCAAGTTCTTCAATTTGTCTAAAAGCAAACTCAATTTTATCAATTAACCACTTCTCTTCCGAAGGAGCGATTAAATTAGTAGGCAAACTACCTGAATTAAGCTTAGAATTTACGACCTCTAAGGATCGTGCCGAATAATCTCGCTTTTTAAGATGTCCTCTTTTTAGAAGATTATTAACATGTAGTGCGACCGTAGCAACAGAATTATAATTAAGGCCTTTCATTATTTCTCGGTAACTAGGACTATAGCCATGTTGAGCTATAAAACTTTCAATAAATTGAAGTAGTTCTTGTTGTTTTTTAGTTGGACGAACTATTTCGGATTTATTTTTTGAATCGTCCATACTTTAATTATACGAGCTTTTATAATTTAAGAAACTTTTTTGCCTTTTAGATAATTAAAAACAAGAACACCTATTCCTACGCCAAGTCCAATCTTTGAGACGTCAAGAGCATAATTGCCTACAACTTGACTCAATCTAATAAATTTAGATTGTCTACTTTGATTAATTAGCTCCTGTAGATAATCCAAATCGGTACTAGCGCATTTCATATAATTAACTACCAAAACGTTTCTCACTGCCTCGTTTTCACCTAATTCAATTTTTTGGCTAACACTTATAATAAAACTATCGGAGTCATATTCTAGAGCACTGAAATCATCTTCAGAATCCATCAGATTATTAAAATGTTCAATTCGAGCCTTTTCGCTATTTAAAAAGACAGTATTAAGCATCATTGCACGTTCATCTGGAGACGATTCTTGATCCTCAAGTATAGAGCAAACGGTTTTATCAAATGTAGTCAATAATTCAGAGGCTCTTTTTTTAACTTCTACGAGCTTTTTGGCTGTTGGTATCGATGCATATTGATCAACAACTTCAAAAAACGCTGTTTGAGAACAATAATAATCTTCAATAGTTTCATCTATGCTATCTCTAGATCCAGGTTGATCCTCAATGTATTCACTCATTAATGCCATGATATGCGATAAAAAGCAATAAATCAAGCCGTCTAAATTTATTACTGCTTACTGTTCGACTCTAGTGCTGAATTAGTCTCTAAAGCGCCATAGCCTATTCCTGCTAACCCCCACCACAAATAGGACAAAGTATCATCTGACCATGCAAACAAAAAGACATTTACAAGAGATATTCCAACTAGGCTTGCAAATAATATCAAACCTAGAGTGTTGTGACGTTCCCGCCAGAAGTGATAGCCAATAAGTCCAATAATAATTAAATATAAAGCTAATCCTATAAAGCCTGATTCTTGAGCAATTTGAACGTAATAATCCTCGGCAATACGAGCCGGATGATTATTGTAGACCGAAGCTGGACCGGCACTTCCTGGTCCTTTCCCTACTGGATCTTTCAATACTTCTTTAATGCCAATAATAACTGCACTCTCATGGGCTTGATCAGAACTAATCTTGGCTGACGAATGACTTTGAGTGTGAAATATTAAATTTTGAACTTTATGATTATTCCTCAGGGCATATACTCCAAGCGAGCCAATTATTAAGACGGCGATTAACAGAAATGTTAAATTAGTCCGAATTTTTTTAGATCGAATTGAATAAAAACAGACGATCAACATAGCAACTAATGCTCCAATCCAGGCACTTCTCGAGAAACTAAAAACAAGCACCGTCAAAGTTAGAACTATCATGAGGGCTGATTTAAGTTTGCCTTTTTTTTGTAGAAAATAAGCACTCAGCATAGTTAAGGGTATTATCAGATATGCCCCTAATGGATTTGAACCTCTTAGAGTAGATAAAATACGAACATACTTAGAGTTAGAATTAATTGTCTGATAGGGCATAATTGTTTTTGGGCCATATCCAAAATGACTTAAGAAATTATGAGGTAAGACAAAGATTTGAAGTAAACCAAAACCAACTACAACTAAGGCTGAATAAATAATAGTTTTGGGAACTTTCTTGAGCAAGGTCTTGTTTTTTAAGGCAATTATCCAAACTACCACAAAGAATATTAGGTAGCGACAATCTAGTAAAAGGCCATATGCCAGAGCTTTCTTGCTAAGATCATGATTAAAATAAGCTACTATACCCCAAATAAGCTGAACCACAAGAAAAGCTTTAATGAACCAAATTAATTTTGAGTTATAAATTTGTTTGCGAACTTTTGAATCGGAGAAAAAGATGTATCCAGCGATTATTAAAATAACAACAAGCAAAAACTCGGCCCAGAGACGGAGTAAAGTATAGTGACCAACGATGCTGTTGAGGTAGACCGGTAAAAATCCCTGAAAAGGAATTAAAGCTAGTATAATTAGAATTAAACATGAAGCGAATTTAATGGCTTTCGTTTTAAACATATGATTATTTTAACTTTTTTAGAATCAATAATAAAATCATCTTTCTGTTTAAGTTCTGGGGATAGAATTTCTGGGTTATTTAAATGATTAAAGTTTCAACTATTGCTAAAATCCAACTATAATAAGAACTGAGGATAAAAACTAGAAGTATATCCCTAATAAAATATGCGTAATAATACATCTATTGTTTATAATATCTGGCTTTTGGTTGGGGATAGTTTAATGATTATCTTCGGACTGTCGTTAGCATATATCTTACGCGTTTCAATTAATCATCATCCCTTTTCAGAGCATGTCTACGCTATAACCTATTTAGGCTTTCTGTTTTTGTTACTTCCTTTTTGGTTAATTGTTTTTGCTATTCTAGGACTATATAGTGAGAGATATTATCAGAATCGATTTAGTGAATTAGGTCGAGTTGTCGTTGGTTCTTTTATTGGAATTTTGTTTGCTATTAGTTATAGCTACATGCTCAACGTTCACATCTTCCCAGCACGATTAGTAGTTGTTTATGGATTTATCTTAAGTGTTATTACCGTCTTAATATTTCGTAATATGGCTCGTTTTATTCAAAGATCTTTATTTAGAAAAAAAATTGGTATTAATAAGGTTTTAATTATTGGAGACAATCGAACCGCCAGTATATTGATTAATGGTTTATCCAATACTAAAATCACTGGCTATCAAGTTATTGGTATTGTCGGAGAAAAAGGAATCCCAATATTAGGTCTTAAAAAAATAAAGCTTTTTACCAATTTTGAAAGTGCCACAAAAGAACTCTCTCGGGATCAATTTCACACTATCATACAAACCGAACTATATGCTAGCTCGGCTAAGAACGATCAAATTTTAAACTACGCTCAAACCAATCATATTGCCTATCGTTTTGTTCCGGGTAACAGCGACCTATTTATTGGTAACATAACGGTAGATTTATTTAACTCGATCCCTGTTATTGCTGTTCACCAAACCGCGCTAGTTGGCTGGGGAAGGGTTGCCAAAAGAACAATGGATATATTGCTTGGAACGATTTTAATGATAATTGCAATTCCCTTTATGATCCTAATTGCAATAATTCAAAAACTTAATGATCCCTTTGGACCAATTTTTTATAGCGCTGATCGCCTATCGAGATTTGGAGAAACAGTTAAAATCTATAAATTTAGAAGCATAAAACCAGCTTACTCCAACATGACCCCCGAGGAAGGTTTTAAGAAAATGGGTCGACTCGACCTTATTAAGATTTATCGAGAAAATGGGGATCAACTTCAAAATGATCCTAGAATATCGAGCTGGGGCAACTTCTTAAGGCGTTCAAGTTTGGATGAGTTGCCTCAAATCTTAAACGTTATTAAAGGAGATATTAGTCTAGTTGGACCAAGGGCTCTTGATAAGTTTGAGCTAGACCAATATGACAAGAAAAGTCTAATCCTCTCAGTTAAATCGGGTTTAACTGGATTGGCTCAGATTTCTGGAAGACGCGATATATCATTTAAAGAAAGACGTAAACTAGACTTATATTATGTTCAAAATTGGACTTTTTTAGGAGACCTTATTATATTAGCCAAGACAGCTTGGGTGGTACTTTTTCATAAAGGAGCTAACTAATGAAGGTAGCTATTGTTTGTGATTGGCTAACTGGAATTGGGGGTGCGGAACGGGTTGTATTGGCACTTCATCAAATTTATCCCAAAGCACCAATCTATACATCACAATATAATCCAGCTAAAATTAATTGGTTTAACGATGCTGATGTTCGAACAACTTGGCTTCAGAAGTTACCAAAACGTTTTAAGAAATTTCTTCCGTTATTGAGGGCATACTCTTTTAGCCGATTAGATTTAAGCGAATATGATCTAGTTATTAGTAGTAGCGGGGCTGAAGCTAAAGGTGTTAAAACCGGTCCGAACACTATTCATATCTGTTATTGCCATGCTCCAACTCACTATTATTGGTCACGCTCTAAAGATTATCTTAAGAACCCAGGATTCCCTTTTGGTTTCAATTGGCTAGCGCGGATTGGACTAAGGCTACTCGATGGCCCACTTAAAACTTGGGATAAGCACGCCGCCAAACGACCCGACTATATTCTAACAAACTCAAATCACACCAAAGAAATGATTAAAAAATATTATAAACGAGATGCAACGGTCATTCACCCACCAGTTGATACTAATCGCTTTAGATTAAAGGCTAATCAAGAAGTTTCACGACATGGATTTGTGATCGCTGGAAGACAAACCCCGTATAAAAGATTTGATCTAGCGATTGAGGCGGCCAATCAATTAAAAGTACCGCTGATAGTAATAGGTAATGGACCCGATCATCGAAAATTAGAAAAATTAGCCGGCAGAACAATCACCTTTTTAACGTCGGTCAATGACATAACAATTGTTGACCACTTTAAGTCTGCTCTTGGTTTTATTTTTCCTAATGTTGATGATTTTGGTATTGTGGCAGTTGAGGCTTTGTCTGCTGGCACACCAGTTATTGCTTATCAAAAAGGTGGGGCTTTAGATTATATAAAAGATGGTAAAAATGGAATATTCTTTAATCGTCAAACTACAGCAAGCTTAACTAAAGCCATGGAATTAGTACTAAATAAAAAATTTAACTATTTAAAGATTAGTGAGTCAGCAGAAGTTTATTCAATCGATGTATTCAAGAAGAATATTAAGAAGTTTATTGAACCTACTATAAATAATGTGTAAGGTATTAAATCATAGCTCTAAAAAAAGGAACTGCTAATGTGTGGAATTGTCGGATATATTGGCAAAGACAATGGAATAAACCTCGTATTAGATGGCTTGGAAGAACTAGAATATAGGGGTTACGATTCGGCCGGAATTGCCTTCATTAACGATCCTAAATCAAATGTCTATAAAGAAGTAGGTGAAGTTAAAAATCTTAAGAAAATTGTTCAAAAAGATAAACCTAATTCTAATTTAATTATCGGACACACTCGTTGGGCTACTCACGGTAAACCATCAATAGTTAATGCTCATCCCCACTTTAATTCAGATCGAACAATTTATGTTGTTCATAATGGAATCATTGAAAATTATCAGGAGATTAAAAATAGACTTATTGATCAAGGCTATAATTTTATTTCTGAAACAGACAGCGAAGTAATCCCCCACTTAATTGATTATTACTACTCAAAAACAAACAACATCTTAGAATCAATAAAACTAGCCCTTAATGACTTAGTTGGAACCTACGCTCTTGAAATTATCTCAACCCTCACGCCCCAAAAGCTTTATTTAGCACGACTTGGAAGTCCACTAGTAATAGGTATTATGAAGAATGGTTATATTACTGGATCGGACAAAAATGTAGTTTTGGAACATACCTCAAAAGCAACCTTTCTAAATGATTATGACTTGGCTGAGGTAAGTCTAAGTAAGTTAAAGATCATTAATTTGAAAGATAAAGACTCTAATCCTCCTAAAATTGAGCTTCTTGAAAATGAAAAAACAGGTAATGATCTAGGTAATTTCCCAGATTATATGTTAAAAGAAATTCATGACACACCCGAAACGATTAAACTCGCCGTTACAGGAAGAATTAATCCTAAACAAGGAAACGTCAAACTAGGAGGTCTTGATTCCGTCATCAAAGAACTAGAACATATTGATCGCATCATTATAGTTGCTTGTGGAACATCTTATTATGCTGGACTTGTTGGAGAATATTTAATAGAAGAACTGGCTAATATACCGGTGGAGGTAGTTCTGGCAAGTGAGTTTAAGTATAAAAAAGAACCAATATCTAGAAGTGCCTGTGTTATTGCCATTTCTCAATCGGGCGAAACGGCTGATACTATAGCCGCCTTAAATAAGGTTAAGGATTATGGAGTTTTGGAACTAGGAATAGTTAATTCAATAGGCAGTAGTGTCGCTCGCTTAACCGATGCTGGGGTTTATTGTCATGCTGGCACCGAAAAATCAGTAGCTAGCACCAAAGCCTTTATTTCTCAGGTAACAATATTAACCCTGGTCGCATTAAGATTAAAAAAATCACCAGATAAAATTTCAAGAAAAATTTTAAGCGAACTTCAAGCTTTGCCCCAAAAAATTAAAACTGTATTAAACCTAGAAAATCAAATAAAAGAACTGGCTAAAAGATATAAAGATTATTCTAACTTCCTGTACATAGGAAGAGGATATAACTATCCTGCCGCCTTAGAGGGAGCATTAAAACTTAAAGAGATATCCTATATTCATGCCGAAGGATTTGCTGCTGGAGAAATGAAGCATGGACCCTTGGCACTTATTGATTCGAAGTTCCCAACTTTCGCTATAGCAACTGATGGTCCGCTCCTAGAAAAGACAATTTCTAACATTGAAGAAATTAAAGCGAGAGGAGGCCCTGTTTTAGCTGTCGCTACTATCGGCAATAAAAAGCTTAAAAAGCTAGTTGATGATGTTATCTATATCCCCAAAACCCTCGAACAGACTAGTACTCAATTAATTGGAGTTGTTCTACAGCTCTTTGCGTATTATATGGCTCATGAACTTAGCAAGAATATAGATAAGCCTAGAAATCTAGCGAAATCTGTAACTGTTGAGTAAATTTATTTAATAATATATAAAATAGTTTGAATTGCTACGGCTGTTTCTTGCCACGAACTTATTTCCAAACTATCTATACCAAATGCTTTTACCGGGTAATCGTTGCCGCCTTCTTGTAGATGATCCCCTATAAACAAAATGTCTTCCTTCTTAATATTTAAATGCTCCATGATTTTTTTCATGCCATATGCTTTATCGATGCCGGGTTTAGTTACGTCAATAGATGTTAATCCTCCAACCTTCACTTCAAATTCGGGAATTAGAGGTTGAACAAGGTCACATATAATTCTCTTTTTATGGTCGTTTGGATCCCAATCTTCTTTAATCTGAAGTCCTTTTTTTCCCAAAAGTCTTATAATGTCTTGTCCTAAGGTAGACAGTGTTATTTGGCTTTCTCGATCTTCAATTAATTCTCCGTATGTTTCGATTTCTTTATAACCAGATTCTTCAAATCCTTTTTGAAGAGCTTCTATGATTTGTTTTTTCTCGGACTTTGAAAAGTCTTCAGAATATACTTTGATCCACTTATTATTTTCATAAACATAATACCTTGTGCCACAGGTTGGCATTAAATGGAGATTTTTAAACTTATTTTTATCTAATTCTTTATTTGTAAGAACGTTTTCGACAAAAATATCGTACTTTCCTCCAGATATAATACAAACCTGAAAATGATCTAATAGTTGGTTCAAAAGTAATCCTATTTGATTCGGTAGCAAGGATTTACTTGGCGCTAAAGTTCCATCTAAATCAAATGCTATTAATTTTTTCATTGCCTTCCTTCTTTTTTTAGTGCATCTTTCAAAATTTTACATTAATAAACTATATATTTTAAATAAAAAGCTCGAATTAATTGTTATACTTGTTAGGTATGAAGATTCTTATTACTGGGGGAGCTGGATTTATTGGATCCAATTTTACGCACTATTTAGTAAAGCATCGGCCTGACTGGGACGTCACCGTCTACGATAAATTAACCTATGCCGGAAATCTTAAAAATCTCGAATTAATTAAAGATCAAATTAAATTTGTTCATGCTGATATTTGTGATCAAAATACGATAGATGAACAAATTGCTAAAAATGATCTAGTTGTTCATTTTGCTGCTGAATCACATAACGATAATTCTCTTTTGTCTCCCTGGCCTTTTGTTGAAACAAATATTATTGGGACTTATCGGATTCTTGAGGCTGTCAAGAAATATAATAAGCGACTTCATCATATTTCAACCGATGAAGTTTATGGAGATCTTAAATTAGATGATCCTGCTAAGTTTACTCCCGACACTCCATATAATCCATCTAGTCCCTACTCCAGCACCAAGGCTAGTTCAGATCTTCTCGTTAGGGCCTGGATTAGAAGTTTTAAGATTCAAGCAACAATTAGTAATTGTTCCAATAACTATGGTCCCTTTCAGCATGTTGAGAAATTTATACCTCGTCAGATTACTGAAATTCTAGAAGGACGAAAGCCAAAATTATATGGCAACGGTCAAAATATTCGTGACTGGATTCACACCGAAGATCATTCTTCGGCCGTATTAAAAATTTTAGAAAAAGGCGTTATTGGAGAAACATACTTAATTGGAGCAGATGGCGAAAAAAACAATAAACAAGTTATTGAGTTAATCTTAAAACTTATGAATAAAGACTCTGATTATTATGAGTTAGTTTCAGACCGCCCAGGACATGACTTACGATATGCCATTGATTCCTCAAAACTACGCGAAGAATTGGGCTGGAAACCTAAATATACCAACTTCGAGGAAGGATTGAAAAATACTATTTATTGGTATAAAAATAATCGAGACTGGTGGCAGCCATTAAAAGACAAAACCGAAATTAAATACTCTAAAATTGGAAGATAATATGACGGCTACAACAGAAATAACATCATATAAGACGGCAATACCGGGACTTTTAGTATTTAATGTATCAAAAATTGAAGATCAACGAGGATATTTTCAAGAAAAATATCAAAAAGAAAAATTAGTGAAGGCTGGTCTGCCAGATTCTTTTACGGTTGTACAAAATAGCGTTTCGTATAATAAAGAAATTGGTGTTACTAGAGGTTTACATGCTGAGCCTTGGGATAAATATATATCTGTAGTAAGCGGAGAAGTTTTTGCTGCTTATGTTGATCTGCGGGAAGGACCATCTTTTGGAAAAGTGGTTACGGTAAATATAGATTCGAGTAAAACCGTTTTTCTTCCAAAAGGAGTAGCTAACTCGTTTCAAACGCTTACGCCAAACACTTATTATCTTTATAGTGTTAATTCTCATTGGAAACCAGACAACTATGATCAATATTGTTTCGTTAATTTAAACGATCCAGACTTAAATATTGAATGGCCAATTCCTCTCGATAAAGCCATATTATCTGATAGAGATAAACAACACCCCACCCTAAAAGAAATAAAACCTCTGAATTAAACTATGGATCAATCTAAAATATTAATTATTGGTAAGAATGGACAACTCGGGAAACAACTTGTTAAACATTATCCTGGCGCCAAAGCCGTAGATGCAGTCACTTTAGATATTGCCAACCAAAAATCTGTTCTAGACTTTGACTACTCAAATATAGAAATAGTTATTAATGCAGCTGCCTACACAAAGGTTGATGATGCCGAAAGTTCCGAAGGACGTATTAAAGCTTGGTCGATTAACGCTGCAGGGGTCTCAAATTTGGTTAATGCCTGTCTAAAAAATGACTTAACTCTTGTTCATATCTCTTCCGACTATGTTTTTGATGGAACTAAAGATAATCACCCTGAAGATGAACTCTTTAGTCCTTTAAGTGTGTATGGAGCCTCAAAAGCTGCCGGGGATCTTATTGTAAGAACCTTGCCTAAGTTTTATCTTATTCGCACTAGCTGGGTAATTGGAGATGGTTCAAATTTTGTACGCACGATGTTTGATCTCGCCCAAAAAGGTGTCAATCCCTCAGTAGTGTCAGACCAGGTCGGGAGATTAACTTTTACTAGCGAACTTGTTAGAGCCATTGACTATCTATTAACTAGATCCGTAAAGTATGGAACCTATAACGTCAGCAACTCGGGGGATCCGGTAAGCTGGGCTACTATTACTAGAAAAATATTCTCGCTTAGTGGATTTAATAATGAAGTTCGAGATGTTTCGACAAGAGAATATTTTATGAATAAACAGAATATTGCTCCGAGGCCCTTAAATAGTGTTCTAAATTTAACTAAACTTCATCACTTAGGTTTTGTTTCAAGGACATGGCAAGAAGACTTAGAGTCGTATCTTAAACTAACATTAAACAATAAATAATTTTTTTAAGATATTTGTTATAATAAAAGCCAATGAGAGGTATTATTTTAGCTGGAGGATCTGGCACTCGTCTTTATCCAATTACTAAGGCTATTAGTAAACAACTAATGCCGATTTATGATAAACCGATGATTTATTATCCCCTTAGTACCTTAATGATGGCAGGAATCAGAGATATTCTAATTATTACTACCCCTCACGATCAAGAACAATTTAAAAGATTACTTAACGATGGATCCGATATTGGAATTAACCTTCAATATGCCGTTCAGCCAGAACCCAAAGGACTAGCAGAGGCATTCATAATAGGAGAAGAATTTATAGGAGACGATAATGTTGCTCTTATCCTAGGAGACAACATCTTTTATGGTGCTGATTTTGGAAAGAGACTCAAGAATTGCACTAATCCAGATGGAGGAATTGTCTTTGCCTATCCTGTTTCAGATCCCGAGAGGTATGGCGTGGTTGAGTTTAATAATAACAGAAAAGCAATTTCTATAGAAGAAAAGCCTCTTAAACCAAAATCTAACCATGCAGTCGTTGGTTTATATTTTTATGACAATGATGTTGTTAAGATTGCTAAACATGTTCAGCCCAGTGAACGCGGGGAGCTGGAGATTACTAGCATTAACGAAGAATACCTAAAGAAAGATCAACTCCGAGTTGAGGTTATGTATAGGGGTTCTGTATGGCTTGATACGGGAACCTTTGAGTCCATGAACGATGCTAGTGAATATATTAGGGTCATGGAAAAAAGAACAGGCCTTAAGATAGGTTGCATTGAAGAAGTAGCCTTTAAGCAAGGTTTTATTGACGAAGAAAAGCTAAAAATAATAGCTAAAGATTTTAAAAAATCTGGTTATGGTGAATATCTTATTAATCTAATTAATGCTTAAAATGGAAATAAATCTAATTAAAATAAGAACAATGTATTCAAAATACAACAGATATCTTCATAAAATACCAAATAATTTTAAAACAATTGGTCTAGTCATAATTCCATCTATTCTTTATTTAATTAGAGGGTGGCAGTATATTAGAACTCCTCAGCTTTATGCTGAAGATGGGGCTTTATGGTTAGCTGATGCATATAACAAAGGTTGGCGCACACTATTTAGTCCTTATAATGGATTTGCACATACTACTGAACGATTATTCGCCCTGTTGGTAATCATGTTTCCTTTAAAGTTTGCTCCGTTGATTTTCAATCTGGCTGGTTATGGATTATTTATTCTTATGTGTTACTACCTATTTTCTTCAAGGGTTAAAATTTTTACCAATAATTTTCAAAAATTATTTATGGCGCTTAGTCTTGGACTTATAGCAAATTTTATTGAGTTTATATTCAATTTTTCTACTTCAATTTTTCTAATTGGTGTTATAGGTTTATGTATTTATTTTGCTAAACCAGCCAATAATACAGTTATTAGGCTTGTAGAAAAAATCCTATTTATATTAGCCTGTCTTACTCTTCCTTTTGCTTGGTTTTATTTAGTTATTATTCTTTTTGATTGGATATGGCGAAAACAATATAAAATATTTTATATTGTTGTAAGTATTTTTGGGAGCATTGTACAACTTTACGTCTATCTGTTTTCTGACTATTCAAGGACCAATAGCGTTCATACCAGAATTTTATTAACTTCAAAATATACGGTGTTAGAAATATTTAACCAAATTATAACTCCAGCCTTACGCTTTGCTCAAATAAATATTGGTGTAAACATTCCATTGTATCAATTTTTAATCATTTTTATTTTTTGTGTACTACTAGGCCTTGTGCTACTTTCGGTATTAATTAAACATGGAACTATTCAGCTGAAATATCTTGTATTATTCTCGGTTCTTTTTACAATGGCGGCCCTGAAGAACCCCTTAGTTGGGGGTAATCTCAATTCTGTTAATATACTAAAGCTTATGGATACAACTGAACTTGGAAATCGTTATTTCTTTTATGGTATTCTGGGCGTTACTGCCGTTTTAGCAATTGCTGCAAGCACATACATCAACAAGAAGGCTCGGATATACTTCTTATTACTCTATATAAGCTTTGGTCTGTTGACGTCAGTTGTGGCTGGAGAACTAATAATCAATAAAAATTTCAGTAATTATTCAGCCTCTTATATAAATGGCATAAAGAACCTAAATAGGACTAAGCAAGGTACTTTAATCACTATTCCAGAAAATCCAGGCACTACTTGGTTTATTAAATTATATGCCAAAAAATAACCCTTTGCTTAAACATTTCTTGTAAGTTCTTCGGTTACCACATCTTCTAGAGTTTTCTTAAATACAACCCTAGAATATAATAAATAATTCCAAACCATACCAATTAATATTGCTGTAATTTTAGCTAAGTTCAATGAAATCTTGGCAGAAAACGAAGCACTTATGCCATGTAGACCTAAAGCAAAACTATTATATAGTGGTCTGGTCAGATATATTATAAAAGTCTGAAGAACTATTATACTAATGCCCGTAACACTAAAAAATTTTATAAACAACTTATAATTAGGTTTATGTTGATGCCTAAACACCAAAAAATGGTTTAAAAAATAAGAAATCGTAATGCCAACACTAACGGAAAACGCGTTCACTACCCATACAGGAAGATGCCCTGCGAAAACTAAAATATTTAGAATAGTAATATCAGTAAGACTATTAAAAGAGCCTATGCATAAAAATCTTATTTTCTTGTAATCCCATAATTTTTTTAGCATAATACCACGAGTATACTACATAAAGGGATATTTGATATGAAGATTTACACAGGCATAGCGATACCTACATATAACGAGATTACCAACGTAGATAAACTTTTAAAAAAACTTTTTGAACAATCAAACAATATTAGCGGATTGGATGTTACGGTTTTAATAATTGACGATGATTCACCGGACGGTACCGCAAATCTTGTACAAAAATTGTCTAAAATATATAAAAGCAAAACCTTTCGCATAAAAATATTGTCAAGAAAAACTAAAGGTGGTTTAGGACGCGCTTATATAGCAGGCTTTAAAAAATTAATGGACATGAACGTTGATTATATAATACAGATGGATGCAGATTTATCTCACGATCCTTCATATCTAACTAGTTTTATTGTGGCCGCTAAAAAAAATCACGACTTTATAGTTGGCTCACGCTATATATTAGGTGGTTCAACTCCAGACTGGTCTGTACTTCGAAGAACCCTAAGTAAAAACGGTAATTTATATGCCAGGCTAATACTTGGTAATAAAATTTCGGATTATACTGGTGGATTTAATATGTATTCAACTGATTTATTAAAAAAAATAAACCCTGGACTAATTACAAGCAACGGATATGGTTTTCTAATTGAATTGAAGTACAAAGCAACATTAACGGCTAAAAATATTAAAGAAATACCGATAGAGTTTAGGGATCGTGTTAATGGAAAATCAAAATTACCTAAATCAACAATGATTAAAAATTTAATTCTAGTAATTATAATAAGATTTAAATTAAAGTAAATATTTCAGATAGACAAACAATTAATAAATCTTTAAAACAAAGTTATTCCAACTATTGTGTTTTTTAAAGAAAAACCAAATAATAGTTTTTATTACGGTTTAAAAATAGTTACGTACCTTTGTAGAATGTTGTTTTGTCTTATTGTCAACGCACTATCAACAGATTGTAATATATTAGATACCACGAACTATAACTGTGGTTTGTCTAGAATATGTCTTGCAATACGTTTAGGTTTTAGGTTATGACATGATCTTTTTTAATGTTGTTCCTGGTTAATATTAAGTGTATTTTCGCCGAATGCTCTCACCATAGTTAATGATTTTTTTTCGAAGCTTATTTTTTGCCACTAATTTACAACAAGGAGCTAAATACTTTTCAAATATTAATTTCTTGGCAAAAAAGCATAATTTTAAGCATGTTGATAAATTTTATACGAACTCAACCTTTATTTAGCTTTAGTTAGTTTATGATAATATATATAAACAATAGTATAATAAATATATGACAAATAAGAAAAAAATATTGCTTGTTTTAGGCATAATAATAGTAGTAGGGTTAATCTGGATTGGGTGGTATAAATTTATACGCACCAATGTAGTGAGTACACTGCCCTCAAATGTAGCTACTAAACCAGCCCCAAATTCCAACAAATTAAATAATGAACGCAAAAAAAGCACTTCACCAGCCCCTACTTTGAATAATGGCCCCTCAAACACTTCTCAGGGCAATTCTTCGTCTCAATCAAATTCTTCCAAAAGCCCCTCTTTCTCCGTTACCATAACTAGGGTTGGCATTGTAAATAATAACTTGCAAGTTGGAACTATAGTAAATGGTACCAATGTCGGCACTTGCACCTTAAAGGTTTCTCAAACTGGACAAACAACCGTAACGATGACAAATCAAGTAATGTTGCAGAATAACTCTTACGTCTGTCCTGTATTTAATATACCTGTTAGCCAATTTCCAAATCAGGGCGACTGGAATATTTTAGTGCAACTTAGCAGTAACTCTAATACTGTTATCGCTAATTGGAGTAATAATCCGATTAATCTTTCGGGAACTTACTAAATGAAAAATGATACTGTTTCACGCTCATCGAGAATAAATAAAAAATCTAGGATAGTTTATAAATTATTCTTAGTATCCTTGCTTATAGTATTTTCTGTCTCTTCTTTTAGGTTTAGCGCCGGAACCAATCCTTTAAAATCAGTTTCTACGGTTCAGTCGTTTCAGGCTGGACACATAATAGATAATAATATTTTTACTAACGTAAACTCACTAGGGTCTAGTTCGAGTATATCCATAAACGCTATTCAACAATTTTTGAATGATATGGTAGGAACGTGTGATACCAATGGTAGCCAAAATTACTCTTATTATTATAACTCGAGCACAGGGGAAGTTAATAATCCAAGCTCAGGTATCTGGGTAACAACCTCTAGGGCAACATATGGCCAAAGATATGATACTTATAATTCTACAAATATAGGCGCAGCACCTTATGTTTGTATAAACCAATATGTTGAGAATCCATCAACCCTGCAAGACAATTTACAAAATCCTAGTGCATCAATATCTGGAGGAGAAACGGCCGCCGAAATTATATATAATGCTGCTCAACAATATCAAATAAACCCTGAGGTTATTTTAGTAACCCTTCAAAAAGAACAGGGCCTGGTTACCGATAACTGGCCTTGGCTCAATGAGTATCAATATGCGATGGGTTATGATTGCCCAGATACGTCTGGTTGTAGCACTTCATATGCAGACTTTTATCAACAAGTAAATGGAGCGGCTTGGCAATTTAGGTATTATTTAAATAATCCTGGAGCATTTAATTATTGGATAGGCAATAATACCATTCAATACAATCCAAACCCAAGCTGTGGTAGTTCTACGGTCGATATTCAGAATGCTGCTACGGCTGCTCTCTATATTTATACGCCTTATCAGCCAGATGCGGCTGTTTTAAGTGGAGGCTCAGATAGTTGTAGTACTTATGGAAATTATAATTTTTGGGAATATTTTAATTCATGGTTTGGACCTTCGCTAGATACCAGTGTTACGCTTGGAGTCGAGAGCGGTTATTCAACCGTATATGTATTTTATGATGGCATTAAACAAGGTATACCGAGCCAAGACGTATTAAATTCTTGGGGATTAAACGGTCTAACTATTAATAGCCTTGCCCCGTCGGTCTTTAATGCTACACCAACAGCTTCTACCGTTTTATCAAGATATGCTACAGACACATCAAATAACGTTAACTACTTTGCAGACAATGGAAACGTATATAACGTGTCTCCCAATAATGCCTCTCTGTGGAATAATTTTCCTGGGCAAACACTTTCTCAAGTAAGTAATACTCTTATAAACTTTGCGGATAATCAAGGAGCGCTAAAACCATACGTCAGCGTAAGTGGAAATTCCACATATTACATAGTTGATCAAGGTAATCTTTATCCCGTGACCAGTGGCGTAGTTTATAACTCTTGGGCGGGACAAAACAACCCCCCAATACAGCTATCTTCTACCTATTTTAACTCTATGGCTCAATCTTCTACTGCTATTAGTAGCCCCGAGATTTCTGTTAACGGTTCCGACTATGTTTTATCGGACGGCTCTGCATTTTCGGTTAATAATAACATTTCTGGTCTGCTCCCTAGTTCTTGGAACATATCATCCATGGATGCGGCAATGTTGAACACGTTCAAGGCTAGTGGTCAATTACAATATATGCTGCAGGCCGATAATTCATCCACGATATATCTTTTAAATTCCGGTCAATTAATGGGTATACCTACTGGGCAAATATATAGTTCCCTTCAAATAAGTTCATCTTCAAACACTAGTTATGTTTCAAATGATTTAATAAGTCAAATACCCGTTGGTCCGATTCTTAATAGTAATATTGCTATAGTTAACAACAGTCCTTATGTCATTAATAATGGTCTACAGCCTATTCCTTCTAATTTATCGGCCGCCTACAACGTTAGCGGCATAAACATTGTCCTAAATAATTCTTATGCTAATATCTTGCCGATAACCTCTGATGCTACCGCTTTTGTAAAATCAAGTTCTTCGCCGATAATATATTTCTTGGATAATGGTCAAAAACTACCGTTTAGCAATCCAACAACGCTTAGTTTAGTGGCCGGTAACTCTAGTATAACCAATTTATCCGACGGATCTTTGCAAACCTTCCTTAATGGATCCATTATGAGTAATTATATTACTTCCGGAAACGGCACTAATTACCTCATAGATAACAACCAAATATATGGTGTGCCCTCTCAGGGAGTTGCAGCGGCGTGGAATTTAGGAACACCAGTTGTTATAAGCTCAAGTTCTATTTCTAATTTTGCTAGTTTAGGCATATTATCGCAGTTTATACAAAACCCAAATGGTTATTTTTGTCTAATAGATAACCAGGAGTTCTGTGCTGATCTATCTCAATTGGTAACAATGTGGGGGTTTGGTCCAGTTATACACCCGTCTCAAGCACTTCTAGACTCACAGGGTTTATATAATAGTACTCCCCTAACACCTTTCGTTGCAGGAGATTCTGGTCAACAATATTCTGGAACTATATATACAGTTGCTAGGGGCAAATTGTTGGGTATTTCAAATCTTAATGCCGCATATAATCTTGGTATCACCAACTGGCCAATTATTCATCTTGATGACTATACAATCAACAGCCTATTAGCCAATAAAGTCTGGCAGGGTTATTTAGCATACGATAGCAATAATAATATATGGGTTCTGGATGGCGGCCAAAAAAGAGAACTCACTAGCACGTATCAAACTGACTGGCTCAACACAAATATAACCCCCACACTGCTTGGAAGCTCCTACCTTTCTTTGATGCCTACCGCCAGCAACATAACCGGATCTATACAGGTTAGTTCTTCGCCGACAATATATGGCTTGGATGGCGGCCAAAAAAGAGGAATACCAACAGAAAGTATGTATCAAAGTCTCGGTTATGCACCAACAACCACAATATCTCCAAGTTTATTTTATAGCATTCCTACAGGACCAATTTTTTAATAGAGCTATTCTACCCAACCCTTGGAAGACATTAACGTCCAAAAAAAATTAGGTTCTATTTTGGTGTTTTTTTGTAATTGACGACGTTTAAAAAGATATAAAGGAGTTCTTAATAACCCAACTACTCTTCCTTGAACATACTTGAACACCGTGAGTTTTGAATAATTAGACTTAATATATATAAATAAATTATATTCATTACGTAAAAAGCTTGGACAGGCTCGAATTAAAATTGATACTGGAATATTTTTTAGCAGTAGCCCAACCTGATTACGAGCCGTATAGTAGAGACTAAAACTCGACGACCTAGCTTTAGAACTTGCCGAACCTATGTGGTAAGCAATTGCTTCCGCAACAAAATAGTTGTGCCAACCAATATTAAGTGCCCTTAAAGACACATCAACGTCTTCAAGGTACATAAAAAATGATTCATCAAATAGTTTATTGTATGGTTGTTCTTCTATAAACTCCCTGGTAATAATTGTTGCAGCGGCATTGACCCCCATGACCTCGCAGCTCGATAGATATTGTTGACTGTTTGATTGTTGATATCCATATTGGGTGGACTGTAAGTTAACCGAAAGATATATGTGATGAGAGTCTACTATAGCATGATCAAAATAATCAAGAGTTAGTCCTTGTAGACAGGCTACGTTTTTGTGTTTATCGGATTCATTAATTAGTTTTTCTGTCCAATCTGATGTAATTCGAGCATCTGAATTTATTAAAGCAAAATACTTAACCTTCTCATCCTTGAGCGCTTCTTGAATTAGTAGATTATTACCTCTTGCAAATCCATTATTTTTATTAGACCTGATTAGCTTAATTTCTGGATAGTTGGTTGCTATAAAGTCAGCTGAACCATCACTAGAATTATTATCAATTAAATATATGTCCTTGTCTTTGTAGTTCTGTTGGTTTATAGACTCAATACACTCTGCCAGGATGTCTTTATTATTCCAACAAACAATAATATATGCTACGCGTTTTGTCATACTCTCGGAACCCTTGAATACTTGTCTGTAACTAGGTTTGGATTATATCCTTGATAAGATCCTGGTTTCTTGTCTACGGAAACGGCAATTATGTTCGACCAAACAACATCATACTTTTTATTTTCATCTATCAACTGGCTAATCCCATCTTTGTTGAGATTTACCCATGTTTCTTTCTTGGCGGCAAAGAAGCTCCCTGATACCCTAACTACGTCTCTTATCCATTCTGTATGGCCAAAAATAGTTCCAGCTCCACAGTGCAGATGTTTAAAAAGTGGCGTTTCCTTTTCTGCCTCAAGAATTATCCCCATATCTTTTATTGTCTGATCTGGCCAGATTATTTTAGGCATGACCGCTCTTACATTTTCCATATTAAGCACCCCACATAAAGTATCAACCCATTTTGTTTTGTTAACCGTATAGTTACCGTTAATACTAAAAATAACATCATCTTTATACAATTTGTCTAGATATTTTTTTGGGTTATTATCAAATTCATCCTTTGTTATAAAAATGGTTTTTGTTATTGACGAGCTTGATCTTTTGATTTGATTGATAACTGTTTTATTCATAATGAGGTCTTTAGAGGCATTTACTATAATTAATGCTTGCTGCTCTTTGTTCACCGTAAAATCTATATCATAAAACCCCGGTCTATTATCAATGGGCTTTGCCTTGCCTTTTATTTCTTTTGCTTTTAAGAAGTCGTTGAGAGCTTTCATGCCAGCTTTAACTGCATAATCTTTTTTTAAAAAATTATCTGCAGTTGAACCTTCAGCAACCCGCCAATGATATAATATTTTTGGTATATGGACAATTTGTCTTTCTCCCGGCAGAGCTAATAATCTTAATACTAAATCATAATCTTGAGCACCGTCACAAACGGCTCTTAATCCTTTAACTTTTTTAACCAAATCTGTTCTAATTACAGATAAATGACTTGTCCAATTACAACTTAGGTACTGGTGAGGTGACCAGTCTGGCTTAAAGTGAGGCGTATGTCTATAAAGTCCGCTGTCAGTGAGCTTGTCTTCGTCGCTATAAAGTATCTCTACCCCCGAAATTTCCTTAATTTTAATCGCAACTTCATTTAGCGCATGAACGCTTAGAGTGTCATCATGGTCCATAAATACTGTCCAGTCTCCCGAAACATGATCTAGGCACTTGTTAGTATTAATGGATATGCCCTCGTTTTTACCTAATCTAACATATTTAATTCTTTTATCTCGCTTTGAAATATTCTTAATGGCGTTTACTCTTTTGGGAATGTCTGAAGCGTCACCAATTATCAATTCGAAATTGTTATATGATTGATTCAAAATTGAGTAGATTAGTGGCTCTAAGTATTTATCTTTCGTGTTGTAGGCAGGTACGATAATACTAAATTTTAAATCTTTATTTTTAATAGGATCTAAAAACATAAATCGCTCTGAGGTTTCTATCCAGAATTGATAATGATGATCATATATATATGATTTGGTTAGGCCTAACCTTATTGCCGTTCTCTTAAGCCATTTTCCTCGCTTGGAGGAGGGAGGAAAAAAAATAAAGCTCATATCTTTTAGAAACTTTTTCATATTAGCCCCTTATCTCTTTTGGTCCGATTCTATATCTTATTGTTCTACATTTTATTTTTTTAAATAAATTTGCCGTCATTTATAAATCCCTGTGATAGTTTTTTTTGTTTGGTTCTTTAAAGAAGAAAGCTTTTGGGCTATTTTGTAGGTCTTCGAATTTTTAATTTCTTCGATTCTTTTGTCCTGTTCTTCGATTCTTTTGTCCTGTTCTTCGATTCTTTTGTCCTGTTCTTCGATTTTATGCCGTAAAATATTGCCATTAATCCCTAAATCTATCGTAATTTCTTCATTGGTGGCGGAAATTTTCAGAGCATCTTCGGCTATGTTTTTAAATGAAACATTATTGTATTTATCAAGGTATTCCATCTGGGTTTTAAGCAATAGATTAATTCTGTTCTTTGTTTTTTGTGGATCAAAAGGTCTAGATTCTGACTCTTGTCCGACTCTATATGCAGTACTGTTATATGGTAAATATGTTAATTTTGTTGCATGAAATAGCTCAAGTTGGATATTGAATGTATCGTCAACAGCATTTCTATCAATTTTGTTATTAATTTCTTTCATTAATCTTGTTTCCACTAACCATGTTGATGGTACCGTAAAACCTTTCGAGCTAAGCATTTGTTCATATGTTTTAGGTAGTGAAAATAAGTTATTTTTAAAGGCTGAGGTATTAAGTGTCTTACTATTAACGTCAACGATATCAAAATCCGTGTTTGACCATTTTGATTTACTGGTGGCTTCGAGAGCGTCAACTTGTTTCTGTAGTTTATGGTCGTCTATCCAATAATCATCACCGTCACATCTTGCAATATATTTTCCTGTGGCAAATTTACAGGCCTTAATCCAGGTTTTAGTAATACCCATGTTTTTTTTATTAAATATCGTTTTTATATTATTGTTTTTATCTGAATAGTCTTTTAATATCTTTGCAGATGCATCGGTTGAGGCATCGTCAATAAGTATAATTTCAAAATTAAATTTTGTTTTTTGGGATAAAATACTGTCTATTGTCTGCTTGATCCAATTCTCTTTATTGAAAACGGTACAAACGACCGAAACCATTAGGTCTTGCTTGCTCATTTCCTTATTGTAACCTTTGTAGTAGACCGTAGTCATTATTAAGACCTTTTTTTACATATTTATTGCGGATTAGAAAGACGTGGCCGCTATTTTCGTCAGTAAATGCTATAACATTGTCTTTTGTTCCAACTCTAATTGAGGCATTTACTCTATAGTCACCGTTGTTAAATAGTGTCAACGGGAGATTGTATACGTTATCATCATCTGGACGCACAACAAATAAACCACTATCGTAGGGTATACCCCCTCTTTTAAGGTCTATAATGTTGTAAGCCAAATAAACCTTAAGTTTTGTTTTTGGATGCTTAAAGTCAACTTTAAAGGAAAAAACATCCTTACTTGTAACAATGCTCTTGGTCAACGGGACTATACGTATCTTGGGCTTAATTTTATTCTTATTAACATTTATGTCTTTTGCGTCAAAATTTTGCTCTGAATAGGCGTTTGCTACGTCCTCGGGATTACCTCTTTTGATAATTTTACCATTGTCAATAAGGATAGCTTGTGTGCAATATTTTTTAATACTCTCCATTGAGTGGCTAACCAACACCACGGTTTTATTTTTATCTTTTTTAATTCTATTAAAGAAATCTTCGCTTTTCCTTTGAAAAGCTTCGTCTCCAACTGCTAAAACCTCGTCCAAAAGTAATATGTCGCTTTGGGTTCTAATAGCTATTGAAAAGGCTAGTCTTACCTGCATTCCAGAGGAGTAGTTCTTGAGTTTTTGATCCATAAATCTTTCTAGCTCAGCAAAGGCAACGATATCATTGTACATTGCTTTCATTTCGTTTCTACTAAAGCCAAGCAAGGATCCATTTAAAAAAACATTGTCCCTACCAGACAGCTCTGGGCTAAAGCCTACACCAAGCTCAATAAAGGGCACAAGTTTTCCGTTAACAAGAAGGTTTCCTTTGTCTGGTCGATATATGCCTGCAAGGATTTTCAATAAAGTACTTTTACCACTTCCGTTTTTGCCTACAATTCCAAAAAACTCTCCTTTATTGATTTCAAAGGTAACGTCCTTCAGTGCCTGTTGTTTTTCATAACCTTTTTTGTGTTTATAAAAATTTACTACTGAGCTTTTAATTGAAGTGTTTTTTTCGTGCGGTAGTTTAAAGGTTTTATCTATATGGTCAACTTTTATAGCAATGTTGTCTTTCATAACTATATATCCTCGGCAAAATGTTTAGATTGTTTTTTGAAATATGCTGATCCTCCGAAAAAAACAAGCACCACTATCATAAATGGTATGTATTCATGCCACCCGCCCTTAAATACGGTCTGCGGAATCGTAGTGACTTTGGTTATCATTGCATACCTTGCATCCTGTAGGGCTTGAGCAATGGGATTAAGCAATATAATCTTTTGAAACAATACATTTGTTATTTTAGACAATGGATAAAGTATTGGCGTTATATAAAATCCTGCCTGTAAAAATACTTCCCATATATAACTTATGTCTCTATATTTAACAAATGCTGCGGAAAGGAAGAACGATACACCTAAAGCAAATATGTATATTTCTAATAAATAAAACGGCACCAAAACAACCGAACCCGTTATTGGCACGTGTCCAATTAAAATAAAAATAAGAATTATAATTAGGTTAAGTCCCAGGTTTATTAAAGCAGCTAAACTAGTGCTGAGTACTATTATCCACCTAGGAATACTTATTTTTCGGATTAGGTCACCTCTTCCAACAACCGATCCGAGACTTTGCATGGTCATTTCTACGAAAAAGTTCCAGACTACAATACCAAATAATAAATATTGGGCATAGTAGGGCACACCATCTCCCACCTTTAGGAATTTAACGAATACTACATATAAAATTACAAAGATAAGTAACGGTCTTAAAAGAGACCAAATATAACCCAACACAGAGTCTTGATATCTTAGCTTGAAATCAGTACGAACAAGTTCAGCTAAAAGAACCCTGTTCTGTTTAGAAAATACTCTTTTCAACATTGATTATAGTATTATATAAGATGTAGCCTATGAAGTCGAATGTAAAAATAGCAATTGTTGTTCCAAATTGGAACGGTGAAAAATCAATAGCAAATTGCTTAAGTTCACTCTTAAGTCAAAATGGTTCTCTGGATTATAGAATTATAGTTGTTGAAAACGGTTCAATTGATAACTCCATTAATATTATAGAGGGTTTTAAAGACATTGTTTTGTTAAAACAATCAAAAAATCTTGGTTTTGCCGGAGGAGTAAATAAAGGAATCGAATATGCCCTTAAAAAAGGGTTTGATTATGTAGCTTTATTCAACAATGACGCAGTTGCTGATCAAGACTGGTTATTAAATCTCGTTAATGCCTTCGAAAAAGACAATAAAATTGGAATTGCTACATCTAAGATTGTTGATTCTAATAAAAAATATATGGATAGTACGGGAGATTTTTTAACCATTTGGGGTCTTCCTTTTCCAAGAGGAAGGAAAGAAAAAATAAGCTCTAAGTACGATAATCACAACTATGTCTTTTCGGGTAGTGGTGGAGCAAGTATTTATAAGGTTAAAATGTTAAAAGAAATAGGTCTATTTGATCAAGCTTTCTTTGCTTATTATGAAGATGTTGATCTTAGTTTTAGGGCTCAATTAGCTGGATGGAAGGTATTTTATGAGCCAAGGGCGCTTGTATATCATCAAATAGGGGCTACTAGTAGCAAGATTAAAGGTTTTACAACTTATCAAACCATGAAGAATCTTCCACTTCTGTTATGGAAAAATGTGCCTACTGGCATTTTAATAAAAATGGTCCCGAGGTTTATTTTGGCTTATGTTGGTTTTATTGTAAGTTCTCTTCAAAGAAAACAATTAAAGTTCGCACTAAAGGGTGTACTCATGGCTTGTTTATTGTTTTTTCCAAAAACATTAAGCCGTTATAGAATCTTTAAAAAACGTAAGGTATCAGTAAAATATATCAACTCCCTACTAATTTATGACCTTCCCCCGAATGCACATAAGCTTCGAAGGTTTAGAAATAAACATGGTTTTATGTTTAAATACTAGCAATGAAATCTGTTTTAATAGACGCAAGAGAATCAGGTACTTCAACTGGTCGATATATCGACAAGCTGATTGAGCATTTAGCTAAGCTTAATCCTAGCCTAAAGGTTATGGTAATAACCAAATCCCACCGAATTAAACACTTCAATATGGTTGCTCCTAATTTTCAAATTATTAGATCAGATATTAAAGAATTTACATTTAAAGAGCAACTCGGCCTATTAAAACAAATTTGGTTACTCAAGCCCGATCTTGTTCATTTTGGAATGGTTCAGCAGCCCATATTCTACCCCGGTTTAGTTGTTACGACTATTCATGATTTAACTACCCTTAGGTTTAATAATCCCGATAAAAACCCAGTTATTTTTAAGTTTAAGCAGCGCGTATATAAAGAGGTTGTTAAAATAGCTCTTAAAAAATCAAAAGTTATAATTACTCCCTCTATTTATACCAAAAGTGATTTGGATCAGTTTTCAGAAATAAATATCTCTAAAATCAAAGTTGTTTATGAAGCCGCTGACAAAATTATGGTTCCGGCCAAAAAGATTAAAATTTTGGAAAATAAGCCCTATATCTTTTATGTCGGTCGTCCGACTCCACATAAAAATTTAAACCGTTTAATTGATGCTTTTGGTTTGGTTTTGAAAAAAAGACCAGATCTTAGTTTGGTGTTGGCCGGCAGATTAGATGCTAATTATCGACGCTTGGAAGAGTATGTTAAAAAACAAAGGGTTCAGAATGTTATTTTCTTGGGTTTTGTTGAGGACGGAGAACTAAAGTGGTTATATGAAAATACTTTGAGTTATGTTTTCCCTTCTTTGTCTGAAGGGTTTGGCTTGCCCTCATTAGAGGCAATGGTTTTAGGGGCACCCGTTGTTAGCTCTAACGCAACCTGTTTACCTGAGATCAATGGAGATGCAGCGCTTTATTTTGATCCATTATCTGTCCTAGATATGTCTGAGAAAATATTAATGATGGTTAACGAAAAGGCCCTTCGAACAAAATATATCAAATTAGGACAGGTTCAAGCCGCTAAATATTCGTGGGACAAAACTGCTAAAGAAACTTTAGCCGTTTATCAACAGGTTCTTGGGGTTATTTAGCCGGTTTTAGGACAATGTGACGTTCTCGTCCCTCTCCAACCGAGTCGCTGCTTAATCCATATTCCGCGGCTAATTTATGAATTATTCTTCTGTCGGCAGCATTCATTGGATTAAGATCTAGAGGTTCAGAGCTTTCCTTAACTTTCTTTACCCATTCTTCGGCTTTTTCAACAAGTCGTTCCGAGCGTTGTTTCTTATAGTCTGCAATATCAACATTAACCCTATTTAAAACAAAGTTCTTGTTCTTAAGAGACATAGAGGTTAGATATTGAAAGGAACGAATATTATCGGCTTTTTGACCTATTAAAAACCCGTTCATGTGGGTACTTGGGACACTAAGTTGAATAACGTCTTCTTCGCTTGATGCATGAACATCAATATTTAGTCCGAAAAAGGCTATAAGATCCTCTAGATATTTTTTGGCATATAAAATTGCCTCTTCTTTTGATTCGTTCATTGTTTCCTCCTTTTGTTAGATGGTTTATTTTGGGGGGAGGATTTTTTGTTGGTTTTTTTTGTCTCAACTATTTCTGCCTCAGGAATCTTTTTAATATCTTTAGTTGGTTCTTCGGCAATGGTTTCCATCTCGGTTTCGTCTTCACGTAAGGCGATGGCTTGTTGAATTAAGGCCACCACACCGCTTGCTAACCAGTAAAGACTAAGGTCGGCCGCTAGGTTTACGGTGAAAAGGAATATCATAACTGGTAACAAGAATCTAGTGCTTTTACCAACGGCTGCATTTACTTCACTTTGGTCGGCTGGTTTTCCGCTCCCTGCTTGTTTTAGAATCTCTCTAAGTCCCTTTTGATCCTTGGAGCTTGGCATTAATTGCTTGCTCTGATAATACTGTGAAATCGCACTTAAAATTACAATGATCATAGCTGGCCAATAAACACCTCCATGACCGAGAGCACTTCGAGATAAGTTTATTGCCCCAAAGAGGGTATTATCAAAATAATGAAGGTTGGTGGCGAGATGTTTAATCCATGGAGAATGTTGAATTGAAGCATAAGAGAAAGAGATAATGTTTTTGGGGTTAGATATAATACGATTTATTCCACTATATAGACCTAATAGAACAATGATTTGAATTACAAAAATAGGTAATGTCCCAACTGGATTAATGCCTTTTTCTTTGTAAAGCTCCATGGTCATTTTAGTTTCTTTTTGGCGATCACCCTTGGCGGCTGCTTTTATTTTTTTAAGCTCAGGTTGAAGCTTGCGCATTGCTTTAGCCTGATGAAGCTGTTTTTTAACCAAGGGCCACAATAAAACCCTAATTAGAATTGTGAAGATGATTAACGCAAATCCAAAGTTATGTCCTGGTAGATAAGCATAAATTAAAACCAGCAAATTAAATAATGGTTTAACTATAAAAGTTGTATACATTAACTAACCTCTTTCTTGGTTTCTACTATAGCATGTTTGGATGTATTTTGATCTATTAAGTTACTTTTTATGAAAAGATTTAGGATTAATGCTTTTAGTTTATTTGGGGTAAGTTGAAGAACTTTTTCGTGATGAATAGTTATTATTAAACTAACGGGTTGTTTAAAGTTATCCAAGTTTAGCCTAATCAATTCATATATTTGTCGTCTTATCCTGTTTCTTGAAACGGCCGATTTAGCAACTTTTTTACTAATAACAACAGCTCCTCGTGTTACGCTAGTGGGTCCAGTATTAAGATATCTAAGGCCAACATTGTCTAGAGATAGACTAAAGCCGTTTCTATAAACGGGGTCTAAGCTATGATGTCCATGAAAACGGTTCTTTTGGGCTAACATTAAGGGGTGACCTTTCTATTGTTAGGAACACCCGCTCTACCCTTATACATCGCTAGTAAGAAGAGTTCTTTTAAGCTGAGAGTCTTTGGCGACCTTTTTGACGGCGTCGTTGCAAAACGTTTTTTCCCGCCTTAGAGGCCATTCGTTTTATAAAACCATGGACTTTAGCTCTGTGACGTTTTTTGGGTTGAT
This sequence comes from bacterium, assembly GCA_021810025.1. Lineage (GTDB taxonomy): Bacteria > Patescibacteriota > Saccharimonadia > Saccharimonadales > UBA4665 > JAJZMH01. Next base: position 120,938 of record JAJZJS010000001.1, on the reverse strand, counting down.
GGGTTCTTTTTGGCATTTAGTTATTGTAACCTAATTTTGATTAAATAGAAAGCCCGACCGATTTCTTACTGTTTATTTTAAGTCTCTTCGTAAAAAAAACAATGTTAATAAACTAAAACACAGGTTTTTATACACCCCTCTTATAGATTTGTCCACAGATTAATAGGTTAGTTTTTTGGCTGTGGAAAAAACTACCGCTTATAGTGGTTTTTAATAAAAATTAAGTGTTGTGGTTTTTAAGCTGTGGAAAAGATTATATTTTTAGGTTAGAATTAGTTAACAAGCATTAAGGAGGTCTATGCAACAAGACGGTTTATGGCAGGCTGTTCTGGGTGAAGTTGAGCTTTCTGTTTCAAAAGGAAGTTATCTAACCTGGTTTAAGAACACAGAGCTTTTGCACAACGACCATAACTTAACTATTATTGGCGTTCAGAATGTTTTTATTCAGCAACAGCTCCAAAAGAAGTTTAATAACTTAATTGCTACTATTTTAACTAAAAAGGGGTTCCCTTCTCGTCGTATTGAATACCAAATTATCACATCAACAACGCAACGCATGATTTACGATGAACCTGTTTTTATAGAAAAACAAGAAGAGACTAAAAACGAGCCTCAGCACACTACTAAAAATGGCTTCTCACACTCTTATCGACAAGGTTTAAATGAAAAGTATACTCTTGATAATTTTGTGGTCGGTGCAGGTAACGAATTAGCTTTTGCGGCCTGTCAGTCAATTGCCGCTAATCCTGGTAGCAAATACAACCCTCTTTTTATTTATGGCGGAGTTGGCATTGGTAAAACTCATTTAATTCAGGCTGTTGGTAATGCTCTTAAAAATCAAAACTCAGAAATTAATATTCTTTATATATCGACAGAGCAGTTTGTTCAAGAGTTTGTGGAGTCGTTAAGAAGTCGAAAAACGGCAGACTTTGCAAGCTATTATCGTTCGGCAGACGTCTTAATAGTTGACGATATACAATTTATTGCTGGTAAAGAAAAAATTCAAGAAGAGTTCTTTCATACTTTTAACGCGCTTCACCAAGCCAATAAACAAATTATTATTAGCTCAGATAAACCCCCTAAAGATATTCCTACTCTTGAGGAACGTTTAAGAAGTAGGTTTACTTGGGGAATGAGCATAGATATGCAAACCCCTGATTTTGAAACAAGATGTGCCATTATTAAAACAAAATCATTAGCACATAATGTTGAGCTTTCTCCAGATATAATAGAGTTTTTGTCAAACAATATCCCAACCAACATAAGAGAACTGGAGGGAGCACTTAACCAGCTTTTAGCGTTTTGTGAGATGCGAGCTATTGAGCCTTCGTTAGGGGTCGCAACTAGTTTACTGGGCTCCTCTAAAAGTAGACCTAAGCACTTAAGCGCACACCAAGTAGTAGACCGAGTGTCTAAATATTATCAGGTGCCAGTTGATGATATGCTTGGCCCTAAAAGAGACAAAGATATTGTTGTCGCCCGCCAGTCAGCCATGTATTTATTGCGAAGTGAGCTCCATTTAAGTTTTCCTAAAATATCGAGAGAACTAAAAAGGAAAGACCATACTACCGCTATGCATTCTGTCAACAAAATTGAAAAACAACTAAACCTAGATTCAGATTTAAAACAGTCTTTAGCGGCTATTAAGGAACGTTTATATGCCTAATAAAGGATTGTTTATTAATTGTGTTTGGTTTGTGTTTAATAAGTTAATAAATATTAAATTATATACAGCTCGGTTTTTTAATTTGCTCATAGTTGTGTTTAATAACGATAGTTATAAGCATCTTTTGGATACTTTATACATAGTAAGATCCGGCTCTTTGAAGAAGTTTTTTATATGTTTTTACACAGTTTCCACAGGACCAATAATAACAACTAATTTAAATAACTTATAGTTATAAGGAGACTGTATGAAACTAAAAGTAACCCAAACCAATTTAAATCACGCTCTACTAGCCGTATCCAGAGTAGCAAATAATAAAGGAACTCTCCCTATCTTAGGAAATATTTTACTTAAGGTTGAGAATAATTTGTTTAGCGCTACTGCCACAAACCTAGATATTGGAATTACAAAATTCATTGGCTCTAAAATCGAAAAAGAAGGAAAAATAACCGTTCCTTCAGGCTTGCTGTCTAGTTTTGTGGCCAGTCTTCCTAGCGAAGTCATAAACCTAGAACTTGAAGGAAACAAAATTAAAATAAATACAAAGCAATATGACTCAGTAATCAACGGCATTTCTGCCGAAGAATTTCCAATTCTGCCAGTAATTGATAAGGGTCAAAGTTTCTCATTGCCAGCCCAAGATTTTAAAAAAGGATTAAATCACGTCCTATTCGCGGCATCTAATAACGACAGTCGCCCGGTTTTAACAGGAGTTTATTTTTATTCCAAGGACGGGTTTATTTATTTAGTAGCGACAGATAGCTCAAGGTTATCAGAATTTAAGCTTTCTAAAACAAATAAAGAATTTAAAATTTTAATACCAGCATCGGCAATGAACGATCTAGTTAAAATTATGGATGATGAAGTCGAAACATTAAACGTTGTTTGTGATGACAAGCAAGTATTATTTAAATTTACAGATACCGAATTAATTAGTCGTCTTCTGGAGAATAATTACCCAGAATACCAAACTCTAATCCCTAAAACATTTAGTTATAAAGCAACACTTCTAAAAACAGATCTAGTAAACGCAGTTAAAATATCAAGTTTATTTGCAAAAGAAACAGCCGGCAGTTTAAATATTGAGATTAATGAACAACAACAGGAGGTTATTATTAATTCTCTAGCTTCGCAAGTTGGCGAAAACTCCGCCCGAGCCAAAGCTAGGGTTATTGGAAATGGCGGAGTTACCTTAAACTCCAGATTTATATTAGAGGCTCTTAATGTTATCGAATCTAATAAAGTTAATTTTTATTTTAACTCTAAAACTGAACCAGTGTTAATATCTGATCCAAACGAACCAAACTATACTCATATTATTATGCCTCTTAAAGTCTAGAACCGACCCTAAGCTATAATAAAAAGGAATGATTAATAATATCCATATCCTTAACTATAGATCTTACCAAAATGAAGTATTTGAGTTTGACTCCAATTTAAATGTTATTGTAGGTCCTAACGCGATTGGGAAGACTAATCTTATAGAGGCTATTTTGGTACTCTGCCAAGGAAAATCTTATCGAGCCAAAGATCAAGAACTAATAGCCTTTAACGCAGAATATGCTTTAATTGAAAGCTTAATTGAGGGACAAGCTCGTTCTGTTCAGATCGAACCACAAAGTAAAACATTTCTAATTAATACGAAGAAGCTAAAACGACTATCTCCTCAAAACAAAATACCAGTTGTTATGTTTGAGCCCAATCATCTCAGCCTTTTAGAAGGATCAAAAAATGAACGGAAAAGATACCTTGATAGCTTAATTGCCGAAGAGAACCCATCTTATAATAGGATAGTCAGAGAATATGATCGTTTAATTATGCAACGCAATAAATTATTAAAAACTATCAATTCGAAGAATAAAGAATTTTTCCCATGGAATCTTCGTATTAGTCAAACCGGAGGATTAATAAACGCTCAAAGAAGAGCCGTGGTCGACAAAATTAATTTATCAATTCAAGAAATCTACAATCAAATATCTGGAACAAAAACAAGCATTAAATTAAACTACTTATCTTCATTAAACACAAAAAACTATGAAGCAAACCTACTTCGTTTTTTAGAAAACAATATCGAAGAAGATAAGCTGAAGGGTTTTAGTATGTATGGGCCCCACAGAGAGGATTTTAGGGTTATCATCAACAACGCTCCCTCTAACCAATCAGCTTCTAGAGGAGAAACACGAACAATTATTTTGGCTCTAAAAATAATTGAGAAAGAAATAATTGAGCAAAAAAAACACCAAAAAGCTATATTTATTCTAGACGATGTTTTTAGCGAGCTAGATAACCACCGCCGTACTTTTTTAATTCAGAACATTAAAGATAATCAAGTTTTTATAACTACCACAGATGCCGACATGGTTGTAAACCATTTACCAAAAAATGTTAAGGTCATTGCTTTAAGCCGAGTTCCCGATATTTAAACTACCTTCTGTTGCACTTTGAGGATCGTTGATTTGATACTCAACAGGCTCCTGTGTTGAATTTGAGTTTTGAGCGTTTGAGGAGGGGTTAGTAGTAATTAGGCTAGTTTCGGTTTGACTAGCAACGACTTGAATATGAACATGATTTTGACCAGCAAAAAACAAGCCTTGTCCGACCGGAAATTGACTTAACCTCTTCTTTTCTTCAGAAGTAAGCTTAAACACATCGGCTAAAACATCCACGGCTGTAGGCGACTGCTTTAACAAAAACTGCATCGAGGCATTAGCTACTATTGCTCGGCCCATTCTGGATCCCATGAAGTCCTCAACATCTTGTGAAATAGTAGTAATTCCTAAGTTATATTTTCGGGCCCTTTTAGCTAAACTAAACAAGAAATTAGCAGAATCTTCATATTTCATAAGCTGCCAAGCTTCGTCTACAATTAAAATTCTTCGCTTTTGGTCAATTTTAGTTTTATTCCAAATATAGTTTAAAACTATATACATTGCTACCGGTCTAAGCTCATCCTCCAGGTCTCTAATATTAAATACGATCAAGGGATTATTTATATTTATATTTGATTGTTGAGAAAAAATTCCTGAAAATGTTCCGGTGGTATATTTTCTTAACCTTTGAGCCAACGACGGTCCATTACCGCCCATATGCAACAAGACATCATACAAGTCCAAGATGGTTGGAGGAGGACTGCGGTGAGTTAAAGGATCGTTGGTAATGCCTACTTTGGCATAAGTTTCAATTAAAGCTGCGTCCAAGTCTGCTTCTTCAGAAGGAGCTAATACCGGGGCTGCTAAAGGCGCGGCATTACCCATAATTTGAGCTTGAGCTCCTCCCATCATTAGTCTTAAAAGACCATGAAGTGTAATTAAATTACTCCTAAGAGCGTTATCGGCTTCTTCGGTATCAACCACCTGCGGTAAATCAAAAGGATTAATACGAGTAGAAGAGTTTAAGCTTAGTCTAACATAAGCGCCTCCCACGGCGTCACACATTTTCTGATATTCGTTCTCAGGGTCGATAATAAAAATTTCAACTCCAAACATTAAACTTCGAAGCGCTTCAAGTTTGACGGTAAAAGATTTTCCAGCCCCAGACTTTGCAAAAACAACTGAGTTTCCGTTCTCGAGTGAAAAACGATCAAAAATTACTAGTCCCGAGTTATGCATATTAACACCATACAAGATTCCGTTATCTTGACTTAGGTCAGCACTTGTAAAAGGAAAACTTGTACTAATAGCACCTGTGCTCATATTGCGTCTAACTTGTAATAAATCTGTCATTTGAGGCACAGTACTGCTAAACGCTTGCTCCTGTTGAGAGGTTGCTGGTTTACTATACACTAACTGTTGACCCAGCATCGACTCAACCTTATGAGAAACAAATTCTAGCTCTTCAAGGCTATTTGCGTAGACGGTAAAATATAATCCGAACCTAAAGAATTTTTCTTCTCCAACCTGTAGTTTATCTCTCATTTCCTCGGCGTCTAAAATTGCAGCTTGTTTTGAAGGGTCTCTAACTCGCCCCTTTTCGGCATCAATTTGAATGCCAGCCTCGAGTCGACTAACTTTTTTCTTTAAGTTTTCTAAGACCAGCTGACTTTCTACTGGGTAGATATAAATACTTAGATCAATAACTTCGTCTAAATTAACCATAGGACTTAGCCAACCCGTATAAACACTTCGAGGATAGCCGTACACATAGTAAGTACGAGCTAATCTCGTTCCAAGTCTGAAATAGTTACTATAGTATTCTAAAGAACTGGGCGCTATAAAGTCTCGAAGCGCAGTTATTCCCTTTTGAAAGGCATGTTGAACTTCCTGCTCTTCTTTTTGTTTTTGGAGTTGAGCAGCTGCTATTGGATCAAGCTTTGTTCCTCTGCGTTTTAATAAACCCACTTAATTTACCATTTCCCTTTGAAGGTGACTTTGGGGTGATTGACCTTGACCCTTTGTAACCACGTCAACCGTTAAGTCATCAAAATTCTTTAATTGTTGTCTAGTGGCCGTATCTGGATTATATGTATCATAATAAAGCTCAATTAACTCTTGGGTATCTAAAGGAAGTCCTTGGATATTGCTCTGCATTAATCCCGACAAAACAGCCTGAACCCTGTTGCGGAGTTCGGTTTTAGCTCGCTCCAAGTCTTGCTCATTAATAACAATATGATTTTCCTTAGAGTCAAATATTCCAATTAAACCCTTAATTAGGTTCTTGCTTTCTGTTAGAGTTTTTTGAATGTCATCAAATGGAAAATAAGGTATAACCACATAAAACTTCTTGTCCATGATATTGGTCTGTTGACTTAAGTTGTCAATATAGTCAATATAGTCTTCCATTAGAAGAGCTAATAACATATTGTCTTGCTCTGTTCTAATTTTATCAAGCCTTTCAATATAAGGATCAAGGTCTACTTTTTGGGTTCTAACAAATACCTGAACCGGGAAATATAAAGAATTCAAAAAACCTTGAAACGAATATTCTACCGCCTCTTGTTCCTGAGGGCTCATTAAATCAAAATTAATACTTTTAACCATTATAACTGATCGAAAAGATCCGTCGTTCATTATAACTATACCGTCTCTAATCTCGGCAATCTGGAGGGTGTTTTGTGTGCTGTTAGGATTTGTTTTTGGGGCAGAAGAAGGAAGAACCGAAGGTTGTCCTCCAACCTGTGGATTTGCGTTTTGACTAGTTGTATTTGTTGGTTGCATTATCCCACCTAATTAGTTTAATGAAGAGAAATCGACACTTCTTCTTCGTCGCCTTTTCCAGAATGATTTATTTGATGAGCAAGAACGTTAATATTTACATCATTTCGTTTTGACCAATTAATTATATCAGGATTTGATTTTATGGTCGCCTTCGGCTCAGCAGGAGTGTGATTTAACGGTGTTGGAATAGGGGTTGGAGTTTGGGGTATTGATTGCTTTAGTTTTCCAATTGAATGCATATTATTTAAAGACAATTGTTTTTGAAGTTCAGATTTTAAGAGACCATCTTCGATCTTTTTAAGATTAGGAGATAGAGTCTCAGACGATTTTGGGGTAGAAGAAACATTTTTTAGTTTTGCTAATAGTTCTTGTCGATGTTCGGCATCACTCGCATCTATTAATTGTTCCATTTTCTGGGATATTGGGCTATTGGCCGCATCTAAGATGTCTTCTTCGGGCTTAGTCTCATCGTCATTTAAAACAAGGGGCGAAATTAAACGATCTGAAGAACTTGAGTCAGTTAATCCTGGCATATTCGGGACAGAAACATTTTTAATAGACCATCCTCTTGTGTCGATAGTGTTAGCTAGGGCTTGAAGCCTTGATTTAACCTCTGTTTGACTTAACCCATCTGTTAAAACCTCTTCTACTTTTTTGGGCACAGTAATCGTTACGAGTTCTTTGACTCCACTCTGGGCCCAAATTCTTTTTTTTGGCTTCAAAATAAACCTGACTTTAGCCAACAACCAAACCTCAGTGGGTTGATCTTTTCCAAACGGATAGGCTAACGCCCCACAAAACAAAACAATTGGAATCGTAAAAATCGCCAAAAACCAAATCCCCTTAACTAGAAAAAGAAAGCTTATATAAAGAAATAAAACAGCAATTAGGGCATAAACAAACTGCCTAAAACTAAATACCCAAATAAGCTTGTCTTCCGCCTCAATATCTTGAATTACTTTATAAGTGGCCATAACGTTAGTGTTATTATAACAAAACTGTTTTATTAAAACGTATAGTTTTAAAATTATAAATTAATTGCTAAGATATAAAAAGAGATAAATAGCCAAACAAATGGATAAAACTTCAATTTTCAGGAAAACAATTTTTAGGAATATTCTATTTTTGAACATGCTATGTTTAATGGGTAGTATCTATTTTGGCGGTAACTTTAATTTATCCTATGGTTATGTCTCCAATGAAAACCTTCTATTAACTAGTACAACTTGCGGAAGCGGCACCACCGCCGTTCATACCAGCATAAATCTTGGCTGCGAGAACAAAGGAAACGGAATTTATGATCTTCTCTTCGCGATCATTAGATTTTTAAGTGACGGGGTTGGTTTAGTTGTGATTGCCTCGATTATTGTAGGAGGAATTCAATACATAGGGTCTAGTGGCGACCCCAATGCAACTAATAAAGCCAGAACCAGAATTAGAAGTTCAATTGTTGCCTTAATTGTATTTATTTTTGCATATGCTATCTTAAACTATATTGTTCCGGGAGCATTTCTAAAATGAAAATCATTAAACTAATAACTTTACACCCCTACTTTTCAAGTGTTGCAAACACCTGCTCTGGTTATAAAACGAGCTCTTTTCTCCTGTTTCCGACTTGGTACGAATACTTAAAACCCAACTCAAATTGTCAACCAACGATAACTAGCCTAAATGACATTTGGTTAATAGTTGCCGCTATAATTGATATCTTGTTAAGAGTTGCTGCAATTTTAGCGGTTGGTTTTATTATCTATGGAGGCATTAAATATACAACGAGTCAAGGAAGTCCTGAACAAACCAATTCAGCCAAAAACACTATCCTAAACGCCGTAATTGGACTTGTCATTGCGGTTGTGGCATCAGTTGTAGTAAGCTTTATAGCAAACTCAATTCACTAACATGAACTTAAGTATTTTTAAATCAATAAAACTAATAGCAACCTCGTCAAGTGCGATTAATGGTGCAACTAAAAGCTTAAGCGGAACCATTTATAGCACTGGACTTCCTAGAGTCAACGCTGGATCGAGTGAACTCCATACCCTCTTAAGCATTACCTTTGGCATATTGGGAGCAATCTCAGTTTTAATTATTGTGATATCTGGCATGAGATTTGTTCTATCAGAAGGAAAACCCGAAAATGCTGCTAGGGCAAGAGAAACGATTATTTATGCCGTGGTTGGACTTATAATATCAATCAGTGCAGAATTAATAGTGGCCTTTGTTTTAAATAAAGTTGGTTAATAATGAAAAAATTGATTTTTATAATATTGTTATCGTTAAGTTTAAGCTTTGGTTTTTCGCAAACTACTTCAGCGGCACAAGTTTTAGGGTTTTGTAATAACGGCGGGGCCAGTTCGACTGTCTGCCAGGATGCTAAGAACAATAAAACAACCTCAAACCCAGTCATATCTATTATTAAAACCGTCATTCAGATCGTTTCTTATTTAATAGGTATAGTGGCGGTTGTTATTATAATAATAAGTGGCCTTCGAATGATTCTTGGCGGTGGCGATCCCCAAACTATTAACAGTGCTCGCATGGCCATCATTTATGCCTTAATAGGTATTTTAGTGGCTGTGGCGGCTGAAGCAATTGTAGTTTTTGTCCTAGATAAGCTAAAATAAATATATGATTAAAAAAATAAAATATCTGTTTTTATCCTTGTCCTTACCAACACTATTGTTAATAAGCTCGAGCGGAGTGTCGGCCCAATCTAAACTAAAGCTTAACGATTTTGATCATTTTGCCTGTTCGACGGGTGCTTGTAGTGCTGCCTGTCAAGGAATTAGTCAGTTAAGCGCAACAAGTTGCGGGTCTGGAAGCAATAAGGCCGTCGGCAACCTGGCTAGCTTAGTGGTTGGAATTTTAGCCAAAGTGGTGGGCGTGATTGCCGTTATTATGATTATCTTCTCTGGGTTTAGGTATGTCATGGCCGGAGGTGACAGTAACTCCATAAACTCTGCCAAAAACACTCTAGTTTATGCCCTGATTGGACTAGCGATTGCCGTTTTAGCTCAGCTTCTAGCAAGCGAAGTTTTAACTACGGCATCTAGTACCATAAAATAATCTACTAGTTTTTATTTTTAAAAATATAGTATACTTTTTATATAGCTAAATATGGAAACAAGAAAGGAAAACATGTTTAAGAAAATTAAAAACTATATAGTATTAACTCTAGCGTCATTAACTCTATCAATGCCTGTAGCCTTCCCGGCTATCGTCAATGCAGCTCCATGTAGCTCAATTGGTAACAGCATTAATTCGGGAATAAACTCAGCCGTAGGCAGCAACACAGGTTGTGGCACGGGCGGTAATTTAAATAGCGGAGTTGGATCAATTGCTAAGACGGTTGTGAACCTATTCTCAGTAATAGTTGGTATAATATCAGTGATAATGATCATTTATGCAGGGTTTAGATATGTTACCTCTGGAGGAGACTCTAATAATGTATCAGGAGCAAAAAATACTTTAGTATATGCTATCGTGGGACTTGTTATAGTAGCTATAGCCCAGTTGATTGTCCACTATGTACTTAACAGTGCTAGTGGCATAGGAAGTACTACGGCCGGCTAGTCTCTACCAGCGAATATAAGATAAGACTAGGTAAAAATTAAATAAACCTGAAGCTAGAATTAGGCTATTCATTCCTGTTGAAAGTTGTCGATTGAATTTTCGGTACATAATCATAAAGACTACATATAGTTCTGGCAAGAAGTCTAGACTATAGCGATATCCAAACTGATCAGCTCCGTCGCCATAATATAAAAGCAATATAATTAAGCTAATTAGCGAAGACAATAACAAAAACCTTGTTTCTCTGCTATAGCTTGACCATTTTCTAGTTAATAGATAAATAAACAAAGGAGATGTGATAAAGATGCTCATTCCCAGTTCATTATTGCTAATATAGGGGGGTTTTAGGCTCCAAGAACTGCTTGATTTTAAAACGGTAGAAGGCCCTCTCAGCAGAAAGGTATATAAGTTAGTTGGTATGTGATCAATCGACAGTAGTCCCATTGATCGTGCTTCAGCTGATGCGGTTGAGATCTCTTGATAGTAATTTCCATTGTTAAACGGATTTCCAAATCGTTGATAATTATAACTAGCAATTAAAATAATCCCAATTACGACAAAGCTTCCCAACCAAACTAAATTTATAAATTTCTTTTTCCAGCTATACTTAGCTACTAATATGGTTAATAAAAAGAAGATGCCAATGGATGCTGCTGGAATTCGAGTCAGAAAAATAAAACCACAAAGCAATCCAATCAACCACCATTTTCTTTGATGATAGTATTCATAGAGCGCCCAAAATAGCAAAAAGGTCGTTATAATCTGGGCGAATAACCAACCACTTGAAACTGTATTGACGCCCATATATACTGTAGCCAACATAAAGCCAAAAACTAATACAAGACTATCTTTAACTGTGTATTTAAAGTGTTGCGCAAGCTTAAAGATAAAGTATGCGGTTAAAACTACAAACATCCACTTTAGATACCCTTGATAAAAAAAGATATGAAATAAGTTAAAGAAAGCTACAAAAGGCATCAAGACGACAGCTGGAAAAAATCCATCATCCCAGTAAACATGACCGCGGTAGAGTACTGGGTCTTGCCCCACCCCACCAATTGAGCTTAAAAAATAAGTGTGACCATGTACAAAACTATTAGCCAGCATTGAGAACTGCTGGCTTCCTTCAGCCATAAAGCCAAGTACTATAAGAGTCAACAAAAGTATTGTTGGAATACCAATAAACAAAACATTATTGGCAAAACTAGTATTAGACGACCACGACCTTAACTTAGCGACCATAGCCTAGCAGACTATAATATTTCTATTTTCTTAACAGTGTCCTGCTTAAGTTTTGAGAAGCTAATAGTTAACACTCCGTCTTTCAAAACGGCTTCAATCTCATCTTCTTTAACCGGAACCGGTAACGCAATAGTTCGTGAAAACTCGCCCCAATAACATTCTTGTAGAAAGTAGTTTTCTACTCCTTCTTCGTTTCCAGCGTTAAGAGTACCCTTAATTGTTAACTGATTGTCTGAAATACTAACGTCTAATTCGTTTCGGTCAACACCAGCTGTTCTAGCTTTTACGATTAATTTATTAGAAGTTTCATAAACATCTACTGCCAGTTGTCCCGGTACGTTGTCGTCTTCATCCCATTCTTCTTCAACTGCAACCGGAGAATTTTGACTGCCATTTGATTCCACCACGTCATCATCGCTCAAGAATGCTGCCGTTAGTTCGTCTTCTTCAAGAAGAAGATTATCGTCGCGTTTGTTTCGCGCCATACTACCCTCCAAATTTATATAACTAGTTTGATAAATTTACTTTTTTGTATTGATATTAGTATAAACTAGCGATAATACTAAAAGCAACAACTAAGACTATATTTACAACAGAATAATCACAACACTTTGATGCTGCCGTGATGGCTATTATGGCTATCTTAAGTTAAAATATTCATGTATGGACAAAGACAACCCAACCGCTATTAAATATTCTGATCCAAGCCAGAATTTACAAAACGATCCTAACACACCAACTATCTCCTGGACTTCTAAAGACGGCTTCAGCTACCAGAAAGGACTTAGGTGGTATTTTATCTTTATGCTACTTGTCGTAATTGTGGCAATAGTAATATATTTAACAACTAAAGATAAAATTACTACCGCTGTAATTGTGGTCAGTGGAATAATTTTAGCAGTTTATTCTTCACGAAAACCAAGAGATGTTAACTACAGCATTAATCAGTATGGTTTTAAAATTAAGGACCGAGAGTATAAACTTGGTAACTATAAATCATTCTCGATTATTAAACATGACGCCAACAACCTTAGTATTGTTTTAACACCTCTCAAGAGGTTTTTGCCATATGCATACTTATATTTGGGAGATAATTCACAACAGGTTATCGAAATGGTCGGAAGAATATTGCCCTTAGAGAAAAAGAACAACGACTTCTTAGAACGCCTTTTGCGATATATTAAGATATAAAAATTGGTTAAGAATAAACGAGAGTGGTATAATTTAACCTGTTATTTCAGGAAGGGTGTCCGAGTGGTCGATGGAGCTGGTCTTGAAAACCAGTGTGGGGCAACTCACCGTGGGTTCGAATCCCACCCCTTCCGCCAAAATAATATATGGAGAGATACCCAAGTGGCTGAAGGGGACGGTTTGCTAAATCGTTAGGGGGACGAGAGTCCCCGCGAGGGTTCGAATCCCTCTCTCTCCGCCAAACAGTCGTGTAACCTTTTACAGGGTTCAAAGTTAATGAAAAGGAAAAAAAAGGGGCTTATTAAAAGTCTCTTTTTTTGTTTCAGGGTCTCAGTTTTGTCTAACCCCACCAATTATTTCGTTAGCCTAGCTGCTATTTAGGTAGTGAGCAGTTAAACAAATATTAGTTGACCAATAAGTACGACTATGCTATAATATTGACATAAGATCAAATATAAAAATTTAAAATATTATTCATGGAAACTAGTCCCAAATCACCCCAAGAAATAGCGGCCCAAATAATGGATGCTCATCCATATTTTGGTGATTATTATATGTCGACTGAACAATCTAACCAACTAGTTATACAAGCAAAGGAATTGATAGACAAAGTTAAGGACAGCGAGCCTTATTTGAGGCCAGACGAAGAATTGAAGGCTATATTAACCGAGGCTCAGAATCAATCTGAACAAAGTGGGGTTTGGAAACCAACCGAGGGTCAAGGTTCAGATGAACGTATAACTTATGCTATGGATAGGTTTAAGGGTTATGGTTTTAGTCAAGAGGAGACTAAGGAAAGGGCTCTCAGAAAATTAGAAAAAAATGGATCCCTATGGGCCATAAAACAAAAACGTCGTGAGCAAGAACAAACATTCAAGGACCCGATGGAACAATATATTATGGCTCATGATTTAGGGTCTGAAGCCGAAAAAGAACAAGTTACAAGATTATTAGAACGCACTATAGACATTGCAACGCTTAAACCCGAAGAGCTTACTAGATTATCGCAAGACTTTCCCTCGGGGAATTTTGTTTATCATGGATCCAGTACTGATCAATTAATCAAAATTATAGATAGTGGTGCTTTGGTAAACGCTAGGGCACTTTATGAAAAAGAAGATAAAGTAACTAAAGATGAAGGCCAACGTACTCAGTCGGTTAAAAGAAATTCAGGATATGAAGGTATCTCTTGGAGCATGAATGGTATAGATGCACTTCCAGGCGATAGATATCATTTAGCCGGTTTTGTTGCTTCTCCAGAAGCAGTTTTAGGAGATGATGAACAGCTAGCGATTCCGTCTCGCCCAGCACCTAATGAAGTCTTGCAGATGTCTGGCAAAATAGAAGCTGATAAGTTTTATGACGCAAAGACGCAGTTTGAATTGTATTGTAATCCAGGTATGCTCAGCGAATTCAATTCCGTTTTTGGCAACCTGTTTTTTATAGCAGCATGGAATAAAGACAAAAACCAACAATACCTTAATGAACCTATGCTGTATGGAGCAAAGAACGGCATTTTAAGCGAACCCGAGTACCAGAAAAAGTTACGGGATTTTTATACGGTTGAACATGATGGAAAAATCCGACTTAGTCCCGACCTTCTACAGCAAGCAGATAATGAAGTTCCTGTGGCCGCAGTATGGTTACAGGCGGCTATCGATACTGGTCGTTTAAACGAGACTCAATTTGCCGGACAAGAATTACCAGATATTATCGATAAGTTAAACGATAAAAATATAAAAGACCTAATTAATTTAAGTCGAGACGACTGGCAGTCTTACGAACATACTCTTAATGAGGCAAAAAAGATGGCTAGCAATATTGAAGTCCCCATAGAAAGGATGTATTTTGTTGCACCTCGTAAAGATGCAGATATGTGGCTAAAATTATTGGCCAGAAGCCAACATAAACCAGCCGGTATTTTGCTCTATGACGACAAGAAGGTTAGACTAGAGAACTTTGCGTCACCCCATAAAGGAGATCAAACCGAATTGACCCATGAGCTAAAAAAAGCAATTAATCCAGACAACGATAACTACATAAATTACAGTGATGTTATGGGAGCAGAGTTTACCGACGACATGCGAACGGGACATAAGCACCATGTAATTGCCGAAAGATATTTATCCAAGAGGGGTAATATTAAAAAAATTAACGGCAAGTTAATCGTTAAAAGATAGTAACCATAAGTAAAGTTAGTGTGCCAATAGTTTAAAGCTACATGCATCGCGATTGACACAATGGACAGTTTGATAGCTCTATATTCCAGGTATCGAAACAACTTGAGCAATAGCTGAAATAATACCAAGAATAAACGAAACGAGAACAATTTTATCAATGTTCTTCGATTAAGTTTCATAATTAAATATGGCAACATGGCTAGTCTGATGGCAGAAGCCGTAAAATGTCTCAAAGTTTTGAACTTTTCAGGAGTAAATATGCAATTCCAGACTTATGTGAGGTTAGCTAAAATCTGAGGCCTTGAAACAAAAATAGGGTTTTTGACAAGCCCTTTCTACATCTTTCATTATCTTTGACTTCTGTAAAAAGTTCTATAAAACATCTGGCGGAGAGAGAGGGATTCGAACCCTCGGTACGAAATATCGTACAACAGTTTTCGAGACTGTCCAGTTCAACCACTCCTGCACCTCTCCCCTGTTTAAATTATAGGTTTAAAAAGTATATTATAAAATTTTATTTCTTTCCTTTTTAACTTTTAGATTATATTATAATTAAGCAACATTTTAGAACTTAATTATATTTGCACCCGTAGCTCAGTTGGATAGAGTGTTGGCTTGCGGAGCCAAAGGTCGCAGGTTCGAATCCTGCCGGGTGTACCACATAGTAATTTAGTCTCTAATACATCTTTCGGTTTGGTTCTAATATTTTAGCCTCTCAGACACAAAGTTTTGATTACAGATTGAAATAGTTTCTAGTCCCGTTTGCCCTTAACTGTTTTTACCTGAAAATTTAATGACATATTTAATCTTTTATTGCATAAATTTATGCTTCTTATGCTATTTGATATAATATCCTAATGCAACCCGTAATCTCTCTTTCCTCTATCTGCAAACGATTTGGGCATAAACAAGCACTGAAGAATGTCTCAATAGCTGTAACTCAAGGAGAAATATTCGGATTCCTAGGTCCAAATGGAGCTGGCAAAACTACCACTATACGCTGCATGATGGATTTTATACGTCCTGATGCAGGCAATATTGAAATACTAAACAAAGTAATTTCAAATAATCCCAATATCAAACAGAGCATTGGTTACTTTGCTGCCGAGAATCAACTGCTTGAAAAATGGAACGCGAAACAACATATTGATTTCTATCGCTACGTGAAGCAGGCCGATAAATCTGCCTATAATTTACTTAATGAGTTGGATTTAGACGCTAGTATGCCGGTTAGGCATATGTCCACGGGTAATAGACAGAAGCTTGGCTTTATACTCGCATTAATAGGAAATCCTCGACTTCTTATTTTAGATGAACCTACACGGGGCCTAGACCCGCTTTTACAGAACGAGGTTTATAAAATACTTAAAGATTATGTAGCTGGTGGCGGAACCGTATTTATATCTTCTCACAACTTAAATGAGGTTGAGTATTTATGTTCAAATGTGGCTGTTATACGGGAAGGTAGGATTGTTGCCGATAAAAGTCTTGCAGACATTCACAATTTGAAAACATATATAATTTCTGTGACTTTCAAAAAAGCTGGGTTTAAAATACCCAAAGCTAACAATATTCAAATTGTAAACGAAGATGGCCTAAGCCTTTCCATAAAATTACAGGGAGATGTTACGCCCCTACTAAAAGAATTAAGTCAAAATGAACTGATTGACATTGAAGTTACTCACGCCTCACTGGAAGATGTATTCATGGAGTTCTATAAATGAAAACGATTCGTGTTGCCCGTAGAGAACTCAGCTTACGACGCAATAATATAATTATATTTTGCATTATTGTGGCATTCTTAGCGATTCTTTACACTGCGATTTATCCATCACTGCAACACCAAGCAACACAATTAATAAATTCTATAGGTAATGTATATAAAGATGTAGGCGTGGTGGGCAAAGTATCATTTAGTACGCTGCAAAGCTATATGGCTCTGGAAATGTTTGCGATAACTTGGCCTATATTGGTGACAGTATTTGCTGCCAGTCTTTCGGGAGCTGCCTTATCTGGAGAGATAGAAAAAGGTACACTAGGTATGCTTTTAGCTTTGCCCTTAAAACGTACAACTATATATTTCGGGAAGTACCTTACTGGGATTATTTCGATAGCCATTTTTGTTATAACTACAATAACTCCCATAATACTAATAGCTAAAATCGGTCACATGGACTTACAGTTTACCCATTTTGCTACGACAGCTCTGTTGTGCTTTTTATTTGGTACGGCTGTATATAGTTTGGCTCTATTTTTTTCTGCTCTTTTTAATGAAAAAACTCATCTATATGGTCTTATAGGCAGCATAATATTTCTGATGTATGTAATTAATGCTGTGGCAGCTCTTAAATCTTCTCTTGTGGGTCTTAGATATGTTTCATTCTTTCATTATTTTAATGCAAACGGTTCTTTAGTAAGCAACCATATATCAAATTCATCGTATTTAATTTTTATTTCTGTTTCGGTGTTTTCAACTCTAATGGGTACCTTAATATTAAAATATCGAGACTTCATTATTTAGTAAGATGTTACTTAATAAGTAAATGAGCTTGAATTTTGATTTCTGCTATGGTCATCGGTTACATAGTGGGAACGACTATAGGATAGTTATAGAATACCTAGCCAACAGATAAAGCAAAGCCCAAATCCCTAATAATAGCGGTTCTGACTTCTCGGACTGTGGTGTACCAGCGTATACGAAGGGCTTCTAAAAGCTTGTTTCGTATCTGTTCTGACATGAGTCTGACCTTAATTACTTCCTCTCGAATCTCTTTTGTACTGTTTCTAAGCGGAATTAACCAATCATCAGGGGTAACTTGGAGTTTTCCATCAATTAGCACAGGGTTCTGACCAATTGCTGTCAGTATCTCTTTTTTATCAGCAATCGTACCGTTTGCAAACTTTTCATTACAGTGAGACAAGGTTTTGACTAGTCGGCACATGTACGCATGCCGCCTTTAAGTATTCTTATTCTGAACCTCTTTCTTTCTATAGATTTAGCTTAATTAAAACTAAGATTATTTTATTATTTTTAACGAATTGGTTTGTCTGGGTCGGGCTACCACTTGCCCGGACGCCATGTTTGAGGTTTTAATACTGGGGTTAAACGCTGCGTCTTTTTTGAACCCTGTTTTGCTATCAACCTTAATCATATATTCATTATATTCTTAGAGCACTACATTTGGGCTAGTATATTCTGCTAGAAATCACTCATTTCTTACCAGAGCCTTTATCTCCTGTTGACTAGGGTATGTTAATATTGTACTATATATAAATGGAAAAATTAGAACCCTACAAGAATACTGGATTCAAAAAATTTATCGGTTTATCAATATGCTTAGCCGGCGGAGTTGAAGCAATTGAAGGTTTGGCTGGGCATGGTGGCGATATATCGGCTATTATAACTACGCCGTTAGGGGCCATTGCAGCCATAACTGGCTACTTAATATTGACTTCAAAAGTAGACATAAGCTATAAGGATGATAACTTTCATAACCCAGAAACGCCTCTAAGTGATTTTGATCATTAAACACAGAGATAAGGGTTGAATAATTGTGGGTTAATTCTTACACTATTATTAGTGGTTAATATAAACAGAAAAATATAATGGAACAGACTAAATCACCCCAGCTTATGTTTGAAATTAACGCAGGACTAGATAATCTTCCTTTAGACTTCAAGAGCGGACTAATTTCATCCTTTAAGCTTGGCGATAATTTAATCACAATGAACCTAACCAATCTAGACGACGGAAATTGTTTTTTTAGCTCTAATATCTACCTTGACCCTGACCTTCCCGAAAGTCAACAAGCCACAATAATTGAATCGCTAGACACCATAGGAAAAGAAACTGAGCCGTACTCTCAAATCCCTCCATATGATAATTGTGGTTCCATTTGCTTCGATCCTACTAGGAAACAACTTCAAATTACTACCAACCTGTACTTTATAAGCGATTGTTTAAGTGGAGTTTTGAAAGTTCTTAATGATTTAGAACAAGTGGTTGGGCTATTGCCCAATAATATTTACGACCCCTACCCTCCTATAATATCAGTTCATGTCCCACGTGCTTTTGATTTAAGTCAAACCGCGGAGATTCAGGATTATATTTTACCTTCAAACAATTAAAGTGTTGAGATATGCCACAGTCCCATAATAACTAATATGACCAAAATGGCTCCTCCTGCAAAACAGACAATTGCCACAATTTGAGCAATACTGGCGATCGTTGAAAAAGCATATGCGTCACCAAGCAATAAGCCACGTAACGTTTCACCCTGGAATAACGTTTGAGCCTCAGCCTTTAGCTTTAAATTGGAGGGATTGTTCTGTGCTTCGGAACTAACTTGAGCATAGGTTTGTCCGTTGGCTATTTCAGAAAGATGAACTGCAATGTAATGGTCTGCATAAGCTTTTGCTTCTGGACCCGTTAACAGTTCCTGCCCCGCATACTTAGTTAAATAGGGCCCAATCAAAGGATTTTTAAGCTGGGGGTTGCCTATACTTGGAAAATATATTTTTTGAGAAGCCAGTTCGCTTTGAACATTACTATTAATAAAGGAGTAAGCCCACCAAGAAAGGCCTCCAATTACGACTAATAAAATTGTCAGTAAAACACCAGTAGCTGTTATAATTTTATCTATTTTTTTACGATTTGTTGCCATTTGAAGCTCCTTTAGGTTATGCATGGATTATAAATCAAAAGAGAAGCTTTTTTAAATATATATTAATACCTAAAATGATGGTATAATAATCATAATGAACCTACATCGTAGCAAGGGGGCTTCGGATTATGAAGGACTTCCATATGATGAACTTAATTGTCACCAAAAATTAGGTCGTAAAAGCAACGGAATATTAACGCTCGCAAATGTTGTGTCTTTAGCTGGCTTAGTAATTAGTTCTTCTGGCATCAAAGACTGTTACCAAGGTAATTATAAAAAAGGAGTTGCCAAGATTGCATCAGGAAGACTACTCGATATATTAGATGGTTTTGTTGCCGATAAGACTAAAACTAAAAGTGAGTTAGGGGCAAGGCTTGATGCAGGCACAGATAAGATATTGATGGCTGAAGCCTTAATAGGTCTAGGGTCGAAGCAAATTTTGTCAAATATTGTGGTAGCTTCGTTTGCTACCCAAAATGGAGCAAATGTTTTAAGCACTTATTTGTATCTAAAGAATCACAATAATAAAGATCCAAAATCTTCAAGAGAAGGAAAATTAACAACTACTTTTCAATGGTTGACGATCGGGGGTTTTGTCGTCAACGAGTTGCTAGAAGATCAAGGCAGGAACAAAAGTTCAACGCTAGAGGTTATAAATTGGACTAATTTTGTTATTTCGAATGTTATTGGCACAAAAGCTAGCCTTAACTACTTTCACGACGCGACGCAGTCCATAAACGTGACTAGCTCTGAAAACTAAATAATTTTTAGAGATTTCAATATTACTTGAAAACTAGTATTATATGGCTATGGAGAGTGGGAAAAATACTGGTCGAGAACTTGAACTTGGTCAAAGAATTCAAAAATTTCGTAAACAAAAAGGTTTAACGCAACAAGGACTTTGCTATAAGTCTAATTTGAGCTATTCTACTTTAGCTAAAATTGAACGTGGGGCCATCAGGTCACCATCGGTTTTTACGATCGAATCCATAGCTGAATCCTTAAATGTCAGTATTGATAAATTAGTTGGACGCAATTTTGATGTTGTAGCCCAAAAGTCTAATAAAACATCAAAGAGTGGCATTTCATTTGTCTATTTTGATGTTAATGGCTGCCTAGTACGTCGTTACCAGAAAGCGTTTATCAAAATAGCTCAAGACTATCAACTTTCATCAGATCGAGTTGAGGCTGTTTTTTGGAACTATAACGAAAGAATAAATAGAGGTCTTATAACCATTGATCAATTTAATACGCTTTTAGCAAAGAAGCTCAATATTAAAGAAATAAACTGGTCCAAATATTATCTAGAGGCTGTTGAAACAGTCCCGGGAATAAAAGAGCTTGTTAAATGGATTGCCCTTCATTATAAAATAGGCCTTTTAACAAATATTATGCCTACCCTGCTAGATCAATTAATTGTTCTTAATAAAATTCCAAACATAGATTATGACGTTATCATTGATTCGTCTAAAGTAGGACTAGTTAAGCCCGAGAATAAAATCTTTAAATTAGCTACCGAAAAAAGTGGTGTCTCCAGCAATGAGATTTTATTGGTCGATGATACACGAATGAATCTGATTGCTGCCAGTAAGGCAGGCTGGCATGATATATGGTTTGATTTTTCTTCTCCAGAGGATTCAATTAAAACCGTCAAAACTGTCCTTGAGTTTGCCTAGTAAACAAAAATATTTAATTCGTCTTGAATATTCTGCATTTTATCTAAGGCTAGCTGGAGTTGAGACTTGGTTTGATTAACTAGTTCTTGAGGAGCCTTTTTAAGATAGTCCTGATTCTCAAGTCGATTCTTAAGATTTTTGGCTATTTGTTCTTGGTTGGCTAGACTATTTTTTAACTTAACTTGGTAGGCCCTAACTAAACTCGTAGCAATATTTATATATATTGTGTGTTTTGAATTTTTAAGCTTAAAGGGTGTTGGTCTTGAGTCATTTTTAATTTCGTTAACACCGCTCAAATTTTTGATGAGTTTTGTGTTGGTTAAAATAAAGTCTGATTTTGTGGAAAGATTTAGGTTCGTTGTTTCTAGATTTTTGATGAGTTGTCGAACTTCGCTTACTATAACCATGATATCGTCAAAATGCTGGGCCTTCTGTTGGTTATAATTAACAATATTCTCATATCCTTGGGTTGCCAATAATCCATTCTTGGAATGCTCTTCTGTGCCCCAAATAGCCTCTGTGACAAATGGAGCAATTGGATGAGAGAGGATTAAAGTTTCTTCAAGGCAATATTTCAAAAGGTTTGAGTTTGAGTTTGTTTTGGAACTTTCAATATACCAATCTGCTAGCTTGTCATTTAAAAATCTATATATATGGCGGTAGGCGTCGCTAAAATGATAAGTGTCGAGAGCTTTAATATATTTTTCTTTTGTCTTGGTTAATTCTCGAATAATCCAATGATCGGCATCATATTTTAGGTTCAGGCTATCATTTGAGACAGGACTATCTTTTATCTTGTTTTGAATAAAACGAGCAACGTTCCAGAGCTTATTGCAAAAATTACGATTAGTTATAATCTTGCTTCTTCCTAATATCTCGTCTTTTCCAGGAGCCATATCTTGAATTAAGGCGAGTCGTAAGGCATCTGTTCCGTATTGATCTATTATCTTAATGGGGTCAATTATTGAATCAGGGTCGGATTTGCTCATTTTCTTGCCACTTTCCGTTCGTACTAGGCCATGAAGATAAATATCCTTAAACGGAATTTGCTTAGTTATATAAATAGTCGACATAATCATTCGAGCTACCCAGAAAAACAAAATATCCCAACCGGTCTCAAGAACATTAGTAGGATGATATGTTTGAAAATCAATACTTTTAGCCAAAAGGTCTGATAACGTTAAATTTTGATCTCGAGCTAAATTAGGATCGATTAAAGTGCTCCATGTCCAGAGACTAGAACTAAACCAGGTATCTAGTGTATCTGGGTCTTGTTCCCACCCTTTTCCCTGGGGTGGCTGAAGGCCAACGTAGACTTCTGTCTTGTCTCCATTATTAAGATACCAAGCCGGAATTTGATGACCCCACCAGATTTGACGACTGATGCACCAGTCACGGAGGTTATCGATCCAGTGAAAATAAACTTTTTCGAAATTCTTTGGGTAGAGTTTAATTTCGTTGTTTTTGATCACCTCTTGCAGGATTTCTTTGAACGACATTTTCTTGTTTTTCCAATCAATCTTACGCTTATTCACATCTATAAACCACTGAAGTCTTATTTGAGGTTCAATAATCCCCTTGCCTCTCGAATTAATAGCTATGCTGTGGCGATAATTGTGATCAATATCTATTAATAATCCCTTTTTGTCTAATTTTTGGACGATTTTATTACGAGCCTCTTCAATAGTCATTCCTTCAAATTCTCCAGCTATAGGCAATAAACGGCCATCGAATCCTATGATCTGCTGTCCTTCTAGGTTGTGGCGCTGGGCTATCTCGAAATCTACCAAACTATGCCAGGGCGTAATCGTCATTACACCAGTTCCAAAGCTTGGGTCAACTGCCTCATCTTTTATCACCGTAGCGGTAATTGTTCCATTAATCCACTCCGCTTTAAATTGATCGAGGTGTTTATATTTTAAATAACGTTTGTCGTGAGGGTTAATAACAACGTATTTATCCGCAAACTTTGTTTCAGGCCGAGCTGTACTAATTTCGAAAGGGCCAAATTTAAAACGATATAATTTGGCATCTTCTTCGATATATTCAATCTCGTCGTCAGAAATATTGGTTTGTAACGCAGGGTCCCAGTTAACAATTCTATTGCCCCGATATATTAATCCGTCATTATACATTTTAACGAAAACTTCTTTCACGCAACGATTTAGAGTATCGTCAAGCGTGTAACGAGTTCGACTCCAATCGACACTTGCTCCCATGGCCTTAATTTGAGCGTTAATGGTGTTGCGACTACTTGCAACATATTCTCGTGTTATTTCTAGAAATTTGGCTCGCCCAATTTGATTTTTATTAGTTCCCTCTTCGGCTAGTTTTTTCTCAATGATTGCATTCGTTGACAAGGCGGCATGATCTGTTCCTGGAAGCCATAAAACATCATATCCCTTAGCCCTTGCATGACGAGCCAAGATGTCTTGAAGTGTTATAAAAAGAGCGTGACCGATATGGAGAATCCCAGTCTCGTTGGGCGGAGGCATACTTATAGAATAATGCTCTTGAGGTGAGTTAG
Organism: bacterium; assembly: GCA_021810025.1. Lineage (GTDB taxonomy): Bacteria > Patescibacteriota > Saccharimonadia > Saccharimonadales > UBA4665 > JAJZMH01. The sequence continues at coordinate 97,066 of JAJZJS010000001.1, read as the reverse complement.
GGTTAGCTTGAAAAATTTTATTTTCTTGCCATGCCTCATATATTTTCTGCTCGTAATCACGAGCAATATAGACGGGTTTTAGCTTCATAGTATTCGTATCATATCAAATAACTTTTTTGGAGCATACATTAGGAAGTTCACATTTTTAGATTTGGGTTAATATTTAAAGTTAAGGGATTAGCGGAAGGAGCACTGTTTGATGCTAGATAATATCCTAGAGTTGCGACCATTGCTCCGTTGTCTGTACATAATTTAGGATCTGGAAACTCAATATTTGACGCTAGTGAGCTTAATCTCGAACGTAATTCAAAATTAGCGGCGACACCTCCAGCTACGACAATATTCTTAGGATTATATTCAAGTATGGCTAGTTTGACCTTTCGGATAATGGTTTCAATTGCCCAATACTCAAAACTAGCCGCTAAATCGGCTTTCTGAGACTCAGAGAGCCGCTCAGAAAGCTTTATTGACGGAAATTGGTAATCTTCACCTATTATCTTTTGAGCTTGTCTTAAAACGGCTGTTTTTAGGCCAGAAAAGCTAAAGTCATAGCCATTAACTTTTGCTACCGGAAAACTGAAGGCGTTTTTGTTGCCCTTTAAGGCTAATTTAGAGACTTCCACTCCACCTGGATACTTTAGTCCTAACATTTTGGCGACTTTATCAAAAGCCTCGCCAATAGCATCATCAAGGGTTTTACCCAATACTTCATAATCAAGGTAGTCTCTGAATATAACCAATTGACTATGGCCCCCCGATACAATTATTGCTAAGAAAGGAAACCGAGGAGGTTTTGATGGCATTTTATAACCCGATAACGAAGTCGAGGTTAAAAAGTTAGCAAATACATGACTCATGACGTGATTAATGCTATAGAGGGGTTTTTGCAGCGTTAGTGCGAGGGTCTTAGCTGTCATTACTCCTATTAAAAGGCTTCCGCTAAGCCCTGCCCCATTCGTTACATTAATGCTATCTATTTCATTCCAAGTTAATTTTGCGTCTGACAAAGAGCTTTCAATAAGCAGTATTATTGCCTCAATATGACTTCGAGCTGCTATCTCTGGTACGACTCCTCCGTAAAGAGCGTGAAGATTCATGCTACTGAGAATATTATTAACAATTAGATGTTTTCCTTCTGAAACGATTCCAATTGCAGTTTCGTCGCAACTAGACTCAATACCTAAAGTTATCATAGTTTTCCTTGATTACTTCCATATTGTAACGATATTCGAGGCGATTCGAAATAATTTTTTAAAAACCATTAAAAAAAGTATAATTTATGTAAATCTAATCATTATGAATACTAGAAAAATTGTTAAAAAATTAATTCCTAACGAAGTTTTTAGAAAGATTGAGCCCTACGGGCACTTAACAGAAGCAATTTTATTCAATGCAGTTTATAAATTTCCCTTAAGAGGATTGAAAGTAATCGGTGTTACAGGTACAAACGGTAAGACTACAACCTGTTATCTAATTCATCGCATGCTTCAGGATGCTGGATATACTTGTGGCTTAATGACTACTGTTGCATGGGGAGTTGGTGAAGATATTAAGCCCCAAAAACATCATATGACCACTGTTTCGGTTCCAGTCTTATTAAAAAGAATTACTGCAATGAAAAAACACAAAATGGATTTTCTTATCCTAGAAACAACTTCGCATGCCTTAGCTCAAAATAGAGTTTGGGGTGTTCCCTACTATCTGGCCGTCATGACTAATTTAACTCATGAACATTTATCCTATCACGGAACTATGGAAAGATATCGAGAGGCTAAAGTTAAAATGTTTAAAATGACCTCTAGGAATCGATATGGACTACAAACTGGAATTATCAACGCCGATGATCCGAACGCTTCTTATTTTAAGGCCGCCTCAAAACATGTCGTTACTTATAGTTTAACTAAGGGTGACATTATGGCTACCAACATAAACCTCAAAAATGATCTATCGCAGTTTGATGTCCAAACAAAAAAAGAACATTATCATATTACCTGTTATATTCCTGGTAGCTTCAATGTATCCAATAGTTTGGCTGCGATAGGGGTAGGAGAGGCGTTGGGTTTAACTAAATCACAGATTGAGCAAGGAATAGGGGCCCTTAAGAGCGTTGAGGGTCGAATGACTAAAATCGATTTGGGGCAAAGTTTTGATTTGATAGTAGACTATGCTCATTCTCCTGATAGTTTTGAAAAATTATTTAAAGACCTTAAAGAATTTAAATATAAAAGGGTAATTGTTTTGTTTGGTTCATTGGGTGGCGGAGACTTGGCAAAAAGACCTCTCCAAGGAGAATTGGCGGGGAAGTATGCCAATATAATTGTTTTATGCGAAGAGGACGATCGTCTTGAGGACGGACAAAAAATTATGGATAATATCGCCGAAGGTGTGTATCGGGCTGGTAAACATTTAGACCAGGATTTATTTATGGTTCATGATCGCTCTGCTGCCATTCGATTTGCTATCAGTCAGGCTAAAAAAGGTGACCTTGTTTTATTGTTGGGGAAGGGGCATGAAAAGACCATTGAACATGCCGACGGTGAACACCCCTGGAACGAGATTAAAGAGGCCACTAAAGCTCTTAAGGAACACCTAAGTTTAAGTTAGGCTTAGACTACAGCATCGAATCGAGCCACCACCTTTTTTAAGTTCAGGTAGATTCAATTCTATTACTTCTAGTTTTTGTTTTTCTAGTTCTGACTTAAAGTGAATCGTACCCGAATTAATTACAACCTTTTTTCCTGTTGATACTAAATTTAAGGCATAATCTTTAATCGCTTCCTTATGACTAACTTTAATTTTTTGGAAGTTAGTTAGGCTATTTAGAATCCTTCTACTTTTTCTTATGAAAAGAGATGGACAGTATGCAATAAGGGGAGGCTCGGTTGCATTCCCGGGTCTAATAACGGCTAGGGCAAGATCTAAATCGTAGCTAGGACTATCAACCCAGCCAGTAATCTTATTTTTTTTGGGAGGACCAAATTTAAACCAACGTTTTGGTTTAGTTTGAAGACTAACAACAGTTTTATTGGGGAAAAATTGTCGTAAGTAATTATGGGCCTTTCGGTCGGTACGATAGGGAGATTGGCAGAAAATATAATCATCACAGACCAAACAATCTCCCTGGCCACTAAATGCGCTAACTTCTTGGGGTAATTCTTTAATTTTTAGCCCAAGATTTTTAAAAACTTGAAGAGCATAAGGTTCCTCGGGTTGTCTAATGTTGGGTAAAATGGAAGGGATGACTGTGCCGTTGATTACTAATCCCCAATTGGCGGTATAAACGCCATCCTGACAGTTTTCTGGTGCTTTCACCTTAATAACCTCTATACCAATAGACCGTAACGTATCACAAATAACTTGATGCTCTTCGCAGGCTTTTTGTCGATTTACAATATCTTTGGCGTTCATTAAAGCATTAATTGCTTGCTCATTATTATAAAACTCGGCACCAGACATTAAAACTTTTGTATTAATAAGATTCATATCCCACGCATTATATTAAATCTTAAGCCTAAGGTCTATATCTTTAAGTAAAAGACTCTTGACAGTTAAATTAGCAGTCATATATATTGAGTGCTGACAGTTAGCACTCAAATAATGATAGTGCTAACATATGAATTAAGTTAAGAAAGGAGAAGTTATGAGTTTAAAAATACAGCCCTTAGCCGACTACGTTGTGGCTCAAAGCGAAGAAGCTCAATCAGTAACAAAGAGTGGAATTTATCTGCCAGAAGGAGCAACTGAAAAACCTAAAACGGCTAAGATTATTGCCATTGGAAAGAATGTTCATGACCTTAAAGTTGGCGATAAAATTGTTTATAAAAGTTACAGTACAAACGAAATTAAGATTGACCAAGAAGAGTATATCTTGGTCAAAGAAGAAGACGTTTTAGCAATTGTTAAGAATTAGTTAAAGGAGGAGAAATGGCCAAAAAGATATTTTATGATGAAGATGCTCGAAAACGAGTTTTAGCTGGAGCCGAAGTTTTATATAACGCCGTTAAAACAACTATGGGTCCAAAAGGTCGCAATGTTGTTATAAGTAAATCTTACGGGAATCCGACTGTGACTCACGATGGCGTTACGGTGGCAAAGGGTCTTGATCTTCCCGACACCGATGACGAAACTCTTGGCTATAAAGTTGGTGCTGAACTTATTAAGCAAGCAGCATCGAAGATGAATGACGTAGCTGGTGACGGCACAACAACCGTTACTGTTTTAACCTATCATATTCTAAACGAAGCCAATAAATTGATTGCAGCTGGTCATAACCCGATGTTACTTCGAAAAGGATTGGAGTCAGCCGCTGGTGACGTGGTTAAAAATCTTGGTAAGTTAACAGAAGATATTCAGGGCAATCATAAACGTGTTGCTGAAGTCGCTACTATATCGGCTGGAGATCAAGCCATTGGTGATCTAATAGCTGATGTTATTTCTAAAATTGGAAAGGAAGGCGTAGTAACTGTTGAGGAAGGGCAGGGGCTTGCCCTGGAAAGTGAAGTGGTGGAAGGTTTTACTTTCGATCGAGGGTTTATTAGTGCCTACATGGTTACTGATACGGCTCGAATGGAGGCTGTTTATGAAAAACCAGCCATAATAGTTACCGATAAAAAAATTACATCGATCCAAGAGTTTCTTCCTTTATTAGAAAAACTAGCTGCAGCTGGCAAAAAGGATCTTGTTTTAATTGCCGAAGACGTTGAAGGAGATGCATTAACAACTCTTGTATTAAATCGACTAAAAGGTGTTTTTAATACTGTTGCAATTAAGGCTCCAAAATTTGGAGACCAACGCAAGGATATTTTAAATGACATTGCTATTCTAACCGGCGCTGAAGTTATTGCCGAAGACCGTGGAATGACATTTGAAAATGTTGACCTAAATGTTGTTGGTAGTGCCCGTAAGATTATTGTTGGTAAAGACGAAACGACCATTATCGAGGGCAACGGTAGCGTCAGTGAAGTTAAGGCTCGTATTGATCAAATTCAATCTCAGATTGATCAAACAAGTAGCGATTACGACAAGGAAAATCTAGAAGCTAGAAGAGCTGCTCTTTCTGGAAAAGTAGCTGTGATTAAGGTTGGCGGAGCTACAGAAACAGAAATAGAAGAGAAGAAATATCGTGTTGATGATGCCGTAGCGGCTGTTAAAGCAGCCTTAGATGAAGGTATTGTTCCGGGCGGTGGCGTAACATTGATTAATCTAGCATCTACAATTAAGATTAGTGGTAGCGATTCTGTGTCGATTGGAGCTAAGATCTTGCAAAACGCTCTTGAGCAACCATTTCGGATTCTTTTAACCAATGCGGGTTTGAATGCTGATGAATGGTTACCTAAGGTTCGTGAAGCCAAAAATGGTCAAGGTATAGACGTTCTGAACCCGTCTCAATTAATTGACCTTAAATCAAAGGGCATTATTGACCCAACTAGAGTTACTAAAGAGGCTCTTTTAAATGCAGTCTCAATTGCAGCTACAGCCAGCACAATGGGAGCTTTAATAGTAGAAATTCCTAAAGAGGAAAAATCTGCTCCTGATATGAGTGGAGGTATGGGTGGAATGATGTAGTCTAGTCGGTTTGAGATTCAATATGATTAAAATAGTTAATCTCATTGACTATATCGAGTAGAGCCTGAGCTTTTTGCTTGGGCTCTTTAATTTGGTCAATTTGCTGATAGGCGTCAGATATTAAATTTTTATTGTCACTAGCCTGGATCATCATCATTAAGGTTTTAAACTTTTCGTCCGGATCTAGATCCAGATCGTTTATTAAGGGTTGAAGTTTATTAAGAGCTTCTTGTTTAATCAGGTTAAGGTCGGTTAGATTGGGGTTGCTAATTGTGCCGTCCGATAAATTCGAGCTATAAGAATTGGAAGTAGTTGGTGTTGTGTCTTGAGCAAAAGTGTCACTCGGACTAAAAGAGTCTTGAGAAGTTTGATTCTGGGTATTTACCATAGCTGGAGGTACACCTAATCCATTAACTTGAGCTTGGTTGTTGTTAAATTGATTTTGCATCTTCCCACCTTTATTAACTTATTTCTAAACTTAGTATATAAAATCTTTTTTAAAAGTTATAGCCTATTTAGGCTATAATAGTTAAGTATGCTTGATGATTTAAAATATATTAATCAAAAAGATCCGGCAGCAACTTTAGAAATTGCTCGGCAAGAATTTCTGCAACTAAAACATGATTTTAAGTTTTCAGATAAAACCAACCAAAAGATAACGAATATTGTATTTTGTGGAATGGGAGGATCTGCTTTAGCGGCCTTAATCAGCCAGAGTTGGCCTGGTTATTATATTCCTTTTGAAGTTGTTCGTAACTATTATCTACCGAACTATGTTAATAAAAGAACTCTTGTAATTATTAGTAGCTATTCAGGAAATACCGAAGAAACCTTAAGTGCCTTAGAGGATGCTCTAAAGCGTATGGCTCAAATTGTTATTATCAGTAGTGGCGGTAAATTGCTAAGAATTGCGAACGATGAAAAGCTACCAATGATTAGAATTCCTGGGGGCCTGCAACCCCGTTACTCAGTCTATTATAATTTGGTCGCATTATTGGAAATATTGGTTAACTATAATTTAGCTCCCCCAGAAAAGCTTCAAGAACTTCATGATAGTGCTACGTTCCTACAAAATGTTGCTAGTCAATGGGAAGCAGAAATTCCCACGAAACACAACCTAGCTAAAAGAATTGCCCTTGAAACAAGCGGCAAGAGTGTAGTGATCTACGGTGGTCCGATAACGGCACCAGCCGCCTATAAATGGAAAATTAGCTTTAATGAAAATGCTAAACAGGTTGCTTGGTGGAACCAATTTTCAGAATATAACCATAATGAGTTTATTGGTTGGTCTAAACAGCCAATTTTAAAACCTTATTGTTTAATAGAACTTAGAAGTAAATATGAACATCCTCGAATTTTAAAACGTTTTATTATTTCAGATAAATTACTATCTGGACTCCGACCTAATCCAATTGTTGTTGACCTAAAAGGTGAATCCATATTAGAAAATCTACTTTACGGTATAACTCTAGGAGATTTTAGTTCTTTATACAGTGCAATTTTAGGGGGCGTTAATCCCGAACCAGTCAAATTAATCGAAAGACTTAAGAAAGAGCTGGCATAAGTTATTAACCTAAAGAATCTAATCAAATGCATTTTTTAAAAAGAATACCTCTATTTTATATTTATTTGGTTTTAGATCTAATTTTAAGTGTGGTTTTATTAATAATCGTTTCGGCAATTTTCTCGAATTATAGTTTTCTATATTTCATTTGGAATATCTTTTTAGCCTGGATTCCATTAATTCTAAGCATTAGATTATACAAAGTGTTGAGCTATAAGCTCTGGTCGAGTTGGGAGGCGCTCGGCTTAACATTTTTGTGGCTTTTATTTTTGCCTAATAGTTTTTATATGATTAGTGATTTTATTCATATCGCTAACGTCCCTTCAAATTCTGTGGTCTATTTTACGGTTATTTTTACGATGATTGTTTTTAATGCTCTAATAGTAGGAAATATTAGTGTTTTAATGATCCACAAACAGATTTTAAAACGGATTACCCCTCGATTATCCTATGTAGTGATAGCGTTGATTCTGGCGGCTAGTAGTTATGCTATTTATATCGGAAGAGTGTTAAGGTGGAATAGCTGGGATTTAATAACTAATCCAGGTGGGGTTATATTTGATTTATCCTACCAATTTTCACATTTTAAGCTACTATTAAGTTCAATTTTAATTGCAGGTCTTTTTCTAATTGTGTTAGTTATTATTTACGCCTTGTTTTACAATATTCCTAAGATTAGTGAATAAATTATCAACTGACGTAACCGATAATCGTATTTAAGAAAAACGGAATAATCAATGACAGAATTAGAACAAATTGTACAAGATATCATCCTTAAAATATATCAGTTGGAGCTCAAGGTTAGCTTAACTTATACCGATTATAAATTTGGTGATTATGCTACAAATGTTGCCTTTTTGCTTGCGCCCCGTTTAAAGCAAGCACCTGTCGCAATTGCCCAGGTATTAACAGATGAATTAAATCAATGCAAACCAAACACTCTAAGTTCCATTACTAATATGGCTGGATTTATAAATTTTCGTCTATCGGACGAGCTTTTAATTGATTCGCTAAATTTTGAACAATTTCAAACTTTACAAGGAACTAATATTGTTGTTGAATTCTCTGACCCTAATCCTTTTAAAGCTTTGCACGTAGGACATCTTTATACTTCTATTATTGGCGATTCGATTGCTCGTCTTTTAGAATATTCCGGAGCCCAGATTCATCGTGTTAACTTTGGTGGAGATGTTGGGCTTCATGTTGCTAAAAATATCTGGGCCGTTTTACAAGATATTGGATCGAGGGATCCTAAACAATTTTTAGATCAGATTGACGTTGATCAGCAAGCTACTTTTCTTAAGGATCATTATCGAGTCGGACATCAAGCTTATTCTACTAACGCTGAAGCTCAAGCTGAGATTAAGGCTCTTAATCAAAAACTTTATGAAATTAGTCAGTCGATAAATCAATTTGATAATCTTAGCGTTGTTTACTTTATGCTAAGGGAATGGAGCTATCGCTATTTTGATCAGTTCTATGACCGACTTCAAATTAAGTTTGATAAATACTATCCTGAGAGTAGTGTGTCGCAGAAGGGTCTAGATCTTGTCCGTGCTCATACCCCAGGAGTTTATAAAGAAAGCGAAGGAGCTGTCATTTATGACGGAAGTCTTGAAAAAATTAATACCTATGTCTTTATTACAAACCAAGGGCTTCCAACTTACTCCGCAAAGGATGTCGGCTTAATTCACCAGAAATGGGATGATTATCATTTTGATAAGTCCATTATACTAACGGCCAATGATCAAGCTGACTACATGAAAACTGTCCTTAAAAGCGTTTCTAAATTTAATCCAAAACTAAGCGATCGAACTATTCATTTATTGCATGGATTAGTTAAGCTCGAAAGTGGAGTTAAAATGAGCAGTCGTTTAGGGAACGGAATTGACGCCGAAGAGGTAATTGAAACCACAAAAGAGCTAGCACTTAATTTTGACCCTGAACTTAAAGATGAAATTATAATTGGTGCTCTAAAATATTCATTCTTAAAGCAGCGTTATGGGTCTGATATAATCTATAATCCCCAAGAGGCTATTTCAATGCATGGTCAAAGTGGACCATATCTTCAATACGCCTATGTTCGCACCAATAATATTTTACATAAAGCAAAGTCTAACCCAGATTTTACTTTAGAAAAAGTTAACAAGCTCGAAGAGAATGAGAGAATGTTTGTGTTTGAGTTAACCAAGTTTAGCTCAATAATTGAAAAATCTGTTCAAGAATATAGTCCTCACTATTTAGCTAATTATCTTTATGAATTGTCTCAAGCTTTTAGCCGTTTTTATGAAAATAATCGAGTCTTAAATGATCCTCGCCAAGATATTAGATTATTTATACTTAAGTCTTATCTAAAAATTTTAAAAAAGGGACTAGAGCTACTAGGAATTGATGTTGTCTCTAAAATGTGATATAAAATTTACGTGCCCAAAAAATCTTCAAGAATTTCTAAAAATCAAGTTGTAACAACCCATAGTTCAATTCGGATGGCTTCACCAGAATCTAAAAATAGATCTCCTCGATCCTTAAAACCTAATTTAACCACTCCTGAGGTGGCAAAAGGATTCGTATCCTTCCTAAAGGATCATGCTGTGGTCGGTCTGGCCGTAGGGTTTGTAATCGCTACACAAGTCCAAGCTCTAGTAAAACTTTTGGTTAATGGTTTTATTACTCCTACTTTTCAATTTTTCTTTAAAAATGCTTTAGTCAAGGACCAATTTGTAGTACATGTTAATGGCGCACTAATTGTTTATCCTTGGGGGCAGTTTGCTAATGGTTTCTTAGATTTTATTTTTGTTTTAATCGCGATTTATTTAATTATTCGTATTTTTAGATTGGATAAATTCAATAAGCCGAAAGCCTAGCAAGTATATTTATTTCCCCAATCAGACATTTTATAGAGAATAGGCAAAAGATCACGGCCCTTAGTAGTTAACTGATAAGCGTGGATTGTGTTTGATGGTAAGATAATTTTATCAATTATACCTTCTTGTTCCAGGAAAAAAAGTCGTTTTGATAAAATACGTGGATTAATGCCCATTACAGACTTCTCTAATTGACAATAACGTTTTGGTTGATTGGCGAGGTCTCGGATGATCAAGGCAGTCCATTTATTTGCAATGATATCCATTGCTTTAGCAATGCAGCCATCTTTTGATTCAATCGTGTTGTGGTGATTCATAATTCGCTTTACAAAGTATAGTATTAATACTATACTAAAGATACTAAGTAAATGTAAACATAATTTATAAAGGAGGTCAAATGAAAGTAGGAATTATTATTGGGTCAGTACGAGAAGGTAGAGTATCAGATCGAGTTGCTAACTGGGTTCTTAAACAAGCGCAGGAAATGGAAGGTGTTGAACCATTTATTATTGATTTAAAAGATTACACAATGCCATTTTTTGATGAAGCGATGTCACCACAGTATAATCCGGGTCGAAGTTCAAAACCAGAAGTCCAGAAGTTTTTAGATGTTATGAGTGATATCGATAGCTTGGTGCTTGTAACACCAGAATACAATCGATCTTATTCAGCTGTATTAAAGAACGCTCTTGACTATATTGATTTTCAATTGAAGCAAAAGCCAGTTCAGCTTGTTGCCCACGGATCAACTGGAGGGGCTCAAGCCGTTAGTCATTTGAGGGCTGTTTTACCAGGCCTAGCCGCCATAACCAATCCTACGGCAGTGATGATCACGGATCGAGCTGGAGAGATTATTGACGAAGACGGTAAGCTTGCTCAAGAACATATCGATAACCCCTATGGATATCAAGCTACACTTAAAAATGCACTAGCTGATCTTAAATGGTATAGTGATGCTTTAGCGGCAGCTCGAAAGCAATCCAAAGATTCTTAATTTGAACTAAATCTTGCTATACTAAGCGAGATGAATGACAAGACTAAGAACTCATCGCCTTTAAAACTGCTCTGGATGGATCTAGAGATGACTAATCTTGATCCTAATAAGGATATAATTTTAGAAGTTGCTGTTGAGATCACCGATTTTAAATTCAAGACTCTTGCCACTTACGAGGCTACCATTACTCATCCCAAAGAAAAAGTATTAAGATTAATGGCGGCCAATGCTTGGTGGCAAGGATTTCCAGAAAACAGAGATGAATTTGTAAAGAAGTTGGAATTCGGTAAGCCTTTGGGCCAAGTTGAGAAAGATTTAGTAGCGCTGGTTGAAGCTAATTTCGGAAGTGAGCCTGCTTACCTGGCCGGTAATAGCATCCATAGTGATCGAAAATTTATTGCTAAATATTGGCCAGAGTTAGATTTAAAGTTGCATTATCGAATGTTAGATGTCAGTTCTTTTAAGATTTTAATGCAAGGAAAATACGGTTATTTCTATGATAAAAAAGAAGTTCATCGCGCTTACGACGACATCCAGGCATCGATTGCTGAGCTTCAGTCATACTTAGATTATTTTAAAAATAATATAAATAACATTGAGTAGTATTTATATTGAAAAATTTATTATGTCGCTTGGGGAGGTTAAGAAAACTGACCTTAAAAATAAGGAACTGAAAGTTTATAGCGTTGGAGATGTAAATTTTGCTTATTTTGAGGCTAATAAAGTTCCTCTTCGCATTAGTTTAAGATGTGACCCTAAACTATCTAAACTTCTGAAATTAAAATATGAAGAAGTTATGCCAGCTCATCAACTTAATCCAAAACAGTGGATCTCGATTGTTATAAGCGGTCAACTATCGACCGACGAATTAGAGGATTTAATTCGTCACAGTTATATTTTAGCTACGGAATCCGTTTAGCCGTTAGGAGAAGATAACTCTCTTATTAGTAGTTCGCAATTTGCATATTCTTGCCTTAGAAGCACTTTACCATGAGGTCCATTAGTTGTTTGATAGGTCTGAAGCAGATCAGATTTATAGATGTTAAGCTCGGATTGCATAATTTGATTCATGGTTTGAGTAAAAGTATTGGTATTTAAAGAATTTTTTAGTTCAGTATCAAACGTGGGGCTATAAGATTGATTCAGGGCTTGAGGATTAATAGTTACACCGTTTAGCTTTAGGTATTTAATGGTTTTAGCTTGATCGGTACTAATTACCAGATTTGCCGAGGTTACAAAATTAATGCTTCCCCCGGTCAAATTAGCTTGTTCTTGACTTGTTTGAACGTCGACCGTAACGATATGAATTAATTGTTGTTGCTGTTTCACTAAACTTAAAAAGTCATTTTGGTTAAAGACGGGTGTTGTTAAGAGACTCTTAATGATAGCAAATATAACTAAAATAAGAATAATGATTAAACCAACGACGATTAGTCGTCCTTTAGCCGATAAATTTCCAATTTTAAGAAAACTCTTTGATGGAGTTTGAGGGTTTAAAATAAAATTATAGTCAGGATTTGGATTAGATTGAGAATATTGATATTGATCATTTTGCATTAATACTATTTAAACATAAGCTTCAATCTAAGCCTAGAGCGAATTAAAGTTAGACTTGTCAGATTAAGATAGATGAATAATACTTCTAATATGGATTCTAAAGAAGAGGTTAAGAGTCGACTGGCAATTGAAGACGTTGTTGCCGAATATTTGGAATTACAACGAGCTGGTCGGAACTGGAAGGCTAAAAGTCCGTTTACAAATGAAAGGACAGCCAGTTTTATCGTAAGTCCCGAGAAACAGATTTGGCATGATTTTAGCTCTGGTAAAGGTGGTGATATATTCACTTTTATTATGGAGATGGAAGGTATTGATTTTAAGGCTGCCCTAGGACTATTAGCCCGAAAAGCTGGCGTTGAAATCGAAGATATTCAAAATGGCAAAAGACATGTATCCAAGAACCGATTATACGAAGCATTAGACTTAGCTGCTCGATTTTATCAGATTCAACTCAAGAATAATAAGCTAGCCTTAGAATATCTACGCGCTAAAAGAAAGTTTAAGAGTGAAACAATTCTTGCTTGGCAAATCGGATATGCTCCTAATAATGGAGATGCTTTAATTAAATTTTTAATCAAAAAAGGTTTTAGTCAGAAAGAAATTAATCAAGCTGGTTTATCGACCTATTTGAGGGGAAATAATATAGATATTTTTCGTGAAAGAATAATGGTTCCTCTTTGTGACCCTCAAGGCCGAATTATTGGTTTTACGGCTCGTATTTTAGACGACAAAAGTGATGCTCCAAAGTATGTTAATACTCCCAAAACACTTTTATATGATAAGAGTCGACATATCTTTGGTCTTAATTTTGCTAAACAAGATATTCGAAAGAAACAGTATAGCGTTGTTTGTGAGGGAAATTTGGATGTTATTAGTTCACATCAAGCTGGGGTCAAAGAAGTTGTAGCTACCGCTGGGACAGCAATTACCGAATCACACCTGAAGAGTTTAGTAATGTTAGCTGATGATATTAGGTTAGCACTAGATAGTGATTCAGCCGGGATTCGAGCTACGGAAAAAGCGATCATTAACGGAGCTCGGCTTAAGATTAATCTTAATGTTATTAAAATTAACGGAGCCAAAGATCCGGACGAGTTAATTCTGAATGATCCTAAAGCATGGATTAAAGCAATTGATAACTTTCAGTATGGGCTAGATTGGATAATTGATTTATACCAAAATCAAAGAGATATCACAAAGCCTCATAATAAATTAGTCTTTAGTGATCAAGTGGCAAAAGTCATTAAATATATTGAGGATCCTGTCGAGCAGGATCATTATGTCAATATAGTGGCTAAGCTGTTAGGTGTCAGCATTGATTCAATTCACTCTAAGTTAATTCAAAAAGATTCAACCGAAAAAAAACTTAAACGTCCTATTGTTCAGCATTTAGTGAATGAAGATAAAACTACAAAAGATCAAAAAAGAATCCAGGACAATTTTCTGGCCTTAATACTTAACCGCAAAACACTTCGAGAATTTGTTGAATCTCTTTCTGAGGACATGTTTCTAAGGAACGAATCGAAAGAACTGTTTAAATTAATACAAAACAATCTCCAGTTTGATCTTAAGGAAAATTACCATGACTTTAAAAACATTTTAGATTATGTTAAAATAGAACAATTATTATACGAAGAGCTTTATAGTGATCTCGACCTAAACGAACTTCATTACGAAGCCTCTCGTTTAAAAATTCGAATCATAGAATCATATGTAAAAAGTCAAAAAGATAAGATCAGCAAGCTCATTAAAGAGTCGGGACAAGATAGTCATGAGCTTTTAAAACAGGCAAAAAATCTTGATGTATTATTAAATAAGACCAAGGAAGAAAGAGTTAATTATGGCCAAGAAAAATAAGGAACAAGCACTTAAAACTAAAGATATTGATAAGCTTCGTTTAGAACTAATTGCTAAATCTAAGAAAGAAGGACATGTTGAACAAAAAGAAATCAACGCTCTTTATCCAGATGTTCCCGAAAACGCTGAAGCAATTGATGCCCTCTATACAGAATTGGCGGATAATGGTGTTGCAATTCTAACTACCCCTGAAGAAGGTGAGTTTCCTGTTGAGTGGGAAGATGAAGGTGATGTGACTATCGAAGATAATCGAGCAACTTATCTCGACGATGATATTTCCGATGACTCAGTTCGTCTCTATTTGCGCGAGATTGGTAAAATACCTCTTTTGTCCGCCGAAGATGAACTAGCCCTTGCTAAAAGAGTTGTGGCTGGAGATAAAGAGGCAAAAGCTCAAATGGCGGAAGCCAACATGCGTTTAGTTGTTTCAATTGCCAAGAGGTACGTTGGTAGAGGGCTAGATCTTCTTGATTTAATTCAAGAAGGCAATACTGGATTATTGCGAGCTGTTGAGAAGTTTGACCCTGATAAAGGCTTTAAGTTTTCTACTTATGCTACTTGGTGGATTCGTCAAGCAATTACTAGGGCTATAGCTGATCAAGCTCGAACAATTCGAATTCCGGTTCATATGGTCGAAACCATTAATAAATTGCTCCGAACCCAACGCCGTTTAACTCAAGAACTAAATCGTGAACCAACAAATGAAGAAATTGCTAAAGCGATGGAGATAGATGTTGAAAAAGTTGAACATATCATGAAAATTAAACAGGATATAAGTTCTTTAGATGCATCGATTCGAGATGATGAAGAAGATTCGGTTTTATCTGATTTTATTGAGGATGAAGATACAATTTCCCCAGAAGAATCAGCTACAGGGCAGCTTCTTAAAGAACAGGTTAAAGATATGCTAGGAGCTTTGAGTGAAAGAGAACAAAAAATAATCAGGCTTCGTTTTGGACTAGAGGACGGTAAAAGCCATACATTAGAAGAAGTGGGGCAAGAGTTTTCGGTTACAAGAGAACGTATTCGTCAAATTGAGGCTAAAGCTTTAGCTAAACTTCGTAAGCATCGGGATGCCAAGAAACTCCACGATTATATTAGTTGACCGATCGAGACCCCAATTTCGCTTAAAAGTTTATCGAGATCTTTTTCTAGTTCATCAAGATTTGTTTCGTTAGCTAAATAATAGTCAGCATTTGCAATTGGTCCACCTTTTTCAACTCCTTCAATTTCGTCGTAGTCACGTTGTTCCGCGTCTTTTTCTTTAAAGGGTCGAACAGCTCGATTTGCTAATCTTTGATGTCGAACAGCTCGAGGTGCAATAACTCCGATGATAATTGCTCTTTCTTCAAGCATTTCTTTAAAGATCTTATATTCTGTCCAGCTATAAAGGCCGTCAATAATTACATATCGATAACCCTTAGTAAAAAGATTCTCGGCCTCTGCAATTATTTTTAGGGCTAGAACTCCTTTTCCTTCTTTAGCCCTTAGATCTTCTCGCACACTTTTTTCATTATCTTCGTTTAATTCAAGGCCTCTTTTTTTGACTTCATCAAGTACAATTCCTCCAAAATATAGGACGGGGAAGCCCTTTTTCTTTAGATACTCGACGCAGGAAGACTTTCCCGAACCTGGCATTCCAACAAAAATAATTGCTTGACTTTTTTTGCTCACTTCAAAATTATTGCATAAAATAGGGTTCTAGCAAAATAAAGTTTTTAAAGACTGATCTGAAGTGAGTATAATTCAATCCATGGGGCTAAAGCAGAATAAACGACTGGTAATCATTGACGGTAAGAGTATTTTTTATCGTGGTTATTATGCTATGCCTAATCTAAAAATTAACGATATTCCAACGGGCGGAATTTACGGTTTTACAACATTGGCGTTTGAAGTAATTAAAAGACTAAAACCAAACTATATCGCTGTGGCATGGGATAAACCCAAAACAAATATTAGAAGGAGGCTTAAACTTTATCCTGAATATAAGGCTGGACGAAAACCGGCTCCAGCTGATTTTTATACTCAAATTCCAATCCTTCATAATTTATTAAAAGCTTTAGGTTGGCCCTTGTATGAATTAGATGATTATGAGGCTGACGATATCATGGGAACGCTTGCCGTTCAAGCCCAGGCGCTCGGGATCGAAACTATACTAGTAACTTCAGACCTTGATTTATTACAAGTGATAGGCGAGAAGATTAAAGTTTATATTCTAAAAAAGGGATTAAGTAGCATTGAACTTTATTCCCCGGAAAGTTTTAAATCTAAAAATAAAATTGACGTTAACCAATTCCTCGATCTAAAAGCCTTAAAGGGGGATAGTTCTGATAATATTCCAGGAGTACCGGGCATAGGAGAGAAGGGTGCCCTAGAGCTTTTATTGGAATATAAGACCCTTGATAATATTTATAATAATATTGAGCTTATTAAGCCTGCTCTCCGTGATAAATTAATTAAAGGGAAAGAGCTAGCTTATTTAAGTCAAGAATTGGCGCGAATTTGGACAGATGCACCACTAAAATTAAATCTTAAAGAGGTTGATGGCAGCAAACTTAATGTTCCGGAACTAATTAAGATACTTCAAGATCTTAAATTTAAAAGCCTAATAAGCAAACTAGATGAAATTATTCCAGAAGTTTCTAAAGATCAGTTTTTAAAAGCATCGCACCCGATTAGGAAGACTAAGACTATTGAAATAAAATCTAATAAAGATTTGCAACTTATTAAGCCTCAACATTTTGATCATTCCATAATTTTAACTCGCTCTCTGAAGAAACAGGGGGTTAAACCTAAATTTATAGTTTTAAATTTTTTAGAACCAGTTTCGTACCTAATCCACGTTGAGCAAATTGATTCAAAACAACTAACTTTAATTTTAGGTAAAATTAAATTAGTCACTGGTTATGATCTAAAGTCTCACTTAAAGGTATTTTTAGAGTTAGGTATCACGAAACTTCCTAAAATTAATGATGATTTACTAATATTGGATTTTTTAACTAATAGTTACTCCAAAGAAAGACAACTAAGCATACTAGCTGAAGATGAGCTAAATTATTCTATTCCTGAGGTCAGTGATCTTGACGATGATAGTTTTGGGGCTCGAGCCGGAGAAATAATTCAAGTTATTTGGGAGCTGCATTTAAAGCTTTGGCCTAAATTAGAAAATATAACCAAACTATTTAAGCTAGCCAATGAAATTGAATTTCCAGTCATTACAGTTTTAGCAAGAATGGAGAAGTGGGGAATAAAATTGGACATTAATTATCTTAAAGAATTTGATTCAGAGGTTTCAGATTATATATTAACTCTTGAACAAAAAATATATGGATTTGCGGATCAAGAGTTTAATATTGCGAGTCCATCTCAATTAGCCGATGTTTTATTTTCTCGTACCAAATTGAATCTAGAGACAAAAGGTCTAAAGAAAACAAAAACAGGCTATTCAACGGCGGCATCAGAGCTTTTGAAGCTAATTGCAGAGCATCCTATCATCGAAAACATTCTCCAGTATAGAGAAGTTACTAAGTTGAAGAATACTTATATTGATGCGCTCCCTAAACTGATTGATCAGAATTCAAAGCTTCATACTACATTTAGTCTGACCTCTGCTCAAACTGGTCGACTAAGCTCGCTTGAACCAAATCTTCAAAATATTCCAATTCGTACGGAGCTAGGCCGAAATATTCGACGCGCATTTGTGGCAGAACCAGGAAACGTTTTCATTAATGCCGATTATTCGCAGTTTGAATTACGCTTAGCAGCTTTTTTGGCCAATGATCAGGACCTTATGGATCAATTTAATCGGGGTATAGATATTCATACTGTCACAGCGGCTCAGATTTACGGAAGAGAACAAGAAGATGTTACGGCACAAATGCGACGTTCTGCTAAGATTATTAACTTCGGCATACTATATGGAATGAGCCCTCATGGACTAAGCATTGCAACTGGAATGAACATGACTCAAGCTACCGATTTTATTGAAAAGTATAAGACGATACGTAAACCAATTTTTGATTATATGGATCGAACTCTTCAAAGAATTCGAAAAGATGGCTATTCAGAGACTTATTTTGGTCGAAGGCGTTATTTTCCCGATATTAATTCTCCTAATTTTCAGCTTCGCCAGGCTGCTGAACGGGCGGCTCTTAATATGCCTATTCAGGGTACCGAGGCAGACTTAATGAAGATGGCAATGATTAAATGCCAAAAAGAGCTCGATCAGCATTTTAATAATGGACATATTTTACTTCAAATCCATGACTCATTGTTAGTTGAATGCCCAGATACTATTAAAAATGATACAGCCAAAATTGTTCAAGAAACAATGACTAAAATATATAAACTGCCAGTCGAACTAAAAGTAGACGTTAAGATTGGTCAAAATTGGAGCCAACTATAATTTAGATAATTTTTTTAGGACGGGCTTAGCGCTATGTTTTTTAACAACCCGGCCACCCTTAGCTCTAAAAAGTCGATAGGCAAGAAAGATAACCCAAAGGCTTAATATAGTATCTATTGCACTTATTCCTTTATCTAAAATATTAGGATCGCCCGGAAAATTAATATACATAGCTACTACAATGTTCGAAAATTCACAGCCAATTAGTATTATAATTAATTTAACGTTTCTTTTTTCTTGGGCAAAAAAGCCAAGAATCCATATAAATCCGAACCAGATTATAGTTAGTATAAAGAATATTAAAGATACTATTAAATTGCTTATACAATTTGAATGATCACTCTGACATGTCGAGATAATTGATATTAGAGCATGAGGCACTCCTAATATCGAAAGAATAATAAATTGAATTAAAGAAGCAACGCCAGTCTGATATCTTAATTTCATCATCCAGGTTTTAATATACTCGCTAAGTGACTAGAGTTAAACCATAAAGCCTAAATATTCTATATGGCTTAATGTTCAGGCTTCGGTAGGTTAGGGTTAATAGAATAAGCCATAGGTAGGCTCCTTTCATTGTAATTATTGTTAGTAACTACAGTTTAGGACGCCTACCTTTTATGTTGCAAAGGTGGTGAAAGAATACGGAAAACTTGTAAAAAATATATAAATATGTTACAATCTAACCGAAATAAGGAGTAAAGAGACATGAACCGCTATCTAGTAGCAATGATTGTATCGTTAGGGCTAATTATTCTATTGATAGTCCTGTTGGTTGGTGGTGGGTCAAAAAAATCTACTTTATTTCCTACTAAACTTCTTCCAGCCTATGCTAATTCCAATGCCGTAGTTCGTCTTACAATTGATGGCCCAATTGTTGCTAATCAAAATCACAATTATCTTCAAGTTACAGTTGGCCAAAATGCCGTTACCTATAATCTGTTTCAAGGATACAATAATAACGTTATAGTATCTAAAATCTATAACAACAATCTAAATTCCTACCGTGCGTTTCTTTATGCTTTGTATTACGCTGGATTTAGCGAAGGTAATAATAATCCTAAATTAAGCAACAGTACTGGATATTGTTCAATTGGAGATGTTTTTACTTTTGAATTAATTCAGAATAATCATGATATCCAGAAATACTGGGCCACAAACTGTTCTTCAACACCTAAAACTTTTAACGGCCAACTGAGTTCAGTTGTTGATTTATTTAAAGCTCAAGTACCTAATTATTATCAATTAACTTCCAAGGGAAACTTTTAAACAATTAGGATTGTAAGCTTTTCGGTAATATTAAGTTCAGACTTAATATTCGGAAGATTTAGTCTTAAATTAGAGGCCAAAGATGCACTCTTGACCTGTATGACTATATTAGATCTATTAATACTCAATTTAGGCTCAAACTTATAGGTCTTGAGGATATATTCTTTTAAAACTTGCATTGAATCAGGTTTCTGATAAGAATAGTCTTTTAATACGTTTTGAATAGAGTCCATATACCCATTATATATTAGAATAAAAGAATGCCAGAATTGCCAGAAGTTGAAACAATTTATTTAGGATTAAAAGAAGTTCTCGTTGAAAAGACCATTCGGTCCGTTTGGTCTGATTGGGAGAAGTCATTTCCCTATGATAAAAACTTTATAAAGGAAAATGTTCTAGGTCAAAAGATAAATTTGGTTAAGAGACGAGGGAAGTCCTTGATTATTGAACTGAGCAAGAACTATTTAGTTATTCATTTAAAAATGACTGGCCAATTAATTTATAGGTCAAATGGTTATAACTTCGGAGGAGGACACCCTAATGATTCTTTGATCGGTAAAATGCCCGATAAAACAACTCATGCAATATTTACTTTTAATGATAATAGTAAACTTTTCTTTAATGACCAAAGAAAGTTTGGCTGGATTAAGATCTTTACGCCAGACTCGATAAAAGAATTTAAGTTTTTAAATCAATTGGGGCTAGAGCCTCTAGAGCCTAATTTTACATTTTTGAATTTTAAAAAAAGCCTACTAAAACATTCGAAAGCTCGTATTAAGGCCGTCCTTTTAGATCAAACGGTAATAGCTGGCATTGGCAATATTTATGCTGACGAAAGTCTCTGGATGTCTAGAATACATCCAGCAACACTTGTCTCTAATATTGATAGTCAGCACTTAAAAATGCTACATTCTTCGATCTTAAAAATATTAAGGCTTTCTATCAACAAGGGTGGATCATCTGATCGGAATTATGTTAATAGCAGTGGCCAAAAGGGATCTTATCTAGAATTTTCCAATGTTTATAAAAGAACTGGCCTAAAATGTAAACGGTGTGGAACAGCTATTATTAAGATCAGAGTGGCCTCAAGGGGAACCCATATTTGTCCAAACTGTCAGAAATTAATAAATAAAAAACAGCATTAATGTAGAATAAATATATGACTCTAACACTTACTGGAGAAAATAAATTTGCCCTAAACGAAAAGCTTAAAGAAATTAAAAATAAATTTTTAAAAAAAAATAAAACAGCTCAAATTCAAATTTTAAACGGATCAAAAATAGAATTAGAAGATCTCAAAATAGAACTTAGTAGTTTATCCTTATTTTCTCCTGAGCGGCTTATTATTATTGATCAACCTTCATTGATTAAAAATTTTAAAGAGGAAGTAGAACAGATTTTAGTTGGACTGGGTTCTGATTTAACCCTAATTATCCTAGAAGACAGCCTTGATAAGCGTTCATCTTACTATAAATATTTATTTTCTAAAACAACTTATCTGGAATTTAAAATACTTGATATCAACGCCTTAACTGATTGGATTATTGACTACACCGAGAAAAAAGCAGCTACTATTAATATAGCTGATGCAAGATACTTAATTGATAGGATTGGTTTTGATCAATATGCGTTATTAAACGAATTAAATAAACTAATTTTATACAATCAAGTTATATCTAGAAAATCAATCGAATTGTTAAGTGACGCTTCGATTACTTCCACCGTTTTTGATCTAATAGACAGTGCTTTTAACGGTAGATATCGTCAAGCTCTAAATTTATACAAAGAACAGCGCATTAAGAACGTTGCTCCAGAAATGATTTTAGCTATGTTTGGTTGGCAGCTAAATATCTTGGCTTTAGTAAAAAGCTGGAGCCCTAAGTATGGACCAATTAATGCCGCCACCAATCTTAATCCTTATTCAGTTACTAAGGCTCAAGCCTTAGTAACAAAACTGAGCTTTATTCAACTAAGATCAATCATATCAAAATTGCATGAAGGTGACCTAAAGTCTAAAACAGTTAGCTTTAGTTTAGATGATTTTCTTCAAAACTTATTACTAGAAATGGCTTTATAGAGCTATTTCTTAACTGTTTTTTTGGGGCTAGCTTTAGCTTCTTTTGTCTTGGTTATCTTAACACCATTGAGCTTAGCTTTTTGAGCTGCTCTGCTCTTTAATCGAGCTGCTTTCTTAGGATGAACCACTCTTTTTTTAGCAGCCTTGTCGATAGCGCTGTGTGCTTCACTCAAGGTTTTTGAGCTTGACTTGGCATTAAACAGCTTAAGGGCTTTTTTTAGGTTTCTTTTAGTTTTTGAATTTCTAATAGCTGCTTTTTGAGCAGTTTTAACTCTTTTTTTAGCTGATTTTATGATTGGCATATTTTCCTTTATCTTATTTCTAGTTTTTAAATATACTAGAGAAGTAATTTTTTTGCAAAGTTCTTATTGCTAGAATTGTATTTATATGATAGTATTAACCTATAAAATAAAGCTCGTATTAAGAATAAAACAAAAAAATGGATAATCCAAAAAATCAGTTAATCTCGAAAATTAAGGCATCAAACGCAATTCTAGTTACTGTTAGCACAAATCCCAGTGTAGACCAGCTTGCTGCCTGTATCGGCCTTACTATTTTAGTAAATAAACTTAAGAAACATGGTTCAGCTGTTTTTAGCGGTCAAATACCTTCTACTATTGAGTTTCTTAAACCTGAATCTACGATTGAAAAGAACACAGACTCTCTACGAGATTTTATTATTGCTTTGGATAAAGAAAAGGCTGACAAATTACGATTTAAAGCCGACGGCCCGGTTGTAAAAATCTTTATTACTCCTTACCGTACTTCACTCAGTGAAAATGACCTTGATTTTAGTCAGGGTGATTTTAATGTTGATTTGATTATTGCTCTAGGAGTCAAGAATAAAGAGGAAATTGATCAAGCCATAGTCTCTCACGGGAATATTCTTCATGACGCTACGGTTGCCTCGATAACTCTAAGCGATATTAGCGACGTTGGTAGTATTAATTGGGTTGATCAGCAAGCCAGCAGTTTATGTGAATTGATTGCAGAAATTGCGAAGGGGCTTGGCGATAAGCTAATAGATGATCAAATTGCAACAGCTCTTTTAACAGGAATAGTGGCCGAAACAGATCGATTTAGTAACGATAAAACAACTCCTCAAACAATGAGTGTGAGTTCAGAACTTATGAACGCTGGAGCAAATCAACAGTTGATAGCCTCAGAACTGAGCGTAACTAACAATAGTAGCCATCAGAGTAGTTCGCCACAGTCACATCCAGTTAAAGATCAGCTTCAAATTAATCATGACCTAGATACTTTTGATCCAGTAAATCAATCCGATTTAAAAGAGCCAGACATGGAATTACCTCCAATTGTTGGCGCTGACACTGTCTCGTTCGAAGCTCCAGACGATGCTTCTAAGGCGGACTCTAGTCAGGTTGAACCGAATAGTCCAAACCCTAGTGAATCCACCGTACCTATAACGACGGTTGCCGACACCCCAGGTGCCACCATAAACGAAACAAGTAGTTCTGCTCAAGCTTCTTTAGGAACAGCCAATAATTTATTAAATCAGGAGCAGACTTTAAACCCGGTTGTACCACCTTCTACAGACAGCCTGAGCCAAAATAATTCTCAAGAAGAGACTACCTCTCCAAGTTATAGTCCTCCGCCAAGTGATTGGCAGCCCCCCCAGTTTGATGATACTCCGAATAGTCCAATTGTACCGAAACCTAACGATACAACTGATCAAGCAGATAATTTAGTTAACAATAGTGAACAATCAAATACTGCTAGTCAGGTTGATCCATTGGGTCCAGTTGGGCTGGAAGAACCTGAAGGAAGCATACTTACTCATGATAATTCTCATCTCAACATTATGCCTGATCAAACTAATATATCCTCAGATTTGGTTGATCAGAACAACGAACTAACTGAGGCTCTTAAAGAAGAGGGCAACGCTACCGGTCTTGATCCTTCTTTGTTTTCTGAGCCTCCTAAAGAAACTGAAATTGTTCCAGATGGGGCTCCCCCGGTTCCGCCACCCGTAATTCAATTACCGTTTAACAATGATTCTAATAGTACGTAATAGCTAGTATCACGGTTTTTGTGGACGGGATTATACTTATTGATAAA
Source organism: bacterium (assembly GCA_021810025.1). Taxonomy (GTDB): domain Bacteria; phylum Patescibacteriota; class Saccharimonadia; order Saccharimonadales; family UBA4665; genus JAJZMH01. The sequence goes on along the minus strand of JAJZJS010000001.1, from coordinate 72,835 downwards.
GACAAGGGTTGGACTTCTTTTGATGTTGTTAGCTATATTAGGTCTCAAATAGCTACGGAGAGAAAAGTGAAACCAAAGTCAATTAAAGTGGGACATATTGGTACACTGGACCCAATGGCTACTGGACTATTAGTTATTTTGATTGGAAGAGAGAATACCAAAAGAGTTCCGGAGTTTATGAAACTGGATAAAGTATATGATGTCGAACTAACTTTGGGCTTTGAAACAGATAGTTTCGACATTGAGGGTAATAAAATCTTTTGTTCAGACCGAATTCCTGATAGACTTGAGATTAAACGGGTTTTAACTAATTTTGTAGGTCTCAGTAGTCAGCGTCCACCCAGTTTTTCGGCTCTAAAAATTAATGGACAACGGGCCTATAAATTAGCTCGAAAGGGCATTGCAGTTGAGTTAAAAGAAAGACCAATTAATATTTATTCAATAACTCATATAAAATATAACTATCCTTTATTAAGTTTTAGGGCTCGTGTTTCAAGTGGTACGTATATTCGATCGTTAGGGCACGATATTGGCCAATCTTTGCAAACAGGAGCATACTTAAGCTCTTTGAGGAGAATCAAGATTGGAGATTTTAACATAAAAGATGCTCAGCGAATCCAAAAATTATAGTTCCATAAAAAGCCCTTGTGTCGAATTAACAGATATGTTAAAATACCATCAACAATGATAACTAAGGATAAGAAATCTGAAGTTCTAAAAGGAGTTCAGATCAGTAAAAATGATACTGGTAGTTCGTCAGTTCAGGTTGCTATTTTAACCGAGAGGATTAAAGAGTTAACTGAACACTTGGCGACTAATAAGCATGATTTTATGGCTAGGCGAGGTTTACTCCAGATGGTTGGTCAAAGACGACGTTTACTTAATTATATTTCAGCTAAAAATTCAGAAGATTATCTAGCGTTAATTAAAAAGTTAGGCATTCGACGGTAGCTTCGTTAGTATATTAATTTGTTGGTAAAAACCAAAAAATTAATATACCAGTGCAGGCCAATTAATAGAAATTGCCGACTGGCTAGTAGTTAGTAATTTAACATTTTTGCAATGCTTTTCTGAGTTAGAGCAACAGGTATACATTTAAATGTATAGCTGAACCCTATCTCAGAATGACATCCAAAGGTACAGAAAGGATCAAATGGGGCAAACAATTAATCCCAATGGAAAAGAAATAATTAAAGTTGAAACAGATTTTTGTGGTCAAAAATTAAGTTTAGAGGTAGGACGAGTTGGGTTTAGGACAACGGCTAGCGTTATTGTTAGATACGGTGAAACTGTTGTGCTTGGTACCGCCATGCTTAGTCCCCGAGCTATTCCCGGAATGGATTATTTTCCACTTAGCGTAGATTATGAAGAAAAGTTTTATGCCTCTGGAAAAATCAGTGGGTCTAGGTTTATTAAAAGAGAGGGTCGACCTTCGGATGAGGCAATTTTAATTGGCCGTTTAATTGATCGACCTATTAGACCACTTTGGCCTAAAGGATATAGGAATGAGGTCCAGGCTATTGCAACAGTTTTAAGCTTAGATCCTAATTTTAGGCCTGATGTAATTGCGATGATTGCGGTTAGTGCGGCTTTATCTTTGACCGGAGCACCATTTGACGGACCAGTTGCTGGACTAAGAATTGGTTTAAAAGACTCTAAGCTTCAAGCCTTTTTGTCGAGTGAAGACTTAGGTCGAGGAGGACTCGACATTGTTGTCGCTGGAACAGAAAGCGGCGTAACTATGGTTGAGGCAGGAGCAAACGAAGTTAGCGAAGAACAAATTGTTGAAGCTATTAAATTCGCCCAGGAAAATATTCAACCTGCAATTAAGATTCAAAAAGAGTTGGTTGCAAAAATGAATGTTGCAAAACAAGAATACAGTTTGACTTTACCCAACCAGGAAATTCAAAATGAAGTTACTCAATATTTAGCAGATAAATTAGGCGACAATCTTAGGAAACCATATCCAGAACGCAATGAATTAATTGCCAATTTAAAACAAACAACCTTAGAGTATTTTGCAAAAAAGTTAGGTGAACAATATTCAGAAGTTGCTTCGGAATATGAGGAGGCTTTTACGTTTGCCCTTCATCAAGATGTAAGAAATGAAATTATTAGTAAAAATGTTCGACCTGATGGTCGCAAATTGGATGAAGTTCGTCCCTTGAGTTCAGAAGTTGGAATTTTGCCTAGAGCTCACGGATCAAGTCTTTTTACCAGAGGTTTAACTCAGGCTATGAATATAGTAACGTTAGCACCGCTCAGCTTCTCTCAATTAATCGATACAATGGAGCAGAATACCGAAAAGCGATATATGCATCACTACAATGCCCCTGGTTATACCGTTGGAGAAATTCGGCGACTCGGCAGCCCTGGAAGAAGAGAGATTGGTCATAGCTATTTAGCTGAACGAGCCCTAATTCCAGTTTTACCAGATGAAGCAAGTTTTCCTTATGCAATTCGTTCGGTAACTGAAATAATGAGCCAGAATGGATCAACTTCTATGGCCGCAACTTGTTCAAGTTGTTTAGCATTAATGGATGCTGGAGTTCCCCTCAAGGCTCCAGTTAGTGGTATCGCTATGGGACTCATCAAGGATGGATCCAAGACGATTATTTTAAGCGACATTGCTGATGCTGAAGATTTTGCTGGTGACATGGACTTTAAGGTAACTGGTACCACCAAAGGAATTACGGCTCTTCAAATGGACATGAAGGTCCATGGTTTAGATGTTGAGGTTTTGAAAGAGGCTCTAACTCAGGCTAAAGCTGGACGAGCTTTTATTTTAAATCACATGCTATCAACAATTGATGGCGTTCGCGAAGAGTTAAGTGTTTACGCTCCACGAGTTGTTAGCGTCAAAATAAATCCCGATAAGATCCGGGAGATTATTGGTAAGGGTGGCGAAACAATTCAGAAGATTACTCAGGAATCAGGGGCTGTTATTGATATTAAAGACGATGGAACTATTAACATTGCTAGCCCTGATCAGAATTCAATCGAAATTGCCAAGAAGATGATAGACGCTATTACGGCTATCCCTGAAGTCGGTAAGATATACAAAGATAGTCAAGTTGTTAGCGTTCTTGATTTTGGGGCGTTCGTTCAAATCCTTCCAGGAAAAGATGGATTAGTCCATGTTAGCGAAATTGACGACCAAAGGATTGATAAAGTTAGTGACGTCTTAAGTGTTGGTCAAAAGGTTGATGTTAAATTAATTGCCATTGACGACAAAGGAAGACTTCAACTAAGCATTAAGGCTGCTAAAAAAGATTTAAATAATGATGAAAGTTCAAACTAAGCAGAACCTGCCAATTAGATTTTTAGAATTCTTTATTCTATTATTTTTAAGTTATCTTTTTGCAAGTCTTGCTATTAATAACGGAAGCATCCTATTCTATTTAGTTGCCCTTGCTTTATTGATAGGAGCATTTAAGTGCTTGAAATTTAAAAAGAAATAACATGACTAAAAGTGAACAACTTGAGCAAGTTAAGCAAAAGATAATCGACGACAAAGTTTGTAGTACGCTTCAAGCTCAAGCCATGAGTTTAGTTTTTGGAAGCGGCAATCCTGATGCCAAGATTTTCTTTATTGGTGAAGCACCCGGTGAAGCTGAAGATAGAAGTGGGGAACCATTTGTTGGAGCTGCCGGTAAGTTTCTTAATGAAATGCTTCAATCAATTAACTTAAACCGTGCAGATGTCTATATAACTAATATTGTCAAATATAGACCACCAAACAATCGAGATCCACTTCCAGAAGAGAAACAACAGTTCTGGTCATATTTAGTGGATCAAATTAAGATTATTCAACCTAGATTGATTGTTACATTGGGTCGACATAGTCTGAACTGTTTTGAGCCCGCTGCTAAGATATCTGTTGTTCACGGAAAGCCACAATCAGTAACTCTTTTTAGTCCATCCCATAAGATTAATAAGTTTGAAGTGATTCTATTGCCGCTTTACCATCCAGCCGCAGCTTTATATAACGGCTCGATGCGTAAAACTTTAATCGAAGATTTTAAACAAATTAAAGAAATTTCAAATATTAAATAATAATTCAAAGGATAAATTATGAACAATAAACCAAATAATAACACCAAAGGCCAAGGTAGTTTAAGCTTAGTTACTACGCGAAGCCAGGCTGTTCGAGCTCAGAAGAGAAGTCAAGCTAATGCTCAACGTATCGCCAATCAATATCAAACGGCTAACCATAATCACCAAAGGGCAAATATTATAGATGATAAACCAAAACTTAAGATAATTGGTTTAGGAGGGATGGACGGTGGTGGATCAAAAAATATGATCCTTGTTGAATACATGAACGATGCCGTTATATTGGATGCTGGAAATGAATTAGGTGTTAATTTACCAGGTATCAATTATGCGATTGCCGACACCTCTTATCTAGAACAGATCGCGAACAAAATTAGGGGCTATATAATTACTCACGGACATTTGGACCATATTGGAGGACTGCCACATATTGTACCTAAATTTCCTGCCCCTATTTACGGATCTAAATTTACAATTGGTCGTGTTGAAGAGATTTTCGAGAATTTTGGACTTCCGATGCCAGACGGATTTGAACTTAGAACTGTTACGATCAATGAAGATACGCATGAAAAAATAAAAGTTGGACCATTCTTCGTTGAATTAATTCGGGTTACTCATTCTATACCTGGTAGCACCGCGATTGTACTCGATACTCCCATTGGTAGGATCATTAACACTGGAGATTTTAGATTCGATCCGCAGCCTCTTGATCACGAGAAAACTGACATGCAAAGATTAATAGAAGTCGGGAATGAGGGTGTACTAGCTCTTTTGAGCGAGAGTACAACAACCGAGAGACTAGGAAGAACTCCTAGCGAATCAACCATTGAACCAAGCTTTATAGATATTATGGATCGAGCTCCAGGAAGAATATTTGTGGCAATCTTTTCTACTAATATAAATCGTATTCAGATGATTATAAATGCCGCCGTACATCATAATAAAAGAATTGCCCTCGATGGAAGAAGTATGATGAGTACGCTTGAGATGGCAGTACGACATGGGTTTGTGAAAGTACCAAAAGGGACATTTGTTCCAATTGCCTCGGTCCCAAGTTTGAAGGATGAGCAAATAGTTGTTGTTTGTACTGGTGGTCAAGGAGAACCGAATTCTGCCCTCCAAAAAATGGCTAATGGAGACCATGCGCAGATTAAAATGAAGGAGCAAGACACTGTTATTCTAAGTTCTACTCCCATTCCTGAATCAGGTAACGATGCTTTAATTGGGACAATGGTTGACGAGTTAATGCGTAAAAAAGTTCATGTTTTTCAACATATTACACATGAGTTAGATCATGTCGGTCCGCTGCATGTATCGGGACACGCTTCAACTGAAGAATATGTTGAAATGATTAAAATGACTAAGCCCAAGTTTTTTATTCCAATTTATGGTTCATATCGATCTAAACAACGGCATATTGAACTAGCTGTTGAGGAGGGTATACCGCGGATTAACACAATTAATGCTGAAAATGGTCAAGTTATTGCAATTACTAACGATAAAATGACAATTGAAGGATCAGTTCCAAGTGGATCAATCCTGGTTGATCAAACTGGCGCCATAGTTAATAGCATAGTTGTTAAGGATCGCTTACTATTAAGCGAAGAGGGATTGGTGGCAGTTGTAGTCACTATCGATAAACGTTCTGCAACAGTCTTAACAAGCCCTGACATAATTAGTCGTGGCTTTATCTATATGAGAGACAATGAAGACCTTATGAACGGCTTAAGAAATGAACTTAAACGAGCTGTTAGCCAACGCTTTAAAAGGGTTGATCTAGATCGTTTTAAGGTTGAGCTAAAAGATCATGTCACACATTATTTATTCGAAAAGACTGGTCGTAGTCCAATTGTTATTCCAGTTGTTAATGTAGTTGGGGTTAGTAAGAATGACCATAAGAAACAAAACCAAAATCAGAGTCCTGAACAAGTTCAGAATATCTCTAACCCTAAACCAAAGACAAAAGAAGAGCTAGCCGCAGAACAACAAAGACGCTTTCAGGAAATGCGCGCTCGACTTCTTAATCAAGACCCAAGGGTTGATTAGTTTGACAGAACAATAAAAAAAGAACATAATATAAATATTTCCAAACTTAAGCATTAAATAAGTGATATAATCTATCAAAATGGCCAAAAAGAAAAAAAATAGTAAGAAAAAAACCCAACAAGTAACTTCTAGCTCTCCTTTTTGGGCTTATTCATGGGCAATTATTTTGTTTCTATTGGCTTTCTTCATTCTTCTAGGAGGATTTAAGACTGGTGGTGTATTGCCGGTCGATTTATTTAAAGCAAGCTATTGGCTTTTTGGAGCAATTGCTTATGTTTTACCAGTGTTTCTGATATATTCCGGTGTTTACAAATTTAAGACCGAGGATCATCGCATACCTCTCCCTAACTTGATTAGCACTTTTGTAGCAGTCTTTTTCCTCTCAGCTACATCCTTTAGCGCTTTTGTTACTAAGAATCAATTCCATAATTATATTGGTGGCTATGGGGGGCATAGTGGTCAATTTATTGGAACTGTTTTTTTATCCTTTCTGGATACTATTCCAGCGACAATCTTATTTATAATTATATCGATTTTAGCTATTTTCTTCGCTTTTGGTATTTCTCCCTCAGTCTTTGTGACACTTTACAACTATCTTAAAGAACATAAAACAACTAAATCAGAACTAGAAGAGCTTCAAGCCAGATCTTCTCAGGCTGGGTTTAAACTAAATGAAGGAGTTCCAGTTGAGCATCATAATAAAGCTCAAGAAGCAGATTCTAATCTTAGTACTAAGCTTAGTTCGTTTAAGAATTCAGCTCAAAATTTAACGAAAGCAGAGAATCATCTGGCTTTAACTACGGCCAATGATCCTGACTGGAAGTTTCCATCTATTGGCTTATTGAATCAAAAACAAGACCGAGCTGATGCAGGAGACGTTAATAGTAATGCTCGAATCATTCATGATACTTTTTCTAATTTTAAAATTAATGTAGAAATGGAAGGAGCAAATATTGGTCCTAGGGTTACTCAATATACATTAAAACCACCGGCAAATGTTAAATTAACGAAGATAACCGCTCTTGAAAATAATTTAGCTTTAGACCTTGCCGCTCATTCTATCCGAATGGAAGCGCCTATACCAGGAAAAAGAGCAGTAGGAATTGAAGTTCCAAATGTTAAAGCAGCAACGGTTAGAATTAGTAGTATTTTAACTTCTAAAGAATGGTCTGAATCAGATAAACCCTTAAGTTTTACAATTGGTAAAGACATATCCGGCAAACCAGTAGTTGCTGATTTGGCGGCAATGCCACACTTATTAATCGCCGGACAGACTGGCTCTGGTAAATCTGTAATGATCAACACGCTTTTAACTAGCTTACTATATCGTAATTCTCCGTCTGACATGAAGCTGATATTAGTTGACCCTAAGCAGGTTGAAATGGGCGTTTATAATGATTTGCCTCATCTTTTAGCGCCAGTTATTAATGAACCTGAGAAATGTATAAGCGCATTAAAGTGGGCTGTGGCTGAAATGAATCGACGCTTAAAGACAATGGCCGAAGTCGGGAAACGAAATATAGTTGAATATAACTCTCAAAACGAAACGCAAGGAATGCCTTACATTGTTATAATCATTGATGAATTAGCAGACTTAATGATGATGGCTGCTCGTGATGTTGAGGCTTTGGTGGTTCGATTGGCCCAAAAAGCCCGAGCCGCTGGTATTCATTTAGTATTAGCTACTCAGCGTCCTTCTGTCGACGTTATCACGGGCTTAATTAAGGCTAACGTTCCTGCCAGAATTGCATTTACGGTGGCTTCTCAGGTCGATTCACGGACAATTATTGATCAAATTGGGGCCGAGAAGTTATTGGGTCAAGGAGACATGCTTTTTACTAATTCCGATATGCCCAAACCAAAGAGAATTCAAGCCGCTTTTATTGATAATAATGAAGCTACTAAAGTTACTGATTTCATTAGATCTCAAAGACCTCCAGAATATGATGATGAGGTTGTGTCCCAACCAGTTCAAATAGGCGGAAAGAATGGCTTTAGTTCTGGTGGAGATTTTAATGACATGGGCGGAGATGACTCTCTTTTTAAAGATGCAGTTAAGGTAGTCATTGATAATCAAAAAGCTAGTACGAGTCTTCTGCAACGAAGACTGAGAATTGGTTATGGAAGAGCTGCCCGTTTAATTGAAACCATGGAGGAGCAGGGAATCATTAGCTCTGCTCAAGGTTCTCGTCCAAGAGATGTCTTAGTCTCTTCGACGGACGAAGTTTTTAACGTAAAGCCACTAGATGACGATGATGCGAACGAAGAGTTAATTGATGACAATCCTGGATATTGACTCAATTCAGTTTATAGTTTAGAATAAGACTACAATATTAACTTCAGCTTATAACTACTAGAGTGTATAGGCTGACTCTGAAAGTGATTCAGAGAATCCAAAGGAAGGAATAAAGAATGAATAAATATGAAATTGCCGTTTTGTTTGATCCTGGACTAGAGGTTGATTTAAGCAAGGGCGAAGATCGATTTAAAAAGATAATAAAAGAGAACGGCGGTAAGATTGTTAGTTCGGATAACTGGGGAAAGAAGAAGCTTGCCTATACTATTAAAAAACACGATTCAGCTATTTACGTTTTTTATCTAGTTGAAATTGCTCCAGATAAGGTTAAGAATATTGAAACTACCCTGAATATTACCAATGAAATTATTCGCTTTTTAATCTCTAGGCCAGACTTTAAGGCAATCGCTAAAGCTGAAGCCGAAAGAAAGATTAAAGACGAGAAGAACAAACTCAATAAAGACAGCGAAGAAACGAATCAAGAAGGGAAAGTTTAATTTAGATTAAATTAATTGACTTAAAATTCCAGATGGTATTAAGTAAAAATATTAATAAACCAAAGTGTTAAGTCTATAGGGAGAAAATAAGATGGCAAGAAGTTTAAATCAAGTTACATTAATGGGTAACTTAACCAGAGACCCAGATTTAAGAGAGACTCCAAATGGTCAAACGGTCGTAAGTTTTAGTTTAGCTTTAAATCGAAGCTATAAAGATCAAGCTGGAGAGTGGCAAGAAGTAACAGACTATGTAGATATAGTTGCTTGGGGCCCATTAGCCGAAAGAGTGTCCCAGTATCTATTTAAGGGAAGTCGCTGCTTAGTTCAGGGGCGTCTTCAAAGTAGAAGTTGGGAACAAGAAGGACAAAAGAGAACCAAGGTTGAAGTATTGGCAAGCGACGTAACGTTCCTAGACAGTAGGGGGTCTCAAGCTGGATCTGATGCAGGCAGAGACGACGAAGAAGATTCGAAAGAAGCAACGAAAGTTGCTAAAAAAAGTACAAAGAAGACCAAGGATGTTGTAGTTGACGATATTGATGATGAACCAATTAATCTAGACGACATACCGTTTTAATAAGAAAGGAATTAACAATGGCTAAAATTTTTAAGAACAGATCAGAAGTTGCATATTTCGACTATAAGGATTTCAAGAATTTGCAGCGTTATATCAATGTTTATGGACAAATTGAGAATCGTAAGAAAACTGGTTTGAGTGAAACTCAGCAACGTCATTTAAGCGTTGCTATTAAAAGAGCTCGACATATTGCTTTATTACCTTTTATTGCTAGTTAGAATAGATCTATGGCTTTATCTATAACTGATTTAAAAAAGGGGACAGTTTTTGAGTATATGGGATCTCCATATCGGGTTGTTGAATATTCCCAAAAAGTTATGGGAAGAGGCGGCTCAATAGTTAATGTTAGAATTAAAAGCCTAATCGATGATAAAGTATTAGATAAGACCTTCAAGGGCAATGAACAATTAAACGATGCTCAAATTGAATATCAGAACGTTCAATTTCTATACAAAGATCATAACGAGTATCATTTTATGAACGATCAGACATTTGAACAATTTAGTTTAACTAAGGATATTATTTCCGACAAAGAGTACTTCTTAATAGAGGGCGATAAGGTTGTTATACAATTATTTAAGTCTCAACCGATTAATATTGAACTTCCTAAAAACATTAACCTTAAAGTTGTTTATGCCGAAAACGCGGTAAAGGGCGACACGAGTTCCGCTATTACCAAGAACGCTACCCTAGAAACTGGTTTAACCATTAAAGTCCCGGCCTTTATTAAGGAGGGTGATATAGTTTCGGTTGATACTAGTAATAGTACTTATCGAGAAAGAGTTTAATCTCTTATGGACGGTAAAAGATGTGATTTACGAATGGTCGAACTTGGCTTGGTTCCAACTCGTTCTAGGGCAGAGAATTTAATTAAACTCTCACAAGTTAGTGTAAACAAGAAAATTATTACGAAGCCAGGTTTTAAAGTTTTTGATCATGATTTGATCGAAATAAATTCAAACACAGTTCAATTCGTTAGCAGAGCAGCCTACAAGTTAGATTCTGTGATAGCAAAATTCGGTATAAATTTTAAAGGATTAAAAATTCTTGATATTGGAAGTAGTACTGGCGGATTTACGGACTATGCGTTATACAATGGTGGGAAGAAAGTTATCGCAATTGAGTTAGGCAAAGATCAATTAGACCCAAAGTTACGTTCTGACCCAAGAATTGAATTACATGAGAAAACTGATATTTTGGATGTCTCTAGCTTTGACTCAAGTGGAAGTGGACTAAAACTATCATTTGAACCAGACTTAATACTAGTCGATTTATCGTTTGTCTCAATTTTAGAAATGATGTCCAAAATATACGATTTAGCAGGGGCTAAAACCAATATTATAATTATGGTAAAACCTCAATTTGAAGCGACCAAACTTGGACTAAAACACAAAGGTATTATTAAGAATGAAAAGATACGACGTCAAATCTTAAATAACTTTGAAATCGAAGCAAAGCGACATTTTATTTTAGTTAATAAAGCCGATTCAGCCATTACTGGATCAAAAGGGAATAGGGAGCGGTTTTATTTACTTAAAAAATCAATTTAAACTATCCCTTTAAATAGTTTAATATTAAGCTAAGATGTATTTTTCTAGTAGACTTCAAGCCGGAAGATCTTTGGCGAAAATGTTATACCCTAAGTTTAGATACGAAAATTGTGCGGCTATTGCTTTGAATAACGGTGGGGTAAGTGTTGGGCTGGAGATTGCTCGTGAACTTCATTGTGTTTTAAACCTCTTAATTATTGAAGAAATTAGTTTGCCCAGAGAACCCTTAGCGATTGGTGCAATCAATAGTGAGGGAACATTTAGTTATAACGATGAATATTCAGCTGGAGCCATAGAGGAGTTAAGCTCAGAATACCGAGGCTATATTGAGGAAAACAAGACTTCTAGTATTAGTCGGATCAATAAAATTGTAGGATCTGGAGGAACTATTAACAAAGATCTCTTAAAAGGAAGGAACATTATCTTGGTTGGAGATGGTTTTGATTCTACTCTTGCACTAGATATGGCTTATCAATTCTTAAAACCGATTGCAATCGAAAAATTAATTGTTGCCACCCCTTTAGCTAGCGTTAAGGTTGTTGATTGGATGCATGTCTATGCCGATGAGATATATTGTCTAAGTGTAATTGAAGATTATATAAATACTGATCATTATTATGACAAAAAAGATGTTTTAAAAACCGATGATGCAATTAAAGTTATCGACAATATTGTCTTACACTGGAAATAGCTAATTACGTTACATATTTCTTGAAAGTCTTCAGATCTTTAATTGTAATGAATTGACGACTAGTACTTATTAAGCCTTTCTTTTCGAGAGCCGAGAGCTCTCTGCTAGTTGTTTCTCGGGAAGAATTAATTGAACTAGCTATATCTTGATGTCGTAGGGGTACATTAATAGTAATTTGATTCTTAATTTTATTTATCCCAAATCGATCAGAAGTAGTTAATAGAAATGATATTAATCTTTCTCGTACTGTTCGATATTCAAGATTTAGTATTCTCTCACTATGAAGACGATACATTTCGACTGTCATATCTAAAACAGAAGATAGGGTTGAAGGGTTATTTTGGAGATTATTTAAGAATGTTTTTCGACTGATTCGATAAGTTATGGTTGGTTCGAGAGTTTGGTAAATAACAGATCTTTCTTGCCCTGTTAAGGCCCATATTATAGGAAACAGTTCAGCATCCTTTCTTATTATCAACAGATTCTCCTCTTGATAACGAGTAATGTCATAGGCTTTTACTAAACCTTTTTTTATGTAGAAAATACCGGGCGGAGATTCACCTGGACGAATAATATATTCACCTTTTTTAAATTTTTGTTTAACTCCCCTCATGACGAATAGCTCCACCAAATCAGCTGACTGTGAGGAGTTTGTCAACATAACTACATTATCTATTAATTGCCTTAAGTTGTCCAATTGCAAATTTCATCAGTTTATTTATAGCTCTTTGAGATATATTAAGATTGTTCTTTTTGGTTGTGACAATTATTGCATTTGAATTGTAATGAATATTACTGCAAATAATATTAACTACGCCTACAATATAAAGTGTAAGTAGAGAAGGAGGTACGTAATGGTAGGCTACAAAGAAATTCAAAACCAGTTAGCACGTATTAAATATAGTACCAAATCTTGGAATCGTGCCGAAACTTATGAACTAGCCAATATTATTCTACCCGATGAAATCATCTATGAATGTGTCAATGGTTGGTATGACGGTGGTTTTGCTCTATTGGTTTCAACCGACATCAGAGTCCTCTTAATAGACAAGAAACCCTTTAAATACTTAGCTATTGAAGATGTTAGATTTGATACAATAACTCAGATTGACTACGGTCATCGTTTTCTAGATGCTCATATTGGTATTAGTACTGGTATGAAGGATCTTAAATTCAGAAGCTATAACAAGGAACGTCTCAGAAAGCTAATTAGTCATGTCCAAAATAGAATGGCCGAGATTAAAGCTGAGCAGAATGATCACTCTTATACACAACAAGAGCACCTTCAGCAGATAGATAATCGTTTAAATCAATATTTAATTTCGCAACAAACTCAGCAAGAACTTATTAGCAAACAGCTCGATCAAGTACAAACTAGTAAATTTGTTGACCCCGACCTAAAGGATTCAACTCTATTTGATGATAATCTTAGTAGTCCTAAACAATTAGATGGTAATAATTATGACAGTTCAATCTTAATAAACGGTGTTTCTTCAGCGGAATTATATCAAGCTGGTAAGGATGAGATATTTCATAGAAGAATTGATCTCAACACAAATGATGATCAAATTATGGTTAAGGGTATCCTCCTCAATACTTTAATGGTAGCTTATTCGAAGCTTCCTGCTATCTTAAAGAACAGATTTAATTCTCAAGAATTAACACAAACTATACATTAAAGCGAAACTCGACGACGTCATCCTCTTGCATAATATATGTTTTTCCTTCAGTTCGAACTTTGCCTTGAGACTTGGCGTTATTCCACGAGCCAGATTCTATTAAGTCTGAATAACTTACTATTTCAGCCGCAATAAAGCCTCTTTGGAAGTCATTATGGATGACTCCAGCTGCTTCTGGGGCCGTTGATCCCTTCTTGATTGTCCACGATCTAACCTCTTTTTTACCGGCCGTTAGATAGCTTGTTAATCCAAGCAGTTTATATGATGAGTGAATAAGCTTTGTAAGTCCAGATTGAGTTTGACCATAAGTATGGAGAAGTTCAGCTTGATCTTTTGGATCAAGTTCTTTTAGTTCATTTTCTAATTTTGCGCAAATAAAAACTGCTTCCTTCGGGGCAACAAGCTCTTGAAGTTGTGCTTTCTTGATTTCGTCTTGAAGTTCATTCTCGTCCAAGTTAAATACATAAATTATGGGTTTTAGGGTCAATAAATCTAGATCTTTGATGGCTTCATTGTCTAGGTCTGGTATATTCCAACCTGGAATATTATGATCGAGATTATCATATATTTTTCTTAAAGTTGTTAGTTTTGTCTCTAGCTTTTTATTGGCTTTAGCCTCTTTCTCGTACTTTGGAATAATTTTAGAAAGACTGCTTAAGTCCGCCAACATCAATTCTGTATTTATTATATCTATGTCGTTTTTAGGATTAACCTCTTTATTAACATGAATTACGTTCTGATCGCTAAAAGATCGAACGACTTGTATTATTGCCCCAGTTGATCTAATATTTGACAGAAATTGATTGCCCAATCCTTCTCCTTTATTAGCGCCCTTAACTAAGCCGGCAATATCAATGAATTTAATTGTAGATGGCGTTATTTGTTCTGTTTCGTAAAGTTCAGCTAACTTTATCAATCTAGAGTCTGGCACATTTACTATTCCAACATTGGGTCCAATTGTGGCAAACGGATAATTAGCTATGAGAGCCTCTGATTTTGTTAAGCTATTAAAGAGGGTTGATTTGCCAACGTTTGGTAAGCCAATAATACCAATGCTTAGCATTTCACTTTAGTATTAGTTTTCATCTGATAATTCTACCATGATCCAACATATGATTTTAACTAAAATATTGTTAAGATTTTGGCGGCAATGATTGATAGGGCTTAATCTCTAATAATTCAGCTACTGTAACGAATTTATAGTTCTTGGCTAGGAGCTGATCTATCAGAAGTTTGGTTGCCTGAATAGTATTATTACGGTCTCCACCCTTTCCCTCAATTCCATCATGGAAGATTATTATCGACCCTGGCTTAGAGTGAGATAGGGCACTTTTGGTAATCTTTTCTGGGCTAATCCTTAGAACTTCAAAAGAATTACAAAAGATACCTGAAACAGGCGTTAAGAAATTCGATTTAAGTGTTTTTAAAATAAAAGGAGTTCTAAATAACCATGGTGGACGATAGAGGGCTGGTCTGAGTCCAGTTTGCTTAAATATTAGTTCTTGATTACTTTCTATCTCTTTTTTAAAACTCAGGCTTTTAAAATAATTGAAGAACGAATGAGAATAACTATGATTTGCTATAAGGTGTCCTTCGTTGACGATTCTCTGAACCGTACTTGGATATTTCTTAATATTCTTTCCCACTAAAAAAAAGGTAGCTCGAAGCTTCTTCTGCTTTAAGTAATCCAATAGTTCAGAGGTGTATGGATCGTTGGGTCCGTCATCAAAGGTTAGAGCAATAACTTTTTTATTAGTCTTAATTTTATAAGGAAAATATCCAAATAATTGCGAATACGACGACATTAATAACCAGTAAAGCAGGGCTATCACTAAGATTATGATTAAAGCTAGAAATGCCAACATTTAAACGATTGAAAGATAAATTTTATGAATAGCATTTTTTGCTATCAAATAAGCGTCCTTAGTAAATTCAAAACTTCCTCTAATGCGCCCTGTAACAAAAACTCCTATCAGAATAAATACTATAAATAATCCAAGAATTGGACTTAATTTTAGATATTTTGGATTGTGTTTTCGATAAGCCGGGGCAGGCCCTATTATGGTCCTATTGAATAGTCGGTTTAGATGATAAGCAAACAAGTAATAATAGAAAAATGAAACAAAGACGTTATACCACAATCCTTTTTTTAAACGTCGAGCTGAGGTGTAGACGGTTAAATTAAACTTAAATTTAACTTTACCTTTTTGCTTCAGTTGCTGTAAAAGAGCTAATTCATCTCCTCCTTGAGTTAAAGAAGTGTTGTACCCATTAAACTTAGTTTTATAAAAAGCAATATTTGTTGCGGTAATATAAGCCGGAGACCTGAAAAGTAAATAGCTTAATTGTACGTATCCAAATAGAATGTAGGGGTAGATCTTCCCCCACCAGGGAGCAGAGACATAACTACACTTTCCGGCTAGGGCTATAATTCCTTTATTTTCTTTAAATTCCTCGTCGATAACGCTTAGCCAATTAGGTTTGAAGGTTGTATCGGCATCAGTTGATATAATTATTTCACCCTTAGCTATTTTGGTGCCGGCTTGACGGGCAGCGCATACTCCAGCCTGTTTTTCGTTAATTAATTTTACAGGGTAATTTTTAACAATTTTTACAGTTTGATCAGTCGAGTTATTGTTAACTACAATAACTTCGTATTTACCTTTATAGTCTTGCTTAAATAATGACTCTAAGGTGTCATTTATGTAAAGCTCTTCGTTATAGCAGGGAATAATTATACTAAATCTTGGATTAGTTTTATTCTTCATTACCCTATATTATAACAAAAATAAATTTGTTATCAGTGTTTACTTTTTTAAAAAAAAGCTTTATATCTTTATGCTTATGTTATATCCTATTAGATATGAATATCTTGAGTGGGTCAAATGATTTTTTTGGACTAGATATCGGAGATTCTGCTATCAGACTCGTGCAATTAAAAGCTGGTTCTCCAAAAAAAAATCTTTTAAGATACGCATTTGTTCCTATTGATTTTAAAATATCTCAAAGTGATTCCAAGACTGATCAACAGAAGTTACTAAGTCTGTTAGCTGATTTAATTTCAAAGTCTGGGATTGATACTAAAAATGTAGCGGTTGGAGTATCTTCTAGTAAATTGTTTACAACAGTTGCAGATATTGATAAATTATCCAAGGATGAATTATCTAAAGCTATTTATTTTCAAATAGATTCACTGATACCAACATCTATTACGGAAACTAAAGTTGACTGGTCTCTCTTAGGAACTTCTCCTATTAATCCTAATAAAGACGAAGTATTAATTAGCAGTATTCCAAACTCAACCATAGGTAATACAATGGACATGATCGAGAGCATTGGTTTGAATGTCATTGCATTTGAACCAGATTCGATAGCTCTGACCAGGGCTCTTTTGGTGCCAGGAAATAATCTTGTCCAGCTAATTTTAGATATAGGTAGCCATAATACTGATTTAGTAATAGTAGTGGACGAATTACCTTCTTTAATTCGATCTGTTCCAATAGGTACAGAAAGTTTTGTGCGAAATTTGGCTCAAGATTTAAATGTTGTCGAAGATCAGGCAAGACAACTTCTCTTTAAGTTTGGATTATCCAAAAACAAAATAGAAAATCAAGTTTATAATCCGTTATTGTCGTCAACAGAGAACATGGCCTCCGAAATTGATAAATCGATAAAATTTTTCTTAAACAGACACACTAACTCTAAAATAGAAAAATTCATAGTAACGGGTGGAGCATCGTCAATCCCAGAATTTCCATTGTTCTTAGCAAATAAATTTCATATTAATGTCGAAATTGGTAATCCTTGGATTAATGTTAATTATGATTTAAGTAGACAAAATGAATTACTTTCAATATCTAACCATTTTGCTGTTGCGGTCGGTTTAGCGGAGCGAACAAATGCTTGAACTTAATCTTATACCAGACGTTAAGTTACAGCTTATTAAAGCACGTAAACTCAAGCACCTAATTATTGTGTTGTCTACTGTATTATCGGCCGTTTCTGTTGGCCTTACGATTTTTATGTTTGTTTATGTAAAATTCATCCAGGTGGTGGAGATTAATAATCTTGATAAGAATATTAATGCTTATTCTACGTCAATAAACAAAAATACAAACCTAAACAAAGTTTTAACGATTCAAAATCAACTAAATGCTTTACCTACTATTGAATCGCAAACTCCGACCACGTCTCGGATCTTTAATTATTTGTCTGAGTTAGTTCCAGTAAATATAACCATTTCAGACATAAAGGTAGATCTTAATCAAAACACCATGGATATTACTGGTGGAGCAGATAGTTTGAGTACCGTTAATCAATTTATAGATACTCTAAAATATACTAATTATGAATACGCATCACAACCATCCAAGTCTGCATTTAGTAGCATTATATTATCTTCTTTTGGGTATGGTACCAGTAATGGCGGGTCAGGCAATACAACTCCTGCTCAATTTGATATTACATTTAATTTTGATCCTACAATCTTTAACCCGAGGGATAGTATTAAGCTAGTAGTCCCTAAATTAACAACCACCAGATCAGTACTTAATCAACCTATTAATTTATTTAAAGCAAATACCAAACTAAGCACCACCTCTACATTAAATAATACCAAAGGGAATTAAGATATGAAGACCCCCAAGAGCGCCCAACGAAAATTTATTCAGATCGATAAAGACCTAAAGGCAACAACAATAGCTATTGGAATAGCTTGTTTTGCATTATTATTTGCAATATTATCCATTGATACTTTATTCAGTCAGATGAATCTGCAGAATAATATTATTTCTTCTCAAAAAACAGCTTATAATAATCTTATTTTAGATAAACATTCGATAAAATCTTTGCTTAAGTCTTACAGTAACTTTGTCAATAAGCCTGTTAACGTTATTGGAGGTAACCCTCAAACTAATACTGGAAACAACGGAGATAATGCAAAAATAGTCCTAGATGCTTTACCAAGTTCATATGATTATCCAGCTCTATTAAGTAGTATTCAGAATTTATTATCATCAACTGGAGTTACGATTAATAATATATCTGGTTCCGATAATCCTCCGGCTAGCAGTTCTGGTTCGGGGACTTCTTCTCCTCAAGCTATGTCTATTTCTTTCTCCGTGACGGCTCCACTTAGTGGAATTCAGTTAGTTTTTAGTAATTTAGAACATTCAATTCGACCATTTCAAGTTCAGAACATGGAAATATCTGGCGACCAATCTAATTTAACGCTTCAAATTACTGCTCAAACCTATTACCAACCTTCCATTATATTTAAAGTAACGAAGGAGGCGGTAAAATAATGAAACAAGATAAAATTATGCCTATGATCATTGCAGGATTTATTGGTGTATTCTTGGCTATTATAGTTTCTAAAGTAGTGTTCTTAATCGTTGGAACAGGAAATTTTCAAATAGATACTGTGCCAATAATATCAACCCAATTTCCTTTGCCAAATAAACAATACTTTAATAATAAGTCAATTGATCCGACACCCCTCATAAATATTGGACCAAATAATAACTCAAACCTATTTTCAAGTTCTTCAAATAATTAAAAATGAGTGTTCTTTTAGAAACTAATCAGCAAAAATTAGTCAACTTATTAATATCAGACAATGTTGTTAGTAAAGATAAATTATTAGAATATGAACATCTTGCTAAAGAATCAAATCAGCCATTATTCTCGTTATTGCTAAAAGATAATATTATTTCCAACGAACAGTTAGTTAAATATAATTCTTACGCAAACGGATTGGGATATGCTAATTTAAAAGATATTTATGTAGATCAAAAATATCTAGATCTTCTTCCCCAAGAAATAGCAGAGCACTATATGGCTGTTCCCGTTGGAGAGAATAATAATGAGTTAGTTATCGCGATGCTAGACGGTACAAATTTACAGGCTATTGATTTCTTGTCGCAGAAAATTGGTCGACCACTAAAGATATATCAGGCTAGTGAAGAAAGTATCAAGACCGTTCTTCAACAATATAAAATTAAACTTGACGATAAAGATGCGAATAAATTAAATAATTCTGAAGATGGTTCTAGCCCAGTACAATTCAACGATAAAGTAAAAACTATTTCTCAGGATTCTCCAATATCCAAGATATTATCTAATATCCTGGAATATGCTGCTAACAATAATGCTAGCGACATACATATTGAGCCTTATGAAAAAGAGTTAAAGGTTAGAACAAGGATAGACGGTGTTCTTAGGGAAGTGATAAAAATACCTAAAAACACAGAAGCGGCATTGATATCTAGGATAAAAATTATATCAAATTTGAAAATTGATGAACATCGAATTCCTCAAGATGGTGAGTCGACGATTAATATAGCCGGCAAGAATATTGACCTAAGAATAGCGATCGCCCCAGTTATATGGGGCGAACAAGTAGTCATAAGGTTACTGGATAAATCTTCTATCATTCTAAAACTAGAAGATATGGGTTATTCTGGTAGATCCCTTAGGGTTGTTAGAAATGGTCTTACCGCCACGAACGGAATGATCCTTACATCTGGACCTACGGGATCTGGGAAAAGTACCTCAATGTACGCTATGCTTCAAGAGGTTGTTAGTGAAACTGTTAATATTGTTACCTTAGAGGACCCAGTAGAATACAAGATGCCTGGAGTTAATCAGATCCAGGTTAATAGTGAAGTCGGATTAACTTTTGCTACCGGGCTTAGGTCTATTCTTAGGCAGGACCCAGATATAATCATGGTAGGTGAAATTAGAGATAAGGAAACAGCCGAACTTGCAATTCAAGCAGCCTTGACTGGGCACTTAGTGTTTAGTACTCTACACACTAATTCTGCGGCCGGAATCTTACCCCGTTTACTTGATATGGGTATTGAGCCATTTTTAATTGCAAGTACCATTAAAGTAGTTATTGGACAAAGACTAGTAAGAAGAGTGTCAGAGGATAATGATAAATATCAATCTTCTAATGTTGAAACCCTAGCAATCAATAAAACTATTGGCAAGTTTTTGCCTAAGAGTTCTCAAGAAGTAGACTTATTGATAAAAGATATGGGTTATAAAAATTTACCTATTTTTAATGAAAGTCACTACGATTTATATAAAGGTAAAGATAGTCCTAGAAGTCCTTTAGGATTTAAGGGCAGGGTAGGAATATACGAAGCTTTTGAGATATCTAGTTCCATTCAAGACCTAGTGCTTAAGAGGGCAACAAGTGATCAAATTGAAGAGGTGGCTAAAAAAAATGGCATGATATCTATGCGTGAAGATGGGTACTTAAAAGCTCTAAATGGTCTCACGACAATTCAGGAGGTTGATCGGGTAGCAGCGGAGAATCTAGATTAGATGTCGCTATTCCATTTAAAATATTGATGTATATAATAAATACTTAGATCAAAACTTGACCTATTAATTGTATATAAATAAAACCAATGAGAAGTAAAAATTCTGTTTCTGAATCAAACAACTCCATAGTTAATAACAACATGGTAGTAGTTGCTTCATTGCAAAAGAAGTTTAAGCTTAGTAAAAAATATATGATCATACTTCTAGGGACAGTTTTAATATTAGTTATTGGATTTATAATCTTATTTTTTACTAAGACAAATAATAAGCTTCCTTTAAACGATGTCTGTACTAAATATAATTCTGGTCTACTAAATCAAGCTCAAGCTAGTATTGCTGATAATAACTATCCTCAATTACTAAATGTGGTAAATAGAATAAAATCTCTCCCGGGCTATACTAAAGACCCTAATTGTCTCTATCCATTGGTCTATTATTATGTAAATATTGGTGATGTAAAAAATTCGAATATATCTTTAGCTTACCTAGAAAAGGTATATAAACCAAAGCAAGGATTTAGTAAATTATTTACTAATCCCTTAACCATAAAGCAGCTTAATGCAGATGTCTCGAGCTTAGACTTTAATGCACAACATCTTAATATATTATTAATTAATCAGCCTATTACAGCTAATAAAACCAAATAAATGAAACAAGTAATCATTAATTATCTATCAAAAATATTCGCATTCAAAATAATAGTATTATCTATGACTTTTTGTTTATTTTTTTTAATTTTTATATTCTCCAAGAACATTTTTGCCTTAAAGGGTAACCCATATCCAGTCTCTAACATTCCCTCAGTACTTAGCGGCAAAATTATGTCATATGATACAGCTAAGCGGAAACATAAGGAATTAGTTTCTGGTTGGATTTCACAGGCGGGTGATCCACAGAACATGTCTACTATAAATGTTTCATATGGGACAAATTCAGTAGGGCTACAATATAATAATCTTATATTTATACACCATTCATTATTAAAAAATACGAAGATTTATTATCCAACTGACGGTCAGCCGTCAAAAAAAAAGACTAACTTAGTTGGAACTATGTTTAATATTTTGGCTAATTCTGCTCCCCATGCTTATAATATCAAGACAAAGGCTGTTGGTCCGGTTGCAGGATGTTTTTCCAGTATGGACTACACGAAACAGTCAAACGTTAATCCTTGCGCTCCTGCCAACGGAGGTGGATATCCCGCAAATCAGACTCAATTAATCCAAGGTTTATCCAATACTAGATTTTGGGGGACCAATGGAAGTCCAGAGTCTGGTCCTATTATTTTTTATTATATTCCTGATACTACTGCTCCAGGCACTAGTATCCCTCAATTTAATGCTTCCACTCAGACCGTTGATATCCAGATTCAATACAACGCTGTTAATGAATTTAGCGACCGTGTTTATAATTGTGTTGGCACAATGCCAAAAGGCGAGAGTCCCATAGTATCATCTTATAGCGATAATGCTAAATGCCCCACTGTTACTCTTAATCAATTAATTACTATTAATACTATTAATTTAGTTAAAAATAAATGCCCCCCATGGGGTAATTCAGACAACAATGGTAGCGAAGTCCCAATTAATACTCCTAATCAGGTTTCTGCAGGTAGCGCTCCCTCACAGCCCTATGGCTCATCTGGGAGTCAGTATGTCACCTATACCCCCTCCAACTATACTTTAAATTCAGTAACAGCAACTCCCAGTAACGACACGACTTCTTTTACTCCTAATCAATCTTCATCGGGATCATTTACGGCAAACTATACTAAATTTTTTAAGGATTATCCTTATGATCCTGAAAATGTTACGGCAAACTATACCGAAACTTACCAAGTGACCACTTATACAGCGAATGGACCTGCAGTTTATAGTTCCGCACCCACACCTTGTATAGTATCAAACACAAATAATGGAGTAACAAGCTGTATTCAATATGCTCCAGAACCTCTTTTAGGTTATACTTATACTAGTTCCACTACAACGGTCTCTCAAAACTTTTCATCTGTTCAAACTACAGTCCCAGAATGCTACAATCGTCATTTTAGTATTAGTTTGACATCTGCTACTCCTTACTTCCTAGATTCTTCTAATAATCGTACAGTTGAAAACCCAGCTACCGTAGTATATAAACCATCTGTTAAAGTAATATTTTCGGCTAATCATGGAGGAAAGCTTATTAATCCATATATAGTTAAGGGCGTTAATACAACTATCAATGCCCAGTATCATAACGAGATTGATCCTTCTAAATATTATTCTTATCCTTATTCTTGTACTTCAAATCCAACTCTACCAATAATCTACAGTAACAGCAGTAATTCACCAGGTCCTTCTGATCCTACTACCTCGTATAGCATTACATATTCTTGTCCAGCAACCATTCCTAGCTTGAGTTATGGAGATGTCGCCTGCTTTAATATTGGAGTAGATCCTTCGTCAGGGACGATGAACAGTGCTGGTTCCATACAGACAGCGGGACAACTCTATTCACTTGGACCTAGTTGTTCTCAACCCCTCCAAGCTAAACCATACATTAAAGTATTCGGAGGAGATGTTTTAGCTGGCGTAAGTTCTTCACATATAGCTAGCTGTTATAATAATATCGCCTCTATATATGGATTTAATAAGGGGGGTAGTGGTCAACAAGGCTCTGGTACTACTGTCGCAGATCTAGCTACTAGACCTATCAGTGGTTTTGTTAGCGGACAGAATGTTCTTAATATGCTAGATCCTTTAACATTTTCTAATACACAACCACCACCAAGCTATGGTGGTAACTATGGGGAAGGCGGAAATTGTGGTGGTATCGGTTACTATACATATGCTCAGGAGCTTGCAAATAATCCACCCCAAGGTTTTACGGTTCAACCCGCTCCATCAACTATAGGTGTTATGACAATTTCTCCTGGCACTCATGATGTTTATTATGCAAACGGCAACGTAACCATAAATGGGAATATTATCTTTAATGATTCTGGAGTATCACCATCCAATGTCCCTAGCTTTGAATTAGTAGTAAAGGGAGGTAATATAACAATTGGTAATAACGTGACCGAGCTTGATGGAGTCTATATCGATGAAGGAGGAACTATAATGGATCATGGTAGTAGTATTAATGAATGTAATTCCAGTTATACAACAGATTACTATGATCACTGCAGCAAACCATTAATTGTTAAAGGAAGCCTAATTGCGCACACAATTAATCTTTATAGATCGTATGGAACCTACCACTTATCTTCTAGCTCTTCAAATCCCACAGATCCTAACGCCTCAGAACAATTTATCTACTCACCATTAAACTGGTTAACACCTGGATACAGCCCAGCCCCAATAGTTCAATCGATAACTAGCTTACCACCAATAGCTAATTAGGTTAGCTCAATCTAATGAAGTATCTATAGTTGGGGTGAATCTGTTTGTTTATGCTTATATTAAATAAGTCTAGTATTTAGTATAATAGATTTATAATTATGAAAGTTGAACTACGTAAATCGCAAGCTACCACAAAACCTAATTATAAGTTAAATAATGTTTCAGATAATGTTGTAATTGTGTCTGAATTTAAACGTAAAATTAATATTTTTAAACCTATATTTATATTATTAATTGTTATATTAATTGTTTTACTATCGACTTTATTAGTGTTTTTGTCTAGGGGCAATAAGAAAAACTCTGTCATATGTGGAAACACGGTGATTAAAAATGCAATCTCTAGCTTTAAGAATGACAACGCTGCCGCACAAGAAAGCATAGCTAAACAAATTCAGAACACTCCTGGTTATAAGAATAGTCCGAATTGTATGTATATTCTAAGTGTCTATCAAATTGAAAGTGCCAATAGTGTTTCTGCTCAAAATGATATTAACCTCTTAGCTGCACTTATTAATAAGGGCAATAAGCCAGATCCTCAACTAACTAATTATATATCTATAAAATCTTTAAAATATGATCTTAACTCACTAAACCTTAGGATTAAGCAAGACATGAATAATATTATTAATGTTTCACACTCATGAAAAAATATTCCCAAAAAATACGATTTATAATTTGCGCAACATTATTATTTATTATATCTAGCCTAACATTAGTTTTTTACTACAATCATAAAACTTATGCTGTACAAAGCGTAGACTTAAGTGCCATACCTTCAGATATTCAAGCTGCTTTAGGTGCTTTTGATACTCCTGCAAATCCTGCAACCCCTGATAATACCTGCGACGGAAACCAAAAACCTTACCAACAACCCTATGAAGGGGGAGAATTTTCATGGATATCAAGTAGCGCAGGGAGTCAATATGATGGCACAGCAATTAATCCAATTGCTATACCTTATGGTACGAAAAAAATTAATTTACTATTAAATAATCTTACCTTTATTTGTCATCTTGCTACAGTAGGTAATGTATCGTATCCTTATAACGCGTCCGTAAATGCGGCAAATTGTTCACAGACACTTCCATCTCCAGCTATTCCTCCTAACGCTGTATCTGAAGCTTGCGTGAGTTCAATTTATGTATCAAACGCAAAGGCCAATATTCCGGGTAATTTTTCCTGTATTGTTGGACAACAAAGTGCTATATGGTACCAACCCGGTACTAAATTTTGGTTTGAAGATCCATCTCAACCCGGTAATGTAGCTGCTCCAGGATGTTCAATAAGTCCAACGAATCCTGAAGGAAGTTTTACGTTTACTGCAGATTCTCCAATAACCCAAAGTGAAACATTGACAATACAAGTAACAGAAATAGAGGTCTCCCAATTTGGTATAGGAGGTTCAAAGACTTCTTATATGTGCGTAGCTGGTGACTATCCGGCTCCAAATCAAACACTCAATCCGGCGCAGAGTGGATGTAAATCTTCTTCTACAACAATTAATTTATACTTAACTACAACTCCTCCTAAAGACTATGCTCCCTGCCCCCCATGGGGTAATTCAGACAACAATGGTAGCGAAGTCCCAATTAATACTCCTAACCTAAAAACTCCTACATCTCTTCCAGCTGCGTCAGCTACTTCTCCTTCTAGTGTTACTGTATATACTCCCACCAACTATAACTTAAACAGTGTAACCGAAAGTGGAAGCAATGACACAACTACCTTTACTCCTAATCAATCTTCATCGGGATCATTTACGGCAAACTATACTAAGTTTTTTAAAGATTATCCTTATGATTCTGAAGGAGTTACTGCTAATTATACCGAGACATATTCTGCCACCACCTATGAACTTGAGTCTAGTTCTACTACCACCTTATCTTGTCCATCCGGAAGTATTGTAAGTATTTATGGTTGTTTGTATCCATTGCCAAATGGAAAATTTACCCCCGCTCAAGCCATTTCTACTACTACGACCACTTATTACTACAAAAAAGTGAGTGGCCCAACCACGGGGACTGTATCAGGTTCTACTACGTCCGTTCCCTCGGTCCCAGAATGCTACAATCGTCATTTTAGTATTAGTTTGACATCTGCTACTCCTTACTTCCTAGATTCTTCTAATAATCGTACAGTTGAAAACCCAGCTACCGTAGTATATAAACCATCTGTTAAAGTAATATTTTCGGCTAATCATGGAGGAAAGCTTATTAATCCATATATAGTTAAGGGCGTTAATACAACTATCAATGCCCAGTATCATAACGAGATTGATCCTTCTAAATATTATTCTTATCCTTATTCTTGTACTTCAAATCCAACTCTACCAATAATCTACAGTAACAGCAGTAATTCACCAGGTCCTTCTGATCCTACTACCTCGTATAGCATTACATATTCTTGTCCAGCAACCATTCCTAGCTTGAGTTATGGAGATGTCGCCTGCTTTAATATTGGAGTAGATCCTTCGTCAGGGACGATGAACAGTGCTGGTTCCATACAGACAGCGGGACAACTCTATTCACTTGGACCTAGTTGTTCTCAACCCCTCCAAGCTAAACCATACATTAAAGTATTCGGAGGAGATGTTTTAGCTGGCGTAAGTTCTTCACATATAGCTAGCTGTTATAATAATATCGCCTCTATATATGGATTTAATAAGGGGGGTAGTGGTCAACAAGGCTCTGGTACTACTGTCGCAGATCTAGCTACTAGACCTATCAGTGGTTTTGTTAGCGGACAGAATGTTCTTAATATGCTAGATCCTTTAACATTTTCTAATACACAACCACCACCAAGCTATGGTGGTAACTATGGGGAAGGCGGAAATTGTGGTGGTATCGGTTACTATACATATGCTCAGGAGCTTGCAAATAATCCACCCCAAGGTTTTACGGTTCAACCCGCTCCATCAACTATAGGTGTTATGACAATTTCTCCTGGCACTCATGATGTTTATTATGCAAACGGCAACGTAACCATAAATGGGAATATTATCTTTAATGATTCTGGAGTATCACCATCCAATGTCCCTAGCTTTGAATTAGTAGTAAAGGGAGGTAATATAACAATTGGTAATAACGTGACCGAGCTTGATGGAGTCTATATCGATGAAGGAGGAACTATAATGGATCATGGTAGTAGTATTAATGAATGTAATTCCAGTTATACAACAGATTACTATGATCACTGCAGCAAACCATTAATTGTTAAAGGAAGCCTAATTGCGCACACAATTAATCTTTATAGATCGTATGGAACCTACCACTTATCTTCTAGCTCTTCAAATCCCACAGATCCTAACGCCTCAGAACAATTTATCTACTCACCATTAAACTGGTTAACACCTGGATACAGCCCAGCCCCAATAGTTCAATCGATAACTAGCTTACCACCAATCGTTAATTAGGATTGATAGAACAGTGCGATGAAGCATATTATTTTTTTAAAGTTAATGCTAAATAAATTAATTTAGCATTGTTACATAACTATGTTAATTTTTCTATTAGGATCGTTTTAACATGATGGTGTCGTTAGTGGATTTCCAGGATATACTACAAAATTTTTACAGATGCTAGTATCAGACTGAATGGCTGAGGCTGGTACGTAGTTACTGTTCCCACAATATAAATTATCGCAAACTCTTTCCTGCAAACGTTTATATTGTCCACTTGCATATCCAGTTGAATCAATTAAAACTTGAGCTCCTTGTAGACTAACGGGATTTATGTTAGAGCCTTCTTGGGCGGTTGCACTTATAGAAACATCAGCTGAGTCATAAAAGGGAATGAGGTGAAGGTATATAGTATTAGTGTTCATTGACGACACATTAATTGTAGTCGTACAAGCATAAATGCCGCCAGCGGGAGAATTTTGGCTGCAATTCACATAGATTACACGATCAAACGATAATGGCTCAGTATTATTAACGGCTGGAGAATCTTGCGGTTCAAGAAAAACCGTGGTTGCGGTATTAATGTCTAAGGATGAGGCTAAGTCTACTTGTAATACACCTGCTCCACAGCTTATTGGTCCAGGATAGCTTGTCAAAGATGGGAAATTAGCACTCTTTACTTGATTGGGACAGCCCGAAAAAAATAAATTTATTTGATTGCCGGGGGATATGTGATATTCCCAACTAATGGTAATCGTGTTTAATGGAGGGTTAGAAGAACTTGACGATAAGTAGCTTTCAATAGGGATAACTGTGCCCGTACCGGGCAAAAGATCTTGGTATTGTAGAGTTTGGGGCTCGGGATTAACCATTAGACAAGAATAGTATATTTGAGGTGGTCCACTACTATTAGGGCTAGGAACTAAATAATTCGATTTACCGCTAACATAGTTAGGAGAATTACATTTATCTCCCGGAGGCACAGGAATGCCCTTATTGATATAGCTCGAAACAATGTTATAGGCATCATTTATGCCACTTTCTGCGGCATAATATGCTGCCGTCGATAAAATGTTGCCTAGAGAATTCTTTTGTTCTATATTGGCATCTATACTAAATCCCAAGACAATCAATCCAACAAGAATAATTGTAATTAAGGTTATAACAAAAGAAGCATAGCCATTATCTTTTGTTGCGCCATGAATTTTAAATATTCTTTTCATAAGCTTTATACTAATAATTTATACTTGGTCCAACAGAATTTGTCAAAGAGGTTATGGAGCAGAAATTTAGCGAGAAGGAAGAAGTGTTGCATTGATAGATAAGTCCATGAGGGGAAGGTTTTGGGTTTAGCATAAAATCATTGCCGTATGCCACTGTGGCACTAATAGTAAAATATCCGTTTCGAGAAGAAGTTATGTCAAATTGAGAAAGTTGTTGATCTATGGTTAACAATTCTTCCACCGATCCTTTATTATATGTTGTGTTTGGAGTAAGATTAGCGGAAATTTTGGGCTGAGATGTTGGACATGAAGAACTAGAATATCGTATAAGAGCGTAATCGTTAGAGTTTGTTATTTCATGGTCTATTTGAACTACATAAACATCCTGTCCGATACAAAACCATCCATTTGGACGATTATGATCTAGAAAAAGAAGACCAGTTAAATTAATAGATGCAGGGCTATTATATTGAATATCTTGACTAATTTGTGAAACAATTCTTCTTGTTGTATTCTGATTTTGTGACTCAACCAAACCTTGGATATAGGTTTTACTAATTCCTAGAATAGCCGTGGTTGTAATAATCATAATAACCGCAAAGACCGCAGTTGCTATCATCAATTCAATAATAGTAAATCCTTTGTTATTTTTATTTTTTTTTCTAAACATATTATTATAATGCATTTTGATTTAATTTGATCGGTAGTTAAGGACAACTTGATTTCGAGTCGATCCAGTAACAGCACTCGTGGGCCAATTGACAGTGACTGTATAGGTGTAAAACTTAGTATTTACACTTGCGACTCCATAGGTAGATGTCATGAAATATGGTTTACAGTTAACATTAATGCTATAGTAAAATGCCGTGGAAGCTGATCTTGGAGCACTATTTAAAATGTTGGATGGATTATTGGAGGGGGTCTTGCACCAATATTGTCTTCCACCAATATTATTGTCTTGAGTTCCTGGTAGGGGATTTAAGCTAGTCGATAAACATGCCCCAGAATTAGTACTATCTGATGAATCAAAAGGATCTTGTGGATTATCTTTATTATAGATTTTAATTTCTTCGATTTGGGATTGAGCAATATTAGCCGCTACGGAGTGTTCATTAGCTGCCCTAATATTATTTAAAGATTGATTGGCGGTATAATACGCACCACCTAAGATTAAACCCAAAATAGCCATCGAAATCATAACTTCAATAATCGTATCACCCTTATTATTTAAAGATATTATTGTGTTAATTCTTAGCATCCTGGGCTTCCAAATAATTTTATAGAAACAGAACTAGGGCTGTTATTCCCGCCAAATATTAAATCTGCCGACTCATTATTGGTGCCACTGTTGAGACAAAGAACTATTCCATTTGAAGGATTTATGGGTTCAGGAAGAATTTCTGGTCCACTTGACTTACTACAAATCATATTAACATTTGAAGTACAATTAATAAGATTATTTATTAAATTAATAGTTCTTGGGGAAGAATCATTAAGTTGAGATTGAGGTATTGGAATTAATTCGGCTTGAAGAGATCCGTTATTTAAAAGGGAATTGCCAGAGGTGCTAGATCCTTGATAGGCTTGTAGGGAAGTTCCAGAAGTGTTTTCGCCACTAAATCCCGTAAAACTGATAATGGCAAAGCTTCCTATAGGTGCAGATTTTTGACACGTGGAAGATGCGCTAGATTGTATCGCTAAACATTGTATTTCAATACTTTCTGGTAGCTGAAAGTATTGGGAGAGACTAGGAAAGATAGCGGGCTTGGCTTGTGTTATATTAGTTGCTAATAAATTTGGATGTGATGATTCATAGGTCCTACCCAGGACGGTATAGACTGTATAGGACTTGGTTCCAAAAGATATAACTTCACCTAAAAATGTACAGTTGCCTGCAGTTTCCAGAGAACCAGTTATTACTGGTTGATTTGAACCATTAATTGTACAATATTTGCCGACTGGTAACTGATAGTTACCATTAAGAACGTTGGTTAGGCTTAGGCTTAAATTATCTCGCAATATATTTAAACCTGTTTTAAATTCTGTGTCTCCTTGTTTTCCAATAACAGAATTGATCGTTACTGCAACCATCAAACCGCTAATTGCTAAAAATATCATTGTTTCTACAATCGTAAAACCTTTTTTTGATGTTTGATTCCTATTTTTGCTAAAAATCATAAAATTATTATAGCATAAGAGTAATTACGATTATCTCTAAACGCTCATAATAAATATTTGCTTCATGATGGCGCAAAATGATAGTATTAATATTATAATTCTTAAGGTAATAAGACGAAGATTATAATTTATCAATAAAATGATTAAACATAACGAAAGAAACACAACAATAAAGGGTGGATTATGGATACAAAACCTCGCATAGAGCCTTTACTTGAAGAAATAATTAAAAAAAAGGGTTCAGATATTCATATACAGGTCGGACTTCCACCCATGATTAGGGTCGACAGCGCACTTCTGCCGGTAAGTGGCGCAGATGTTTTAACGGAAGAAACTGTTGAAGCATTAATATTTTCAATACTTGACGATGAGCAAAAACAAATTTTACTTAAAGATAAGGAATATGATTTTAGCTTTTCTTTTGGAGATCTCGGAAGATTTAGGGTTAACGCTTTTCATGAGAGGGGCAATTTAGCTGCTGCACTTCGATTAATTCCAAATGTGATTCCAAGCTTAGAGCAACTAGGCTTGCCTAAAATTGTTAACAAATTTGCCGAATTTCCTAGAGGCTTAGTTTTGGTAACTGGTCCTACGGGTTCCGGCAAATCTACTTCTTTGGCATCTATAATTCATAAAATTAATTTTGAACAATCTCGTCATATCATAACTATTGAAGACCCAATTGAATATGCTCATGTTTCTAAGAAATCTATTATTGTTCAAAGAGAAGTTCATTATGATACTTATTCTTTTACGGCCGCCTTAAGGTCTGCCCTAAGGGAAGACCCCGACGTTGTCTTAATTGGTGAAATGCGAGACCTTGAAACAATTGCAAGCGCCGTTACTATAGCTGAGACGGGACACCTAGTTTTCGCTACGCTTCATACTAATTCTGCCAGCCAATCAATTGATCGTATGATTGATGTATTTCCACCTCATCAGCAAGCTCAAATACGAGCTCAGTTATCAAACATTTTGATGGCTATTTGTTCTCAAAGATTAGTTCCAACTATTGGAGGAGGTCGCATTGCAGCTGCTGAAATTTTAATTGCTACTCCAGCCGTAAGAAATATTATTAGAGAAGGGAAAAGTCACCAGCTAGAGGCTGTGATTCAGACAGGTGCTGAATTTGGCATGCAGTCTATGGATCATACCCTTGTTAATTTAATCAAGAATGGAACCATAACTTATGAGGAAGCTAAAAACTATGCCGTTGATCTAGATGAGTTGGATAGATTAATGCGAGATTAGATATGATAACATACAAATACAAAGCTAAAAATAAAACGACTGGAAAAATGGTTGAGGCTAATGTTGATGCTCAAAGTATTCAAGATGCCTCTAGTATTATAAAAGGTCTTGAGCTTATTCCAATATCAATTGAAACATTAAATAAAGAGAGTGTTTTAAATATACGTAATTTTTCTAAGCGGATAAAGGCTAAAGAAAAGGTCATGTTTGCTCGCCAGCTTAGTACTTTGATGAATGCAGGTTTACCCCTTGCTCAGAGTCTTCGCAACATTGAAGATCAGACCAAGAATAAGAATTTTAAAGTAATAATAGTAGATATAATTGCGTCTATTGAAGCAGGACAAAGTTTATCACAATCGATGGAAAAGTTTCCAAAAGTATTCAATAAAGTAACTGTTAATCTAGTTGCCGCAGGTGAAGCATCAGGCACGATGGATGCTTCTTTGGAAAGAATTGCCAATCAGCTAGAAAAGGAATCTGACATTACATCTAAAATTAGAGGAGCAATGATTTATCCAATTGTAGTGATTCTAGTTATGATTGCGGTTCTAGTGTTTATGTTAGTTAAAGTAGTTCCTCAAATAAAAATTCTTTATACTAGTTTTCCTGGCACTAGTCTTCCTATTGAAACAAGGGTATTGCTCGACATATCTAATAATATTATTAGATATTGGTGGATTATTATATTGGTTGGAGGATTATTAATAGTTTTTCTCGCACGATGGATTAGAACCAAATCGGGTACGAGGTTTATCGATTCATTAAAATTGAATATGCCCCCATTTAAAAATTTGTTTCGAATGATTTACATGGCTCGATTTAGTAGGACTGCAGCCACGCTTATGGGCGCCGGAGTTCCTCTGCTAAGTGTATTAGATGTTGTATCTGAGAGTGTGGATAATTATCAGATTAGTCAATCTATTAAAAAGGCTGCCGAGAAGGTTAAAGGAGGTAAGTCTCTGGGGGATATTTTATCAAATGATCCTAACTTTTTACCCCTAGTACCAAGTATGATAAAGATTGGCGAAAAATCTGGATCAATAGAAGCTATGCTTAATAAATCAGCTGATTACTATGAGAAAGAGGTGGATATTATAATAAGCAGTATATCAACGATTATAGAACCCGTAATGATTGTTTTGCTTGGCATAGTAGCGATGATAATTGTAGCTGCAATTTTATTGCCCATCTATAGTCTAGCAGGATCCGGTGCTATATCAAGTGGAGGAATATAAATTAATTTGAAATACAATTTTGAATAAGATAATATTAAACATAAAGCATAAGCTTTTAATTCAAAAAGGAGAAATAGCAACATGGATGTTACTAAACTGAACGAAAAGAAAGGTTTTACAATAGTTGAAACCTTAATAGTGTTGGCAATAGCTGCTCTAATTTTGATCATAGTCTTAATTGCTGTCCCGGATCTCCAAAGATCTGCTCAAAACAGTAACCTTAGAACCGATGCTCAAAACGTTGCTGCAGCTATTCAAACTTTTGAAGGCAATAATCAAGGAGAGCTTCCTGGATCTATTACGGCCAGTAATGGAGTTGTGACCGTAAGCGCATCTTCAGCTAGTGGTAGTGGAGGAACTTCGGGTATACCTGCTACAGGACATATACAGGCTTCAACCACAATTAATTCATTAATTACTGGTCCTCAGGCGCAGACTTACTCTGGAAGCAATAATACGACTATATACGTAGAAACTCAAGCTGAATGCCCTTCTTCGGTTGCGAGTGGCACGATAACTCCTAAAACTAATCAGCGAGGGGTTGCTATTATTTTTCCAATAGATAATGGTAGTGGCTATAGCGCAGGATGTATTCAGGATTAAAGCTCTATTAAGTTTAATCTGAATGTCGTTTCTTTATATTATTATAGTATTTATCGTTGGGATTACTTTTGGAAGTTTTTCCAATGCTTTTGTTTGGAGGTTTCATCAAAATAAATCTAATAAAAAAAAGAATAAAAGTTATTCTATCGTTAATGGTAGATCGATGTGCCCTCATTGCGAACATAAATTATCATACTATGATCTGGTGCCCGTACTTAGTTGGATTGTATTGGCTGGAAAATGTCGTTACTGTCATAAGAGAATATCAATAAGTTATCCTCTTACCGAACTATTTACGGCCTTAGTGTTTGTTGCCTCCTTCGCTTATTGGCCCTTGAAGTTTAATGGGCAAGGTATTACGTTGTTCGTACTTTGGTTTATTATTGTAACTGGTTTAATCATATTAGCTCTCTATGATATCAAATATATGCTTTTACCTAATGAAATCATTATCGTTCTTTTCTGTTTAGTATTGTTGCAGATAATTATTTCTTTGATATTTTTTGATAAAAATTATCATTATATTATAAATAATATTATTGGTTTTGTAATTGGTGGCGGTATTTTCTATCTATTATTCCAAATCTCTAAAGGAGATTGGATTGGAGGAGGAGATGTAAAGCTAGGTGCTTTACTGGGCTTATACTTAGGAAATGGCAACTTAGCAATATTAATGATATTTATAGCATCAATAATTGGAACCTTGTTTGCAATTCCAGGGTTAATAAAAAGAAATATTGGACCTAAATCTCAAATACCATACGGACCATATTTAATTATAGCTACAATAGTTCTAGCTCTATTTGGATCTAGCCTAATTAAATGGTTGATTAGTCATGGTGTCTATGTCTAAACTAATGACCATGAAATTTATCAAACACAGCTTTTAAATGTGGATCAGTAACGTGGGTATATATTTGGGTTGTAGCAATATTGCTATGCCCAAGCATTGCTTGAACACTTCTTAAATCGGCGCCATTCATCAGAAGATCGGTCGCAAAAGAATGTCTAAGGGTATGAGGACTAACGTGCTTCGTTATTCCAGCCAGTAGAGCATATTTTGATACCAGACGTTGAACACTCCTAGCTGTTAGACGGTGATAATTTCCAGTTAAATCAACTTTTTTTGTACCATTATATCTTATAAATAATGCTTTGGTATTATCCTTTCGAATATTAAGATATTCGCTGATCCATTGGACGGCTTGATGGCTTATAAAAATTGGGCGATCTTTTTGACCTTTGCCTCTTACCATGAATTCTCGACGACTCAAATTAACTTGATCAACATTAAGCGAAACTAGTTCACTTACTCTTAATCCTGAACTAAATAATAGTTCAAGAATGGCTCTGTCACGAAGTCCTATTTCATTTTTTGTATTCACTGCACTAAATAATCTCTTCAGTTCGTCTTCATTTAAAAATGTAACTTGGGGACGTTTTGTTCGGGCTAATTCTATCTTTTCAGGAGCTAATGCGTCTATATTTCGTTTAGTTAAAAATTTTAGGAAGCTTCGCAGAGCTATTAGATGATAGTTTTGAGTTACTTTACTTAATTCATCTTTGTTGTTGGTGCCAAGTCGATTGAGCCAAAGTCTCCACTTTCTTATTAATTCATTATCTATTTCTTTAATTTCAATATCTCCGGCAAAGTCTTCTAGTCGTGTTAGATAGTGATCATAATTAGCTATAGTCTTTTGGGATCGATTTTGTTCTATTTCCAAATATTCAAGATAGTCAGTTTTAGCCTTACTAAATTTCATAATCTATTTTTATTATTGTGCGACATATATTTATTATATAACGATCGATATTTATTTGTTATAATATCTAAATATTAAATAAAATGATTCAATATAAAGGAGCTCTTATTCAATGGAAAGAACTTTAGTTATCCTAAAACCTGATTGTGTTCAAAGACAACTGGTTGGGGAGGTCTTAACAAGATTTGAAAAAACTGGTTTAAAAATTATAGCGATTAAAATGACCATTGCTAGCAAGCAAATGTTAAAAGAACATTATTCTGATGACTTAATTCCCATTGTTGGAGGAAAGACTATCTCGGATTGGGATAAGTATGGTATTAAACATAACAATGATCCTAATACAGTAGGGAAAAAAATTGTTGAAGCAACTAGAGCTTTTTTGGGAAGCGGTCCAGTCATTGCTCTAGTATTGGAGGGTGGCCATGCTGTCGAAATTGTCCGAAAACTTATTGGTAGTACCGGACCTAAAGATTCAATGCCAGGTACAATAAGAGGAGATTATGCTCATTTAAGCTTAGGTCAAGCTTCAGCCAAGGGGACAGGAGCCTATAATTTGATTCACGCTTCGGGAAGTTTGGAAGAAGCAAAACAAGAAATTAAGCTTTGGTTTGATGATCAAGAGATCTTTAGTTATAAAACTGTGCATGAAATTTATACTCACGTATAATAGATGAAAGGGAGTAGTTTTTAAGGGCACTGTTCCTGATTTAGCCCCTATAGTTCAATGGATAAAATAGCTCCGTCCTAAGGAGAAGCTGGAGGTTCGAATCCTTCTGGGGGCACCAAACGAGACTTTTCAACTTCTGAAAGGTCTTTTTTATTAAGTATGTATCTGTAAAGTGGACTTATTTTCTCGGTTCCAAAGTGTAGAGTAGCCATATTCAAAGTAACTCCCTCTGGGAACGCCATACTTTGGAACCTTAAACGGAGGTCGTAATCTGCATCTAACCATTGCTTAGCAATGTTATGCATATGTCTAATAGCGTATTCAACTTTAGCTTCTTGAATAGTCTGCATCTCTAAAGGCTTGTCTAATTCTTCGGTACACTTAATCTTTTTCTGGTCTAGACTATCAACTGCCTCTGAAAGTTCTTGTTTACGCCTTTTGGTTGCACCAACACTTTCTTCAATTGCAGATAGTCTTTCCTCCAACAATGGGAATTAAGTCATCAGAATAATGTTCTTTTAACATTTGCTATAAGTTTTTCTTTTATTGTTAGTTGTTGGCTCATAGGTATATTATAACATCACTTACCCCTGTTAAGCTATATAAAATCAGACAATAATATGGTATTATACCATTATGTTATTCATCGTTACTGGCGGCACAATCGATAAAATGCCTTCCTACCTTCCTGACGGAAAGACTTTTGATAACGACTCAAAGATTTTCGAAGAAACTCATTTACCAGATATGTTGGAAAGGGGTCGTTTTGCTGGTAGTTTTGCTATTAACAAGCTCTTTATGGTTGATAGTTTAGATATGACTGACGAACATCGTAAGCAAATACTGGATGCT
This sequence comes from bacterium, assembly GCA_021810025.1. Classification (GTDB taxonomy): domain Bacteria; phylum Patescibacteriota; class Saccharimonadia; order Saccharimonadales; family UBA4665; genus JAJZMH01. The sequence continues at coordinate 35,562 of JAJZJS010000001.1, read as the reverse complement.
ACGGAAGACACGGAAGAGACCCAAATAGTTGTTACTCACGGAACAGATACAATGCCAGAAACGGCTAGATATTTAGAAAGAAGTAAAAAGCTTGCAGCAAAAACAATTGTTCTAACTGGTGCCATGCTCCCATATAGCATCGGCGAGGAGTCTGATGCAATGTTCAATCTTGGCAATGCCATAGGTTTCGTACAGATTTTGCCATCAGGTATCTACGTTGCAATGAACGGTCAAGCATTCGAAGGTAATAATGTTCGTAAAGACGTAGAAGCTGGTGTGTTTAAGCCGTTAAACTAGCTCTGTAACAGAGATATATTTGGTTCAGAACAGTATAACTTAGACTTTAGTAGCTTATATAGCGACAAGGTAAATATTTTACTTAGCTTGTTGACTTGAATTTTGCTCGAATAGCCTTACGTTAATACTTGGCTTTGAATGTAATCCTATTAAACCAATAACAACTGCAAATAATAGGCTACAAAAGCAATAATCATCGTACGGTGCATTATCTTAAGGTTCTGCTCTAATGCGTTTCTTTGCAATCGTAAATTGGCAGATGTATATTGCTCCATATTATGCTGGTGACCTCTGTTGGTCTGACTCACGTGTGGCTCCATATATGGCACGGATGCTCGTAAATCCATGTTTGGTAAGTCCAACTTTGGCGACTTAAATACAGACAATACCTTTTTAAGCATAAATTTAGTATAACTCTAAGAAAAACTATTCATCTTATTTTACTTAGGTTCTACTCTCAGCAGGGTTAGCTAAAAACTGATTACTTCCTCTCAGTAGTTCATGCCATCTAAGTATTTCTGTACAGATATGGTTCCAATTCAGCTCAAGTAGGGGCACCAATTCAATAAACCGTTTAACTATTATTTATATTAGTTTTTTATTGATTTAATAATATCGGATCAATCTTAAGGAACTGTTTCAATCTTATTGAGGGCGACTATCACATTTAAAACTCTGTAGTAAATATTGATTATCTCAGATTATTAATAAATTTTTATTCTGTTAAAATAATAGTTATGGCTGAAGAAGCAAGCAAAGAAAAGTACTTCGAAGATCAATTCGATGACGAAGATGTTTTGTTTGTTTTTCATAAACATCCCATAATTATGCGAAAGGGTTTAATCCTTGGTCTTTTAGGGCCCCTAGTCGGTGTTTTACCTGCTGCTCTTGATCCAAATCTTGGCTTAGGATATTTTTTTGGAGGTCTAATTGCAGGTTTTGTTCTAGGGCTTCTTTTATTTTTTCCTTCTTGGGTTGGATGGCATTTTAGTGTTTTTATTGTCACCAATAAGCGTTTTATTCAAATTGTTCAAAAGGGTTTTTTTCATCGCTCGGTAGCAGATATTGGATTGAGCCAAATTCAATCTATCAATTATGAAATTGCTGGCATTCAGGAGACTTTACTTGGTTTTGGAACAATTAAATTACAAACTTATGTAGGAGATGTTAATATAAAAGATGTTCACAGACCTGATAAGATTCAAAAAAAGCTAAAGCATATCTTAATTGAACAGGGTATTCAACCCAATGTGTATATAGGAGGAAGTGTTGAACAGGAAGAAATTCAAGAATAAGTTATTGAAGCCCAATAAATTATTTAATAAGGTTTCCAAGCTATCTATATTCAATAAGAAAAGTAGTGAAGAGATTTACAAAGAGGCGATTAAAGAAGCAGGCGCTATAAATGACAAAAACCTCAGTAAACATCGTGAATCTGTTTTGAGTGGTGCACGGAAGTTTATCTATCCCTTAAATCATTCCAAGCATCGTTTAATAAGAAATTCAATAGGCTTATTCCTAGCTGCCGCCGTTATTTTTATTGTCTTTTGTGTTCTAGAATTATATTTGTTCCAATCAACGTCAGGGTTTATTTATACCGTAAGCGATGTAATTCCATTCCCGATCGCTAAAGTTGATTCAAGATGGGTCTCATATCATAGCTATCTTTTCGAATTACGTCGCAATATGCATTATTATCAATCTCAACAAGGTATTAATTTTAGTAGTCCAAATGAAGCTGCTCAATTAAAGAACTTGAAACAGATCGCTATGAATAAAGTTATTGATGATGCAATTGTTGGCAAGCTAGCTTATCAATATCATATATCGGTAACTACAAATCAGGTTAATAATGAGATTAAGTTACTACAGGAACAGAATAAATTAGGAAGCAACATAAATGTTTTAGAATCTGTCCTGAAATCTTATTGGGGTTGGACTTTAGGTGATTTTAAATCTGAGCTAAAAACGGAATTACTTGAAGAAGCTGTGATAGCAAAATTAGACACAAAGACGACTGCATTGGCTCATAATATTTATAATCAACTTTTAAGAGGAGGTAATTTTAGCGCTCTGGCAGCTCAATATTCCGATGACAGTGCTACTAAAGGTAATGGTGGAGCATATCTTTCTCCTATTACCCCTAATGATCCAACGGTTTCTCCAATTGTTATTAATGAACTCAACAAGCTAAAAGTTGGACAAGTTTCTCCAATTATTAATGATGGGTTTTCTCTAGAAATCTTAAAAGTTAATTCGATAGATTCGAGCGGAATTGAAGCTTCTCATATTCAGCTCAATTTTCAAAGTCTAAAGACATTAATATCACCTATTCTTAAAAAATATCCTCCAGTATACTTTATTAGTATTTAAGAGTAATATTAGACATTGAAGTAATTGCATTTATTGCAATTGGTTGATATATTACTTCTTAGATTTGGCATATTTGGGCTCGTAGTGAAGAGGCCTATCACGTCTCCCTGTCACGGAGAAGATCGCCGGTTCGAATCCGGTCGGGCCCGCCAAGTAATACCATTGACTACAAGTATTACTCATACATAAGGAGTAATATGAATTATACGAATAGTATTACCAGTAAGGGACAAATCACTCTCCCTCAAGAGTTTCGTGAGAAGCTTGGACTCAACAAGATAGGTAATTTACTGGCAAGAGCTCGGCGTGAGAAGACGGGGTTTGAAATATTTGATGGGTCTCTGCATAAAGCGTATCTATCGGGTTAAACTGTAGTTTACGTGTAAGAGACTAGCTTTATTCGAGAAACGATTCCAGACCTATAGGGTTATGGCTCACAATCTGATTTTCGAGCATAACATTATACGGGCAATAAATCAAAAATAGGATTACTGTATTAAAAATTCATAAACTACGGTAATTACGAAGACTTATATAATTGGTACTAAAAATCTTTCTAGGGTATAGGTAAAATTTGGTTTCACAAAATTAAAGATTAAAAATTTTAATTAAGCTATAATTGATTTGAAATGCCACCTTAGCTCAGTTGGCTAGAGCATCGCTTTCGTAAAGCGGGGGTCATCGGTTCGAATCCGATAGGTGGCTCCAAGATTTTTGGCGGATATCGTATACCGGATAGTATGTAGCCTTCCCAAGGCTGAGAAGCGGGTTCGACTCCCGCTATCCGCACCATTTCTAGTACTGGGAGTTGTATTTAATGTTGATTAGAGGCTTTATGGCATCTGTAATCAAATTTATATATAAATATAAATGATAAATGTTAAAATAATAGGTGCATTCATGGCTAAGACTAAAACTTATTTTAGAGATCACTACATCTTAATTTTATTAACAATTAACTTTTTTTTAAGTATAGCTTTAATAATTTTTATTATTTTAAGATTAATTGATATTCATAGTTCAAATTACATTGTTCAATGTCGCAATTGTTCAGATCCTAATGCCCTAAATCGCTTTATAAATGGGAATATTGTTGATCTAATCAGTTTTAGTGTTTTCGGGATTTTGGTTTTTGTCATTAATTTTGTTTTAAGTTATAAAACCTATAAATTAAACCATAATTTATCAATAGTTATTCTCTATCTGGGTATTTTGCTAGAAATATTCGGTTTAATAGTAAGTAATTCGTTATTTGTCTTAAGGTAATGAAGAATATTGAAATTCCTTTTGAAAAAGACAGAAAGGGTCATTATCGTTTTTTTGAAATATTGCCAGGTGCTTTAAGCTGGAGCTTATTAATTGCGCCCATTATCTTTACGCTTATCGACACTACATATGCCGTAGTGTTTATTCTCGCCTATTTACTAATTTATTTTGTTCGTTCCATTGGCTACGACATTAGAGCTGTAGGTGGTTATTTTACGATGCGTAAACACCTAAGGCTAGATTGGGATGGCTTGATTCAAGATATTGAAGCTGGAGAAGTTGTAACAGAGAATAGACTAGAACGACCAAAGTGGCATTTAGAAAGCATCGAAAGAGTTAAGTCTTATCCAGTGATCTATAAGCCAAGTGAAGTTATTCACGCTATAATTATTGCGACCGTTAATGAAACTCGTGATATTTTAGAGCCAACTATCAAATCTATTTTAGATAGTACCTATGACTCTAAGAAGATGTTGCTCATTATTGCTTACGAAGGACGTGCTGGCAAAGAGACAGAAGTTCGAGTTAAGGGCTTGATAAAAGACTATAAGAAGTTCTTTAAAGATGCTTTTTGCGTTAAGCATCCACCTAATATACCCGGAGAGGTTATTGGAAAGGGTGGAAATATAACATATGCTGGTAGAGAACTTGAGAAATATCTTAAAAAGCATAATATTGAACCAGAGACTGTGTTAGTAACTACGCTTGATTCCGATAATCGGCCCCATAAATTATATTTTTCTTCTTTAACATATTTATTCTGTGTAGTACCAGAGCCCATTAAGTCTTCCTATCAACCTTTACCGATGTTCACCAACAATATATGGGACGCTCCAACCTTAATGAGGGTAATAGCAACAGGGAATAATCTTTTTTATATTGTGCTGACCAAAAGACCTCATCTAGAACGAAATTTTTCAGCTCATGCTCAATCAATGCGAGCATTAATTGACATGGATTTTTGGAGCGTTCGAACCATAGTTGAAGATGGGCATCATTTTTGGAGGAGTTATTTTCATTATGACGGAGATTATAGAGTTTATCCAATTAGTATCCCAATCTATCAAGATGCTGTCTTGGCCGACGGCTATATTAGAACAATGAAAGCTCAATTTATTCAGCTGAGAAGATGGACCTATGGAGTCTCAGATGTAGCCTATATTGCAGACAAGGGGCTATTTAGCAAGAATAAGAAGTTATCTAAGGTTGATATTATGGCCAAACTATTAAGAACTCTTGAAGGACATGTCACTTGGGCTACTGGAACAATTTTAGTGTTTGGAGCAGCATTTGTTCCGTCCCTTCTACACCCGAATAGCTTTGCTGCTAACCAGTTGCCATTAATAGTTAGTAGAATACAACAAATTGGTCTAATCGGACTTTTAGCAAGTGTCTACGTCAGTCTGGTGACTCTTCCTCCGAGGCCGCTAAGATATAAGCGTCATCGTTCTGTTTTAATGGCTTTCCAGTGGATATTGGCGCCAATTGCTAGCTTACTTTACGGAACTATTACTGCCTTTAATTCTCAAACTCGGTTGATGTTTAAATGGTATCTAAGCAAATTTGATGTAACAGAGAAGGCTGTTTATAATTCAAAAGGGAAATTGATTAGTTCGGATGCTGATCCTTCTCGAAAATTAAGTTAAAAATAGTAAGCCCTATAATAAGTAGCAGCAATCTGGTCAAAATTACTCAAAGTATCAAAACATATTCTGAGGAGATCGCTGATATCAATAGTTCCATCTTTAATAACGGCGTTTAGCTTATTAATGATCGTGTTAGTAAGGAAAGTTGCATCTTTAACAGAATTTCGACGGTGACCACAGCTTTTATATACAGAAATATATAGTTTATCCCTTAAAAATGGACTAATTGTTTCTTGAGACTTAATGGTCCAATTTTGTTCATAGATTGCAATTTCGTTAGTGGTGAAAATAGCTTTACAGGCTTTGTTGAGGCATTTTCGTCTTCTCCAGGTACTATTCGTACTTCTTTGATGTCTCGAATTAGTGATAGCAGTTTTAGAGCCACAATAAATACACACCATAGCTACATATTGTCATATCGCTATTAAAAAAGATAGTGCAAAAGCCTGTATAATTGGGGATAATAAAAAAGCCCCGCGACTTGCGGGGCTAAAATATAGTCAACTCTCTCTGTTAACTAGTTCGTAATCGACGAACACGATTCGTTGGTTTCGAAGGAGCTAACTCTTCGTAAAACAACTGGAAAGTGTCAAGGACACTTATAGTTGATATACTCACCAAATCCCTTTGTTTAACTGACAAATATTATCAAATTCAAGAAGTTAAGTCAAGTACCATACATGATTATTTAATCTTATTAAATGGTGGGCAATAGAGGATTCGAACCTCTCACCTCTTCCACGTCAAGGAAGCGCTCTAGCCAAATGAGCTAATTGCCCAGCATCTCCGAATAGTAATTATATTATATTGAGTTTATTTTTTATAATGTTTAATTTATACCAAATATGAGTTATAATTAGTTTAGGTTATCCCCAGCGCATAGTGTAGGAATTACGACATTAAAATACTAGCTTTATAATACTAACCATGATAAATTAGTTATGTTAGGTGATGTTTTGACGAGATTGTTTTTTTAACCTACAATATGGTTGGTGTAAACGATTGTATGAATTTGCGAGATCATACAATCGTTTTTTTTATTGATATGATATGATTGTCAGAGGTAGGTTATTTATGTCAGGAAATACATCCAAAACAAATTTAGAAGAATATGCAATGCGCCACTCTATGGCGCATATTTTAGCTTCGGCTATCTTTAGGTTATATCCAAATGCTCAGTTTGGCATTGGGCCAGTTGTTGATAATGGTTTTTATTATGACTTTTTAATTCCAGGTGTTAGCTTATCTGACGGAGATCTTCCTAAAATTGAAACAGTAATGCGCGCAATAATTAAAGAGAATTTAAGGTTTGAACAATACAACATGGCCATTAATGATGCTTTAAGCTGGGCAGAACAATCAAAGCAAGTTTTCAAGAAAGAGCTAATAAATGATCTGAAAAGAGAAGGTACGACTTTATTTAAAGATCTAAACCATGATGAGCTTGGAATATTTGTTGACCATAATAAAACTCAACTAAAAGAAGTCTCTTTCTATAAAGATGGAGAGTTTATCGATCTTTGTCGAGGCCCTCATATTGCTTCGACTGGTTTAGCGGGAAGCTTTAAATTAATGCGCATCAGTGGAGCTTATTGGAGGGGAAAAGAATCAAATCCACAACTTCAGAGGATTTATGGGGTTGCCTTTATGAATGACCAAAACCTAAAGGAATATCTAGCTCAAATTGAAGAAGCTAAGAATAGAGATCATCGTAAACTAGGACAAGAACTTGATCTATTTATTTTTTCTGATTTAGTTGGATCTGGTTTACCATTGTTTACACCAAGAGGGACTATTTTAAGAGATGAATTGGCTAATTTTAGCAACCAATTAAGACTTGAGATTGGCTTCGAAAAGGTTTTTGTGCCGCATCTCACAAAGACGGATCTTTATGTCAAATCTGGTCATATGGCAAAGTTTGGAGACGAGCTATTTTTAGTTAAGAGTCAAGAAACAAAAGATAAGTTAGTTCTTAAGCCCATGAATTGTCCTCACCATACTCGTATTTATGCTTTTAGGCAGCGTTCATATAAAGAATTGCCAATAAGATACTTAGAAACAACCACTGTATATAGAGATGAGAAGAGTGGAGAGTTGGGAGGATTAAACAGGGTTAGGGCTATCACTCAAGACGATAGTCATATCTTCTGTAGTCAAGAACAGATTAATTATGAAATTAATAATCTATTAAAGCTGACCCAAAAATTTTATAAAATAATTGGCATGGAGCTACGATTGCGTCTTAGTTTCAGGGACGACTCTCCTCAATACTTAGGATCCCCAGAGATCTGGCGTACCTCTGAGGAGCAATTAAAGTCCGCAGTAGAGAAAAATAAATTAGATTTTTTCATTGAAAAAGGTGAAGCTGCGTTTTATGGTCCTAAAATTGATTTTATGGCAACCGACTCCTTAAAAAGAGAACATCAAGTTGCAACTATTCAGCTCGATTTTGTACAACCCGAAAGATTTGAGCTTACCTATGATGCTTCTGATGGATCTAAACAACAACCTGTCATGATTCATGCTGCAATTCTTGGCTCAATTGAACGTTTTATGGCCGTCTATATCGAACACACTGGAGGCAAATTCCCACTTTGGTTATCTCCAGAACAATTAAGAATAATCACGCTTAATCAGGAAGACGGAGTAGTTGAGTTTGCTAGGAAGTTTGAAATTATGGCTAAAAAAAGAGGACTGAGGGTTAAACTAGATAATGGCAATGAATCTGTTTCCAAGAAGATTAGAGAAGTTGAGAGATTGAAAATACCTTATTCCGTTGTCATTGGCGCTAAAGAGCTGAAACTAGGCTTAGTGACACCTCGTATCAGATCTGACCTTTATGATGGCTTAACAAGCAATACATCATTTAACATTGAGACATTTATAGAGAGCTTAGTTTACGAAAGAGATAATCGTTTAGCACGTACACATATTAAATGAAACCACTAATCTGTATTGTTGGAGAAACTGCTTCAGGGAAAAGTGAACTTGGGTATAAGTTAGCGCAGTCTTTAGGGGCAGAGATAATATGTGCTGATTCTCAAACAATCAGAAAAGGCTTTGATCTTGGTACGGCTAAGCCCAATCAAATAATGCAAAACACAGTAAGGCATCATTTGATCGATATTATTGAACCAAATGATAATTTTAATGCCGCTAAATTTGCAGCTAAAGTTAAAGAAGTTATTGAAGATATTTATTCCAGGGGCAAGGTGCCAATATTAGTTGGTGGCACAGGACTTTATGTTGATGCAGTGATATATAATTATTCTTTTCTTCCTAGGTCAAATCAGATCTTAAGAGAAGAGCTGAATAATTTAAGTCTTGATCAGCTCTATAATTTAATTCTTAATAAGGGCTATAAAACTAAGAATATTGACGTTCATAATAAACGACGCCTAATTCGCATAATTGAAACGAAGGGAGCTCAACCTCGTAAGTCTAAACTTCGTCCTAACACTTTCATAATAGGCGTAACATTAGATCGAAATGATCTCAAGGCCAGAATACAAAATAGAATTGACCAAATGATAAGAGATGGGCTCGAAATAGAGGTCAGGGGTTTGGTAAAAAAGTTTGGATGGGATATTGAAGGATTAAAAACAATTGGGTACATTCAGTTTAAAGAATACCTTGAAGGTAATATATCCATTGATCAAGTTAAACTAAATATTCTTCAGGCAACCTTAAATTTGGCAAAACGGCAAAGAACTTGGTTCAGGAGAAATAAAAGTATTCACTGGTATAAACAACCTATTAATCTGGAAGACATTGTTGTGCTCACCACATCTTTTTTAAACGAATCACATTTTAATTGATAACATTTTTTGTTACAATACATGTATGGTTGAGCAATTGTTTGGTTCTAAAACACGAGTTAAGCTTTTGCAGTTGTTTTTAGGTAACCCTAACAGACAGTTTTATGTTAGAGAGATAACTCGAAAAATTGATGAGCAGATTAATTCTGTAAGGCGAGAACTGAGCAATCTGCTTAGTATAGGAATTATTGTATCTGATAGCAACAACAATAAATTGTATTATGAGGTTAATCAGAAGTATAAGTTCTATGCACCATTGCGGCAGATTTTCGGAAAGGGCTATAGCCCGATTCAGAAAGAGGAGGAAGCATTAAAATTAGGTACTAATGAAGTCGAAATTCAATTAAACAGCGTTGGACATATTGAATTAGCTATTTTAACTGGTCAGTTTACTAGAGACGAATCATCGGGAATAGATTTATTGATTGTGGGAGACGTTAACCCTAATGCTCTTGTTAAATATGTTAATAATCTCGAACAAAAAGAGAACAAAGTAATTCGCTATACTATTATGAAAATGGAAGATTTTAAGTATAGAATAGCAATCAAGGATCGTTTTGCCTTGTCTGTTCTAGGGTCAAAAAAACAGGTTTTAGTTGATATGCATGGGATTGTTGCAGTTGAAACTAAGCAGGAGGAGGAACAATAATGGATTTTATGTACCATGGGGCAAACTGTATTTCAGTTGCTGATAAGCATACAAGGATAGTGGTTGACGATAACCTTAATCAAATAGGCGGTAAAAGTGTCTTGACTAAGTCAGATGTAGCTCTCTTTACTAATCGCGTTAATTCAAGCTTTTCTGATAACGCTAAGTTAGCATTCAGTACCCCCGGAGAATATGAAGTTGGAGATATTTCAATCTTAGGGATACAGGCTCAACCTTTTATGAATGATGACAGTGGTGTTAGGTCGGTAATGTATAAGCTAAGCACTTCTGATCTATCTATTCTAATAACTGGACATATACTGGGTGATCTTACAGATGATCAAAAAGAGTTAATTGGCAATATTGATGTAATGTTTGTGCCAGTTGGTAATAATGGGTATACAATCGATCCACAAGGTGCACTTAAGTTAATAAAAGATATTGAACCGAATATTATTATTCCGACTCATTATGCTAGCAATAAACTCAAGTATCCAATAGAACAAATCAAACTAGAAGACGCCCTAAAAGAATTGGCGATGGAGGTTAGTGAATCAACACCGAAGCTTAAATTGAAGGCAAGTGACTTAACAGATGTAACAAGACTTGTTGTATTAGAAGAAGTCTAACTTAGATTAAGTTAAGAGACCTTTTTTCTTTAGTGTCCTTATGGCTTGAGTGCTAACTTTTAAAGAAAGTTTTTTGCCGTCAACTATAACTGTTTTATGCTGAAGATTGGGCTTCCATACCTTTTTAGTGTGTCTTTGGCTAAAACTAACATTATGACCGTATTGTTTACCTTTTCCGGTTAAGTCGCATACTTGCATATTCTTTATCCTACTGTGAAATATTATTAGATATGAATTATAGAGATAAAACTTTCATTAGTCAAGTCGTAAGCATTCGTTTATAATTAACGGAATATGCTTGGCTCGCTCAATTTTACCGAAATAGTTATCTTTTTCGTATCAATCTTAATTGCGATGACGTTTCATGAAGCTATGCACGGCTATGTGGCTTACTGGCTAGGAGACACAACTGCACTTGAGCACGGAAGACTAACTTTTAATCCTCTAAAAAGTATTGATGTAATAACAACAATAGCAATTCCAGTTGTGCTTGTTTTGTTTGGATTAATGCCCTTTTTTGCCGCTAAACCAGTTCCAATTAATCCTAGAAATTTAAGATTTGGAGATTTTGGATCTGCAATAGTGGCGCTAGCTGGACCATTCTCAAATTTATTTCTAGCCATTATAAGCGGTTTAATTTATAGAAGTATTGGAATTAATGGTAATACTTTAATCCAAGAGGCAATTATTTTATTTACTGAGGTTAATGTTGGTCTCTTTATTTTTAATATGATTCCTTTTCCTCCTCTTGATGGATCTAGGTTATTATATGCTTTGGCGCCTGAATGGTTTCAAGAAATTATGTTAAGAATTGAGTCATTTGGTTTTATGGCTATTTTAATATTTATGTTATTAATATTTCAATTTGTGGCAACTCCAATCAGTAATATTGAGATACATTTATTAAATATTCTGCTTGGATAAAAAATAATAAATTCTATATAATTAAAATAGTCGGATAAGATTTTAATTAATCAAGACCGAGCGTATGATTATCTGAATACATACGATTAGGGAGTTTAATATTTGCGATAGCTTAGGTTATCACGTGCAAACACCCACCTGTCATAGCGCAGGTAATCATCTCGGTCCCGGCTATTAAGTTGATAAAGAATAAGCCGTTTTTCAGTTTAAACAAGCTAAAATACTTTAAGGAAATAAATTTATGGAAAATAGACCCAGAAGATTAAATAGCATTGATGGCTTTAGTTCGAATTTAAATCGTAATATTGAAAAACCCCTAAAGACAACTCAATCTAATGAATCTTCGGATTTAAATAATGTGAAGCCCAGCTATCCCAATAATAATTATTCAAATCAGAATCAACGTCAGATGCCGACTGCAAATGGTCCTTCCCTAATCAACCGTTCTATACCTGCTAGATCTGTCAATAACTATAATAGAAGTAACACAGGACAATTGCCAGGGCTAAAACAAAGAAAGAAGTGGTCCCGAAAGAGAAAAGCAGTAACGACTGTTCTAACAATCTTAATTATTATTTTTGGATTTTTGGGATGGTACGGTGCGCGGATTATTAATAGTTTAGACAAAGTATTTCACGGAAACTTATTTAGTGATATCGGTGGCGTCTTTAGTAATACGACTCTTAGGGGCGAAAATCAGGGCAGAGTAAATATTTTGTTGGCTGGGTATCAGGGTAAAAACAGTGATGAGGGTCCTTTAACGGATTCGATTATGGTCGTAAGTATTGACACTAAGAACAATACTGCTTTTACCATGAGTATACCAAGAGACATCTGGTTAAATATGCCTGGAATTGGGTATCAAAAAATTAATGCCGCTAATACACTAACTAGTTTTAACCAACCAGGTTATTTCAAGGGAGGAATGGGAGAACTCCAAAAAGTTATCGAGACAAATTTTGGAATACCTATTGATTACTACGCTTTAATTGATTATACGGCTTTTGAAGACGCTGTTAATGCAGTTGGAGGTATAACTGTTAATATTCAAAGTCCTGATCCACGAGGACTTTATGATCCGAATGTAAATAAAGCTCATGGAGGCCCTTTGAGATTACCAAATGGACCGGTTCATTTGGATGGCCTTCAGGCATTAGCGCTAGCTTTAGCAAGAGGGGACTCTCCTTATGCTTACGGATTTCCATTAAGTGATATCAATAGGACTCAACACCAACGTCAAATGTTAATTGCGCTTGAGCAGAAGGCAATGTCGGCGGGAGTACTTAGTAATCCGCTTGATGTAACACATCTTTTTGATGCTCTTGGTAATAACGTCAGAACCGATTTATCTCTTCCAGATGCTCTAAAACTTGCTCAAATCGCGCATAAATTTAATGTTAATAATATTCAGTCTTACGGTTTAAGCTATTCAGGATCAAATCCACTTTTGACAACATACGTAACGTCAAACGGGCTGGATGCCTTAATACCTAAAGCTGGCCTAAATAATTTTAGTCAGATTCAACATTATTATCTTCAAATTACTTCCAATAATCCAGTTGTACAAGAAAATGCAAGCGTGTCTATTTTAAATGCCTCCAATGTTAATGGTTTAGCTCGTAATGAAGCCAATATTCTAACTTCTAAGGGTTTTAATGTCGTTTATGTCGGCAATACATCAACAGAATATAATAACAGTATGATTATAGATAACTCGAACGATAAAAAGCCCAGTTCGTCCAAGTATTTATCCCAATTGTTTCAAGTTAACCCTGTTACCTCTACTTCTGGCTCAGTTGAAGCAGCCGAAGCTCAAGGCTATACTTCAAATTTTGTTGTCATCATAGGTCAAAATTGGGCTTTGAAACATTAGTAAATAAAAAATCATAGTATAATTTTGAAGTATATTTAATGGTTATGTGGTTGATTTATATTTATTACAGAGTTCATCCTTTGTTTATGTAAAGTCGACATTAAATATATAATGGTCGGGGTGACAGGACTTGAACCTGCGACCTCACGGCCCCCAGCCGTACGCGCTAGCCAACTGCGCCACACCCCGATAATTCTATATTCTAACCTAAAAATAAACACAAATCCAGGTGATGAGTTATAATCAATCTATGTGGAAAAAAACAAAACATGGTTTATATAAGCAATTTAATTTTATAAATTTTAGGGAAGCTTTTGAATTTATGAAAAGAGCGGCTGATATAGCTGAAAATTATAATCATCACTTTAGATGGGAGAATAATTGGAACGTTGTTCAGATTTGGTTATCTACACATGAGGAACAGAATAAAATAACAGATTTAGATTATAGGGTAGCTGATGCGCTTGATAAGATTGATATATTCAATAAAGCTCAATCTAGCGATACGCTTTCAGAACCAGGACAACAACCAGGAACATATAGGAAGGTTAAAATCTACGCTGATGGAGGGTCAAGAGGCAATCCTGGTCCCTCGGCGAGTGGTTATGTCGTGTTGGATATGAACGATAATATTCTAGTGGATGAAGGATACTATTTAGGAATTACGACTAATAACCAGGCAGAATATACAGCATTAAAAATCGCCTTAGAAAAATGTCTTGAAATGGGGGTGAGAGAAGTAGATGTATATATGGATAGTTTATTGGTTATTAATCAAATGAAGGGTATATTTAAGGTTAAGAACAGAGATCTTTGGCCTCTGCACGACAATATAAGCTCTCTTGTTAAGAAATTCAATAAAGTGAATTTTCAACATGTTCCTAGAGAACTAAATAAATTGGCTGACGCCGCAGTAAATCGAGAACTTGATAAAAAGCTCTCCAATTCTTAGGACTAATCTGCTAAGATGTTAAGGGCAGAATGTTGGCCGATCGCGTATTGTAAGATACGAGGAAAGTCCGGGCAGCTCAGGGAAGAATAGTCGTTAACGACGACCGGGTGTAAACCTAGGGAAAGTGCCACAGAAACTATACCGCCGTTTATCGGTAAGGGTGAAAAGAGTGAGGTAAAAGCTCACAGTTCTAGGTGGTGACATCTAGAAGGGGTAAACCCTATTTGCTGCAAGGAGGTAGACCTATAGAGCTAGTCTCAAGGTTTCCCGCCATAGGTCTATCGATTATCCGCTTGAGCCTTCAAGTAATTTAAGGCCTAGATAGATGATCGGCGCTCTTTTAGAGTACAAAACCCGGCTTATAGACATTCTGCCATAGTATTAAATGGCTAGTTTATTTTAAGGCAGTTTTAACTATTTTATTAAAAGCGTTTGGTTCATTAACGGCTAATTCTGCTAATATTTTTCGGTCTAGATTAATCTTATTCTTTTTTAGACCAGCGATTAGTTTATTGTAGCTGGTTCCATTTTGTTTGGCCATTGCGTTTATTCTAATAGTCCATAGCTGTCGAAAAGTTCTTTTCTTGTTCTTGCGATCCCTAGTAGCAAACTGTAGGGATTTAATTAAAGCTTGTCGGCCTCTTTTTATACTGACTCGATTAGAATGGGTAAAGCCTTTCGTTGCTTTTCTTATTTTCTGATGACGTTTGTGTGAAGTGACACCTCTCTTAACTCTCATATATTTCCTTTCGTTGGGTTACAATTTGTCTAAATTCCTAATTTTAGTTTAAGGGTTTTGGCAATTGAGCCAGATTTAGTCGAAAGTCCTCTTAAACTTCGTTTTCTAGAATTGGATTTTTTAGCAAGAAAGTGGTTCTTGTTGGGGTGACCAATTCTAATCTTTCCATTTTTAGAAACTCTTACTCGATCTTTTGTTCCGCTATGGGTTTTTAACTTAGGCATATTAGTGTACTCCTCTTATTACAAAACTTAATTGTCTTCCATTTAGATTTGGTGCTTGATCTACTGCTATTTTATCACCAAATTCTTCAATTATCTTTTCTGCTAATTTAAATCCTATTTCTTTATGTGCTTGCTCTCGTCCTCTATAGATAATAATGAATTTAACTTTATGATTGTTATCCATAAATTTTATGGCCTTGTTAATTTTTATTTGGAGGTCATGGTCTCCAATTTTAAGGCCAAGTCGAATTTGCTTCATTTCTGCGACTTTTGATGCCATTCGGTTTTTCTTGAGTTGTTTGGTCTTATGGTAATTATATTTACCCCAATCTGTTATTTTGGCGATCGGAGGATTGGCGTCAGGAGAAATCTCCACTAAGTCTAATCCACTGTCTTCGGCAATTTTTAACGCTTCGGATAAAGACAAGATACCCAATTGTTTACCGTTATCATCTATAACTCTTAGACTTTGTGCTCTGATCTCAGAGTTAAGTCGATTATGTCTAGCTATGAGTATTTCTCCTTTAGGTTATTAATCTATTATTAACATTAATCTTAACAGATATCTTTTCAGGGGTCAAATAAAATAAATAACAAGTTTCAAACATAAAAGTGCTTAATATAATTTTTATTAACCTGAATGAAAAAGTAACAGTTTCTTTTAGTTTAAATTTTCAATATATAAAAAATACTCCGAAATAAATTCGGAGTATTTTGGTTTATAAATTTTAGTATATGTTTTTAATTTCTTTCGTTGGGAACGACGACTTGCGAGAAGTCGTCGTTCCTAGGAGTCATTTTTGTTTTTGAGCACTTTTTTTATTCAAGTGCTAAGATAATCATAGAGGATATATATAGTGTCGTCAATAACAATAATGCTTATTTTTTTAGGGTTGTGTATAACTTTTACTAATAGATTTTTAATACATTTTTATTGTACTAATAAATGAGGGTGCTCTAGAAAAATGAATTGACATTTTGATCCTTTTTTGCTACAATTTTAATTAGGTAAGCAAAAACAAATATTACCAAAAACATAAAATTACGCTCACATTAGCCCTAAAGACTAATTGAGCGATCAGTCAAAAGTCGAAGTCGATAAGCGCTACAATAGTATATTTAATTAGTGAGCGGATTTATCGCTTCGACACTTAGTGTTTTTAAGTCGTCCTATTAATGGGGCGACTTTTATTTTATAATTTAAATATGTTTATGCTATTTCATAAATATGGCAAGCTTTTTAGTTTAATTTTAGTTTTGGTATTAGACGGCTTGTTTTTTAGTTTTACTAATCCCAATAGAATTAATCAGATATTCTTACTTATAAGTTTTATATTAGTAGGATTATCGCTATTCTTTATATTCTATAATATAGGTAGTTATTTAAATCTAGTAGGTTTTAAAATAAAACATGTCTTTAAGGCATCCTTAATTATTAGTATTATCCTCGTATTGTCGCTAGCCTTAAAGTCTATCGGTCAATTTAGTTTAATCGATTTTGTCACTCTTTTAACGTTCTCTATTGTTTTGTATATTTATTTAATTTTAATTCGCCCTCCAAAGAATATCAGAAATAAATAACCCAAAAAATAGTTAGAGATAAAGAGGCTAATATTGTATAATATGAATATGGATCAAAAGAATAATTTAGAGGCACCTAATATCAGTTTGCCGTCACCTGTGTTAGAAACACTCAACCCATCTCAACTTCAAGACGACAATAAAGAAACAACTCCTTTAAAAGAGTCAAAATTACCCAACTCTAAACTTAGTGATACTTTTACTAATCCTTTAGGGGCTGGTTCATTGACAGTTCCTGGTGTTTCTGATGACGATGACTCCGATAACTCTACCGCTTCTTTTAATTTAGGCACACCTTCCGTTGCAGCTGATGATGATCTTATAGAGAAAGAATGGGTCGAAAAAGCGAAGCAAATAGTTTATCAAAATCGGGAAGATCCCTATAATCAAAATAAGCAAATTAGTGCCGTAAAGGCAGATTATATGAAAAAGAGATTTAATAAAGACATAAAGATTAGTGGTTAGTAATGTCGATTATCTTGAAGGCTATATTAGTTATAGTAGGATTATTATTAATAATAGCTCCTTTTGTCTACGTCTACATTAGAAATATTTTTAGAGAACAAAAAAACTTTGAACGATCCTTAAAAATGGTTCCTCTTTTAATCCATTTGCCACCCCAAAGTGACGATACTGACAATAGATCAGGGAGAGACGTCCGAGACGTAAACGAAGAGTCTATTAGTAAGGCTCAGATAATCTATAATATTATTGCTAGTACTTGGGAAAAGGGAACAGGCAGAAGGTTTTATGGTCAAAGACATATTAGCTTCGAGATTGTTGGAAATGATGGCTTTATAAATTATTACGTAGCTGTTCCAATTAGTTTACTGGAAGTGGTAAAACAGGCTATAGTTAGTGCTTATCCGACGGCACGACTCGAAGAAGCTGTTGAACATAATATTTTTAATCCCACCGGTCGAATCAACGCTACTTTAGGGGGTGAATTTGTACTTAAGAAATCTTATGTCTATCCTATTGCAACCTATCAAGACATTAAGAGAGATGTTATGCAGTCTATGCTTAGTTCTTTATCTTCCCTGGATAAAGAGGATGGCGCAGCTATTCAAATTTTAATAAGACCAGCTGATGTTCATTGGACTAAATTGGCAACAACAGTTTCTTCTAAAAAAAGAAAAGGAGAAGACAGTAAACACGGCTTTGAAGCCATAAAATGGTGGATTAAAAGTTTTGCCTTAGCTATTTTAAAACCACCAGATGAACAAAAAGAAGGAGGTTCTTCTAAGAAAGAACTTTCTAATCTAGAGAATGCCAATCTTGATTCTATTGACGATAAAACCAGATATGCTGGGTTCGAAACAATTATTAGAATAATTGTTTCATCAAATATAAGTCAAAAATCTCAGGCTATTTTAACTCAGATGATTGCTAGTTTTGCTCTATTTAATTCTCCGGGTAAAAACGGCTTTAAATATGTACCCGCCAAAGATATTGAATCTCTAGCAACTTCTTATATAATGCGTTTCTTTCCTCAACACACTAAGGGCAATATCCTTAATTCGGTTGAACTTGCTAGTATTTTCCATTTTCCAGATCAAAATAATATACCAACTAGCCAATTAGTCAAACAAGCCTCAAAACAAGTTGATGGTCCAAGGAATGTACCTGATGATGGTTTATTGTTGGGCTATAATGTCTTTAGGGGTATTAGAAAACCTATCAGGCTTTCTTTTAGTGATCGCCAAAGACATTTATACGCTGTTGGTCAAACAGGTACCGGAAAATCAATATTTTTAGAGAATTTAGCTCTTCAGGATATGTTAAACGGAAATGGATTTGCTTTTGTTGATCCTCACGGTGATACCGTTGAAGATTTATTAGCAATGGTGCCGAAAGAACGAACAGAGGATGTTATTTACTTTTCTCCTGGAGAATTAGATTATCCGATGGGGCTTAACTTATTTGAGTTTGATAAACCTGATCAGAAAGACTTTTTAATCCAAGAAGCTCTTAATATGCTTTATAAGCTCTATGACCCAAATCACCAGGGTATAATGGGGCCCCGATATGAAAATCTATTTCGAATGGCAGCATTAACTATAATGGCCGATCCAGCTGGAGGAACATTTGTGGATATACCGAAATTATTTAGAGATCCCCAGTATGTTCAACAGAAATTACAGTATGTTAAGGATCAGAACGTACTAGACTTTTGGAGAAAGGAAATGCCTCAAAGTCAACGCTCAAATGATTTCGGAGAAGTTGTAGCCTGGTTTGTCAGTAAATTTGGTGCATTCTTAAGTAATGAAATGATGCGAAATATCATTGGACAGACTAAAAGCGCTTTTAATCTTAGAGAGGTTATGGATAATAAAAAGATTTTACTAGTGAACTTAAGTAAGGGTGGGACAGGAGAGCTAAACTCAAAGTTGCTTGGTATGATTTTTGTGATGAAATTTCAGGCAGCCGCAATGAGCCGGGTAGATATACCAGAGTCGGAGCGAAATGATTTTGCACTTTATGTTGATGAGTTTCAAAACTTCTCGACCGACAGTCTGGCAACAATAATGTCCGAAGCTCGTAAATTTCACCTAAATCTAATCGTTGCAAATCAATTCACAACTCAATTATCTCAGGAGATTAGAGATGCTGTATTTGGTAATATGGGTACAATTGTTTCTTTTAGAATTGGGCAAAATGATGTCGAGAGTATTGGAAAGTATTTTTCTCCTATTTTTGAGGCTGAAGATTTGCTACGGGTTCCAAATTTTAATACTGTCGTTAGAACGCTTATAGGAGGTGTACCAACCCAACCTTTTAGTATGGCAACTTTACCTCAATTAGGAACACCGAACAGAAGATTGGCTAGCGCCCTCAAACAACTGTCAAAAGTAAAATACGGAAGACCACGTAAAGTGGTTGAACAGGAAATATTTGACCGAATGTCAACTGCTTCCCCTCCTTTTTCGGGATTAGACAATAAATATTCGTCTTTAAATCCAGCGAGCAATCCTTTTAGTAGCTCAACTCTAAATCAAAGACCTCAACAAAATCCATTTTTATCTAATGCTATGCCCACTCAAGGTTCGGTGAACGCGACAACATCTTACCAGTCTTCTTCGATGAATGCGTTTGATCCAGGGTTACCAAATAAGCCAAAAGGAAGTTTTATTGATGATTGGTTAAGTAAAAGAAAGACGGCGGCGAACGCCAGTGGCATTAATCTAGCTAATCAACCTCAACTCCAACAATTTCCATCGCAAAATAACAATACATTAATACCTAATTCTGGTTTTGGATATCAAGCTCAAGAAAGTCCCAAAATAGCAAATAACATACCCAATACTTCTTTTGTTCACAATGGCGCCAACCAAACCACTAATGATTTTAGCACTCAATCAAATCCAGTTTCAAATACTGTTGTAAATAATGTATCTAAAGCCGAAGAACAAGAGCACGTTTTCCATATTAATAGGGATTAACAAACTACATTCTGGTGTTGTTATAATTCTTGCGTCGTAGTATTCTTAACAATAATTCTATTATTGTTGCTAGGAAATATCCAGTTACAAACAATAGAATAAAGATTAGATAATTGTATTTTAGCCCAATACTTTTAGCAAATGCATAGTACGATAAATTGCCAATGAGGGCCAGTATGCCACCTCCCAATAAGCCGCTGGGACGTGCAACTGTCGTCGAACTTGCTGTGCTTATCACTTTAACTACCTTATTGTGAATTATTCTGCTTCCAATTCTATCTACCGGATTAAGTTCTTTTCTAATATGATTTAATTCATTTCTCAGGGTTGTTTTTTGAAGATCTTTGCTGGCTAGTTTGACCGATGCATTATTGACATCGGATTGGTTTTTTTCTAGCTTGTTTATTTTGCTCTTGATTTGAGACGTTTCTTCACTATCTTCGAGAACCTGTTCTCGAGATTTTTTGATTTCATTGGATACAATTTGTTGCTGTTTCTTAATATCTTCTAAACTTAGACGATACTGTTCATGGTTTTCTTTTGAATGACTAAAGTTATGTTTTAGCTCAGATTCTGGTGAGGTATTAATTGTTTCTGCCATTCTTTAATCCTATACCGTTGTTTCTTTAATTACTATTTCGGATTCTTCCAGTATTAACCTTGATCGATAGAAAAAGAAGCTAGCGATTACAACTATTATTGCTCCAATAAAAATACTTGTTCCTGGACCTGTATTTGGGAGGGTTGTGGTAGTGGTTGTTTCGATTGTCCTAATGGGAGTAGAAGGGAGTTTAATTTGTATTGTATTACCGAAAGTGTTGGTCATTATTAGATTAAAATAATTTGGATCAGAGGTTGAGGCTGGAGTTTGCGGTATGGGATTATCGATCGTTACTTGGAATACTTTGTGAACAATTTGATTTGGTGCAATAGTTACGCTTGGCCAGATAAGCTCATTATTAGTTTCCAGGGTTCCACCACCACTATTTGTAAGTTTGGAATAGTCTAAGACGTAACTTAAATTATCTTGAAAGACGTAATTTACGTTTTGATTCCCTATGTTTTTAGCGACTAAGCTATATTCTATTATATTTCCGGCTGCGGCTGTAGTTTCATTGGCGTTCAGTAACTGTTGCGTAATATTACTGGCAGTTTTATTAATTACTATGCATGAATACGGATTTTCGGTACTAAGCAGTTGTTCACACTCAGGACTTGGAATCGGAGGTTTATTTGATGCACAATCTGGAGGAGTGCCTGAAGTTCCAGAGGGACAAACTTGCTTTGGCGCAGGAGCAGGCGCAGGAGCAGGAGTAGGAGCAGGAGTAGGAGTAGGAGTAGGAGCAGGAGCAGGAGTGGGCGCAGTAGTAGGCACAGGATTAGGAGGTGTATACGGAACAGGGAATCCAACTGAAACCAGGTTGCCACAGGCATACATTAATAAAAATGTTTGACCACCAGGACTTGTTACATTCAGAGCTTGATAATTAGACGTTGTTCCGGGCCTATCCCAACCCCATAAATAGCGAACATATAAATTTCCGATTCCATTAATTGCTATTTGAGTTTCACCGGCTATTGGATAAGGAAGTCGACCCATTGACCATAATTGATGGTTCCAGTCTGTAGAATTAATGGTTATAGTATTAGCGTTAGCAACGGTAGTGCAACTAATATGATAGTTGGCTAAAATAGTTTTATAGCCTTCCAGATTGCTGTAGCAGTCATTAGCAGCTTGCTGGGCGGACGAAAATCCACCGTTGATTAAATCATTTGGAGAGGCAGCCAAAGTGGGTGTAGATGGGCTGAAAAAGGCGAAAAATTGTATCAAAAAGCTTAGTACAATGAATATTAAACCTAATCGACGAAGGTTCTTTTCTGACCTAATTCGATTTGCATAAAAATAAAACCTATCAATTGTTCCAGGATTATAGGGTAGAATTGAGATTAATTTTTCAAACATTTTTATTTTTATTTAGATAACACCTTTATTTAACATTCAAAAAAATAAAAAATCAAATATAAATTGTATAAATAATTTATTTCTTAAGATTTAAAAGTTTGCTGATTGATTAAAAATTATTTATAATAGTAACTAGTGGGAAAAATAAGAAATTAAGAAGAGGGTTTTCATTGGTTGCTACTAAAAAAGATTCAGAATATTCGTCCAATCAGATTACTGTTCTAGAGGGGCTTGAACCCGTTCGCAAAAGACCGGGTATGTATATTGGAGGAACGGGTCTTGAAGGACTCCACCATTTAGTCTGGGAACTAGTGGACAATGGAATAGATGAAGCGTTGGCAGGTTATGCCTCTGATGTTCGGGTTACTTTATTGGCGGATGGAGCTGTAAGAGTTTTTGATAACGGTCGTGGTATTCCAACCGATATACATCCTAAAACCAAGAAAAGTACGGTAGAAACGGTATTAACAGTGCTGCATGCTGGCGGTAAGTTTGGGGATGGCGGATACAAAGTATCTGGTGGTCTGCACGGAGTTGGTAGTAGCGTCGTTAACGCCCTTAGTTCAAAGCTCCATATTAACGTCTATAGAGACGGAAAAATATACGAGCAAGACTATCAGAAGGGGGTTCCGTTGGGCGATCTTAAGATAACAGGAAAAACAGACCTAAGAGGTACGGAGATTACCTTTTACCCAGATGAGACAATTTTTCAAACCATTAATTTTAATTACGACACAATCTTAGATCGTTTGCGTCATGCGGCCTATTTAACAAAAGGAATTCGAACAACTATTATTGATGAGCTTACCAACAGGAGCTATAGTTTTTATTTCGAGGGCGGAATTCAGAGTTATGTGAAACACTTAAACGTCGGTCGAGAAGTTGTTGATGAAGATATTTTTTATGTCGACAAAACAGTTAATGATAGCCAGGTTGAGGTTGCTCTTCAGTACACTGATGCCTATAGCGAAACAATTAAGGCTTTTGCTAATAATGTTTTAAATCCAGACGGTGGAACCCATTTAACGGGTTTTAAGTCAGCTTTAACAAGGGTTATAAATGACTATGCCAGGAAGCAAGGCCTTTTAAAAGAAAAAGAAGAAAATTTATCAGGAGAAGACACTAGAGAGGGCTTAACTGCCATTATCTTGGTTAAATTACCTGATCCACAATTTGAAGGTCAAACTAAGAACAAACTTGGAAATCCTGAGGTAAGAGGTTATGTTGAACAGGTTATTAATGAATATTTAAATTATTATTTAGAAGAACACCCAGCCGTTGCTAAAAAGATCGTTGGAAAAGCATTGTTGGCAGCTAGAGCTCGTAAAGCAGCTAGAGCTGCTCGAGATAATATTCTTCGAAAAGGAATTCTTGAGGGGGCTTCGATGCCGGGAAAGCTTACCGATTGTTCAAATAAAGACCCTAAAGACTCTGAATTATATCTTGTCGAAGGAGACTCGGCTGGTGGTTCGGCTAAAACCGGAAGAGATAGTAAAAGTCAGGCTATCCTACCACTTCGTGGTAAGGTTTTAAACGTTGAAAGAGCCCGTCTAGATAAAATGTTAGCCAATAATGAGATTGTAAGTTTAATAAAGGCCCTTGGCGTTGGAATAGAAGATTCATTCGACATTAAGGGTCTTAGATACGATAAAATTATTATTATGACTGATGCTGACGTTGACGGAAGCCATATTGCGACTCTTCTAATGACATTTTTCTTCAGATACATGAGAGAAATTATAGAAGGTGGTCATTTGTTTTTAGCCAAACCTCCATTATTTGAATTAGTTAAACCAGGTCGAAAAAGTAGCATATTTGTTTATGATGAAGATGACCTAGACAAGATTTTGGATTCAGCCATTAAAGAGAGGTCAAAGCAAAATACAGAATCTAATGGAGCCAACAATGAAGAACGCTATCGTCAGGCGGGATTCATAGAACAGAAACGGTATAAAGGATTAGGCGAAATGGATGGAGAGCAACTTTTCAACACAACAATGGATCCAGAGAAGAGAGTTTTGATCAAAGTTAATGTTGATGATGCCGAAAAAGCCGATGCTATTTTTAATAAGTTAATGGGAAGTGAAGTTGAGCTTCGCAAAAACTTTATTCAAACTCATGCCAAATTTGTAAAGGACCTGGATATTTAAATGGAAGAAAAAGAAGATAAAATGTCTGCTCAACAACACGAACTTGAATTGACTAATACAGTTAATATTGAGCATCGTTCAGTAGAGAATGTCATGGAAGATAATTATCTAAGATATTCAATGAGCGTAATTGTAGCTAGAGCTCTACCAGATGTTAGAGACGGTCTTAAACCCGTACACAGACGTATTCTTTACACTATGAACAGAGACGGCTTAAGGTCAGGAGCTAAACATCGTAAAAGTGCTAACGTTGTTGGAAGTGTAATGGGAGATTATCACCCGCATGGAGATGCTGCTATTTATGATGCAATGGTTCGGATGGCTCAACCTTGGAGCATGCGCTATTTATTGGTAAATGGACAAGGAAATTTTGGTTCAATGGATGGTGATCCACCAGCTGCAATGCGCTATACAGAAGCAAAAATGCAACGTTTGGCTGAAGAATTATTAGTTGACATTGATAAAGATACTGTTGATTTTCGAGATAACTATGATGGCCGATTAATTGAACCCGTTGTTCTCCCTGCTAAGCTACCAAACCTTTTATTGAACGGACAGCTCGGAATAGCAGTTGGTATGGCTACTAATATCCCTCCTCACAATCTAGGCGAATTAGTCGACGCAACAATTTATCAAATTGATCATCCAGATGCCGGATTAGAGGATCTTTTACAACTTGTAAAAGGACCAGATTTTCCAACGGGAGGAGTTGTTTATGGTAAGGATGCCCTTAGAACTGCTTATGCCACTGGTCGTGGAGGTGTCGTTACAAGAGGAGTAGCCGAGATTGTCGAAAACGCTAAGGGTCGCAAACAGATAGTTATTACTGAGATTCCATATTCCTTAAACAAAGAATCATTAATAGTCAGAATAGCTGATTTAGTGAGAGATAAGAAGATTCAGGGAATTAGCGATATTAGAGATGAAAGTTCTAGAGGATCAGTTAGAATTGTAATTGACCTTAAAAAAGACTCTTACCCAAGTAAGCTTTTAAATCAACTTTTTAAACTAACTCCTCTTCAAAGTACGTTTCATTTTAATATGTTAGCTCTAATTGATGGGATTCAACCAAAAGTTCTGGGGCTTCAAGATATTATCCAGGAACATATTAAGCATCGCCAAAGTGTTGTTCGTCGTCGAACTCAGTTTGAATTACGTAAAGCCGAAGACCGAGCTCATGTTCTAGAGGGTCTTAAGATAGCTTTGGATAATATTGATGCAGTAATTGCAACGATTAGATCTTCTGCAAATTACGATGATGCTTTAGAAAAATTAATCTCTAAATTTAAATTGAGCGAGATTCAAGGTAGGGCTATCCTGGCGATGCAGCTTCGCCGCTTAACTGGGTTAGATCGTAAAGAGATAGAAGATGAATTGGCAGAACTTCAGAAAATTATTGAAGACCTGAAAGCTATTTTAGCCGATGAGACAGAAATTTTGAAAATTATCAAGAATGAACTTAAAGAACTTAAGGATAATTTTGCCGATGAGAGACGTACTAAAATAGTAGAATCAGAATTAAATAAATTAAACGATGAAGATCTCATTGCAGACGAGCAAGTTGTAGTTACTTTAACGTCAGCCAATTACATCAAGAGAAGTCCAATTGCTGAATATAAGAAACAAGGTCGAGGCGGTAAGGGCAGAAGGGGTATGGTTACAAGAGAAGAGGATGTAATTGAAAACGTTGTTAATGCCTCAACTCATGATTTTCTATTATTCTTCACCAATAAAGGTCGAGTATTTAGGCTAAAAACTTATGAAGTGCCGTCTTCTTCTTTGAGTGCCAAAGGTGTAGCCTTAGTTAATCTACTTCAACTTCAACCTGAGGAAATTGTAAGTTCAGTAATAAATATTAGTAAATCTGAGAATGCTTCAAACCTAATAATGTGTACTGTTAAAGGTGTAATTAAGAAGACTCCATTTGAACAATATAAAAATGTTCGTAATTCGGGATTAATTGCCATTAATCTTGACGATAAAGATGAATTAAGATGGATAAGGGTTACCAATGGTAATAATGAAGTAATTATATCAACGGCGAAAGGTCAAGCTATTCGTTTTCACGAAAGTAATGTTAGGCCTATGGGTCGTGCTAGTCGTGGGGTTCGAGGGATAAGACTTAGGACTGATGATCGCGTGATCGGGATGGATATTGTTGAGGAAGATTCTAGTATTTTTGTTATTAGCAAATACGGATATGGCAAACGGACTAAAATATCTCAGTTTACTACTCATGCTAGAGGGGGGGTTGGAATTAGATCGGCAGTTGTCAATTCAAAGACGGGCGAGTTGGTGTCAGTTAAAACTTTAGAGGAGAACGATCAAGAAGAAGTTATTATTATTAGTCGACAAGGTCAGACAATCAGGCTTAATATACGAGATATTCCTCTAATTAGTAGAGCGACCCAAGGAGTTAGAATAATGCGAATTAATGATGGGGACGAAGTAGTATCCTTAGCTTTAGTAGATAAAGAAGAGCCAGATAATAATCCTAGCGAAGATATAGCTTCCAAGGACAATATCTCAATCCTTTAATAAAAAATAAATACTAATTGACAAATACAGATAAAAGAAGGTAGAATTAGATCAGTCTTTTTTGGGATTGTATTTCTTTTATCTCTTAAAGACGCAAATTAATAATCTATGTAGTGCAAATCAACGTCAGTTCATTTTGAATTGTTTTAAAGATACAGAACAAACTTTTTTTGGAGAGTTTGATCCTGGCTCAGGATGAACGCTGGCGGCGTGCTTAACACATGCAAGTCGAGCGGTAAGGCTTCTTCGGAAGTACACGAGCGGCGGACGGCTGAGTAAGGCACAGGAATCTACCCCAAAGTGAGGGATAAGCACCAGAAATGGTGTCTAATACCGCATGTGCTCTTAGGAGTAAAGCTACGGCGCTTTGGGAAGAGCCTGTGTATGATTAGCTTGTTGGTAGGGTAATGGCCTACCAAGGCGACGATCATTAGCTGGTCTGAGAGGATGATCAGCCAGACTGGGACTGAGAACGGCCCAGACTCCTACGGGAGGCAGCAGTGGGGAATTTTCCACAATGGACGAAAGTCTGATGGAGCAACGCCGCGTGCAGGATGAAGGCCCTTGGGTTGTAAACTGCTTTTATATGTGAAGATTATGACGGTAACATATGAATAAGGATCGGCTAACTCCGTGCCAGCAGCCGCGGTCATACGGAGGATCCAAGCGTTATCCGGAATTACTGGGCGTAAAGAGTTGCGTAGGTGGCATAGTAAGCGGACAGTGAAAGCGTGTGGCTTAACCACATAAACATTGTCTGAACTGCTAAGCTAGAGGACGAGAGAGGTACCTGGAATTCCCAGTGTAGGAGTGAAATCCGTAGATATTGGGAAGAACACCGATGGCGTAGGCAGGGTACTGGCTTGTTCCTGACACTAAGGCACGAAAGCGTGGGGAGTGAACGGGATTAGATACCCCGGTAATCCACGCCGTAAACTATGGATGCTAGCTGTTATTGGTATCGACCCCAATAGTAGCGAAGCTAACGCGTTAAGCATCCCGCCTGTGGAGTACGGTCGCAAGACTAAAACATAAAGGAATTGACGGGGACCCGCACAAGCGGTGGAGCGTGTTGTTTAATTCGAAAGTAAGCGAAGAACCTTACCCAGGCTTGACATCCTGCGAATTTCTCCGAAAGGAGAGAGTGCTTTATTGAGCGCAGTGACAGGTGTTGCATGGCCGTCGTCAGCTCGTGTCGTGAGATGTTTGGTTAAGTCCATCAACGAGCGCAACCCTTATGTTTAGTTATTTTTTCTAGACAGACTGCCCTGGTAACAGGGAGGAAGGAGGGGATGATGTCAGGTCAGTATTACCCTTACGTCTGGGGCCACAGACACGCTACAATGGCCGGTACAAAGGGCTGCCAAGTCGCGAGACGGAGCAAATCCCATCAAAACCGGTCCCAGTTCGGATAGTAGGCTGAAACTCGCCTGCTTGAAGTCGGAATCGCTAGTAACGGTAAGTCAGCATATTACCGTGAATACGTTCCCGGGTCTTGTACACACCGCCCGTCAAGCCATGAAAGTCGCCAATACCTGACGTGTGAGCTTTGCCTCGCCCTAAGGTAGGGGAGATGATTGGGGTTAAGTCGTAACAAGGTATCCGTACGGGAACGTGCGGATGGATTACCTCCTTTCTAGGGAGAATTTAGCAATCTATTAATAGGTTAGCTAGGTCGGTCTCGATAAGTTGTGAATCAGTACTGACAACTTATATTTGTTAGTTTACTAGCCGAGATTTATCAGTAACTGTACAAATGTTCTAGACTTTATTTAAGTTGATTTGCGCTACATAGTTTGTTAATAAAGAATTGGATATTAAAAAACCCTCTTTACTAGAGGGTTTTTTAATATTAATAAAAATATTAATTCTTGAATGGTGGGCGATGAGGGACTCGAACCTCCGACCTCGTCATTATCAGTGACGCGCTCTAACCAGCTGAGCTAATCGCCCATAAGGCATTGTGGTGGAGCATATCGGACTCGAACCGATGACCCCCTGCTTGCAAAGCAGGTGCTCTAGCCAACTGAGCTAATGCCCCTCAGGTGTCATTCATAGTGACTTATTTAATATAAATAACTACCGACGTATTTTACCTAAAAAAGAGATATTTTACAAGGTTAGAATTGGTTGTAATGCAATTACTGTGGGGCGATGCTAGAAATGCCCAAAGATAGTTTAAAATACATCACTAGTTTATAAGCCATAAAAAATATAAATATTAATTCATATTTCTTTAACAGACGAAGTCATACATAATGTAGTTAGAATAGCTACATATAGTGCCTGTTAATATCTTTTTAGGATACTGTAAATTGAGTACTTATTTTATATTTTAAACTTGATATTTTATTTTAGATGAATCTAAATCAACTACTATTTCTTAAAAAGAAATGATACACTCTTAGCATAATGCTTAAGATTAAAATCTTATCTTTTATGGTTTCCTTGGGACTAATACTACTTTTAGGCTCCTCAATATGTTATGGATTGGCCTCTAGTCTATCTAAATCTTTCGACTCGGTTGGAAATATTAATAATGGTTATATCGTTAGCTTAGATTCGCTAAGCTCTAATACGGTTCAGGTGGCCACTACTTATAACCAAAATAATATAGTTGGGGTTGCAGTAAATCCTAGTCAGTCTTTATTGGCCGTTAACCCTAGCCAAAATACGATTCAAGTCGCAACGGAAGGAAGTGCATATGTTGCCGTTACTAATCTGAATGGTTCAATTAAGATGGGTAATCAGATTGCTATATCTCCCCTAAATGGTGTCGGTATGTTGGCGTATCCTGGATCAAAAGTAGTTGGAGTGGCTCAAGAAACTTTTGGCTCTAATTCTACGGGGAAATATTTTACAATTAAAACTAAGGCTGGATCAAAAGTGAGGGTTAAGGTTGGGTTTATAAAGATCCTAATTTTGGTTGGGTCTACAAATAATTCCTCTTCTTTAGTGGGGGGAGTACAGAATTTTACTGAAGCTTTAGTTGGAAAATCTATCTCTAGCTTAAAAATAGTGGTCAGTTTAATCATTGCTTCCTTAGGTATAGTTTCTATTATTACTATTGTTTATGCTGCTATCGATGGGACGATTGTGGCCATAGGTCGAAATCCTTTGGCTAGGAAGAATATCTTTAGAGTTCTAAGAAATGTTTCATTCTTCGCGGTTATAGTGCTAATACTATCCTTGCTATCGATCTATCTTATCATAGACTAGTTGTGGATAACTCTGATCTTTATACATAATAAATGTATTCAACATCTGTTAATCTTTTCAATACAATACAATATATATTTGATCTATAGCAATAGGTAATATAGAATATAATTAGTCCAAAGTGTATACAAAAAGGAATCAAAAAAAATGGATCCCAAGGATCTTAACCAAAACCAACAAAGCCCAGTTTTTAATTCAAGTGAATCGAGCTTAGAAGCTACGCCGAATAGAGTTGAAATAGTAGCAGACGATAATTCCCAAATTGCTTCAACCCCGCACAAAAGCTTATTGGCTTCACTGGGGATTACCACTAATAATTTAAGGGTTGGGGTTGCCGCCTTAACCTTTGTTTTATTGGTTTCTGCCGGTACTTTAATTTTAAATAGCTTGCACTCTAAGCCACCTTCTAGTTTAGCTTCTAAATTTTCTTCCTCTAATATTCCTCTTCAGAATTTAGAATCTTTATTACCACAAGACAACAATATTCAAAGCTTACAGGTCAATGGCAAATTACAGGTTTCAAAGTCTATTCGTGTCCTACCTTCTACTGCTCCAACCAACGCACAATCTGGACAGTTATATTTTAATTCCTCAAACAATAACTTACAGTATTTTAATGGTAAATCTTGGGTCGTACTTAATTCTAGCAATATCGTTTGTTCGAATGGTGTTGGAAATTTAAGTGGAGGTGGAAATACGATTAACACCGCAACTGGAGGTAATTGTGCACCGATAAGCATTAGCAATAACCCCTCTTTTAGCGGGAATCTTACTGTTCAAGGCAATCAGGGGTTATATTTAGGCAGTAATTTAAATTCGGGGAAAATAGTCTTTAGTGATGGCCAAAATAAATTAAACGGAACTATAGCAATTAGCAATTTAAGTTCTAATCAGGTTTATACTTTACCATCTGTTGGAGGTACTATTTGTATTGAGAATTCAATTAGTTGTGGATTCTCCAATAAGTCTTCTTCGGCTGGCGTCAGTAGCCTAAACGGTGAGAGTGGATCATTAACTATTAATGGTACTACTAACCAAGTAAACGTTAGTTCAAGTGGTCAAGACATTACTCTTTCCTTACCACAGAATATTAATACTACATCTGACGTTACATTTGGTGGTTTAACCTTAGGTACACCATTAAGTATAGGTAGTGGTGGAACTGGTACAACTGTTGCTCCTGGTTTAGGTCAACTTCTAATTGGTCAAACCGGAGGAACATATACGCCTGCAAGTCTGGCTCAAGGTTCGGGGGTTTCTATTACCAATGGATCCGGAAGCATAACAATTGGACTCAGCAATACTGGCGTAGTAGCTGGAACATATGGAACAGCAAGCTCAGTTGCAACCTTCAGTGTTAATGCTCAGGGACAGATTACAACTGCAGGGTCAACACCAATAGCTATTAATGGTGATCAAATAACTTCAGGCAACGTAGGAGTAGCATATGGAGGCACAGGGTTAACTAGTTATTTGTCTGGAGAATTACTCTACGCCAACGGAACTAGTTCTTTAACTACTTTAGGGATAGGTTCAAATGGTTATTGTTTAACCAGTAACGGATCTGCTCCAGAATGGTCAAGTTGTCAGGGAACTAGTGGGGTGACAGGCATTGGCTCTGGTGGTTATTTGCCTGTTTACAGTGGTTCCGGATCCTCAACCGTTCTAACTAATTCAGTGCTTAGTCAAAGTAGCAATAATTTAAGTGCGGCTGGTAACCTAAACCTACTGGGAGGATCACTTAATCTCGGTAGCAGTGGTGTAACTGGAGATAACGGGCAAGTTGTTTTCAATAATTCAAGCAACACCAATAGTGTTATTTTACAATCCGGAGTAACTAGTTCTAATCTTATCTTTACTTTACCTACAGCAGATGGAGCAAGTGGTCAATGTTTAACGACTAATGGTAGCGGTGTTTTAGGTTTTAGTTCTTGTTTGTCTGGCTCATCTGGAGGTAGTGGAGGCGTCAGTAGCCTAAACGGTGAGAGTGGATCATTAACTATTAATGGTACTACTAACCAAGTAAACGTTAGTTCAAGTGGTCAAGACATTACTCTTTCCTTACCACAGAATATTAATACTACATCTGACGTTACATTTGGTGGTTTAACCTTAGGTACACCATTAAGTATAGGTAGTGGTGGAACTGGTACAACTGTTGCTCCTGGTTTAGGTCAACTTCTAATTGGTCAAACCGGAGGAACATATACGCCTGCAAGTCTGGCTCAAGGTTCGGGGGTTTCTATTACCAATGGATCCGGAAGCATAACAATTGGACTCAGCAATACTGGCGTAGTAGCTGGAACATATGGAACAGCAAGCTCAGTTGCAACCTTCAGTGTTAATGCTCAGGGACAGATTACAACTGCAGGGTCAACACCAATAGCTATTAATGGTGATCAAATAACTTCAGGCAACGTAGGAGTAGCATATGGAGGCACAGGGTTAACTAGTTATTTGTCTGGAGAATTACTCTACGCCAACGGAACTAGTTCTTTAACTACTTTAGGGATAGGTTCAAATGGTTATTGTTTAACCAGTAACGGATCTGCTCCAGAATGGTCAAGTTGTCAGGGAACTAGTGGGGTGACAGAATCTGGGGCTACCGCCGGCTATATTCCAGTATTTAATAGTAGTCAGGTTCTAACTAATTCAGTGCTTTATCAGTCCAGCGGAAATGTCGGAATAGGAACAAGTAGTCCTCAATACCCATTGGATGTATCAGGAGATATTAATACTTCTAAATACTATAGGCAGGGTGGACAAATAGTTATTAATACTACTAGTGGAACAGACAGTACATTTATAGGGGTAAACTCTGGCAACACCACTGGTGGTTTATTTAACACTGCACTTGGCGTTTTCTCTCTCCAAAACACCACCGGCTACGAAAACACCGCCTCTGGCGTTTACGCTCTCTCTTCCAACACTAGTGGCTATCAAAACACCGCCTCTGGCGTTTACGCTCTCTCTTCCAACACCACCGGCTCCGATAACACCGCTCTTGGAAATGGTTCTCTCTCTTCCAACACCACCGGCTCCGATAACACCGCCCTTGGCTACAATGCAGGGAGTACTGACTCTCGTGGTACATTTAGTACTCTCTCTGATCTCCAGAATGCCACAGCCATTGGAGCCTATGCTCAAGTCCAAGAAAGTAATGCTATAGT
>JAJZJS010000001.1:0-2098 GCA_021810025.1 bacterium | reverse complement strand
ATAACACCGCCCTTGGCTACAATGCAGGGAGTACTGACTCTCGTGGTACATTTAGTACTCTCTCTGATCTCCAGAATGCCACAGCCATTGGAGCCTATGCTCAAGTCCAAGAAAGTAATGCTATAGTCCTTGGTAGTGTCGATAATCCTACTCTTGTAGGCATAGGAACAACCGTACCACTTAATACCTTCAGTGTATCTCCATTAGACTATAACACTGGTACAGCTTCTCAAACATCAGGATCAGGTACTATCACAGGAAGTGGTACAACCTGGACAAGTGCTATGGTAGGAGATGAAATGATCTTTGCTGATGGAAGCCAAGAATTAATAACAGGCTATACCTCAGCTACTAGCCTAACAGGTAGTTCAACTACTATCTCAGAATCAGGATCATACTATAGACTTCATCACATAGGACTTCAAGTAACTTCCAGCGGAAATGTCGGAATAGGAACAAGTAGTCCTAATAACAATCTTGATATTAATCTAGGTTCTAATGCGATAGCTAACTCAGGAATAACAATTCAAGGCTCTACGTCTGCCTTTGGGGATATAGGTTTACAACTTCAAAATACTGGTCCAGCTGGAGTTGATTGGTTTATCGATTCAACCAATAGTGGTAGTGCCTACGGAGCAGGAAAATTGGCATTTGTGCCTGGTGTCGGTAATCAACCCTCTATGACTATTTCAGGTAATGAGGTTGGTATCGGTACTACGACTCCCTCCCAAACTTTAGATGTGGCTGGTACAGCTCTAGTTCAGTCTACTACTAACTCCACTACAGCTTTCCAAGTTCAGAATGCAGCAGGATCAAATATACTAACGGCCGATACAACTAATCAAGCCTTGGCAGTAGATGGAACTAACGCAACCAATACTCAACTATATGTGGCTAATAATTCAATTAATTTATCCTATGCTACCACCGGAACAAATCCTATCTCCGTCGCCGTCTCTGGCAACTATGCCTATGTGGTTAACGCTAGCTCCAATACCCTCCAAATCTTTAACATCTCGAACCCAAACTCTGTCCCAGCCGCTCTCTCAACCACCGCCACTGGAACATCTCCTAGCTCTGTCGCTGTCTCTGGCAACTATGCCTATGTGGTTAACGATAGCTCCAATACCCTCCAAATCTTTAACATCTCGAACCCGAACTCTGTCCCAGCCGCTCTCTCAACCACCGCCACTGAAACATCTCCTAGCTCTGTCGCTGTCTCTGGCAACTATGCCTATGTGGTTAACTATGGCTCCAATACCCTCCAAATCTTTAACATCTCGAACCCGAACTTTGTCCCAGCCGCTCTCTCAACCACTACTACTGGATCAGGTCCTTACTCTGTCGCCGTCTCTGGCAACTATGCCTATGTGGTTAACGCTAACTCCAATACCCTCCAAATCTTTAACATCTCGAACCCGAACTCTGTCCCAGCCGCTCTCTCAACCACTACTACTGAAACATCTCCTTACTCTGTCGCCGTCTCTGGCAACTATGCCTATGTGGTTAACTTTAGCTCCGATACCCTCCAAACTTTCTACGTTGGAGGAACAGCTATTCAACAAGCTCAAATAACTAATGCTAATATATCTAGTGAACTAAGCGTCGGATCAAATTTCAATAATCAGGGGATTTTAAGTGTTAATGCTAATGATAATACTGTTACTATCGGAAAC
The DNA here is from genome assembly GCA_021810025.1 of bacterium. Lineage (GTDB taxonomy): Bacteria > Patescibacteriota > Saccharimonadia > Saccharimonadales > UBA4665 > JAJZMH01. The sequence goes on along the minus strand of JAJZJS010000001.1, from coordinate 422 downwards.
TATAATTCCAACTATTATAATTATTCTACGTCTCTTCTCTCAACCACCGCCACTGGAACAAATCCTAAATCTGTCGCCGTCTCTGGCAACTATGCCTATGTGGTTAACGCTAACTCCAATACCCTCCAAATCTTTAACATCTCGAACCCGAACTCTGTCCCAGCCGCTCTCTCAACCACTACCACTGGAACATCTCCTTACTCCGTCGCCGTCTCTGGCAACTATGCCTATGTGGTTAACAATGGCTCCAGTACCCTCCAAATCTTTAACATCTCGAACCCGAACTCTGTCCCAGCCGCTCTCTCAACCACTACCACTGGAACATCTCCTTACTCTGTCGCTGTCTCTGGCAACTATGCCTATGTGGTTAACTCTTACTCCAATACCCTCCAAATCTTTAACATCTCGAACCATAACTCTTT
>JAJZJS010000006.1 GCA_021810025.1 bacterium | reverse complement strand
AGTATAGTCGCTTGTAGTTGCGACCCTCTTGAAGACGTAATTTTATCTGATCATCCGATAGTTTGTTCATGACTTTTGTTTTAGGAGGACTATCTATATTTTACCATGGAGGTAGTGAGCAGTTACGTATGTTTGAGTGTTGATAATTTACTGTCAGTAGATATTCATTGTTAAGGCTAAAAAGAATGCTATCATGGCAAGATGAAGATCAACGAAGTTATCCCTCCTCTTCCGTTATTTGATCAAGAGAAAATAATCTCAATACAGCATTTTAAGAAAATACAGCCTCAACAATTGCCTGCCCCCTCAAATCTATTGGCACGATTAGGGCAATCAAGATCAATGTCTGAGCTTGGAGAGAACGGTCCGGTGTTGGCTTCTCTTAATCTTAAGGCTCGTTTTAAACAATTGGAGTTTAGACGTTATGAAGCACTTTTTGCACGAGACTCCTTAAGAGTTGCTATAGATTTAATGAATGATTATCCAAAGCTTGCAGAATCGACGATTGTGCGTTTAGCTCAACTTCAAGGTCTGAGCTTTAATTCGAACAGTGAGGAAGAACCGGGTAAAATAATTCATGAAGCTCGTGATCCAAGAACTGACCCGATTGCCCAAGAACTAAGTTCAAAACTAAATTGGGACTGGCCCTATTATGGTTCGATCGACTCAACTCCTGGGTTTATTCTTGCGCTCTTACAATATTGCCAACGTTGTCAGAGTTTTGATTTTATGAATTTTAAGTACACTGATCGTCATAATCAAGAACAGTCGATTCGAATAGCTTTCAATCGAGCTTTAGATTGGATTTTGAACAAACTAGCCAATGACAAATATCATTTTTTAAGTTACAAGAGTTTAAATCCAAATGGAATTGAAAACCAGGTTTGGAGAGATTCTTGGGATAGTTATTTTCACCAAACTGGAGAAATGGCTAATCATAATAAACCTGTCATATCAACTGATGTTCAAAATCTAGTGGTTGATGCCCTTTTAGGGGCTAGTATTTATTTCAAGGAGGAAACGGAGGATCGACAAAAAGCATCGGAACTAAGAATAATTGCCCTAGATTTATTCGATCGAATTCGAAATTTCCTTTGGACAGATGATCAAGGAGGATATTTTGTTCTTGGCGCAGATTATGACGCAAAAGATCAGCTACATCCACTTAAGGTTAAGACCTCTGATATGGGACATTTGCTCGGCAGTTCTTATATACTAAGGAACAAACCTGAAGAATCGATGCGCAGAGAACTTATTATTAAAAAACTCTTTTCGCCTAAGTTGTTATCTTTTAGCGGAATTAGAACTTTAGCTTCTGATGAAGTAAGGTTTCGACCTGGTGCTTATCATAATGGCAGCGTTTGGATTTGGGATAATTATTTAATAGCAAAAGCACTTGATCAACATGGTTATTATGGCTTAAGTCAGATCTTAAAAAGGATTCTTTTGTCCGACGTTCACTCTGTTAAAAGATATGTAGAGTACCTAAGAGGAGATGATTTAACTCAACATTTATTAAACGATCGAATCGTTGATGTCTGGGATGCTATCAATCATAAGATTAATCGTCTTGAACAGCCTCCTCAAGATATCCAAGCTTGGACTGTATCGGCAATTTATGCCATTAAAAATGGACCTACTTTTCCTTGTTTTGCGCTCGATAAAACCAAAAGACAATTTGAGCAAAAAATTATTAAAGAGATCGCTTTTCTTGATCAAATTGATTAATTCCATTAGAATTATTATTAGATTAAATGATTAAAGAATCAGAAAGATAAAATGACAATTAACTCAAAAATTTCGCAAAGATGGTTTAAGCCCGTCCGTAAAAGTTATTTACCTAGTTCTTGGCAGGGTCTGATAATTTATTTTCTATATTTGGGATATATGATTATATTGCCAGTTATGTGGTATCAAAAAGGACATAGCTTTTGGATTCTAATGACTCAAATTATTCCCCTGATGTTGGGCACCACATTCTTGGCTCAATATGTGGCATCTAGAAATTCGAGCTAAACCTAAGGTAGAGACGGATATTTGGGGATGGCCTGAAGTTGAGTTTTAAGAGTGCTATTTTCGGTTTGAATATTTTTATAGATAGCATTAATATTCTGATTGAAACTGGTTATTTTTTGATTTAGGTTATTAGTTTCAGATTTTATCTGATATCCAGCATAGATTAGAATCCAAACAATTGTCGCGAGAAGAATGGTTATTATGAATGTCACTATAACCATATAAGTCTTAAATAAGCTCATGTATTAATAGTAGCAAAATATTTTAGGAATAACGATCATTGTGTTCGTTGGCTTTAAACAAATAATTTTAGTAAATTACTCCTACCTAGGAGTATAATTAATTAAATAAAAGGTAATAATTAAAAAGAGATAGAATGGAATTAGCCCTAAAAAGAACCTTTGGGGCACTGAAGGTTCGTAATTTTCGATTATTTGTTATTGGACAGGCCATCTCATTATCTGGAACATGGATGCAAACGATTGGATTGTCCTGGTTGGTTTTAGAGATGACTCATTCTGGGACCCAGCTCGGGTTAGTGATTGCTGCTCAGTTTTTGCCTATCCTAATATTTGGAGCTTGGGGAGGCTTAGTTGCAGATCGTTTTGATAAACGTCATATCCTTTATTTTACTCAATCTAGTGCCGGAATTTTAGCTTTAATTTTAGGATTGTTAGTTTTAACTGGGGCTATTCAACTTTGGATGGTATATGTGCTTGCACTAGCACTTGGCTTTGTGAACGTAATCGATATGCCGTCGAGACAAGCTTTTGTGATGGAAATGGTTGGACCAAAATTACTGAAAAATGCTGTTACTCTTAATTCAACCATGACTAATGCAGCTCGTTTAATTGGACCGACTATAGCAGGAGTTTTGATTGCAACAAGTGGTGTTACGGTTTGTTTTTTGGCCAATGCTGTATCCTACATTGCTGTTTTAGCTGCCTTACATATGATGCTTGATCATGAACTATTCAAGGCACCGATTGTTACAAAAGTCTCCGGTCAATTACGAGCTGGTCTGTCTTATGCCTGGAGCGAGCCTAAACTTAAGGCAACACTCTTAATGATGTTAATCATTGGGACTTTCGCCTATGAGTTTCCTGTTATCTTTCCCCTTTTCGCCACAATCACGCTTCATGGTAATGCCGGCACCTATTCAGCTATGATGGCTGCGATGGGGGCAGGAGCAATTATTGGAGGTTTATATACAGCCGGTCACTCCGATACAAGCGAAAAACCTTTAATTCTAATTGCTTTATTATTTGGGGGTTCGATTATACTTACAGCTCTTATGCCAAACCTTATAGCCGTCCTTATAGTCTTAATAATCATGGGCGCTTTATCAGTCTTATTTATTGCCCTTGGCAATACAACCCTTCAACTAACTTCAAAACCCGAAATGAGAGGACGGATAATGTCACTTTGGGTTGTAGCATTTTCTGGAACAACGCCCATCGGAGGTCCAATTATTGGTTATATTAGCGATCATTCTAATCCTCGAATCGGTTTAATGGTAGGTGGTGGATCAGCTCTGATTGCAGCTATTTTAGGTTATATTATTTATAGTCGAGCAAACTCTAGATTAATTTTAGATAACAAACAAAACTGAACCAAAGAAGTATTTTTTAGGCAAATTACTGCTTTAAAAATTGAGTTTTATATAACTTCGAATAAAGACCATTTTGTTTTAAAAGAGTTCGGTGCTGTCCCCTTTCAACAATTTGTCCTTTCTCTATTACTAGGATTTGGTCAGCGTTTTGAACAGTCGAAAGTCGATGTGCAATTACGATTGATGTCCGTCCCTTAAGTGCAATATTTAGGGCTGCCTGAATAGCTTTTTCGGACTCTGAATCTAGATGCGCGGTAGCTTCGTCGAGAATCACGACGTCTGGTTTTTTTAGGAGAATTCGAGCGATTGCCAAACGTTGTTTTTCACCGCCCGACAAGCGATATCCTCGATCCCCCACCATTGTGTCTAAGCCGTCAGGAAGATTTTTAATGAGACTTGAAAGTTGCGATTCATTAAGAGCTTCATTTAAATCAGAAGTGCTTGCATCAGCCTTGGCAAAAAGTAGATTATCTCGAATTGTTTCATGAAATAGATGAGCATCTTGAGTAACCATACCAATTTTAGACTTTAAGCTACTAAGTTTTATGTCTTTAATATTAATATTGTTGATCATAACTTGACCTGAGTTGACGTCATAAAGTCGACTAATTAATTGCGATATAGTTGTTTTGTCGGCACCTGAGGGTCCGACTAAAGCTAGTAATTGTCCAGGTTCAACCTTAAAGCTAATGTCATTAAGAATTTGTTTTGATTTAACTTTACTTAAGCTAGCCACTGATTCGAGAGATGCTAGCGATACTTCTTGGGCTGTTGGATAGCTAAATGTAACATTTTTAAATTCAATACTAGTCGGTCCCCTTTGAAGTTTGATAGCTGATGGCTTGTCCTTTACGAGTGGTTTTAAATCTAATACTTCAAAAACTCGTTCAAAAGAGACCAAGGCTGTCATTAGATCGACATTTATATTAGAAAGCTGAGTAAGTGGTCCATAAAGTCGACTTAAATAAACCGTTAGTGCTACGATTGTTCCGACGTTCAGGATTTTATCGACAGCTAAGACTCCTCCCCAACCATAAATAAGAGAGGTCGCTAGTGAGGCTGTTAACATTAAGGCGATAAATAGAAAACGGGCATACATAGCTTGGGTTATGCCGATGTCTCTAACTCGTGCCGCCCTGGATCGAAATAGACTTTCTTCATGTTTTGGATTACCAAATATTTTTGATAATAAAGCACCAGAAACATTAAAACGCTCAATCATAGTATTGCTCATAACGGCATTAAGATTATAGGCTTCAAGAGTAATAGCGTGGAGCTTACGACCTAACCAACGAGCCGGAAGTAAAAATATAGGTAGAATAATAATTGACAATAAGGTTAACTGCCAAGATAAAATAAACATAGCAATTAAAGTTAAGCTAACGCTGATTATATTTCCGACGACATTGGAAAGAACGTCCGTAAATGCTTCTTGGGCGCCCAAAACATCATTATTAAGTCTACTGACCAATGATCCAGTTTGAGTTCTAGTGAAGAATGCAATCGACATCTTTTGAATATGATTATAGATTTTTGTTCTCATATCAAAAATGAGGCTTTCCCCAATTTTGGCTGAAATAAATCTTTCGAAAAATTCAAAAACAGCGTCTAAAATAGCTAATCCTGCTACTAATAGAGCAAAATCTATAATAATATTAGTGTGGTGTTTGAGAATTCCGTTATTGATAATTTCTCTCAAAAATAAAGGATTAGCGGCCCCAATTGCGGAGTCAAGGGTGATGATTATTAAAAATATAATTAATAATTTTTGATATGGTTTAGCGAACTTAAAGATTCTTTTAACTAAACCTTTAGCTACTTTATGTTTTGTTACCGATTGATCGCGAACGAAAGATCTTAAAGGACCTCTCATCCCCCGCATTCCACTATTCGGATTCATTTTATCTAATTATAGCATTTTTTGAACAAAAAATCAGAACTCTAAAGTGATAAAATCAAAATGTTCCTATTTCTTCAATCATAAATTAGACGAAATTGAGCAGGATATCATTTATGTGCTGTAGCAATGGTGTCTCTAAGCTATGACTTTTGGGAGAATGATGAACATATGAATTTATTCTCAGGTATTATGAGATTCTTCTTATTATATTTTCAAAATAATGTTATTTATTGGTTAATATATTTTTTACAATAATTTCAATTTTTTTAAAAATAAATAACTTGTTAAAATATACTTATGGCGCTAAGTGTGAAGACAAATGAAGTTCTCAGATATATTGTAGATGATGAATTATATGAAACTAGAGCCTGTAACGGTCTAGATCCAGATATTTTTTTCCCAGAATTTGAAAACACAGCAAAAGAAAGTTATAGACAAGAAGTAGTAAACATGGCGGTTGCAATATGTCTTAGATGCCCCATCAGAGAAATTTGTTTAGAGTCGGCCTTAGCTAATGACGAAAAAAGTGGAATATGGGGCGGAGTCTATTTGGATGCATACTTTAAAAGAACTCGAAGTCATAATAATTAAGATTTCTTTTTTTGGAAAAACAAAATATAAATTATTTCTAAAATACCTGCCGAATTTAATATAGCTAAGACAACGAACCATCCAATTTGCTTATTGCGAGCCGACTTCCAGAGAGCAATTGCCTTCCAAATTAATTCCCATATCGCTAGTATCCCAATAATAACAATATCGGCGTGACTTAAGTTTATGTTTGAGTTTTTAATTAATATATTCATGCCTGTATTATAAACCTATTCCAATATTTCGCTTATTAAGCAAGATTATCTTCGTGAACATACTTACCGCCTCTTAAAAATGATGCGATAGCTGCTACTATACAGGCTGAAATTGCAAATGTTAGGACAATTATTAGACCGTGTTTAAAAGGTTGGCCAATAATTTTGGGAAAGAATTCTTTTGATGTTATGCGGCTGGAAGCTTGAATATTTAAGCTTCCTAAGACTTTTGGCCCAAGTAAAGTTTTCAGAGGGTTATATCCTAAAAAAGCAGCAAATAAATAACTAACTGCTGGTAAATGAGCGAGATGTGCAGCCAAAACGTGAGATATCCCATTTGATGTTAATGCTCGATATATACTTTTAGGTACATTTGAAGTTAAACCAACAATCATGAGACTGAAAAATACGCCTATTGAGAGTGGCATTCCAACATTTTGGAAAGTTGCTCTCATCCCAGAGGCAACTCCTCTAAATCTAGACGGTACGGAGTTCATTATGCCTGCCGTGTTCGGCGATGAAAACATTCCAAAAGAAAGCCCGTTAATAACAAGAATAATAGCGAACTCCCAATACGGGAAATCTACTGGCAGAAGCATCATAAGCGCAAAGCTACCGGCAGCTAAAAGCATTCCTCCCGTCGCAAAAGGACGTGCCCCGAATTTATCTGATAGATATCCGGATAAGGGTCCAGCTATAAGGAAGCCTATTGTTGTTGGAAGCATGTATATTCCCGCCCATAGAGGAGTTTGAGCAAATGCATATCCATGAAGTGGGAGCCAAATTCCTTGCAGCCACATAATTAGCATAAATTGGAGCCCTCCTCTACCAACAGCAGCTAATAATCCGGCAAAATTTCCTGCCGTAAATGCTCGTATTTTAAATAAACTTAAATTAAACATAGGTTCTTTAACTTTTCTCTCAAATAATAAAAAGATTGCAAGAAAGACAATTCCGACAGCAATCAGAGAAATCACTAGCGGATCTCCCCATCCCATAGATGAATTGCCGTAAGGTTTAATTCCGTAGGTTATGCCTGTTAATAAAGCGGCTAAGCCTAAAGCAAAAGTTATATTACCAATCCAATCGATTTTTGCTGGATGAAATACGTCTATTTCTTTGAGTGCCAAGTATGACCAAATTATCCCAATAATGCCTATCGGAACATTAAATAAAAATACCCATCTCCATGAAAATTGTGCCAAAAAACCACCCACCAGTATACCTATAAAAGATCCAGCCATTGCCGAGATCTGATTAATCCCAAGTGCCATGCCCCTTTGATTATGAGGAAAAGCGTCCGTTAATATGGCAGCTGAATTGGCCATTAGTAAAGCCCCTCCTACGGCTTGAATCATTCTAAATATTATTAATTCTAAAGCGCCGGCAGCTCCATGACTCCAAGTTAGGGAAGCGGCTAAGGCTCCCAATGTAAAGACCACAAAACCTAAATTATACATTTTTACTCTACCGAACATATCCCCTAGTCTCCCTAAGGTTACAACCAATACGGCCGTCACTAACATATAACCCATTAAAATCCAAAGCAGATAGACAAAGCTACTCGCACTCAATGGATTAATATGGATTCCTCTAAAAATTACAGGCAAAGCTATAATTAAGCTGGTAGCGTTTAAAGAAGCCATTAACATTCCCAATGTTGTATTGGAAAGAGCTATCCATTTATAGTGAGGACTGTCACGATTTAAGTTTTTGAGCGTAGTTTTAATCATCTAATTCCCTATTCCCGCTTATCCATTGGTCAAGACTAACGACTTCGGCTTGCCTTGGAAAAACTTTATTGATAAGCACGTTGTGAACTTCTTCGTCTTGATCGGCACAACAATCTGATATGACAGTAATAATATAATCTTGATCGGCAGCATATCGTAAGGTGCTTAATACTACTCCGCTCGTAGCAATTCCGCACAATGTTAGTTTTTTAATATTTTTAGCTTTTAAGATCATTTCTAGATCATTGCCGGCAAAGGCACTAACCCGTTTTTTTGTAATAACCAAATCTTTTTCGGTTACCTTTAGCACTGGACTGGTTAATGGATTTTCTTGATCTATCGAAATATTTTTAGATCTTTCTTTGATATTAGCAAACATTCTATTATCTAGATTTAATTCAGGGTATCCTTCTCTAAATCGAACAACTATATAGATAACTAATATTTCATTTTGGTGCGCAAAGTCTACAGCTTTTTGAATTTTTTTTAAATAATTTTCTTTGTTTTGGTTGAGATTTTCAACTATGCTTCCTTGGACGTCCATTACAAGTAAAGCGGTTTGATTTGAATTCATAATTTCTCCTTTACTTCTTTTCTAAATTATTGGTCATTGATATTACTAAACTTTTAAACAATTTTTTATGACCTGAATCTATGTTCTTAAACATTACTTTTTCGACTATCTTGCCTGGATGCTTAATTTTGGTAACTAGTTTTTTGCCTTTAGGAGTCAGCTCTAATTCATATGATCTTTTATCTTCTTTAATTTGATTTTTCTTTATGTATTTTTTAGTTTCTAAAGTATCGACCAAAACGCTTAAAGTAGCAGGTTCAATTTTCATTTTTTCAATTATTTGTTTTTGATTAATATTTTTTGTATTAAAAATATAATAAAGTACCTGGTACTGGCTGCGAGCTAAACCATATTCTTTTAGGATGTCGTCTATGGCTTGGTTCATGACGATATTTAATCTTTTAATTAGATGTATGTACTCAGCTTTATTCATATTTAGTTAGCTACCTAAATAATAATTCAACCTAAATAATAATTCAAATTTTCTTTTTGCCTCCCTTGCTTTCAAATATTTATAACGAGTTTATGTGTACAATTATGATTTATAGCCCTCCCAAAACAAAACCTGCACTTTTTGTTATGCTTTATGTATGATAAAAATAAACATAACAAATCAAGAAATAGTCTTATTGCAAGATTATGCCAAAAGCTCACCTTTACTTTTAATACAACTTAAGGCCTACGCTGTATTATTGGCTTATGGTGGCACTACTAATGAAACTATAGCTCTGGCTATGAAACGTAAACCAAGAACCATATCCTTATGGCTTAGTGACTGGCAAAAACGACGTATGGCTAGTCTATTTACGGACCATCAAGGCAATAACAATGCTGGTAAACTAACCAAAGCTCAGCAAGATGAAATCAAGCTAGTACTAAAGTCGCCACCCAGTGACTTCGGCTTGCCCAAAGAGTTCTGGGATGTACCTCGGTTAAAACAATATATTCAAACCACGTTTGGGATAGTCTATGAATCAACTAGCTCATATCATTTTTTACTAACCTTTTCTAACCTTAGTTTTAAATATCCAGATAAGTTTGATCTTAAACGAGACGAGGTATTCATTAAAGAAAGAATGAAAGCTATAAAAAAAGAACTTAAGCCCTTATTAAAAGATAGCTCCTGGGAAGTCTTTGCGGTTGATGAAGTACGTATGGATCAAGAAGCCATAACCCGGAGAGCCTGGCTTAAAAAGGGCCAGAAGACAGTTATTAAAGTTAATCGCAATAAAGAGTCTCAAAGCTACATTGGTTTTTTAAACCAAAAAGATTTTAAATGTGAAGTCTTTGAAATGCCCTGGCAAAACTCAGAAGAGGTATTAAATGCATATAAGTTATTCTTAGTTAATCATCCTAATAAAAAGATCTGTATTGTCTGGGACAATGCTCCATTTCATAAAAGTAAGGTTATTAAAAAAGAGTTAGCTAAAGATAAACTTCTTGAACGAGTTCATCTTATTGCTATGCCACCATACGCTCCAGACCATAACCCCATAGAACATGTTTGGGGAGTAACCAAACAAGCTATTTCAAATGTTCAACATACAAGTTTTGAACAAACAAAAGAAGCTTTTACAAGCTTCATTAATAACAGAAAATTTAACTATAACTTTTAGCAGGTTTTGTTTTGGGAGGGCTATAGTGACGTTGATAGATATTACTCGGACATCATCGACTATATTACAAACCATACTCTCGTTTAAAAATTAAGTGCAGAAATATAGCTGCGAATATTGAATGCTAGATCTAATTTTAGCGCCGCCGTAGTGGAGAACCATCGAGCCTGAATGATTTCAGACTTTTGAATTATTATTTCACCACTGACGTAAGAAGCGTAATATATATTTATTTCGTCGATACCATTGGGTGTAATAAAAGTATCTACTTTTACGAGAACGGCGCATTCTATAGATGTCTCCTCTGTAACTTCCCTAGCGAGGCCATCACTTATCTTCTCGTCATCATACATTACTCCACCCGGGAAGTTCCACTTATTAGACTCCGCAAATGGCGGAGCTATTTGAACGAGCAATATTTTATCGTCTTGATTCTTAATTATGCCGAATGCGCAAATAGCCATATAGCTACTATATACCCTTATCTGATTCCGTAGTTAAAACGTATCCTACATTTGCATCGTAAAATTGTCGATACAAATCAATCCCATTGTCTGTAAACACGAGGCCGCTATCAGCTGTATATGCAATATTGTCTTTCCCAAAAAAAGATTCACTTAATACGATAGCATCTTCTTCTTTCAGCTCTGAAAGAAACTGTGAAACATGGAGCTCGATCCGGGATATCGACTCAGAAAAACCTTCCTTTGCGTTAGTACCTACAAGCAATAAATCTTCATCTCTCTGTTTGATGCCATTTTTTGCGTCAGACCAGTTAGTCCACGCTCGTCGAGGGTTACGTCCGTCGATATACGCGGCCAATGGACGGCTCCAATCCGTCTTAAGAAAGGGAGTAATAGCAACAATGATATCGCTGTCTTCAATTGTAGCATTCTGCATACCGGCCCTTAGTTTTGTCACAGCCTTCAACCTCTCACCCAGCATTGCATCGCAGGAACCAATACCAGTAAAATAAGGCCTGCCCATGCCCCCTATTTGACAGTAAGCTGATGCTCTGATAGCGAAATTTGCTGCCTGAAAACGATACCTATCTCCGGTATATTCATCAAACCTTAATATAAAATTCATGATCAAATTCAAGCCGGGATACCTGGCTTCGTTAATATCCGTACTACCAAATACACTTGATCCTTGAAAGCCATATCTATCATTTCGTTGCCTTAAATCAGTAAACCATTTCTCAAAATAAGAATCGTCAAGAACAACAACATCTGAGTCGTTTCTGATAATAGCTATATCTTTCGACACAGAATCTGATCGCTCGACCAGTCGCAGGGCAGTTAGGGCTGCAATGTCGTATGCTTTTTTCATAATTAGGCCCCATGGACCGCCCCTGTCTAAACTCCGTTGTATGTCGTCGTTTCTTACAAAATCGTACATATCTATCAGATTCAAGCCACTAAAGTCGTGCTTTGCTCTCTCTATTTCATCCGTGGTTGCCTGGAATCTATTTCTAGCTTGTTCATCTTGCATCTGTGATTCAAGTGCATTTACCCATAAAAATATTGGAGTGCGATTTGCCATTAAGGCATCTTGATTACTATATTTTTCAAGTGTCGAATATATATTATCGACATCGCCCAATCCACTTACAGGCATAACGACTAACGCGTCAATATCTAAAGAACTGTCGTCAAATCTTATATCGTTGGATCTCGCTATGATTTCTTGATAATATTGAGCTCCGCTCTCATTGATAAGAAAAGATTTATACCATTCACCGTCTTTGGCAAGATCTGGCAGCTCTCCAGCTAAGACACTAGGTGCTATTTCAGTAAATAGAACATCAGGATTATTGATGACATTATATTTAACACTAGGGTTTTGCTCATACGTTGCCATCGAAAAATCATAAGCTGGATCGTTGAATCTTATGCTGTATTCTGAGATCATATATCTATTATACAATGAATGTAACGTTTGATTGGCATACATCAACCCGTGACTATTGTGTCCTATTTGTCGCTTTTTTCTCTTATAAATTGTTCTAGACTGGCATCCCCCCCATACGTCACTAACTTGATTAGTAATCCAGGATAGTATAGAGCGTGCGGAATAAGCTATACAAAGTACGAAATGGTTCTAGACCAGCGCGCTCAGCCATAAGGATATGGTTCTTGGTTTACGTTTCATAGCCAGAGCTATGTTTCATTAGTAGTGCCACCATAAGCCAATAATACAGCGTAGGCCTTAAGTTGTATTAAAAGTAAAGGTGAGCTTTTGGCATAATCTTGCAATAAGACTATTTCTTGATTTGTT
>JAJZJS010000002.1 GCA_021810025.1 bacterium | reverse complement strand
AAGGTCTGGCTTTAACTATCTACTATTACAACCACAAACGTATTCATACAGCCTTAAAGATGAGCCCAACAGCTTACGCTGCTAGCCTAGTTTAGTAGACACAACCTGTCTAGAATTTGGGGAGGTTAACACCGACTGGGATACCAAGGTATACCTTGCCAAACAAATCATCAATCGCCTTAAAGAAGATGCCCATAACTCACGCTACGCCAAGCTGCGTGATGGCGAGCTGCCAGGCATCGCACCGTATGGCTATAAGAACGAAGCGATTGATAAACGCAACAAGACCGTTGTGCCTGTGCCGTTCAAAGCCAATATCGCTCTCAAAACCTTTGAGCTGTATGCCACTGGCACCTTTTCATACAAATCATTAGCCAAACGAATGAAGACAGATTATGGCGTTGATATGCCTTGGAGCAGCTTTGGTACGATACTGAAAAACCGCTTCTACATTGGCGAGATTTACGACAAGGCTACCGATAACTACTACCAGCACCATTACGAGCAGTTCGTGCCGTATGAGCTGTTCTGGCAGGTTCAGGATGTAATAGCTGGTCACGGCAAGAAAAAGATTAAGTACAAAGGCTTGCCGTTTACCTATCGTGGCTTGCTGCATTGCAAGAAGTGCGGCTGTGCGATTACACCAGAAGCCAAGCACAAGAAGCAAAAGAATGGTAATAAGCACAGCTACGCCTACTACCATTGCACGGGTAAAAGCAAAGCCTATGGCAAACACAAAGACACTGAGTGGCTTGAAGAAAAGGAACTTGATAGCATCCTTGCTCAGCTGTTTGATGACTGCAAAATACCTGCTAGCGAGTTGCCCAGGCTTGAACAAACCCTTAAAGAAGCTCACGGCGGCAAGGTTACATTCAATAAAGAACAGGTTAAGTATCACAATACCGAGATTGGTAAGTTGCAAAATCGTATTGAAGTAGCTTACGAAGATAAGTGCGACGGTAGTATTACCCAGTCAGAATATGACAAGAAGCGTGCTAAATGGCGTCAGCAGCAGAAGCTCCACGAACGCAAGTTGGCACGGCTCTCGCAAGTTGATGAACAATACTATGTCACGGTCGCCTATCTGTTAGAAATAGCCACCCGTGGTAGTGAACTGTTTAAACTAGCTGAACCAAACGAAAAGCGAGAGTTAATCGGTTTGCTTGGTCAGAACCTGTTATTGGACGGTAAAAACGTACAAATAACCCTTTACAAACCGTTTGATACTCTCGCTTCGTGTCTTGATAGTTCTATATGGCTCCGGGGACTGGATTCGAACCAGCGACCTAGTGGTTAACAGCCACCCGCTCTACCGCTGAGCTACCCCGGATTATTTAATACTCTCGAATTATATCTAAGAAGTATGGCTTGTTCAACCTTAATTTTGATTAGGGTTGCGTTTAAATTGTCTTTTTTTTATTGTTTCTCGTTTGTCATAGTTCTTTTTCCCTTTTCCGATGGCGATTTTAATTTTGATATAACGTCCTTGATTAAAAATACTTAATGGGACGATAGTGCGACCATTTTGTTTTGCTTCAATTAATTTATTTATTTCTTTTCGTTTTGCTAATAGTTTACGATCTCTAGTTTGGCTTTGCTCATCGATTGGCATTCCGTTCGTTCCGCTAATCGAGAAATTAACTAGGTAAAGCTCGTTATTTCGAATGGTAATATACGATCCTTTTAATTGAGCGTGACCCATTCGAAGGTTTTTAACTTCAGAGCCGGTTAAAACAATTCCGACAATTAAATCGTCTTCGAGACTGTAGTCAAATTGAGCACGACGATTTGTGATCTGTTTTTGAGACATCTTTTTTGCTGCTACCATAACTTAATTGTAGTGTAGCCCAAGATGTTTTTACAATTAATTTTTAAATTCTTGAGATGCTACGTTCCAGAGAGAAGGATCATGGAGTTTAACTAGTCGATAATACCAATACTCAGCTCCCCAGAAATAGACTGTTCTCATTCCCGTTGCTTTAGCAAAACTAAATCTATTTTTAAGACGAGTCGCATTCATTGATTTATTTTGTTCCTTTAGGCTTGTTTGTGGTATCGTCTGTCCATTGGGTGGCCAGGCTTCTGCTTGCATTTCTCCTATAATCATATTGCGATGTTGAAATATCTCTTGAACTCCTGCTAGGAAAGCATAATACCAAGGTGGGAAAGGATATTCTAAATAGCGATGAGTAACATTAGCATCCCA
Organism: bacterium; assembly: GCA_021810025.1. Taxonomy (GTDB): domain Bacteria; phylum Patescibacteriota; class Saccharimonadia; order Saccharimonadales; family UBA4665; genus JAJZMH01. The sequence continues at coordinate 148,769 of JAJZJS010000002.1, read as the reverse complement.
AACTCTTCGATAAATTGAAATACTATATTCTTGTGGTGTTGGTGCCCCTATTGGGAAACCGAGGGCGTTATTGCTTCTAGTTATGATTATTGGGTGACTGGGATCGAGTTTATGAACTAAGTTGTATTCAGTGATTAAACGTTGTCTACTGAAGTTAGTACAGTCTCCGAAGCCTTTTAGAAAGTATTCATTTTCAACTTGATAACCACTGAGACTCGGATTGTTTTTATACCGGTTGACGACCTTTGTTATAAAAGCGTAGAGTTGCTTTTCCCATAGTTTAGTGGGCTCAGAACTAATCCAGTTTGGAGGATGACATTCAGGCCATCGTGGCTGTCTGAGCCCAACCACTAGTAATACTTTAGCCTTTGAGGCTTGAGCTAACCTAAATTCTTGATCGAGTTCACTGAAATTATATTGATTTGGTCGAGGTTCTATGTCTGACCAATAACTAACTAATCTTAAGTGTTTAACCCCTATTTTTAATAGAGCCTCAAGAGTTTGGTTAGGATTAAGACCTAAGCTCTGAGCATAATCTGGGACAAAAGTTACTCCCATGGTATAGGGTATTCGAGATTGAGAATTTATATACCACTGAGCAATTATGAACATTATTAAAATACTGACAATAACAAAACTAACAATTATTATTATAAGTTTGTTAAAGATATTTTTTGACCAGTATAACTTAAAGTATTGAAGTGGATGGATTTTAGTTTTTTTAAGTTTAAGCATATAATCCTAAGGTAGATTTAATATATGACATCAAAATTAGTTAGTATTGTAATTCCAGTATACAACGAAGAAGAATATTTAAGAGATTGTTTAGAGTCAATCAAAAAACAAGAGCTTCAACCACTCGAAGTATTAGTTATAGACAATAACTCGACCGATAAATCTGTTCAAATCGCTAAAGAATATAGCTTTGTTAAGGTCTTTCATGAAAAGAAACAAGGGGTTGTTTATGCTCGAAATTGTGGATTTAATAAGGCTCAAGGAAAGATCATTGGACGTATTGACGCTGACACACGAATCGATCCAAAATGGGTTTTAGTACTCGAGAAAATATTTAAGAATAATAAAATTGGAGCTGTTTCGGGTAGTGTTTATTACTATGATGTCCTTAATAGCGATCTGTCGTACAAGTTTGATCTTTATTTTAGAAAAGACCTTACTAAACGTTTAGGTGGTGAAGCTTTCCTGCTCGGAGCTAATATGGCTATAACGAGCGAGTTATGGAATGAAATAAAATCTAAAACTTGTAATATGAAGGGCGTTCATGAAGACCTTGATTTGGCTATCCACGCCAATGATTCATCTAAAAAAGTTGTTTTTGCGGAGGAACTTCGGGCCGGCATATCTCTTCGTCGGTATGTGGTTGGTTTTCGCAGTTTCATAAAATACATTCAGGCTACTCCTGAAACATATCGTCAACATCAAAAGAAATGTAGCTCAAAATTCTATCCTGTATTATCGGTATTAGTGCTGTCTTATTGGTTGATCCTTTTCAGTCACTTAATCTATGACGAGGATACAGATACAATTTCGTTAAAAGGAATACTAAAGCCCCGTACGAAACGAGTTGACCCATCTAGTTTTATGGAATAGGTTAAAGCAGCTAATTAATTATTTGAATGAATATTTGTTTTCGAATTTTCTTGAACTTTTTGAGCTTGTAGATTGTTGGTAATAAGTTTTAATTTTTGAGGGCTTAGATAAACTTTGAATGATGATCCATTTGGATACCAGATAGTCTCACCATCGAATTGAATTGGAAATGGTGCTTCGTCTCTTGTTTCAATCTTAAAATCTATTGTATCCCCCAGCTCAAATTGAGGGTAAAGTCCAATAGCGGCCTTAGCAATTGACTTAAGGACGTTAAATCTTGTCAATATTTCAGACTTTGGTTTCGATGCAGTGACGAGCATTCCAAATTTAGGTTGTAATAAAGGAGTATTAAAGTGGACTGCTCCACTAGCCATTCGATGGCCATTAGCAAAGGTTAAATCATAACTAGTTAGATCTCCTAACTCAGATATTAATCGAAATGGTTTTATTTTTGAGATTTGTTGATATGCAATTAAGGCCTGTTTTTTAAGGACCAAAGGATGTGAATTATTTTTAATGCTTGCTCTAAAGTCGGGCTGATTGAATTGATCAGCAGTTTGGGCAACCATGCCAGCAATCGAGGCATAAGCTATCGCTAAATGAGTTGAAATTGACCCATCAGGTTGAGAGACTTCAATAACTAGCGGACTATGTTCAGCGACAGGGTTTTTGGTAAATCTTGGGATATAATTTCGAAGAATCCGATGATTTCCAAGCATGTGAGCAGTATCGGCTGCCCCTCCTGTCGGAATGGTTGTTAGGTTAGTCTTGGACTTGGCCTCGCTAATTATAGAGGCAATCCCATTCAACGCGCCATCTCCTCCAAGTACTACTGTCGTACTATCCTCTCCACAAAATTCTCGGACTATATTTAAATTATCACGAGGTTCTTCGGTGGTTGGAAATATATTATAGGCTAATCCAAGCCGTGCACAGCCTGATTCGAGTTGCTCGGAAGCCCTACCGATCCGTCCAGAATTAGAAGAGTGTTCGTTATAAAACGCTACAACATTAGTAGGTGTTCTAGCCCCTGTTTTTTCCAAGTTAACCTCTTATTTAACGTTTATTATTTTACCTTATTTTAGGCTAAAAGTCGATACCTTTATTCGCTAAAAAATGATCATCAAAGTGATGCTTAATCTTAGTCATATTGGTTACAATGTCGGTTCTTTTAATTAGCTCTTGAGGAAAGTCTCGACCTGTTAGACAAAGAGATGTTTTAGGATTTTTAAGTTTAATTAAATTTTCGAGATCAGTAATACTTAGTAGTCCATCATGAACGGCATTATTAATTTCGTCACAAATAACTAGATCATATAATCCCGATTTAGCTAGTTCCAACGCCTTTGTATAAGTATCGCGAGCTGCCTTTAGATGCTGCTTGGGACTAATTTTAGGATCAGATAAACCTTGAGCTTGATAGAAACCTTTTCCTCCTTTATAAAAATAGAGTTCTTGGGAATAGATCTCTTGTAGATTGCGAATAAAGATGTGCTCACTAACACCCCAATATTTAATAAATTGGATAAATGCGACCTTAAACTGATTCCCAAGTGCTCGTCCCATTAAACCGAGTGCAGCACTAGTTTTTCCCTTACCTTCTCCAGTATAGACTATGACAACGCTTTCTTTTTGGGAAAATTCTGTTAGATCCATGGTTTTATAATTATCAGCTTAACTGACATTAGGCAAATTATTCTGTTGCTCACTCGCGAATATAATATAGGCCAGATAACCTTTAAGCTGATTTAGCTTTAAATCATGGGTGTGACCGTAATGATCGAATACGGTTTCATCTACTTGATTAAAATAACTTTGAAAAATGGTGTTACGATACATCTCACAAATCTCATTAATTTCTTCTACTGAATAGAGATGGTAGTTTGACTCAAGTTCTTCTAAAGTAGTTGCTACTTCTTTGTTATCCTCTAGACTTAAGCAGTTAGTCCTCCGCAGAAAGTCGAAAGCTAGTTTGGGAAGAGTTGTGTCTTTTTGGCCAAACTGAACATTAATTAGATTACTATTTTTAAAAACAAAATCGAGAGCCTTGCTCGGCTTATAGGTTAAGCCTTGGATATTTTTCACAATATCTTCCCTAAACAATCGATCTGAGTCTTGATTTGGGAAATATTCAGTCATAGTTTAACCCAACTTAATTATATCAAGTTAAACTATTAAAAAGAAGTTAATTAAGCGATATTGTGAGCTTTAAGGCTAGCATCAATTTTAGGACGATCAAAACCGACGATGATATCACCGCCGATGTCTAAAACTGGTATACCTCTTTGTCCACTTTTGGTAAAGGCTGCTGCTCCGGCTTGAGGATCTTTTTCAACATCAATGTCGGTGTATTTAACACCTAATTTATTGAGATAATCCTTAGCTGCGTGACAAAAACCACACCAACTAGCACTGTAAACTGTTATGTTGTTATCCATATTTCTTATTATACTACTATACTTAGTATTGTAAACATTATTCTTGATAATATTATTTCTAATCAGTATAATGGAAATAATGAAACAGACGAAAGCGCCTCAAGTTGCGCCCTCGCCTCCTCGGCTAGTAAGAAAGATGGTGGCTAAAGGGTCATCTTCTGGCACTGTTTTTATGGCATTATTTTTGGATATGTCGTACAAACTAGCAATTGTTGTGATTGTGCCGTTAGTACTTGGAAATTATTTAGATCAACGCTATAAATTGGGATTTATCTTGCTGATTATGGGGGCAATTTTAGCTCTATTGGGATTCGTGATAGTACTTCGTCAAAGTTACCGATTGGCCAATTCTTTTACTAATTCGGGGGCTAAGTCCTAATGCTTAGTCTTTTTGCCAGTAGTGGACCGGTTGTTAATGTTGCTCCAGGGACTGTTTTTACTATTGCCGGGATTCCAATCACTAACTCTATTTTCTATGGTTGGATTGCCCTAGTCATTATTTGTATTACTCTAATTTGGGTTGCTCGAAGGGTTCAAATTAAGCCTCAAGGGGGTCTTATCCAATTTATCGAAATTGGAGTTGACTTTATGACAGGCTTCATCAAGTCTTCTTTTGAGGATGAGTCTATTGCCCTTAAGTATGTTCCTTTTTTTGTGACTTTGTTTTTCTTTATTTTACTGAATAACTGGCTTGAATTTATTCCTGTTGTTTGGGGAGGAATCTATAGTCATGGGGTTCCTTTGTTGAGACCTTTTACGGCTGATTTAAACGCTACTTTTGCTATGGGATTAGTTACAATGGGAGTTGTCTATACTGCTTCTATTCGTGAATCAGGTGGATTCCTAAAATACTTAAGACATTTTTTTGTGGGCAGTCCTAAAAACCCCCTCTTTTTAATTATTGGTATGCTTGAAATGCTAACAGACTTAACGCGTGTTATTAGCCTTTCGCTTCGACTTTTCCTGAATATTACGATTGGTGCGATTGTGATCGCTGTTTTCTCGTATTTGGGTCATTTTTTAGCTCCAATCACTGCTCTCCCATTTACTTTAATTGAAGTTTTTATTGACGCGTTACAGGCTTATATCTTTACGGTATTAGCTACAATGTACTTAGCCATTGCTGTTAATCACTCGGCTGATCATGCCTCAGATCCAGAGTTTATAGAAGAAGAGACAAAACCTAACGCAAAGCGATTGGCAACAAATAATGTTTAATAATATAATAGATTATATAAAAGTAAGGAGAAAAAATTAATGACAGCAGCAGATGCCGTTAATACGGCTATAATTGGTAAGGGATTAATGATCGGTGGAGGTTTTATCGGCCCGGGTATCGGAATCGGTCTAATTGGTGGTAACTATCTACAAGCTGTAGGTCGTAACCCAGAAGCCGCTAAATTTTTGGGACAAGCTTTAATTTTCGTGGCAATTGTTGAGTTGTTTGGACTATTAGCTTTTGCTTCAATTTTTATCGTAAAGTAAGAAAGGTTTGATCAATAGTGGAGTTTGTGGCTTTTAATCATTTTGCGAGTGCTAGCGGACTAGGCGCACTTGGAGTTAGTTGGTCGGATTTTATAATCCAGTTGATTACTTTTATCCTAGGCTATCTTGTACTTCGAAAATGGGCCTTTGGACCAATTATTAAAGCACTTAAGGCTCGTCATCAACTGATTGATGATGGCGTAAAATTGGGGCAAGAAATGCACCATAAGAAAGAACAATTAGAACAGCAAATTCAAGATCAACTACGTAAGGCTCGAGCTCAAGCTGATCAAATTGTGAGTGAAGCCGAACAAAATGCCAAAGAGCTGATAAATAATGCCGAAACCAAAGCTCAGGATCGTTCGAAAGCTATTATTGATGAAGCTTCCCTTAAAACAAAACAAGATATAACTTTAGCTAAACAGAAATTAGAATCAGAGATAATTGGCTTAGTCGGAGAAGTGACTGAAGCCTTAATTGATCAAAAAATCGACGACAAAGAGGACACTAAGATAATAGCTCGAGCTTTAAGTCAGAAAGCAAAAGCATGAAGGTTGGTCGTTTAAAGATTGCTAAATTAATGGTTGATGAGCTTGAACAATCTCAAGATTCGGCTCTTCTTGCTAAGAAATTAGCTGCTTATTTGCTGGATTCGAATCGTGTTAATGAGCTAGAACCTTTGCTGCGAGATATGATTTACTACCGTCAGCAAAAAGGAGTGGTTGAAGCTACGTTGACGACTGCACATCCTTTTAATCCAGCTAGTAAATCATTAATCCTGACTATGATTCGGAGCAATAGCACTAATGCCAAGAAAATTATCTTAAATCAAAAGATGGATAAATCTCTACTTGGTGGCTTGAACCTTATGATTGGATCTGAAGATCTGGTTGATTTGACTATTCGGACTAAATTAAATCGCTTTAAACAATTAACAACCTAAGAGGAAAGGTATATCGTGAGTGAACTGTCGATTAAAGAATTATCATCGGATGTAAGAAAAGCCCTAGAAGAACTTAAAACTAGTCCCGCTACTGAAAAAGTAGGCATCGTGACTAGAATCGGTGATGGTATAGCCTGGATCTATGGTTTAAGAAATTGCGGATACAGCGAGATGCTTGAAATTGAAACTATTGACGGAAAATTAGTAACAGCTTTTGCTTTTAACTTAGCCGAAGATGAGATCGGTGCAGTTATCTTAGGGGAAGATACGTTAATTAAAGCTGGGGCAAAAGTTAAGTTATCCGGCAAAATACTAGAAGTTCCAGTTGGACCGGAATTAGTTGGACGGGTTGTTGATCCGCTGGGAAATCCTCTTGATGGTAATGGTCCAATTCGGGCTAAGCTTTCAGCACATGTTGAGCAAGCTGCTCCAGGAGTCTTAGATCGAAAAAGTGTTTTTGAGCCTTTAATGACTGGAATTGTGGCTATAGATGCTATGGTTCCAATTGGTCGTGGCCAAAGAGAACTTATTATTGGAGATCGTCAGACAGGTAAAACTGCCATTACGGTCGATACGATGATTAATCAGTTTAAACAAAAAACCAACGTTATTAATGTTTATGTAGCAATTGGTCAAAAGTTATCAAAAATAGCAGCGCTTGAGGCACGTTTAAGACGTGAGGGGGTTATGGACCAAACAATTATTGTTGCTACTTCCCCTGCCGATCCTGCCGCTTTACTTTACTTAGCTCCCTATGCCGGTTGTGCTATGGCGGAGTATTTTAGAGACAATAAGCAACATGCATTGATTATTTATGATGACTTATCCAAACATGCCGCTGCTTATCGTCAAATGTCACTTTTGTTGCGTCGTCCGCCTGGAAGAGAAGCCTATCCAGGAGATGTATTTTATCTGCACTCACGTTTATTAGAAAGAGCCGCTAAATTAAACGATGAATTAGGCGGAGGATCTCTAACGGCTTTGCCCATAATTGAAACTCAGGCTGGAGATATTAGTGCTTATATCCCGACTAACGTTATCTCCATTACGGATGGACAAATATTTCTTGAGACTGCTCTTTTCTATCAGGGAGTAAGGCCTGCTATCTCTGTTGGTCTATCTGTCTCAAGAGTAGGTAGTAGCGCTCAAACGAAGGCGATTAAAGCTGTAGGCGGCGGACTTAAACTTTCGCTTGCTCAATTTCGAGAGTTAGCCTCCTTTAGTCAATTTTCAACCGACCTCGATCCAGCAACAAGACAAACTATTGAACGAGGACAACGTTTAACAGAAGTATTAAAACAGGCCCAATATAGCCCCTACTCTATTTGGGAGATGTATTCTCTTTTACTTGCTACTACTGAAGGATGTTTCGATCCTGTGCCAGTTGATAAAATAGAGTTAGCTGTTGAAACTCTTTTGTTCGAAATTCGCAAAAAGCACCCTAAATTGATGGAAAAGCTCAATAGCGGAGATAAGCCAGCTGATGAAGATCAAAAAACAATTAAACAGGTTGCTGATCAAATTGCGCAATCTTATAAGACAGAAAGTACTTCTAAGCCAAAGGAATCCGATTAACCATGCCAAGTACCATAAATTTAAAAAGACAGATCAGATCGATTAAAAATACGAGTCAGATCACTAAGGCTATGGAGCTTGTTTCGGCCAGTAAACTCCGTAAAGCATCAGAATACGCACTACAAAGTCGTGATTATTATGATTTAGCAATTGAAATACTATCAATCTTAAGCGTCAAGCCTGAATTAGCCCAACAGTCATTTTTTGAACAGAGAACTCTGAAGAATCATTTATATGTAGTAGTGACTAGTAATTCGGGCCTAGCTGGAGCCTATAATTCCAATGTACTAAAACGACTAACGGATGAGCTTATTGTGGATTCAGCTAAAAACTATCATTCTCACGTTATTGCAGTTGGAAACAAGGGTGCTCAATTCGTTCGTCGATTCAAGGATCTTAATTTAGAAGCAGTCTATGCCGAATATAAAGATCAGCCTTCTGCCAACGATATTCGTCCTCTTTTGCTTAATGTTATTAATCTTTATAAAGACCATAAAGTTGATAGAGTTACTTTAATCTATACCAAGTTTAAATCGACCATTTCACAGCAAGTCAGATCAACCCAACTTTTACCAATAATTGAGCTGGAAGACTTACCAGTCACTGAAACTAAGATTTCAAATTTTGAACCAGATCTCGAAAGCGTTATTGATCAGATTGCAATCCGATTAATTGAGGCCGAATTATGGCAAGCTATTTTAGAGGCATTGGCTTCGGAACAGGCAATGCGAATGATGGCTATGAAAAATGCTAGCGATAACGCTAAAGACCTCATTGAAGATTATACATTGGAGTTAAATACTCTTCGTCAAGCTAGCATTACTCAAGAGTTAGCTGAAATAAGTGGCGGCGTCGAAGCATTAAAGGATTAAGGAGAAATTATGTCAAAGTTAGTTGAGGTTAAAAAAGGAAGAATTAGTCAAGTTGTTGGAGTTGTAGTTGATGTTGAGTTTAGTGTTGATAATTTACCAGCTATTTATAACGCACTAGAAGTTAAGTTGAATGGCCGTAAAATGATCTTAGAGGTTGCTCAACATTTAAGCGAATCCAGCGTTCGAGCCGTTGCCCTTAGTTCAACCGATGGCTTAAAGCGAGGATCAGAAGTTGTTGATACCGGACAACCTATAACTGTTCCAATTGGAGATCAGACACTAGGTAGAATGTTCAATGTTACGGGAGAACCAATTGATGGGCTCGAGGATAATTTTAAAAACCGGGCTTCAATTCATCGAACACCACCGGCTCTTATTGACCAGGCTGGAAAAATTGAAATACTTGAAACTGGGATCAAAGTGATCGATTTGATTTGCCCGATTACTAAAGGTGGTAAGGTCGGTTTATTCGGTGGAGCTGGAGTTGGAAAGACAGTTTTAATCCAAGAATTAATTAGCAATATTTCTAAGTTTCATTCTGGATATTCTGTTTTTGCTGGCGTCGGAGAAAGAACTAGAGAAGGTAATGATTTATACTTTGAAATGGAAGAGTCTGGTGTTTTAAAAAATACGGCCTTAGTTTTTGGGCAAATGAATGAGCCACCTGGAGCTCGCTTAAGAGTTGGTTTATCAGGCTTAACAATTGCTGAAGGATTTCGGGATAAAGGCAATGACGTTTTATTGTTTATTGATAATATTTTTCGTTTTACTCAGGCCGGTGCTGAGGTCTCTGCCCTACTTGGAAGATTGCCTTCCGCAGTTGGTTATCAGCCTAACTTAGCTCAAGAAATGGGCGCTCTCCAAGAAAGAATTACTTCAACCCGTGAAGGCTCGATAACTTCGGTTCAGGCTGTTTATGTTCCAGCAGATGATTTTACGGATCCTGCCCCTGCTACAACTTTTGCCCATCTTGATTCAACAATTGCTCTGAGTCGATCCTTAACTGAAATTGGAATATATCCAGCTGTAGACCCCCTTGATTCCAGTTCAACCATTTTAGACCCTGAAATAGTCGGAGAAGAACACTATCGAGTTGCTCGTGAAGTCCAAAGGGTTTTGCAACGTTATAAGGACCTTCAAGATATTATTGCAATTTTAGGGATGGAAGAGCTTTCAGAGGAGGACAAGCAAACAGTTGATCGTGCCAGACGTATCCAACGCTTTTTGTCTCAGCCCTTTTTTGTGGCTGAACAATTTACAAATAACCCAGGCAAATATGTCAAACTGTCTGATACCATTACTGGCTTCAAGGAGATTCTAGAAGGTAAACATGACACTAAACCTGAAGGTGCTTTTTATCTAAAAGGATCAATAAGTGACGTCGAGGACGCTTCTAAAAAATTAAAATAAGTTATGTTTAGATTTCAGCTAGTCTCATTAACCGGTAAAAAATTTGATCAAGATGTTTATGAGGTTATTATCCCAACTATGGATGGCCAAATTGGAGTTCTAGCTAATCATATGCCTTTAGTAAGCGTCATTACAACTGGCATGATAATAGTTCGTCATCATCCTAATGAAAACGATTTATTAAGAGATTATTTTGCCACTAGCGGAGGACTAATTTTAGTCGAGAATAATAGCTTAAAGGCCTTAGTAGATGAGGCTGATAAACCAGAAGATATTAATGAAGCCGAGACGAGAGAAGCGCTAAGACGAGCCGAAAAATTAAAAGAAGAAGCTAAAGATCAAATTAGCCTTGAAAAGGCTCAAAGTCTAATTGATCGACATGACGTCAGATTAAAAGTCGCTAGCCTTAAAAGACATTCTAGAAAATAGCATCCTGACTTCTCAGTGCCACATTTTCAACCCCAATAAATTGCATCGTTCCGATAGTATCAATTAAATTTGCAATTTGGACGTGACGAGAATTGGTTGGAGCATAGGCTTGGAGTTCCTCCATAATATCGTGAACTGCCCATGAATCGTGCGTATAGGCTCCTTGATTAGCCTGATTAGCGGCATTGGTGTCAAATGTTGTGTTGGGAACTTCGTTAATTATACCGAGCTGATAATATTTGGGTCTATCCGATGATAAAATTGGAGCGCCCTCACGAAGTGCAACTTGAATTGCCATTTTTCCAGAGTATTTACCAAAAAAGTTTTCTTTTTTAGTTTCGGATAAAATGTAGTTGGCCACGATAACACCTTGAGCAAATTTATAGTCGGAAGAATTTCGAGCTAAATTGGAATCCATTCTTTGAGCTTCGTCCAAAATTGAATTTCCATTTTGAAAAATGTATCTACTGATCGCTGTTCTATTCTGGGCATAATTACATACCACTGGATCAGTCGGAGCTATATTAGGGTCAGAACTAGATTGATTCTCGGACTGGCTATCACCATGTACTCCACAATGTAATGCTCTAATTTGATTTAAAAGATTAGTCGTGCTATGAACTTGCTCAATGAATGGTGGCTGGTTTTGAGATGGATGATAAATTGTTCCAAGTACACTTAATAAATATGCAAAATTTAAAGTTCCTCCAAAAACACGAATTAAAAGCTCATTTGTATCGTTACTTTGATGATCTCCACAATTAATGGGAGTAGAACCTAAATAAACTGGAACAAAGAAGTTTTCTCGATGCTCTAATTCTTGTTGGATGGGACTGATTGAAGTCTCAACCATAGTCCCTGTTTTTGGTAATTCTTTACACATAGTGATAATAATCACATAGCATGGTACTATTTATTAGGACAAATAGCAAGATCTGATATAAATTTTTTAAATTGAGCTTTTATCATGGAAAAAACGATTATATTTCATGAAGAATATTATTCGGACTTCTACGATCTTGCCAACCAAGCTAATTTTAGTCAAATTCTTGAACAAATTGATATAAAAAGTTTAAAGGGATTAATCCAGGACTCGAGATATTTACCAAGTTATGATCCTGTTGGTTTTATACAGGAGCTTGATTTAATGTCTTGTGGTCAATCAGACTTATTTAACTTCCAAGAACTTGGTTTATATATTGCTCGTTTGATGTGTTTCGTTCAGCTGCCCGCCCCAAAAGAAGTTCCTTGTTTTAATATTCTTAACCTAGAATTAGTAACGGAAGCACAAGCTCAGTTAAGTATTTTTAAACCTAATCCTGATCCTCGGCTCGATCCATTTATTGAAGATTTAAATCGATCCCTACGATTAAAATTAGGTCAAGCTCTTGTAGGCACGCCTCCCGAATTTGAAACGGGTTTTAAGATGTATTTATTGACACTTGAGTTGCTGCAGAAATACGCTTGAGGTGATCAACCTTAATTATCAGGGCTCATTTTAAATAAATTACTTTACAAATTATCTAAATACAGTTATTCTAATCTCATTAAATAAGTGGAGGTCTAAATGATAAAAAGAGGACAGGTAGCTACTTTAGTGGCTGAGTTTTTAGGAACTGGTTTTCTGACATTATTAGTATTAAGTGTGCAACGTTCGACAATAGGTATACCATTTTTTGTCGCGATGATTGGTGCTCTAACAACCGTTGTGCTTGTTTTTATATTTGGAACAGTATCTGGAGCAATTTTAAATCCAGCTATAGCCATTGGTCTTTGGACGGCTCGAAAACTAGCAACTTTAACTACAGTTGCTTACGTAGCTTTCGAACTTTTAGGGGCTTGGGCTGCTTATTATGTATACGGTTATTTTATTAACACTAAACTAACCTTTGTTGGTGGACATTTTACGGGCCGAACTCTAGCTGCAGAAGCAGTTGGCGCAGGTGTGCTTGGATTAGTTTGGGGGGCTGTTGCTTATAAAAAATGGGGCAATAATATTAAAGCTCCTGTAGTTGGTATTGCTACTATGGTTGGAATGGTCTTAGCTTCAACAGCTGGCATTGGATTAATTAATCCAGGATTGGCGCTTGGTATTAGAGCTTGGGTTTGGGGCACTTACGTTGCTGGACCTGTAATCGGTGCAGTAATTGGAGTAAACTTATTTGGATTGCTATTTACAACTGATAAAGAATTAGCTACTGCTAAAGCTGAAGCGATTGCTTGGACAACTTCATCGGTCTCTACTGTTACTAAAACTAAAGCTAGTACTTCCAAACCGGCTACACTTAAGAAGAATGTGTCTGGCAAGAAGACTACTTCTAAAAAGCGCAGTTCTAAGTAATAGTAATTACTGTTTGTTTTCTTAAGATCACCTAAAGTTAGGTGATCTTAAATTTTTCCAGATAATAAATCGTTCTCAAATTCTGTTTGGGCAGACACGCCTTGATATTGAATGGTGGTTGGAAAGGATAGACTTCGGATATGCTCAAATATTACCTTAATTAACTTTAGTAAACGTTGTTCCTCCTCGTCTTTGAAGCTGGCCCATAAAATATTGTTGCCATTAGCCTCCTTCTGGAAGTAGACATAATCTAAGCGAGCTTCAATTTGAGAAAAATTTTTATATTCCGGACTATGCTCAAGTAGAATTTTGTAAAAATAAAGTTGTCTTAAGTATTTTTTGGTATCATTGTTCCATTTTTCTTTAGGTCGCCCAGTTTTATAGTCTACTATTGTAAGTTGTTTATTTTTTTGATCAAGGATTACTCGATCGATTTTCCCACTCAAACGAACATTATCTACCGTAACATTGTTTTTAATAAAACTTAGCTCAGCCAAGTCATTTAGTTTGAAATCGTTTGAAGCTTGATCTAGATAAATTTGGAGCGATATTTTTCCTCTTTCCAAATATTCTTGATAATTTTGATAAAGATTCTGGTCAGCTTTTATTATTTGCTCAAAATAATGATGAGTCTCTTCGATTGATGGTTTTTGAAGTCGCAGGTTGAATTGTTTTTGATACCATTCTAAGCTTTTATGAATTGCGTTACCAAAGAAAATATTATCGTTTTCAATTAATTTGGGATACTTCAAAATATGATGATAATAAAAGTTAGTGGGTCCATTATTAGTTGCATCCAAGAAGTCCTCGAGGGCACTTGGACTAAGCGAGAAATTCTTCAAGGTGTCAGCCAGCAATTCTTCCCTAGCAGCCTGAGGTTTAAACTTTGCAAATGGGCCTCTCCAGTGGCTATTGATAATACTTAAGGTGCTAGCGTCGTCAGCAGCACTCAGTTCTTCTGTCTTAATATCTAGATCCTCAAGATAGCTTAGAGGTTTAATTGCCTTACCGTATTGATTTTGTTTATAGCTAGTTAAGTACAGATTGTTTTTGGATCGACTGAGGGCAACGTATAATAGCCTTAAGTATTCGTCATCTTTATTTAAGTATTTATGTTGGATATATTGAAGATTAACTGGTAGTGATATATTGTATCCACCGTCCCTTTTGGATGGGCCCCAAGCATCATCAGTGGCCGATATTAAGTAGACATCATCAAATTCAAGACCTTTCGCCTTATGGGCGCTTATTAAGCTTAAGTTGGTGCTTTGTTTAATGCTTAGATTACCAGTTAGTGTTTCTTTAGCCAAAATTAGTTCGTTGATAAATTTAATAAACTCATTTAAATTATTCTTAAGACCGAGAGTTTTTTGATATTCTTTAAATTGAGAACGAACAAAATCGATATTCGCCAAAAATTCCATCAGTAAGAAGTCATTATTGGTTTGTTGGCTTAGATACTGGCAGTAGTTGAATTGATATAAATTAGTATTATTTAGTTTTGTGATGGGAATAGAGCTAAGTCCAATTAAATAGTCAATAATCTCGTCAAAGCCTAAAAGTGAAACCATTCCACTAATTTTGATTAGAGCTAACATTATTAATTCAAGTTCTGGTTGTTCGAGCGCAAGCTGAACTAGGTCTAAATGGGAGGTTCGAGCTTGGGTTGATATTGCCCAGATTAGACCCGGATTGATTGCCAGAAAATCAAAATTAAGAATAATTGGTAGATAATAATTTATCCTTTTTTGATTATGTTCAGAGAGAGCCTGAACCAAATTTAGTAAATAAAATAACTCCATAAAATGTTGATCTTCGAGAAGATTTGAGTAGCGTTCGTAATTTATTTTAATTCCTTCTGAACTAAGATAGTCGGCAAGGTTTTTTAAGTAGCGATGTTTCGAACCGATCACCGCAATACTCTTATCGGACATATTTTTGCTTAATTGATTTTTAATCCAAATATCTTGATCCAGATTCGTTTTAAAAATATAATGAATTATTTTTGAATTACTGTTATTTGTGGCTGCAACAAAATCTTTATTGATCGAATCGATGCTTGAACCAATTCTAGTTGAAATTTGATTTGCGATTAGTTTGGAGAAATCAACTATTGTTTGCGAAGATCGATAATTTTCTTTTAAAATAATCAGTTCGGTTTTCTGGTAAGAATTAATAAAATCAAGCATATTAGAGTGAAGTGCTCCCTGAAAAGTATAAATGGCTTGATCATCGTCACCGACAGCCATAATGTTCGGTCTTCCCTCATATATTGGGTTGGTTGATAGTGCCTTGGCTAGTTCGGCTTGAGCTTCATTGGTGTCTTGATATTCATCAAGTAAAATATATTGATATTGTTCTTCTAATTCACTTTTTATTTTCGGATAAGTTTTGAGGATGCGGAGACTAAATAGGATCATATCATTGTAGTCGTAAAGTTTATTTTCGCTCAGTAAACTTTGGTATGATCGATAGATTAGATTAAAATCGTCAAGCAAGGTTGTAAGGTGTTTATTCTTAAAAACAGCTATGCCCTGCTGGTTTATTTCTATATATATTTTTTTAAAGGCTGAAAGTGGTTGAGTCTTTTGGTCTATGTCATAAAATTTTAGCGCCTCTTGAAGCGATGTAATTACAGTTAAGCTCAGAGAATCTGTCCTATTTTGTTCCAGTAGTTTATCTAATAAAACCTCAAAACTAGAAACTGATTTTTTACTAACTCTTCCGAGATTAGGGCTAAGGGGAGCAAGAATTTTATCTATTAGTTTAATCGTTGTTAAATTTTGTTTAATAATTTGATCAAGATTTTCGGGGTTAAGGTTGGCTTGTTTAAATTGTTGGATTAGTTTTAATAATTTATCTCCATAGGATTCGTCACGATAGTGATTATGATAAGGAAGCTTAGTTTGGATTTGATAAATATAGTGACGTTGGCTTATTTCACTAATTGATCGATAGCCTAGATAATCGATACTTTGAGTAGTTGATCTTTGAATAATTTCCTGAGCAAAACTATGATAGGTGCTAACTGTAATTCTGTTTGCCGTTTTCCCGATTAACTTTAAGAGACGGTCATGCATCGCGTTAGCTCCAGCATCAGAAAAAGTTAAGCATAAGATATTCTCGGGTGAAGCATCAGATTTTAGGAGGATGTTAGCGATTCGAAGTGCAATAACTTCCGTCTTGCCCGTTCCTGGTCCGGCTATTACCATTAAGGGTCCTTCGATTTGATCGACGGCTTTTTTTTGCTCGGTATTTAAGGCTGAGTAACGAGTCTTAAAATCTTGAATTGCCATCTACTAATTGTAATACATTTAACCTAGGTACTTAGCATCAATTGCAATTTGACAGACTGGGCATTCTTCTTCGATCTTAGTCTCAAAAATGATTCGTTTTATTTCACGGTCATTAATTTCTAATTCTCGATAGGCAACGATATCTGCTAGTTCTCGAAAAATAGATGCTATAAACCCATAGATGCGTAGCTTTCCGTAAATCATAGCGGCCCAATTTGAGCCTACAGGAATAATTGTGACCGGTTTTTTAACATAGTAGTTTTTGGGTTTTTTATGATCAAGTTCCCGAATTAAATTAACGGCCACATATTTACCATCTCGAAGAGCAGTTTGAGCCATACCACTATAGGGTGTATTAGCGTTGTCTCCGATGACATAAATATCTCTTTCGGCCATTAGATAAACATTAACTGATACTTTATGATTGGAACTTAAAGCGAAGTTATTGTTAGCATAAAAATCATTTAATCCAACCCCCGCTGTCCAGACCACACTTTCGGTCGGAAGAAGCTGGTCATTGATATTAATATGATTTGCCGTTAATTCCTTCACAAATGATTTGGTTAGAACCGTTACGCCTAATCTTTTTAGTCTTTTTTTAACCATTCGGGAAGTGTCTACCGGGAAAAGAGGCAATAATTTAGGAGCGGCTTCGACAATTGTAATTCGGGGCTTATGACTTTTTAAATTATGATTTTTAATAATTGCCTGAAGGTATTTAGACAGACTTCCGGCAAGTTCAATACCGGTTGGTCCAGCCCCGATTATAAAGTAGTTAAGATCGGTTCGATGATTTTTTACGAGTTGTTGGTGCAGGTGTTCTTTATAGCGCTTAATGCTAGCTATGCTTTTGATCTCGTATGAATATTGATCAAGTCCCGGGATTCCCATATAGTTTGTTTTAGAGCCAAGACTCAAGATGAGACTGTCATAATCAAGTTTAAGATTCTTCTCGGTAATAACCTGTTTTGCATTGCGATCTAAACTGATGGCTTTATCGATAATGATATTAACTTTCTTGTCTCTAAAAAAAACATTTAAATCTATAATTGACTTTGATTTGATGTCTTCGGTAGCGGCTTGGTATAGTTTGGGATAATAAACAAAATCTTTTGAGTCCGACAAAAGAGTAACTTTAAATCTCGGATCGCGAGATAAGACTAATGCCGCCTTAACACCCCCAAACCCTCCACCGACAATAAGTACTTTTCTACTATGCATCTTCTCTATCATATCAAAAAATAAGCATAAAAAGAAAACGTATTATTGAGCGTTTTATGACCGTTTATATATTTTATTCTATATGTGTAAACATTATATCTATTAAGGATTGATTGATTTTCTGATCCATAAAATTGATGTTATTAAATTTAACATTTGCCTATTCTCTGTTAATTGAGAGATAAATAAAATGAGAGCAAGAAGCACTAGCTAGTAGTTATTAAAAACAGAGGGTCGAAATGACCGACAAAAGTCTGAGAGTTGAAAGATATAAGCTAAAGATATATTATAAAGTTAAGGTTAGCTAAAATAATAAATTAAAAATTAAAGGAAAAAAATGTCGAATTTAGTCGATGAGCTTAAGAATTTAAAACTTAAGGGTGCCCTTAAAGATGATTCGGAGACACTTGAATTTTATAGTCATGATGCCTCTTTATTTGAGATAAAGCCAAAGGTTGTTATAGAACCAGTTGACGTGAGTGATATTAGTCAAGTTGTTCGGTATGTATCACAAAATAAGGATCATAATCCAGATTTATCAATTACGGGTCGTTCCGCAGGAACAGATATGGCTGGTGGGGCTATTAATGACTCTATTATTCTGGATTTTACAAAGCATTTTAACAAAATCATTAAGGTCACTAAAGATTATGCCGTAACTCAACCAGGAGTATATTATCGGGATTTTGAGGTAGAGACTTTTAAGAAAGGGTCATTAATGCCAACTTTCCCTGCTTCACGAGATTTGGCTACGGTGGGAGGGATGGCCGCCAACAATTCTGGAGGAGAAAAATCTCTAGAGTTTGGTAAGACTAAAGACTTTGTTAACTCTCTCAAAGTGATTTTGGCTGATGGTCAAGAATATTTAATCAAGCCACTTACTAAACAAGAATTAGACCAGAAGATTAAGCAGAAGGATTTTGAAGGTAATATCTATAAACGGGTTTATCAGTTATGTGAAGATAATTACGACAAGATTAAGGCCGCCAAACCGAACGTTTCCAAAAATTCGATGGGATATACACTTTGGGAGGTATGGGATCGTTCAACTGGTATTTTTGATCTAACAAAATTATTTGTTGGTTCGGAGGGAACGCTCGGTATGATTAGTGAAATTAATTATCGCCTAGTGCCCCATAAAAAGCATTCTGGTCTATTAGTTCTTTTTTTGAAAAATATTGATGATCTTGGTGAATTAATACCAAAAGTACTAAGTTATAAACCGGCCACTTTTGAATCTTTTGATGATCAGACCCTTTGGTTATCGATTCGTTTTATGCCTAGCTTCTTAAAGTTACTAGGATTAAAAAAATTTGTGGCTTTATTGATATCTTTGATCCCGGATGGGCTACAACTTATGAGAGGTATTCCTAAACTAATTTTAATGGTTGAGTTTAATGCCGATAGCGAAGCAGAGGTTCGTCAAAAGGTGCGTGATCTTCATAAAGATCTTAAGGGTTATAAGGCCCGTTACGAGATTAATGGTTTCGAAGAAGACCCGACTGAAGGTTCTAGCATGAAGTTCTGGGTCATGCGTCGTCAAAGCTTCAATCTTTTACGAAGTAAAGTTAAAGACAAGCACACCGCTCCTTTTATCGACGATTTAATTGTCCAGCCTCAATATTTAACAGATTTCTTGCCGAAGCTCCGTAAGATAATTGTGAAATATAAATTGTTTGCAACTATAGCTGGCCATATGGGTGATGGTAATTTTCATATTATTCCTCTTATGAAGCTAGAGGATAAGAAAGACCGTGCGAAATTATTGCCCGCTATGAAAGAAGTAGACGAATTAGTTCTCCACTATAATGGATCACTATCGGCCGAACATAACGATGGATTAGTTCGGGGACCTTGGCTTAAGCAACAATTTGGAAGTGAAATTCTAGATCTATTCAAAGAAGTTAAAAATATTTTTGACGAGAAGAATATTTTTAATCCTCATAAAAAATCAGACGCTACTTGGGACTTTAGTTTTAATCATATTAGAGAAAAATTCTAATCTTTATTAAAGATTATTCTGACTGTTGTTCCTTTGCCGGGGATGCTCGATATAACTAATTCAATGTTATGAATATCGCTAATCATTTTAGCTATTGATAAACCTAGACCAAAGCCTTCCTTGTGCTCATTCTTAGTTCTGGATTGATCGGCTCGATAAAATCGGTCGAAAATATGAATTAAGTCTTCTTTTGAAATTCCTGTCCCTTGATCAATTACCTCGATTTCAGTTGATTTAGAGGTTTGTTTTGTCTTGACGCTAATTAAGCTGTCTTTAGGACTGTATTTAATAGCGTTGTCTAAGATTATAACTACCATCTGGGTTAAGCTTTTTTGATCACCTGTAATAAGGACTTCCTGAATCTTGGTTGCTTCAATCTTTATCCCTTTATTTTGGGCAATTTTATCAACTTGCTGGAGAGAATCATCGATAATGGTTTTGAGGTTAATTGAGTTAAAGTTTTGACGTATTTCATCAAACTCAAGTTGGCTTAAACGTAGGAGATTATTAATTAATTCTTCCAATTTTGTAACTTCTTCCAAATTGCTAACAATCGTTTGTTTGAGATCCTCAATAGTTGGTGTTGGATTTAATAGACTCACTTCGCTTTCCATTTTAAGAGCTGTTAGTGGAGTTCGAAGCTCATGACTAACATCAGCCGTAAAGCGTTTTTGGTGTTCGTGGGCTTCTTCAATTGGCTCTAATGTCTTAATAGCCAATAGATAACTAGCTAAACCTGAAAAGAGTAAGACAATGATGTTGAAGAATATTAATCGAATTAAAAGAAGATGATCGCCATTTGAAACATCACTTTTGGGGTGTAGAATTGGATTGCTTTCAAATACTGGAAATTCCGAATAAATTCGTTCAGATTGTGTTCTGATCGTACTAGCTATTTCGTTTGTTCCAACATTATAAACCGCTACACTAAAGAACAAACTAATTAACATAACGATTAAAAGGTACCAGGCGGTTAGTTTAAAGGTTGCTGACTTAAACATTATTTCAGACTTAGTTTATACCCAAAACCACGCAATGTATGAATTAACGGTTTATATTTAGGAAATGGTCGATCGATTTTATTCCTAAGATAGCCAATATAGACCTCAATTGTGTTGGGTAAGATATTTGAATCTTCGTCCCAGATATGATTAACTAAGTGATCCTTTGATATAATCTGATCTTGATGATGCATTAAATATTCCAGAAGCGCAAATTCTTTATGAGACAATTTAATGATGTTGGGGCCTCGTTTAACTTCGTAGGTATGTGGGTTTAAGCTTAAGTTATCGATCGTTAGGGCAGTTCCAAGGTTAACCTGAGGACGTCTTAGGAGAGCTTGAACTCGAGCAATTAATTCATCAAAAGCAAATGGTTTAACCAAATAATCATCTGCTCCCAAGTTTAGGCCCTCAACTTTATCGCCAATTGTCCCTCTGGCAGTTAGCATGATTATAGGAGTATTTATCTTCTCTTCCCTCAGTTTACGACAGATTTCAGTTCCATCAATACTGCCTGGAAGCATTCGATCTAAAATAATTAAATCATAGTCATCGTCTCGAGCGTACGCTAGGCCACTATCTCCGTCATGAACAGCGTCAACTGCATAGCTCTTAAGCTCAAGTCCTCTCTTAAGGCTCTGAGCAATCTTTGGTTCATCTTCCACTACTAATATTCGCATAGTAGTTATTATAAGCAAAATAATGAGAAATAGCTTAAATATTAAATATTACCTCTAGAGGAAGCTTGGATCTATTAAGTTCTAGAAATTACTAATCATGCTTTGATATTATGCGCCTCTATGCAGTCAATCGGTACAAATTATTCAATTTTAGACTGCCGCACATAATAAACGAATAGCTATTAGATCACTGGCTATAAGCGTTTCTTAACTTTTAGCTTCGGCTTAATTTAATTTAAGTATAGTCTGCAAAATATTGTTAGTTAGCCGTATTGGATCCAGTATTTGGGTTATTAAGAATGATTCTTACGGCCGAAGTTTGACTACTGTTTAGTCGAACCAGTACATTTTGATTAGGACTTAAGCTACTTTCTGGAATGGTTTGACCGGATGAATTAAGGATTAAAGTTGAGCTTAAAATAGTAATGGTTTTAGTTTGACCACTAAGGTTGTTGGAAACCGTTATGCTATTCGCACTAACTTTAGTAATTGTTCCTCTAAAGATAAGTCGATGTTTTTTGATCCGATGCTGAATTCTATAACTAGCGATAGTGTTAGTGTTTCTATTCCTGATTTGATGATTATTGAAGATGACTCCACCCCAAAAGCTTAGAATCATTAGAATTATAGTCAATAGCACATATATTAAATGTGATTGTTTAATAGTAACAGTTTGGGGTATATGATGAGTCTTGGTTGAAATAGTTTCAGGTTTAGTGGTTGTATTGTCGTCATTCATTGCTTTAATTTGCCGTCCTCTATCTTAAACTTTATATCGGTTTTCCCAGCAATCTCAAGGTCATGAGTAACTACAATTATGGTAGTATCATTGGTCTTAGCCAGATTATGGAGCAAATCAAAAATTTTCTTACCGTTGAGAGAGTCTAAATTGCCGGTGGGTTCGTCAGCTAGGATAAGCTTGGGCTTATTGGCTAGAGCACGAGCGATAGCAACTCGTTGCTGTTGTCCTCCGCTGAGTAAACTGGGTTTACGTTCCATTTCAGATTCATTTAGTCCAACTTCTTTTAATAATTCCTTAGCTCGAGCTTTGCTTGCTGAGAGCTGTGCTTTCGCAAACTCCATGGGTAACATTACATTTTGAAGAGCATTTAAGTTTGGAATTAGATTATAACCCTGAAAAACATAACCAATCCTTAAGCATCTATAAGATATTAATTGATGGGGGGTCATAGCGCTTAAGTCCTGATCGTCGACGATTATTTGACCGCTGCTAGCTTTATCTAGTCCCCCCAATAGACCGAGTAGTGTTGTTTTGCCGCTTCCACTTTTTCCAACGATGCTAGCAAATTGTCCAGCTTTTAATTTAAAATTAATATTAGATAGTGCATGGACTGTCCCGGATGGAGTTTTAAAGTCTTTCGATAATTTTTTAACTTCAATCATTGTATCCTCTATTCATTTCTTATTACTTCCGAAGGGCTAATTCTCGATATGCTGTAGCTGGCTAAAATGCTTCCGGCAAGGGCAATGACGAGCGCTGCACCTACTCCATCTATGATGATTGACCAACCAACGATAGCATGAATATCGCGATAGCTATTTTTTACTCCTCCTATAATTCCACTATGCGCAGGTCGAGTAAATCTAAAATTAGCATTACCCCCTCCAATTCCTCCAAATCCTCCGCCCCTATTAAAGCTAATATTTGAGTTAGAACTAGACTTAGAATTTGATACCAGTAGATTTGTGATTGGAGTTGCCGCGATAGCACCGATAATTATTCCAATTAAAGCTCCAATCAAGGTTAAGGTTAGAGATTCTACCATAAACTGAAAAATAATTTTTAAATTAGTTGCACCAATCGCTTTTAAGATTCCAATTTCTTTACGACGTTCTCTAACTATCATAACCATGATCATGAAGATAATTACAGCTCCTGCGACAACCGTACCAATAACTGTATAGAGTGTAATGTCTTGAATATTACGTAAAGGTGCAATCGTATTCTGGGCTGTTTGGATGGAATTAGTAATGGTGGCCGAACTACCTAATTGTTTCTGAATTTGATTGGTAACAGCTGTTAGGTTATTGATATTATCGATCGTTAGAATAACCTTACTAAGATCATTGGGCTCTGAACTTAAGGTCTGAACAGTTTCGAGGGGCATTATTATTTGATTATCTGAAAATGAGTTTCCAGACTTAAAGATTCCAATTACAGTAATAGTTGTATTATAAGCTTTAAAAGTTGAACCTACTTTTAAATTATTCTGGTTAGCAATAGCTTGACCCACTAAGGCTACGTTTGCATTAGAGTTAGAGCTAAATACTGAACCTGATATGAGCTGAAAGTTCCCGCCACCGACCGAACCATTTAAATTCGTTGGGTTGGTAGTTCCCTGGACAGTTATTGGTGGACTAAAATTTAATTGAGAGGATCCAAAACCTCCGACAGAATTGCTAATTGCGGCAAATCGACGACCTAAAGCACCGAGCTTTAGACCTGAAGTTAAATTAGTCTCATTACTTTTAAGTCGGTCGTTAAGATTTTCTTGGACATTAATGACGTTGTTATCTTTGCTAATAGGATTAATTTGCTGCGTCGTTAAAGGGTTGCCGCCTCCTGAAAACCCAACAATCCCTGCCGGAGTAATGGTAATAGTGGTTCCAACTTTAGAATTAATTGTATTAATCTTAGAACTAACTGCTTGACGGGCAACTACCATCGATAGCGATAATCCAATAGCTAGCCCAATGATAACGATAATTGCTATCAGACGAGTATAATTTCGAAAAGCGTTTTTGATTCCTCTATAAATGGTTTGCATATTTAATCCTTCGTTTAGCTTGATTTAAGATTGCTTTGCTTAGAACTAGCTTAAAGCTTTGATTAATTTGCTGTTCAAGTCAAATGATAAGATAATAATTGCATGGATCAGAAGCTATCTAACATCAAGATTCATTGGAAAAGAATTATCTATTTGATTATTGTGGCTTTATTTGGTCTATTTATCATCAATCAGGTTTCGTCTCTTAGGAGTAGTTTCAAGTATCTTCATTTATCTGACTATCGACAATATGGACTTATCCTATTAATTGTTTTGGGCTCATTTTTAATGGCAGCCTTAAGCTATTTTGTCCTGTCTTTTAGAAGATTAAAGCTAGGTCGAACTTTATTGGTTCAATTTGCTTCTAATACCCTTAACAAACTTTTGCCAGCTGGAATTGGTGCTATTGGCGCTAACTACTTGTATCTACGGCGCACTGGATCGAAACCAATGCAGGCTGCAGCAACGGTCGGTGTCAATAATATTATGGGGATAATTGCTAGTATTTTTTTGCTAGTTTTTTTACTTGTCATTCATCATGGACTTGGATTGAAGTTTGCTAGGCTCGATTTTGATGGGATTGTTATCGTTAGTTTCAGCTTAATTATCCTAATTACTTTTTTATTTTTACTAAAAAAGATTCGAACCAGAATTATTAAATTAGTGAGAAGCTTTATTCAACAATTAGTTTTTTATCGAGATCAACCACTTCGCGTTTTAGCTGGTTTTGGGTCTCAATTAATGTTGGCCTTGTTTAATATTTTGGCACTTTATCTTAGCTTAAGAACAGTTTCTGCTAGCCTCAATATACTGGCAGTTATGATTATTTATAGCGCCGCTATTTGGTTTGGTTCCTTAATTCCCGCTCCAGGTGGACTCGGAAGTGTTGAAGCTGGCTTAGTTGGAGCATTTCTAGCCTATGGCTTAGGTTTACCTGAAACTATTGCAACCGTTTTAATTTTCAGACTTCTAAATTTCTGGGCTCCCCTTATTGTAGGGGTTCCGGCTTTAATAATTGCTCGGTCTAAGCAATATTTATAGGGTCTTGAAACATAACCAGAAAGGTTTATAGTAGATACTAAGCAGTACGGGAGCTGAACCTCCGGCTCTTCTTTCTCGTAAGCTTATTACAATTTAGGCGTCATTGACGTCTCTGGCCATCTCGATGGTCTTTATAATGAATTAAAATTTAATAAGCGGTAGTTCCCTTTTAATTTAATGTCTATTGGAGGTTGTTATGCGTCAAGTTATTGATGAGGAAGTTAGTGTAGTTATGTATTATTCAGCTCGCAAAAGGGTTGCTCGACCCCATTTAATTATCTGGAATAATACTGAATATGAAGTTGGTAGTATCGGCTATCATCATCAGATAAAAGAAGGTCAAGTGGCTCATCATATCTTTGAATTAATTGATAAAACTAATTCAATCTGGATGAGACTCAATTTTAATTCTAATAATTTGCATTGGAATCTGGAGGTTATTAGCGATGGAAATGCCGATTAATGCTAGTCGGGCAACCTTTATGCACGTCGATCTTAATAGTTGTTTTGCAATCGTTGAACAACAGGCTAATCCTTTAATTAGGAATAAACCGGTAGCAATAGCGGCCTATGATACCCCACATGGGATGATTATAGCTTCGTCGTATGAGGCTAAAGCTCTTGGTATTAAGTTGGGGCTTAATGTAAGTCAAGCCCGGCAGATTTTTCCCGGACTAATTGTTCTAACGCCAGATCCCGATAAGTATTTTGATGTTCATCGTCGTTTTAGGCAATTACTTTTAAGCTATACAGATAAAATAGAGGCTCGTTCCGTGGATGAATTCTTAATTGATTTTCGAGGATCAGCTCTTCTTAGAAAAGGTTTTAGCTTGGAGCAGATTGGACAGGCCATAAAAGAAGATGTTAAATTCAAAATAGGACAGTATATAACCATTAATGTCGGAATCGGGAATAATCCTTTCCAAGCCAAATTAGCCGCTTCGCTTCATAAACCTGATGGCTTGGATCGAATTGATGGCACTAATTTAGAGAGCGTTTTTGATAAATTGTCTTTATTAGATCTTCCTGGCATTAATTATCGATATCAGGCTCGCCTGAACTTAGCCGGTATTTATTCAGGACGTGATTTTTTGAACGCTAGTCTCGACAAACTTCAAAAAGAAGTATTTAGGGGTATAAATGGTTATTATTGGTATCTAAGGTTAAGGGGTTATGAAATTGACACTATTAATTTTAATCGGAAGAGTTTCGGGGCGCAATACACCTTGGCCCAAAAGACAACCGATTTAGATCAACTAGCTCGAATACTAATGAAGTTATCGGAAAAGGTTGGTAGACGAATGAGGGCTAAGGGTTATTCAGGTCAAGGTATTAAGCTTTTCTTAAAATTAATCGATGGAACCGTTGTAATGAAACACAGTCATCCAGGTTATCAGTTATACGCAACACCTGATATTTATCAAGTTGTTTTTAGTTTACTGAATTTAATTTTATTAGGACAACCTGTTCGAGAATTAGGTGTTAGCGTCTATGGTCTTAATTCTATCCAGCTTGCTCAACAGAGTTTATTTGGCAACACCTATAATTCCATTAAGATTGCTCAGGCCATGGATGCCATTAATGATAAATATGGTGAGTACAAAATAACAATGGCTTTAATGGCCAATATGAAGGATGTCATTATAAAGAGAGTTGCTTTTGGCAAGAATGATCAATGAAGCTTAAGTATTATAACGGCAAAAAATCCTGGTCTAGTAGATTAATGGTAGATCCAAGGTTGCTTAATGTCTAGGCAGAATTGTGATACTTTTTACAATTAGGATTAATTAAACCAATGGGTGATTGTTTTGTTTGGTAGCACAATATTTAAAAAGGGCTGGAAAGTTTCTTGGGGTCATATATTATAATTGTAATAAAACCTCTGGAATTCTTTGAACAATCTATGCCTTGCGATTTAACTTTAGATAGGATCGAAGAGCTCGGAGACGATTAAGATGTATTTCTGAACTAGGCTGATCAAGAATAACAAAGGGTTGTCCGTAAAAATCTAGATCAGGAGTATCGGGAACTAGAATATTTGACGGATTTGGATATTGAGCATTATCATCGATTAAATCATTTAGACCAATTGCCAAAAATGGTGACGTGTTTCTTAAACTTTTTACACGACGGGCAATTTCGTATAAAAAAGCTGACTTATCTTCAGGATTAAGTTTGTTTCTAAATTTGGATAAGGTTAGATGATCTGGAATATAGCTTTCTAATTTTAAATATTCTCCATCCTTATTTTTAAATACTGCAATTTGATCTGGCACTGTTAGCTCATAACTATTAACGACAGTTTGGAGATGATCCAAGAATTGAAACTGTAACGACAAGTCTTCTGGCTTTAAAAATTTATTTTTAGGGGTGAAATCTGATGAGTATTTGCAACAAATTGATCCAAGACGATAAACTCGAGACATTGCCCCGCCAAATAATTGATCAGTAGGGCTAAACTGATCCATCAGTTCTCTCCCATTAATTGCAAAAGAACCGATTGCAGCAAGGACTCGGTCGTCGTCTAAATTTGCTATTAAGCGATCTGGATATAGGTCATAGACAAGTCCTTCGGATTTAAATACCGGCAAAGAATCGATTGAGGGCATAATAATCTATTATAACAGATATTTGCGTCTATAACAAACAACTATTTTAGGAACCCGCCTGATTGTTTTTGCCACAATTTTTTATATAAACCGTTTTTCAAGATAAGTTCGTTATGAGTTCCAAATTCTGAAACCTTTCCCTTATCCAGAACTAGAATTTTATCCATACCCTGGATAGTACTAAGTCTATGCGCAATAACTAGAGTTGTTCTATTATCCATTAATTTCCAGAGAGCACTTTGTATTATTTCCTCGCTGGCGCTATCTAAAGCACTAGTAGCTTCATCTAAGATTAAGATCGGTGCATTTTTAAGCATGGCTCGAGCAATTACAATTCGTTGTCGTTGCCCTCCCGATAATTTGACTCCTCTTTCTCCTACCAGTGTATCATATCCATTTGGCAAGTCATTAATAAATTGATCAGCACTGGCCATTTTAGCCACGGCTTCGATCATTTGCATTGTAGCTCTCAAATTACCGTAAGCAATGTTTTCCTTTATACTTCTATGAAACAGAATTGGCTCTTGGGGGACATAGGATATATTTTGTCTTAAATCCTTAAGACTAATATCTCTAATATCCTGACCATCTATTTTAATTGAACCCGAGTATATTTCTAACTGCCTAAGCAAAAGATTTGTAATTGTCGTTTTTCCTCCACCGCTTGGGCCAACTAAACCTATTTTTTCGCCAGGCTTAAAGTTTAAATTAATATTTTTAAATAGGTTGGTTCGAGAACCTTGGTGTCGAAAGTTTACATTTTCAAATGCGATCCCTCCGCGATGAATAAGACATTTATGGACAATCTGGGAATCTTTGATCTCTGGTTCCATCTCCAGTATCTGATTCATTTCAGAAGCATCCCCGAAAGAACGATTTATATTACGGACAACCCGTCCAAATTGCCAAATTCGGTCCATAATTGCCGAAGAGTAACTAATCACAAGATAAAGTACACTAGCACTTGATCCGATTTTAGTTATTGCAAATATGCCAAAAAATAGTGCTAACACCCTAAATCCGGAAGTTATAAAATGACTAATCGACTCATTTTTAAATGTTTCAATCGAAAGTTTAGAATAAGCTTGTTTGGTATTATCGGCATATTTTGTAAATCGTTTTAATTCGTACTCCTCATTACCAAAAGTTCGTATATTAGAAATGTTAGTAATTGCATCTGCTAGTGCAGCTGTTCGCTCACTTTCAGCTATAGATTCTTTTTGGTTGTAACCTAACTGATTTCTAATTCGAAACCACATTATGACGATGTATGCAATAACGACTCCGAGTAAGATAAATGCAAACATTTTAGAAACAAAAAGTAAAACGATAAAAGACGCTAAAATAGAGGTAATTCCTGGAATAATGCTCCAAATTAATTCATCCATCATTCGTTCGTAGGCGCTAATAAACTTATTGGCTTGAGAGACTAATGCTCCACCAAATCGATTTGAATGAAATATATAACCTTGATGCTCAAGGTGCTTGAAAATATGGACTATCATATCTCGGGAAGAATTAATCTCAAATTTCCAGACATATAGTCCCTGTATTCTCCAAAGAATCAGCCCAAGGACCATTGATCCTAGGAATAACACAAGATAAATTTCTAGATTTTGAAATTTTATTGCAGCATGAGTGGCATAAAGTGCTTCAATTTTTAAAAAAACTTTGGAAACTATATACGGAGGTATAATATCTTGAGCAATAACAGCTAGGAAGGCTCCTAATGATCCAATAAGAAATTGGTAATAATACGGCATTGTAAATTTATAGAATGTATTTAATATTTTACGGTTCATAATATAATTGTTGTTAAAATTAGTATATCGTAATCTATAAAGTAATGCCTGTCAAATATTTATAGGTTATATTAAAGAGTTGGTTGTACTTAATATATTATTTGCTAAATTTCGACTCTAACGGAAATTTAAATTCGAGGTTCATTATAATTGTTCCCACGATGATCAAGGATGCTCCAGCAATTGCCACAAACCAGTTATTATTAAAGGGTCTATCTCCTAAAAATAGAATACCAATAATTATTGGGAAAATGGTTTCAGCTCCTACCATTATGGCATTAACGACTGATGCAATATTTCTTTGAAGGGCTATGGTAAAAAAATAAATTCCAACTAAGCCATACATTACAATAGCCCAGAACAAGGGTTCCAACGCTAGACTAATATTTAATCCATGAATTTCTAAGGCTCTCCCAGCTATCGATACCCCCCCGAAGCTTAACCCGCTTAATACAGCTAGGGCAGTTTTACTTTTGATTTTTAAGAGTATTATGCCAGATAAAATTAAGACTAACGGGAACAAACTAACTATCCATTTTAATTGATTGGTTATAGTCGGAGTGCCTTGTGTGTTGGCGACTGTAGTTAGTAGGATTAATCCAAATACAATTAGCAGAAAAGACATTATCATTTTAGGGGTGATTATTCTTTTATAAAGAAGACTTTCCAGACCAACTGTAGTTATTATACTGAGAGCTATAATTGGTTGAACTATAAATAGAGGAAGGGTGTGGACCGCATAGATCGTCAAGAGCCAGGCCGCTAAATCAAAAATTATTCCAATGATATATGGATAGTTATTCTTTAATTGCCACAATAGGTTGACATCATATTTATTTGGTGTCAGCTGGTCTACCCCATTTTTTTCTAAGATAACAGCAATTCCATTAAAAATTGCACATCCAAATGCGGCTATCAAACCAAGAAGAGCGCTCATGTGATAACTATAACATGTTTGAATTATAAGGGATGAGAGGCAAAGTATGCATATAGTTCTTTTTGAGTGTAATTTTATAAGGGTGTATTATATTAAGTCTAGGCTTTGATATAAATAATTATGAAAAAAATAGAATCATTCAAAACTATTAGAATCTTGTTAGGAGTCTTCCTGGTTTTGATTATGATAGTAGCATTTAGCTTATTTGTGTTTAAGAATAATTCTAAAAACAATATAGTTCATTTAAATTCGTATAAAAAAAACTCAATACCTAAAGTTACGACTAATAATTCGGAGCCATCCGTGAGCGAATTGTATCCTAGAGAATCTTTATCTTGTCAAACTAGTATTTCGTTGGTGCCTCTTAGCTCGGAATATACGATAACTGGTATGGATTGTGAGCCTGCGCTGAATCCATCAGGAAATGTGATTTTAAGTTGTGATGGCACAATTTTTAATTCTGCAATTAGTCAGAATTGTTATTCTCCTCTTCTGAGTTCTATTTCCAATAGTTTATCTTGCAATGGTGCACTTGGCCAATTATCCGGTTCGAATATGAGCCTAAACTATAACTGTGATCTTCCGAATATTGCTAATACAAATATTTATGCATGTAATGGGATGATTGCTAACTATACGTCTTATGCCATTAATCTATCGATGAGTGTTGGTTGTAGTAGTTCTTCTTTAGGGTAAGTTCGATTAGCTTTTGCAGGCTCTTGGATCCCAAGGTGTAAGTGCTTCGTTAGAAGCACTTGGAGCTGAAAATCCATTGGATGGATTAGATGAAGTCACCGGATTAGTTTGAGTAGATGTTTGGGCTAAACTACTATTTGTATTGGAGCCGTTCGAAGATGTCGTGGGTATCCCTATGACACTTAAACTAGTTCCCGTCAGGACGGTTATATTAGAACCACTACTAACCATGCTTGGATCTAAGGACATTATGACATACCCACTAAGACTTTTTTCGACTGCTTCGGCTTGCGGTTCATCTTTTAGAGATGAATAGTAGATAACTGTTTCGTTGGCTTGAGTACTGTTGGGTGTATCGGTTCCAATTTGGGAAATATTAAAACCAAGTTTTTTGAGATCGTTAGCGGTAGTAGTCGCTTGATCCGATATGCCACTGCCGTTCATAACACTAACAGTTATTGAACTAGGATTTGGTAGAGTCTTGCCATTCAAGTTATCTATTGTATTTGAAGATCCTAGGAATTTATCTATGATTTGGTTATCAGTTGGTTCGACTGGAAACACAACGTCGCCATAATCATAGGAATCATAGTAATAACTGCCAAAAGGTGTTACTGCAATAGGAAGTGTAAACTCGGGAGCATTACTAAAATTAGAATTATGAAAATCGTTAATGAGGCTTAATATAGTTGTGTCTGTTAACGCAGAATCGATTGTGACATTAGGCAAGATAGTAGAAACTAATTGTTCGTCTTTGATTGGGTTGCCGATTCCTTGCTTCTGAACAGAGCTTGCTAAAACTTTTAAGAACTCATGTGTACGAGCGATACGACCAATATCACTTTGAATTTCATATGGCCAGTAGGCTGTATTGTTGGTGGTTATTGATGCTGGCTTATATTGGAGATGACGAGCCCTAATGAGTTGTAGGGCAGTAAGTCCGTTTAATTGTGTGCAGCCAGCTTGTTTAATGTCTAAATGAGAATAAGCATCATAAACAGGTAACGGAAAATTCATTTTAATTCCACCGAGAGCATTAACGACGTTTACAAAACCATCAAAGTTAAGTTCAACATAATGTTGAATTGGTATTCCAAAATCTTCTTCAATGGCATTTACTAATTGACTAGGACCTTCATATAAAGCGGCATCTATTTTAAATGCTTCGGCTCCAGCTCTAGCATTAGGAACAAATGTATCCCTAGGAATAGATAATAAAGTAATTGAATGCGTAGCGGGAACTAGATGAACGACCATTATTATATCGCTATTTACTCCAGTAACTCCATCAGAACAAAATCCCCATTGAGCATTTTGAACCTTTAAGCCACATCTAGTAGTTGAGCCTGCAATGAGAATATTCTCGGCTCCACCAACCGATGAACTTAAACCATTTACTTGGACTCTTTTGATTTGATTATTAATATACCAACTATATAAAGTGACTCCACCTATTATTATTACTAGTAAAGGAATCATAATTTTAAAAATGAGTCTTTTTTTGGAATGACGATTTTTTTGTTGACGTCTGGATAAGTTATTTAAATTTGGGGTGGAACTGATATTGCCACGGCTTGGCGAGTTAGGCTTGATTGAACGATATGACGTCTGTGTTACGTTAGATCTATTTCTTGGGCGATAATTTCTAGTGTTAATGATGTCTATGTGTTTATTTGATTTTCTGGGACCCATAGTAGTTAATTGTACTAATTATTTATTAAAAATAAAAACTCATATACGTTTTTATGGCATACTAATTGTAAGCTGCTAGGCTTAAATCAAGCCACTAATCTGTTGTTGTTCAGCAAAAGAATTGATTGAATCATAATATGCATCCAGGCTTATTTTAACTCCTATAATTTTACTCTAACCACAGTAAATTCTATCTACATATAAACTTTAAGATTCAATAGTTTTATACGTTATATGACGATTTCAACTTGACCATTTTTAATAAGATCTAAGTTATATAATAGCTTTAAATAGCTCCCCCATACTAATATTCAATAATTTTATATGCTGTATGACGATTTCAACTTGACCATTTTTAATAAAAGCTCGAGCTACTTTTGGGTCTAATCCATTAAACTTATCTAAATGTTCTGCCACAACCCAACCTTGACCTCCTTCAATCAAAGCCAAAGCTATTGCACTGTGATCAAGCTCTCTAAACTGACCCAAATGTCCTATCGTGGCCTCGCCTTCTCCATTTTTAATTAATGCAAAGGCTACTTCTGAACCTAATCCATTAAACTTATCTAAATGCTCTGCTACAACTCTACTTTGTCCATTTTCAATTAAATTTAAGGCTACAGTATCATGGTTAACATCAATAAACTGACCCAAATGCTCTGCCACTACCCAACCTTGTCTATTTTCAATTATGGCTTTAGCTATTTCTGGGGTTAATTCATTAAATCTATTTAAATACTCTGCCACAACTCTAGTTTGACCTCCTTCAATCAAAGCCAAAGCTATTGCACTGTGATCAAGCTCTCTAAACTGACCCAAATGTTCTGCTACAACCCAACCTTGACCTCCTTCAATCAAAGCCAAAGCTATTGCACTGTGGTCAAGCTCTCTAAACTGACCCAAATGTTCTGCTACTGCCCCACCTTGTCCATTTTCAATTAAAGCTCTAACTACTTCATTATGGTTAAGTCCTCTAAACTTATCTAAGTTTTCTGCCACAACCCAACCTTGACCTCCTTCAATCAAAGCCAAAGCTATTGCACTGTGGTCAAGCTCTCTAAACTGACCCAAATGTTCTCCTACAACTCTACCTTGTCTATTTTCAATTAATGTTAAGGCTGCCTCTTGGTTTAATCCCCTAAACTTAGTTATGCCTTCAATTATTAAAGCTTCTTCATCTTTAGCTATTAACGTTTCAACAGTCGAATTATCTGGAACAAGATCTATTTGTAATCTGCCAGATAGTTCTTGAATGTCCCCTAGATCTATATTTAACTTCAGTAAAGCAATTCTAACTTTGTTTATAGTTAATTGTGGGTCTTCACTTTCACTATTTTCAGCTAAATAGCTTTCTAATTCAGGTATTAGAGAATCAACTATACTATTAGGAGCTTCTATCTCATCTCCATCTCCAGGCATTAAACCTTGATTAGCTAGTTCACCTCCAATAGATACTTCTAAAATATCTTGGGTAGGTTTAATAAAGTCTGATCCACTAGTACCTAATTCTTCTATAATGGTCTCCTTTGCCAACTTAAACGAAACGTAATGTTGGTATTATTATGGCGCATAAAGTTTTATTGTAAATAAAATTGTATTTTCTCATTGCTTTAGCAATCTAAAAAAGATTGTTCTAAACAGTAAGAATGCTGTTCTTAAGAGTAGCTATAATTTTATGGATGAAGACATATTCTTAAGTATCTGGCTAGGGCGGAGGGATTCGAACCCCCGAATGCCAGGACCAAAACCTGGTGCCTTACCACTTGGCCACGCCCTAATAATCTCTCAATTCTATCTTATAAATTTAAATATTTCAATAAGACAGGATCATATTGTTGGATATAAAAATGCGAATAATGTAATATTTAAGTTAATATGTCTAAAAAGTATGTTAGTCCCTTCGATTTCATCTATCCGCTTAATTTAAACGGATTAAATGGAAGATTTCTTTATCTACCGTCTAGAATGAAAAACAACAAGTCTAATGTTTTGATTGTTTATGATTTTAATTCAAATATTGAAATGTACTTTGGTTTAGCGGTTTATCTTAGTAAACGCTCAAACGTAACCGTTGTCGATTTGCCTGGTTTTGGTGGGATGGATAGTATGTATAAGATTAGAAAGATTCCATCAATCAATAATATCTCTGACTATTTAGCATCGTTTATTAAGCTTCGTTATAAAAATAAGAGATTAAACTTATTAACATTTGGATTCGGAAGTGTTCTGGCTGTTAGATGTATTCAAAATAATGATTCCTTATTTAAGAAAATCAATAACTACATCTTTATAAATGGTTATTCTCATCATGATGATTTTGATATTTCTAGCAGACGGAAAAAGTATAGGTATCTTTTGAATCGGATAAAAGCAACTAGTCTAGTATCTTTTATAATTAAATCGACTATCTACTCAAGATCTTTTCTAGATTATAGGATAAATAAAAACAGTGAAGTAAGAAAGCTATCAAATGGTTTTAGTTATCTAAAACAATTTCTGGTTGATCTGAATCGAGAAAATGATTTAAGAACTAAATATTATCTACAAGCCCAAGTTCTAAAACTAGATAATTGTAACAACCATATTTCTGGAAAGTGTTGGTTTGTTAATGTAGGAAGTAAGTCGAAAGGTTTGATTCCTAGAAGAATTGAACAGCACTTTAAGATAATTTTTAGTACGTTTGCTTCCGTTAACGTTAAAGGGGTTAGGAAAATTCC
Organism: bacterium; assembly: GCA_021810025.1. GTDB lineage: Bacteria > Patescibacteriota > Saccharimonadia > Saccharimonadales > UBA4665 > JAJZMH01. Next base: position 113,185 of record JAJZJS010000002.1, on the reverse strand, counting down.
GCTTATTATGAACGACGAAAAAATTGCCGCCAAAATTATTCCAATTAAAATTCGAAATATATTAAGAAAGTCTTAAAATATAATCCAGTTGAGATTAGCGCTATTTAAGAGGATAATGACGATATGAGTAGAGTTAAAGATCCCAACAAAGATCAAGAGCTCCGAATTACTATTTCAACGGAAACTTTTATTAAAATTGGATTATTGATTCTAGCTCTCCTAATTCTGATAGGATTATTTCATAAAGCTAGTCATGCGTTAATTTTAATTTCTGTCGCATTTTTCTTAGCATTGGCTTTAAACTCACCTGTCCATCGTGTGTCTAAATTGATTCCCGGAAAGTTAAAAGGCAACAGAGCTTTAGCTACATTTATTTCATTTCTAGTGGTTGTGATTTTGATTGGTCTTTTTATCTCTTATATTATTCCTCCCCTCGTCAAGCAAACAGAGAATTTCATTTCGGCCGCCCCTACTTTAATTCGCGAATATAATAGTAAAACTGGCTTTGTTGGCAAGTTAATTCATAAGTATCATCTAGGCGCTCAGATTGATAATTTTTCTAAGCAGTTATCGAATCGTGAGAAAAATATTGGCGGAGATATTTTTACGACTATATATAACATAGGAAATAGTATATTTGCCGTATTAACAGTGTTGGTGCTAACTTATATGATGCTTGTAGAAGGACCTCGTTGGAAAAAACATTTTAATAAACTTGTTCCTAATGTCCATCATGATTTCATAGATCGTGTTTCGGGAGATATGTATCTAGTCATTAAAGGTTACGTTAATGGTCAAGTTGTTTTAGCAGCAGTGGCCGCAATTTTAATTTCTCCAGTAGTCTTTGCGCTAGGAATAAGTTATCCGATCGCCTTAATAGTTGTAATATTTGTATGTGGTTTAATTCCAATGATTGGACATACCATTGGAGCAGTTATAGTTACATTAGTTGCTCTTTTCCATTCTGTTTCAGCCGGAATTATAATCTTGATTTATTATATTCTGTATCAACAGTTTGAAAATTATGTCATTCAACCTAAAGTACAGGCCAATTCTACTAATATGTCCCCGCTTCTAGTTTTTGCATCTTTAGTCATTGGAATAAGTTTAGGAGGTTTAGTAGGAGGATTAGTTGCTATACCAGTTGCAGGATGCTTAAGGATTATTATATTAGAAATTTTGCGAACTAGAGGAGACATTAATAATCGTCAGTTTAAAGATTCGACTTCTCCACCTTTTAAATAGCCCAATTCCAGATTGTATTGTTATTAGGTAAGTCTTTTAGTTCAACTTGATAAGTTAAAAGTTTGTCTCGAATTAAATCGGCTGACCTATAGTCTTTGTTTTTCCGTAATAATTCTCTTTTTTGAATCAGCTCTTTGATTTCGGTTGATATATCTGGAACACTTCCCAGTTTAGTTCCTAATAATAAATCAATAGTTTGTATTAAGTCATTAAAATAGGGTAACATATCTTCAGTTAACTTAGTCGCCAGAACTTGGTTGGCTATTTCGCTCAAAAAGGCTAAAACCTTAGGACTTTCAAGATTATTTGACATGAGATTAATTATCTCATTTGCTGTTTCCTTGAAGCTAAACGTTGTATGATCATTTATCTTATTTTGAGGTTGATATTTTAAGACAGCCATGGACTTCAATTCATAGAGTCGTCTTGCCGAAGCATATAATGCGTCTAGACTAAATTTTGATTGACTTTGATAATGTGATTCTAGAATATGCATTCTTATCACTTCGGGACTATACCCTTTTTCTACTATCTCTTCGATAGTTATTCCATTATGGAGTGATTTAGATATTTTTTGGTTGTTTACCGTGACATGATTTGAATGGAGCCAATAATGAGCTAATGGTTTTTTAGTTACAGCAGTGCTTTGAGCAATTTCATTAGTATGATGAACCGGGATATGATCTATTCCTCCAGTATGGATATCAAAAGTGTCTCCAAGATATTTCATGCTCATAGCTGAACATTCTATGTGCCATCCAGGAAAACCTATTCCCCAGGGGCTTTCCCATTCCATATCACGTTTCCTGTCTTTTGGACTAAATTTCCATAGCGCAAAATCTGCTAGATTTTTCTTGAACGGATTTGGCATAAATCTTTTACCAGCTTCTTGTTGGTCTAGATCTAAATAGGCAAATTTAGAATAATCTTTAAATTTAGACGTATCATAATAGATTCCGTCTCCATCGATCTTATAAGTGTAGCCTAACTTTTCGAGCTTAACTATTAAATTAATTTGGTCTGTAATATGATCTGTGGCCTTAACTATCTTGGAGGGTTTTTGGATATTTAACAGTTCCATTGTGTCAATGAACTCTTTTGTATAAAATTCAGCAATTTCCCAGGCTGAACGATGTTCTTTGCGGGCTTTTTGTTCTATTTTATCGTCACCTTCATCAGCATCTGAAGTTAAATGACCAACGTCTGTAATATTCATGACCCAATCCACTTTATATTTATTAGCTTGAAGGGTACGGATCAATAGGTCCATTCTTACATAATTAAACCAGTGTCCGATGTGGGAATGATCATAAACGGTTGGTCCACACGTATAAACTCCAACAATTCGATCATTAATTGGTTTAATTTCTTCAATTTTGCGATGGAGAGTATTATATATTTTCATCGACTGGAGGTTTATTTAATAATGCTTGAGTTTTAGAAATGACGAGAGATTTTAGTTGTTCTAGGTCTTTATATTGAGTCGTTTTAAAGCCACTGGCAAATTTGTGTCCACCTCCACCAAATTCTGTAGCTAATTGATTGGCATAGGGAAAATTAGGATTAGAGCGAATTTTCGCTGTTATTTTTTGGTCATCATAAACCTTAAAAGCTATGCTAACTTTATTATTTATAATTAATCTCATATCCTCCATTATAAGCATTGGTGGATTATAGATTGGGCTATATTCTTTTATTTCACTCCAAGGAATAGTTATGATTGCTATTTGATCTTCTAGATATGTTTCGATTCTCTTCAATAAGTCGCCCTTGTATTTTAGTAATTTCAGACTTTTTTGGTAGGATAATTTACGGTCTGAATCGAGTTTAGTTAGATTTGCCCCAAGGTCAACCAAGCTTGCCAATGTTCGAATTGTCGATGAGGTCGTAGAAGGAGTAGTTAGCCCTAATGTATCAGATAATATTCCAAAAGCTAAAACATGGGCAGCTTCTTTATTGATTGGATATTTTAAATAATTGGCTATTTCATAAATAATTTGAGTTGTGGCTGCTGCACTTGGATCAATAGCTAGAATAGTTTCTTTGGCTTCGATGTCTGGTTTATTTTGATGATGATCAATAATAATCAATGGTTTATTATTGATAGCTTTAAGAAGGTTATGATTAGTTTTTTGAAGAAGAGCTATGCTTGAGGTATCGACAATAATACTTAAATCAAAGTCAGAAATAACGTCTTTTTCGACTCTGCTCCATCCTTCAAAATATCTTAGATATTCAGGAATATCAATTGCACAATACAAACTTATTTCTTTGTTCTTATCTCCTAAGATTTGTTCTAAGCCAAGGACTGATCCAAGACTGTCGCCATCAGGATTTTCGGCTTGAATAATGAGAATATGTTTTGATCTCGTGATCAACTGGTCTATTGCTAAACTTGTTTTATTTTGGATCATATACTTCTTCTTCCTTCAAGTGCTTTGGATAAAGTCATTGGATCGGCATATTCTAGATCAACTCCCATTGGTAAACCTTGAGCCAAACGAGTTAATTTAACTCCGCTAGCTTTAATTTGACTCTGAATATACAGTGCAGTACTTTCGCCCTCCACAGAAACGTTAGTGGCAAGGATTACTTCTTTAACCTCATCTTGTTTGATTCTTTTCAATAGCTCCTTGATATGAAGTTGTTCAGGACTAATATTGTCGAGGGGCGAGATTAGTCCTCCTAAGACATGATATGTTCCCTTGTATTGATTAGTATTTTCGATCGCATAGATATCAAAAGGCTCGCTAACTATTGCTACGATTTGCTTGTTTCTCTTCGGATCAGTATAAAGTTCAGAGTAGTTTTGGTCGCTGCTAATTAACGCAAAAGTAATTGGACAATATTTAATTTTTTGGTGAATATCATTTAAATTTTCTGCCAACCTTTGAGCAATATCAGGACTTCTCTTAATAATATAGTTGGCGTAGCGTTCAGCAGAACGGCTACCAACGCCAGGTAGTAGTTTAAAAGAATCTATTAAATCTTCTAGGGCTGAAGGTAAATTCATAATTCCCTATAAACCAAGATCTCCTAGGGCTCCCATCATTGGTTGCATTTTTTCGGTAGCTATTTTTTGGCTTGTACTAATTGCTTCTCGTACTGCTTCTGTGATCCACAGCTCAAGTTGCTCAATATCTTCTAGGTCTATGGCCCGAGGATCTATTTTAATGCTCTTTATTTTTTGGTCGCCACTGATTTCAACTTTAACTGCACCATCTCCTTTTTCAATAGTTAAAGTTTGTCTTTCAAGTTCTTTTTGAATCTTTCGAACTTTCATTAGCATCTTGGCCTGGTCAAATTTACTCATTTTTATACTCCTTTATATAAATATTTTAACAGTTTAGGATCTAATATTAAAGGCTGATCGATTGCTTGGATCATGAGCCCAAGCTACGAAGTAAGACCTTATACCGAATATACAGCTTAAAGCAATGACAATTGAAACTAATATTATTCCATAGCTCCTTGCAATAGGATTGGTCGGAAAGACCTTAAAATATATCTGCAATAGATAGCTGAGCCCTGTTGCTATCAAGACGTAAATAACAGGGATTAAGAGTACGAGAGAGATTAAGGGGCTGTAAGCTATTAAAAGCACTCCGACGACTATTATTCCAAACAATAATTTACTTTTTTGAGCATTCCAGTGTTTAACATAAAAGTATGTGCCTAAAATAAGCGCACAAAGTCCTAATATATCTAAGGTTGGAGCTTGACCCAACCACAGCACCGGATTATTTGGACCTCTAATTGTTAGGTGAATAATAACTAAAACCACATTTTTAAGATAACTCAAAATATTGATTTTAAGACTAGTGTTTCCGATTAACCATAACAAGCTATTTGTTCTTGATTTAAAAAGGTATTGAATTAAGATTGGTATAAACACGATAAGACTTAGGACGTAGAGACCCTTTAAGAGTTTACCTTTATAGGTCTTAAATATTTCTAAATGGTCTTTATATAAAATGAGAAAGTAAAGAAGAATCAACAAAGTAAAACCAGGGATAAAGATTAAAGATACTATGGACAGGTTTGTAATTAAGTAAACTATTTTATTCTCGTATTTCTCTTGAATAAGGCTAAAACCTAGTAATAATAAGCTTGTTCCAAATAAGTAAGCAACATCTAATGAAGCTAAGCGTGAAACATGAATGACCAATGGGCTTGTCACCAATAAAAATCCCCCCATTAAAGCTGTTCGATTTCCGTACCAAAGTTTAAGAGTAACGGTAATAAAGACAGCGCTTAGGGCACCTAAAATTATGTTTGGCAACCGTAAAATAAATAGATTATGATTATTAAATAACTTAAAGACAACAGATTGAACTAATTTTAAGTCTAAGTTAAGAGGATTGAGATAGATATTCTTTAGACCTAAAACAGTGTGGAGTGTCTTATATTCGGGAAGGCTCAGCCCCGGCATTATGCTTCCCGCTCGATATAATAAAATCGATAAAGTCGTTAAAGCTAAAATTATAAATAGATAATTACGCTTTATAAATCGCAAAGCTTGACTGGTTAAATGTTTATTCTTGATTGATTTTGGCATAATGTTTATTATCGATCGATCGAAAGCGTTGTTTCTCGCTATCAAAATAGAGTTCAACGCCTCCAGTTGGTCCATTACGATGTTTTTTGATAAATAAATCAGTAATTTTCTTGCGGTCAGTCTCAGGATTATAATAATCTTCGCGATAAATAAAGGCTACAACGTCGGCATCTTGTTCAATTGATCCAGATTCTCTTAAATCGGCCAGTTGAGGAATTTGAGGACTTCGACTTTCAACCGATCTACTTAATTGACTTAAGGCTAAAACTGGTATATTTAATTCTCGAGCGATCCCCTTTAATCCTCTTGATATCTCGCTAATTTCTTGAACCCTATTTCCATCAGCGCCATAACGATTAGCGCCTGACATGAGCTGTAAATAATCAATGATAATTAATCCTAAATCATGCTTATGGGCTTCTCGACGAGCTTTGGTCCGAAGATCACTAACCGTAATACTAGGAGTATCATCAATGTACATGGGGGCTTCGCTCAATGTTCCCATAGCTGACCCGATTTTTTCAAAATCAGTATCGGTTAAATTACCGGTTCGAAGAGCCCAAGCATCAACACCCGACTCCATTGACAGGAGTCTATCCACTAGTTGTTCTTTGCCCATTTCTAGACTAAAAATTAAAACCGGTTGATTAGCTTTAGTAGCAATATTATGAGCAAAATTCAAAGCCAAAGCAGTTTTACCCATTGAGGGACGGGCGGCTAATATTATTAAATCTGATTTTTGAAAACCAGCCAATACATTATCGAGATCTTTAAACCCTGTAGCAATTCCTCTTATTTTATTTTTATCTTTGTGGAGGTCATCAAGTCGATCAAAGCTCTCGGCTAAGATTGTTTCTAGGCTCACAATATTTTGTTTAATATGTTGTTGAGAAGCTGTAAAAAGTTTAGTTTCGGCTTCTTCGATTAAGTCTCTAATCTTTTTAGACTCATCTTTTGATAAATCACTAATTTCAGCTGCCGTCTTGATTAACCGTCTTCGCAATGCCTTTTGAGCTACAATGTCGGCATATTGTTCAATGTGAGATGCGGTTGGGACATAGTTGGTTAATTCCGTTAAGTAAGAAGACCCTCCTATTAGGTCAAGATTTCCATTCGATTTTAATCTATCGCTAATTGTTAAGACATCTATTGCCTGATGGTCCTGATAGAGGTCAAGTATTGCTTCAAAGATATATTGATGAGCCTTATCAATAAAGTCATCAACACGAATAACATCGGCTATTTTAACAATGGCATCACTATCGATTAAAATTGCTCCTAAAAGACTTGCTTCAGCTTCAAAGTTCTGAGGTACCGACTTTAGGTCCTTGGCTAGGGCTGCTTTTGAGTTATCCATAAGTTATTATATTATAATCTTTTTAATCATTTTTGGTTAGTCAATTTCAATCGGTGTAGCTGCGCCAAATATAGTTTTTATCTCGGATAAATCTTTGTCTAGGGGTTGAGTAGGTGTCATGAGCGATGTATCTAATTCGCACTGAATCCTGTAGTCCTGGTTTGTTATCTGATTAAGAATCTTATGCAAAATCTCTTTATTCTTACTTTCATTAACTCTTTTTTGGTGAAAGGCGAAATTAAATTTTAGGATAAGTTTATAATTACTTTCAAATGAGGGATGCGCCATTTTAATGATTCCATAAAGCGTATTATTATTTGTCTTTAGCTTGTCTAGAAGCTTTTGCCAAATTTGATTATCAGTGATCTCGATATGCTCAACTTTTTGTTGAATAATAGCATTCTTATTTGTTTCTACTTTCGCGGATTTGTTGATAGTGCTGGAAGGATTATTGGCATGATCTTGGTTAAGGGAATCAAGTTGTTTGAGAAGTATTAAGGTCAAATAATCTTTTGGACTTAATGAGGCCTCAACGTTCAATAAATTATCTAAAAGCTGTATCAAATTATTATGTTTGCTCGGAGAAATATTATCTATCTGGATAAAATTATTTCGTATTTGAACCATTAGTTCGTGGGCAATTATAGGAGCTTCATAACCAGACTGATATAACTCATCAAGATAATCAATAAGGATTTTAGCGTTAGTCTCACTATTCTCTATTAATTGAATTAAATGACTTATTTTATCTTCTGAGGGAAGGCCTAATAAATCTAAGACATCCTGTTCTTTGATTTGATCAGAGTAAGAGCTTAGTTGATCAAGAAAACTGATGCTGTCACGAAAACTTCCTTCTCCATGTTTCGCAATTAATTGGAGGGCTTTATCTGAAATTTCGATCTTTTCGAGTTTAGCAATTTTGTGGAGTTGATCGACTAGTTTCTGCTGGGGTATTTCTCGAAAGCTGAAGCGTTGAGTTCGACTAATGATGGTATCTGGTATTTTGTTAATGTCAGTTGTGGCTAAAATAAAAATAACATGTTCAGGTGGTTCTTCAAGAGTTTTGAGAAGTGCATTGAAGGCTTCTTTAGTTAACATATGTACTTCATCTATTATGTAAACTTTATATTTCCCAAGAGCAGGAAGAATATGGGCATTATCTCTTAAGTCCCTGATCTCGTCGATGCGTCGATTACTCGCTGCATCAATTTCGATAATGTCTACATAATTGTACTTGGGACTATAGGTAAAATTATTAATTTCATGAGCTAAAATTCGAGCAATTGAAGTTTTACCTACCCCTCTAGGACCAGTAAATAGATAGGCGTGACTAATGCGGTTACTTTGAATTGCCTTCGATAAAGTTGAAGTTATGTGCTCTTGACCAACAATTTCAGACAAACTCATAGAACGATATTTGCGATACAGTACTTGTCTCATGCAAATAGTATAGCAAATAGAGATTGTTCTGTCTTAGCTAGATTTAGAGAGCTGCTTCGAGGGCTGCCCACTCAACATTGTCGCCACCTTCTTCAGGCAAGTTTACGCTTACTTGGTCTCCTGGTTTAGCCTTAAAATAGGTAACACTAGCTAATAAAATGCGATATCGTTTACCGTTAACATCGACAAAATAATGTCCGTTCTCTAATATTAACTTTCCGACTACTTGACGACGTGGAATTGGACCAATTTGCTTATACAAAAATGATCCATCATCCGTTATTGTTAGTTTTAAGATGTCGCCCTGAACCAGTTTAGATTTACTGGCGTAGTTGGCAGGAACTGGATAGGTTTTACCATCGCTTCCGACCATATTCTGGCCATCAAAAACTCCTTCAATAATTTTTCCCAAGGGTTCATTAGTGTTGGTGATAGCAGTGATATGTTCATCGTCACCTACTAGGCTAACAAGTAATTCATTGGCTGCAGCTAAATTTGTTTCAGCTTCACGTAGAAGGGCTCGAAGCCTTTTAATTTGTTTTTCAGGTACTTCTGACATTTTGTCCTTTGCTTTTATCTCTATCTTCTCTATCTTCTATTTTAATTGACTATGCTATTCAACCGTATCATGATTATCTAAATACGTCAAAATAATATCATTAATCTGTGGATAAAAGCTATTAAAATTAAGCTAACTCAACAGATGCGCCAGCATCTTCTAATAGTTTTTTAGCGTTTTCGGCATCTTCTTTCTTGGCTTTTTCTAAGATAATTTTGGGAGCACCGTCAACTAAAGCTTTAGCTTCACCTAGACCTAGGTTAGTAATTTCTTTGACGGCTTTAATTACGGCTACTTTTTGAGATCCTGCATCTTTTAAGGTAACGTCAAATTCTGATTTCTCTTCAGCACCAGCTCCGCCTTCAGCTCCTCCGACTGGGGCAGCTGCAACGGCGACTGGGGCAGCTGCACTTACATCCCAGTATTCTTCTAGAAAGTGGACAAACTTGCTGATTTCTAATGCACTTAATTTGTCTAATTCTTTAACAATTGTTTCAAATTCTTTAGGGATTTCTACTTTATCACTCATTATTTTCTCCTTAATTTAGTTGCTCTTTACGAGCATTTAATACATTAATAAAACTGCTGAGGTTGGCATTTAAAACTCTCACAAAATCACTGAGAGGAGCTTTTATGGTGCCGACTAAGATTGCTCGAAGTTGGTTCTTGGATGGAAGACTAGCCAAGGAGTTTAGGTCTTCGGCGTTAATTATCTCAGCTTTGTCATTAATTCCTATTACAAATTTAAGATTTGGGTTAGATTTTGCAAACTTTGCTAAATCTTGAGCCGATCCTACTTCATCCTCAGAGTTGAAGGCATATAAGATCATTCCATTGAGAGCCGACAAATCTAGATTTTTGAATTTCTCGTTATCTTTTAAAGCCTTAATGAATAATCTATTCTTAATAACTTTAATAGTAGTTCCATTTAGTCTTGCTTCTCTTCGTAGGGCTTGAAGATTAGCAACAGTTGTTCCGCTATAATTAGCTGCAACCGTTAATTTTGAGTTTAAAATTAAAGCGCTGACTTCTTCTATAACGATTTTTTTCTTATCTTTACTTAGGGCCATTACTATTTCCTTCTTGTGCTTATTATCAACAACAAACCTCGACCTAGTTTCTTGGGGCTGCCTAATTAAAATTATATAGAGTTATGAATAACCTTGGCGACATTATTAAGGATTACCCGTCGCTGTCTTTGGCAACTTGAAGCCTATCTTATCAGATTATGGCTCTTAGATCAACTTAATTTTTTTTACGATCTTCTTTTAATTGTTTTAATTTAAATTGAGTGTAACGTTCGGCGGCAAGACGACTTAACTCTGGGTCTTCTCCTTGGTTTACAAATTTCATTGATTCCGCCAATAATGGGTGGATCTCACTTAGTTTTGAATGCATTTTCGAAACTAGTTTACGATAGCCAGGATGTCCTTGAGGACTAGTTCTTAGTTCGTGAATGTGCATTGCTTCACGGGCGTTATAGGTTACTTTCCATCGCATTTTATGTCCGAGGAGTGTCGCATACTGAGCTTCTTTTGGATACTTATTTTTTTGAAGTAAACTATACAGAGTTAGGCTTAGATCAAAACATTTCTCAAATTGTTCACTTAAATCGGCATCCTCAATGGCAGGAGGAATTTCATATCCAAAGCGCGGTGTTAAATCTTGCCATTCTAAATCATCGACCATTCGGTGTCTTTGAAGATCTCGAAATATGCCATAATCGCAGATTATATCCCAAGAATAATGAGCTTTCTCAAGGGCTCTTCCTGGTCTCTGCCGTCGATTTAATCTTTCTCCAACATAGCTTTTGAATATTTCGGTTTTTTGTTCATAGCTTAAGGATTTAACTTGCTCTCTAATATCTTCCAAGCTTTGTGTACTACTAGAGTAAAGCATATCAGGAATTAAATCGAGTTCATTGCGGGGATAATAATCCGTTAGATTTAATTCTACGTTATCTTTCTTTAAGTAGGTTTTATCAAGATATTTATGAGCTAATTTTTGCATCTTGGTGTTGGTGGTAGCTCGATAGGCTTCAAATGCTCCACCACGATCTGGTTTATCTGCTCTTTCCAGAAAAGTGGGTATTACTTTTCGCGCCTCGATCAGGATAGCTTCACCTGTTAATTCGGCTTCCTTTAATTCGTCACTTTTTAGATGGTGAATTAAACTTTCTAGAGCTTGTCCAGAAGCATAGATCCCAACCGTTGACTTCGTCGCGACCGGAAGCACGAGACGAGCTATATCACAAGCCTGAGCTTTAATGGCAGATCGAAAGGCTCCATCTCTGTCTTTGGCTTCGACTTTTGATTGTTGAGTAAAGTGTTTCGTTAAAGAAGCTACCATTTCACTATAAAGCACAAAAATTTGATCCATAATTTTAACATACTGCTTACGGATAGCTGGTTTTAAGTTAAGAGGAATATAATATTTAAACTGACCGTTTTTATCCTTTTGGTCATAATATATATATCTAGTCGATTGTTCCAAATAGGCGGCTAGTCGACCCCATTCTAATTTTTTGGTCAGTAAATTCGACGCACTTTCTATTACAAAATGAAGTCCACTTAGTTGTTGAACGGAATCATCGCCATAAGCTGTTATTACTCTTTGAAGCAGCTTTTGATCTCGATTTTCTTCGCTATTACCAAATTCATCCAAGAGAGTAATTCTTAAATCATCACCACGTCGGCTAAGGCGGGCCATTGCTGCCGCAATTGTAATCGGACTTAGGTAATCATAAAAGGCATAAATTTGCCCAGTCGTATTAGTTATCGATTTTTGAAGATACTCATAACCATCCTTTGTAATCTCGTAATGACCCTCTGAAGATTTAGTCAGTAGTTTATTCTCGCCCTGTATTTTATTTAATTTAGTCGGATAGTTGCTATTTTCAAGTATCGATTTAACAGCCATTGGTTCGGAAGTTCTAAGTGCAGCTGAACTATCCTTACGATTAGCTAGAGTTTGAGCAGTTAAATCCCATATTTGTTTTGAGACTGTTTCGACTGGTTGGTGACAAAATATTACTGGTAAATTACGTTGCTGTGCTTCCCATAAATAACCAGCCCGGACTCTTTCTAGAAAGGCCTCATCGAGATTATCAAAGCGATCTCCTCCATTTCGGTTTATCATCCGTTGTCTTAAAATCTTCACTGGTGCATCAAGCACTACGCAGAGATCTGGTTCAATTCCGTCCACAGTAAACTCAATAATTTTATTGATGGCTTGATAGTCTTTAATAGTAGCTCGTCCATAGTACTGGATCGCTAAAGTAGATAGATAGTTACGATCGACAATACAGCTAATCCCGTGATTTAAATTTTTCTCAATTATCTTGAGGGTTTGAGATCGTGCTGCATTATATAGCAACACTTCAGTTTTAGCATTAACGGGAAATTGAATGTCTTGAGTAATATGACGGATTGCTCTGGCTGTCAAGTCATCGAGAGTGGCTGGTTCGCGGAAGATTTTAACTGGAAGTTTAGCTAATTTAAGACGGCGATAAAGTTCATTTACCTGAGTAGTCTTTCCAACTCCCTCAGGTCCCTCAATTACGATATATTTACCTCGATTCATCATAGAGCAATCCATCTATTGCTTGAGGAAGTTGACGATTATCCTGAAAGGCTTTAGGAATCATAGAATCAGGAGACCAAATTCGTATCAATTCTTCAAGATTAATGCCGTCCTGGTATTTACCACTAAAACCATTATTGCGACCTGATCCGTAACTTCCTTCAACTTCACCTGTTTCGTGAAAAATAGCTTGAGCTATTCTTTCTCCGACGGGAAGTAAAATAGTCTCTCTCTCATTTAAATTATAAATTTCAAGAGTGATACGATTAATATATCCTGGATCAATCCATCCTGCATCAAAACAAACGGCTATACCATTTCTTCCCCAGCTCGAGCGAGATTTTAATTCACATGCTCCGGGGGGCAGGATTCCGACGAATTCGTGAGTGTGAGCCAGTATTCGTTCCCCAGGGCTTAAAGCTATTACGGGATGATCTGGAGGTATATTTTGCAGTAAATTATGACGATTAATTCTTGCCCATTCTTGATGCATAATGGCTTTATAGGGGCCATCAAAATATCGTTCAACATCTTCTCGATCAAATGGATTATAGACCGTACGACTGTTCATTTTTTCGATTCGATAATAATAATTCCCTAGAGTAACGTCGAGACTAGCTTGAGAGACATTAATTGGGTCAAATGGATGACAAATGATATGACCATTCTCAATCTCACCTAAAATTTGCTTGTTACTTAAAACCCCCAAGGAACCTCCTTCTTTATAGCAATTGTAATCAATACATGATGTAATAAGCAAGCATAAGCTTTAATAATGTTGGATTAAACGCACATTAAGGCTATCATGTTAGGTAAAGATTTATAAATTATGCTTACAAAAACAAGAAATTGGTTCCAAAAATTCAGTCCTAGACTATTGGCTTTAATCGTTTTACTGAATGGCTTAACAATAATTATTCAGACTTTATTCCATCAAATAGTTATCAGGCATGTCTTAAGAGTTAATTATTTAACGGTTGATATATCTTTGGTCGCAGGCTTATCTTTAATTTATTTAAGCGCTCTACTAGAAAAAAGAAAAAGAAACGCTTGGTTTGCAACGATCCTAGTCTATTCTTTTTATTTTGGCTCTAATTTAGATAACCTCCAAGACATAAATATTGTTCATCACGTTGTTTATAAAGTAATAGCACGCTATTTTGTTTTACCAATCATAGTCCTGATATTGCTGTTAATTAGTTACCGTCAATTTGTTGTTAAGAGTGACTATCAGACTGTCGTAACTAGCCTAAAGATTTCATTAATTGTGATATTAATTTTATTAGTTTATGGAACAACTGGCTTTTATTTTTTAGGCAAACATGACTTTCATCAACATTTAAGTGTTTGGCAGGCGCTTTACCATACGGTCGACCAACTTGGTTTAACGACTAATTTATTGACCGCATATTCCCCTCGCGGACATTTATTTCAAAATTCACTTTCAATCGTAACTATTTTTGGATTAGGATATATAATTTTGTCATTCTTCCAACCCATTAAGAGTCATTATTATAATTATGATCATGACTGGTTAAGGTTCAAAAATTTGCTTCAAGCTGATACTGATTCTAGAAGTGAAGATTATTTTAAACTTTGGCCTAAAGATAAAAACTATTTCTTTGACTCCAGTTTTAGGAGTGCCCTAGCTTATCGTGTCGAATCGGGACAAGCACTTATACTAGGAGATCCAACGGGAGATAAAACTAGGTTTAAAAATCTAATTCAAGAATTCGACGGAATCTGCTTTAGTAATGATTGGAAAATGGCCTTTATTCATACCGAGTATCGAAACCATAAATTATACGAATCGGAAGGATATAATTTACAGAAGATTGGACAAGAAGCCGTTCTAGACATTGACGTTTTTATTGGCCGAACAGTCCATAATAAGTATTTTAAAAATATACTTAATCGTTTTAGGGCTAACAATTATTCTTACGAATTATTAAATCCACCCTATGACCGTAATTTTATTATGAGCTTAAAAAATATTTCAGATAATTGGCTTCGAACGGGAGGGCATGCTGAAAGGGGATTTGCTATGGGTTATTTTGACCCAGAGTATATCAATAATTGTCAGATTATGGTTGTTCGCAATGCCCAAAATAAAATTACGGCTTTTTTAAATCTTATTCCTGCAAATTTTGATCAATCTGAGGCAACTTATGATTTACTACGTTATGACCATAATTCTCTATCGAACGTTAATGACTATTTGTTGATTAATGTCATTAATGAACTTAAACATAAGGGCTTTAAATATCTTAATTTAGGATTATGTCCGTTAGCTGGTTTTGAAGATGATCAAAACAGTCAAGAGCCTAAGTCGATTGTAGACGTTATTATTAAGCTTGCATATGATTATGGAGATCGTTTTTACTCGTTTCGTGGTCTTTACCGTTTCAAGAAGAAATATGAACCGGTTTGGAGAAATCGGTATATTGTTTATAAAGGTGGTCTCAGGTCATTTTCAAGAGTTAATAACGCTTTAATTCGAACTATGAGAAAATCAGTTAAGCTTAGCCAATAACTAGTTATTGTCGATACTGATTTTAATCGAAGGACCCATTGTGGTGGCAAGACTTACGGATTTAAGATAGTTAGATTTAACGGAATTTGGTTTATTGTTCCGAACACTACTAAGGAGAGCTTCAAAATTTGACAATAAGGCTTCTTGATCAAAGCTGACTTTTCCGATTCCAAGATGAATAATTCCATTTGAGTCGACCCTATATTCTACCTTGCCTGATTTTGTATCTTGGGCAGCTTTTTTTAGGTCATTGGTAACTGTCCCGCTTTTAATGTTCGGCATTAATCCTTTTGGACCTAAAATGCGCGCGTACTTAGCGAGTTTTGGCATTAATTCAGGTGTAGTCAGCAAAATATCAAAATCTAATTGTTCTTTATCAAGAAGTTGGAGAAATTCTGCTCCATACTTCAAATCAGCTTCGACGCCTTCTAGTTTAGTTGAGTCTTCACAGTAAACTGCAATTTTTAGTTTTTTACCACTGCCTGCTGGGAGAGTTAAACTATCTCTAATGTTTTGATCGGCGTGTCTTGGATCTACATTTAATCTTAAATGAGCTTCTACTGTTGCATCAAATTTAACAGTGGAGGTCCTTGCAATTAAAGCAAGCGCTTCTTTAATTGGATAGAGCTTGTCTTTTTCGAGTAACTTTAAACTTGCCTGATAATTCTTAGATCGACGTTCTGCCTTTGGTCTTGTAACTGGTCGTTGCTTCGGAATTGTTGTTGTTTCTGCGGCTTTTGCTTTATTTAATTCTTTTTTAATCTTTTCTTCTTGTTTAGCTACGGCTAATTTAGATTTTTTGCCAGCTTTACTAAACTGAGGTACATCGTTAATTTGTTTCGTATCATTAACGATTGCTTCAGAATTATCAGAATTTAATGTTTCTTTCTTTGATGTCATTTAGTTTCCTTCTTAGTCCAAACGATTAAAATTATTTAATCTCCTAAATTAAATTATTGAATTTCTACACCCATGCTACGAGCTGTTCCTGCGACTATTTTTTTAACTGCCGCAATATCAGTTGTATTCATATCCTTTGCTTTTTCCTCAGCAATTTGTGTCAAGTCTTGATCACTTAACTTTTGTGAAATTTTCTCGCTATTTGGTTTCCCGGATCCTTTTTCAATTCCTAGTTTAGCTCGAATTAAATTATCGGTTGGGGGTCCAACAACTCGAAAACTCATTGTACGATCTTCATATATTTTAATATGAGCTGTTACCTCTTGACCATTGAGTGCTTTTGTAGACTCATTGAACGGAGTTACAAAGTCCATCATGTTGACTCCGTATTGTCCGAGCGTGCTACCTACTGGAGGTCCAGCACTGGCTTGTCCAGCCTTTAACTTCATCTTTAAGTTTGCTTTTACTGCTTTTTCCGCCATATTACTCCTTTATACTCTCTTAACTTGAAGGCTGTCTAGTTCAACAGGTGTTTCTCGTCCAAACATGCTAACTAATACCTTAAGTTTACCTTTTTGATCATCAATTTCATTAATAGTTCCGTCGAAGCCCTTGAATGGACCATCGATTATATTGACTACTTCCGAGACCTTAAAGTCAATTTTATGCTTAGGTTGTTCAAGACCCATTCTCTTTTGAATCTTTTCAATTTCCTCTTCCTCGACGGGACTAGGATCTGATCCTGTTCCCACGAAACCTGTTACACTCGGTGTGTTTCGAACTATATACCAAGCATCTTCTGAAAGTTTAAGTTGTACTAAAACGTATCCCTGAAAGATTCTTTTTTCAACAACTCGACGTTTACCGTTTTTAATTTCAATCATTTTTTCTTTTGGAACCAAGGCATCAAAAATCTTATCTTTCATGTCGAGTGACTCGGCTCGTTGTTTGATGCTTTCGGCAACTTTTTCTTCATAGCCGCTATAGGTATGAATGGCATACCATCTTTTAGAAGTATCTTGATGCTTAACGTTTGGCATTTATTTTCTCCATCTTATTTTAATAATATAATTTTAAATATTTTCCCAAAACCGTAGTCGACAAGGGCTACAGCTACGCCAAATATAATCGCAAAAATAACAACCGCATAAGTGAGTCGCATGCTTTCTTTAAAGCTTGGCCAAGTTACATCTTTTAGCTCCTTAAAACTATTTCGAACGTAACGAGGGTATATTATCAATCCAATAATTTTAATTATCCAAAATAATGGCTTTAAGGCTTTTATTCTATAAAGAGTCGACACTAATTTAACGATCGGATTAAATAAGACTCTAAGACTTTTTTTGATGATATGATTTGAATTTTTAATCCGTTGGTCTTTTTCGTTTTGAGCCTTTCGGGCCTTTTCACGAAAAGTCTCTGGGTTTTTAATCCTTCGTTTGGTTGGCTTGGTTGTTTTCTCCACTGTGACCTAAAGTCTCCTTAAAATAATAAAACCTACATTATATGTAGGTCTATATTGTCAATATTAACAGATTGAAATAAATTGTCAAGATATTAAAGTTATGAAGCATAAGCTATGATAGTAACAAGATGTCTTATTTCGGACTATTAATAATTGCCCTTGCTATCGAGTACAGCATAATAATTATTGAGAAAGTGCTATATCGAATCATCGTTAGTCTGGCAGTTTTCGTTCTTTTAGTCTTAACAGCTGTAGTCGAGTTGTGGCATGGCTTAAATTTGTTTACTATTTTATTGGCTGTAGCTACTATTTATCAGCTGATTAACCTTTATAAATTTAATTTTTCCGAAAAACCTAATAAATATTTAATCAATACATTTGTTAGGAGTTGGTATATTATAGCTGTTATTGAGGTCTTTGCCTTCGGAGCAGCAACTTTAATTAGCTTATCTGGTTATATCAGTTTCGTTACCTTAATTGTCGTTCAAAGTACCGTACTCTTAGTACTGTATTTTAGCTTGATTCGTAATTTCTTAAAATTAAATCCCAAGATTAAGAACAAGATCCATCTATCAGATCTGGAGTTACCAACTGTGACGGTCGCAATTCCTGCACGAAACGAAGACGAACAGTTAATTATCTGTTTAGATAGTTTAATTAGTAGTGATTATCCGAAATTAGAGATTTTGGTTCTCGATGATTGTTCTCAATCGAAACGTACTTCTCAAATTATTCGATCATATGCTCAAAGTGGAGTAACTTTTATTCAAGGTGAAGCTCCCAAATCTAATTATCTGGCTAAGAATTTTGCCTACCAAGAGTTACTAGAGGTGGCCAATGGTCAATTTATTCTATACGCAGGGGTTGATGTTCGGTTTCGGTCTGATTCGATTCGCAAAATAGTTGAATTTATCCTTATTAACAAAAAAAATATGATTAGTATTTTGCCTAATACTATTTTGCCAAGTCGAGCAAGATTAAGGGTTGTTTTAATACAGTCTTTAAGATATCTCTGGGAGCTTGGCCTTCCTCGACGACAATTCAATAAGCCTCCAGTTTTATCAACTTGTTGGATGATTAATCGACAGCTTTTGATTCATCAGGGTGGATTTAAGGGTCTACGACGCGAGATTATACCTGAACGGACCCTAGCATCTCGAATTAGCCGAATTAAAGATGGCTATGTTTTTATGAAGAGCGGACAATATTTTGGAATTAATAGTTACAAGGATTTTCTTGCTCAATATCAGACTGCAATTCGGGTGAAGTATCCAAGTCTGAAACAGCGCCTGGAACTTGTTATGCTGGTCTCAATAATTGAAATTGTGCTATTTGGTGGAATTATTTTTGATTTGTTGGCTGCTATCTTTGTGCCAAGCTGGATTTTATTGGTTTGGAGTATCGTTATTTTTGGACTTATAAATATAGTTTATTTTAGTCTCTTAAAGTTTTTATTTAATAAATATTATTATTCGGCTTTAATTTATGGAAGTATTCTTTTGCTTGTCGACGTTGTTCTATGGAATATTTCAATGATTAAATATGAGTTTAGTGAAGTTATTTGGAAAAATAGGAATGTTTGTATACCTACAATGCGTTTAGATTAAGCTAAATTAGGAACACTCACCATAAAGTTGGATCCTTTATTTAGTTCACTTTCTAGGCTTATATCGGCATGAATTAAGCGTGCAAGTTTCATCGTTACGTATAATCCTAGACCAGTGCCATTCGAAGCTCTAGTGCGATAATCTTCTGATCTAAAAAACTTATCAAAAACTTTGGCTTGTTCGGTTTTGCTAATCCCAATTCCTGTATCACTTATCTCGAACTTAACTCCTTTTTCAATGGATTGGGCTTTAATTTGGATATGTCCGTTGTTGGTGTATTTAAGAGAATTCGTAATAAAGTTTTGAAGAATTTCTTTAACATAAAGTTGGCTAGATTTAAGAATCGAGAGATTAGGGTCGATAACAGTTTTAATAATGAGGCCTTTTTGTTCTGCTTCTTTTTGATAGCTTGTAGCTAGCTCCTTAACTAAATTTGCCACATTGATGTTTTCAATATTAACTTCCAAAACTCCTCTTTCTGCGCGCGAAAGTGTTGCTAGGTCATTGATCATGTCAGCTAAAAATAGAATTTGTTTATGGGCTTCTTCAAGAGCATCTTTAATGGCTTGTATGTTCCCTTTCTCAACTATAAATTGAGCGTTACTGATATTTCCTTCACTAATTGCAATCGGAGTGCGAAGTTCATGGCTAACGACACTAATAAACTCGTCTCGTTCTTCCTCCAACGACTTCTCTTTTGTAATATCTCTAAATAGTAAAACATATCCTAAGGCACTTTTCTGGCCGTAACCAGACTTAACCTCAGATATACTAATTGAAATATTAATTACACTTCCGTCTTCGTAGCTATATCTATATTCTCGATATGACTGGGATACGTTCGTTTTTTGAATTAAGTCAATGATATCTATTTTCTGATTATTCTTATCTATTAATCTAAACAATTTAGAAATAGGACTTCCAATTGTAATTGTATTAATGTCTAGAAGTCCTAACGATGAAGCATTGTAAACTTTAATTCTATACTTGCTATCAAGTGCTAGAACTCCGTCGTTCATGCTGTTAATAAGAGAAATTAGGGTTTGATCCTGGGTAATTAAAGTATCTTTTTGTGTCATTTTTATCTTAATTATCGCCTTTATTTTAACATAATATTTATCGATATTGTTTCAATTCATTTTTTAACTTCTTGGGATTTGGGACAATATTGGAAAACTCATGCCAGAATTGATTTTGATGGTTCATGATCTTAGTATGTATTAGCTCGTGTACTATAACATAATCAATTAAATTCCATGGTAGTTCCATTAATTTAAGACTCAATGTAATATTCTGATGAGAATCACAGCTTCCCCAACGTGACTTAAGTTTTCTAAACTTAAGACTTTGATATTGGAAGTTGTATTTAGAGGCAAGTTGGTCGACTCTCTGAGTTAATAGTATTTGAGCCTCTTGCTTAAACGCCTTGTAACAACTATTTAAAATTTCGGATTGAACTTCCCTAGAAGCATAATTAATATTTTCGGGGATGTATACAATAATTTCGAGAAGCGTTATTTTTGATGATATAGAATTATTTGAGGTAGTTTTAAAAACTATTCGATGATTTTTACCGATAAGTTGGCCATCTTTATATAGTTGGTTTGGATGCAAGTGGTCTCGTATCCATTCCTTTTTTGTATTAGCAAATTGGAGCCCAGCCATATAGGGCATCCAGCCGGGAATTGAAATTCGGGCTATATTATCTGTTGTGATTGTCAGCTTGATTTGTCGACTTCTACTATTTTTAACAATTTTAACATTAATATCTGAATCAAGTTTAAATTGTTTTGATCTCATTTATCTAATAAAAATATTGCGTCGACTTAAATCGACTCGTCCGTTTGATTTTGGAACTAGATTAACTAATCCAGGCTTAGCAATGTTTTTAACACGATCAATTGGACTTATGATGGCTCTGTTTTGCAGTGCGGCTACGACAGCATTACGTTGTGTAATATAGGAATGCTTTCCACTAATAACTATTAAATCTTTAGACGGAGATGGATTTTGCATTTGGGAAGTAATCTTATCAAAAGTAGTTCGATCCCACCTTGGTGCATACTTATCATCAATTTTACGTCCATCGCGTCGCACATTTCGGGCAAAAGAGGTCTCTGCATCAACTTGCAGCCAGATGGTTATAAATTCAGCCCCATTTTTATTGGCAAGATTTTTTAGCGCAGCTCTTGATTTATTGGTAGCTATGTCTGTATCGTAAATTACGCTTAGTCCAGCTGATAAAAATTCCTCTGTCATATAAGTCATAAGTTGTGATGTTATGGCGTTTTCTTGTTTATCATAACGAGGTTTTTCAAATAATTCAGCTCGTATACGGTCTGATTGTAAGTGTGCTACAACATACTCATCCGCAAACTGACGAGCAAAATAAGTTCGACCTGATCCGGGGTAGCCATAAAAAACAATTAAAAATGTTTTTTGAGGCATTATTTTTAGCATATTATTGTTATAGCATAATAAACTTAAAATACAAAGTATGAGACGGTATACAATTTTTACTAGATGGTTTAATATTAGATTGTTTAGGGGAGTAGCTCAGTTGGTAGAGTGCCGGTCTCCAAAACCGGAGGTCGCAGGTTCGAGGCCTGTCTCCCCTGCCATAAACAATTTATGACATTTTGCGATTTTTATTAAAAATTGCTTGTGCTTAATGATCTAAACTGTTAAAATGAAAACAATATATAATTATAATAAAAATGGATTAAAATAAAGACATGAGGATTTTAATGCTAGGGTGGGAATTGCCTCCTCATAACAGTGGCGGACTGGGTGTTGCTAGCTATCAAATTTGTCAATCTTTAGCTTCTCAGAAGATCGATATCGAATTTATTTTGCCTTATAGGGCGGATCATAAAATAGAATTTATGAAAATTACTCCAGCTACCCCTAACGGAGTAATCGACGTGCAGAAGATTGGGATAGCTTACGATACTTTTCGGTATACTTATCAAGATAATTCAACTGAGATCTTATCTTTTTTTGATCAAGTAAGGGCGTATGAAGCGTCAGTTCTTAAATTAGTTCAGAACAAAGAATTTGACATTGTTCATGCTCATGATTGGCTAACTTTTCGAGCAGCGCTTCGAATTAAGGAACTTCGAGGATGTCCGATCATCCTTCATGTTCATTCCGTTGAAAGTGATCGAGCGGGCGGTAAATATGGGAATCCTTTAATTCACGAGATAGAAGAGACTAGTTTTAATATAGCAGACCGAATCATAGCAGTAAGCAACTTTACTAAAGAGGCAATTATGCGAGATTATGGTATACCTTCTGAGGCCATCGAAGTTATCCATAATAGTATTAATAGTGAAGAGTTAATTGAACTTGACGAAACTAATGTTTATCGCTATTTAAGCAAGTTGAAAAATAATGGCTTTAAGGTGGTGACTAACATTGGTCGCCTAACTCTTCAAAAGGGGCTGGGAAATTTGTTGCTGGCCTTTAGTAAGGTTGTTAATTATTATCCTAATATTATTTTGTTGCTTGTTGGGAGTGGAGAACAAAAACAAGATCTAATCCAATTGGCAGCGGACTATGGCATATCTCAAAACGTTTTGTTTACGGATTTTGTCAGAGGAAAGAATTGGCGCGACGCTTGTGGAATTGGAGATGTCTTCATTTTACCTTCTATATCTGAACCATTTGGGCTGACGCCATTGGAGGCGATTTCTTATGGTACTCCTGCTATTATCTCAAAACAGTCTGGCGTTAGCGAAGTTTTATCAAATTGTTTAAAATTTGACTATTGGGATATTGATAAACTTGTTAATCAAATAATTGGAGTTGTCTCAAACGATGCCTTAAAAGAGAATTTGATTTTTAATGCTCAGAATGAAGTCCGAGCTATGTCTTGGAATGAAACAGCTTCTAAAATTATTAAAGTTTATCATCAAGAACTAGGGGTAACGGCATGAATCCTAAGGCAATAGTTCTTTATCTTCATGTGCATCAACCTTATCGAATAAGGCCTTATTCAGTTTTTGATATTGCTAATAATTCTAATTATTTTGACTCTAATTCTGACCAACCTAGCAGCAGTGAATTAATTATTAAAAAAGTCGCTGCAAAATCATATTTGCCGACCAATAAGCTTTTAAAAGAATTAATTGAACAGAATCCAGGATTTAAATTAAATATATCTATTACTGGAGTTGTTCTGGAACAAATGAAACAATATTATCCTGAAGTCTTAGAGTCTTTTCAAGAACTAATTGGGACTGGAAAAGTTGAGATACTAGCTGAGACGTATCATCATAGCTTAGCTTTTTTCTATTCAAGACCTGAGTTTGAGGCTCAGGTCAAGATGCATCAAGATTCCATCAACCATTATTTTGGTGTTAAACCTGTTGTTTTTCGAAACACCGAGTTAACTTACAATAATGACCTAGCTTATTGGGCTGATCAAGCCGGCTATAAAGGTATTATTACAGAAGGTTGGGATCCTATCTTAGGTTGGAAGAGCCCTAACTATGTTTACCGTCCAAGTTATACTCAAAATATTAAATTATTGCTTAAAAATTATCATCTAAGCGACGATCTTGCTTTTCGTTTTGGTGATTCAAACTGGTCGGAATGGCCATTAACAGCCGATAAGTTTTGTCATTGGATTAGTGATGATCCAAATGGTACAAACGTTAACCTCTTTATGGATTATGAAACTTTCGGTGAACATCAATGGCAGGAGTCTGGAATATTTGATTTTCTCAAACATTTTCCAGGAGAATGGCTAAAGACTTCAGGTCATCAATTTATGACAGTTTCTGAAGCTATCGACGCTTTCGATTCAGTTTCCGAAATAGACATTCCAAATACTATTACTTGGGCTGATACTGAAAGAGATCTTAGTGCTTGGACTGGGAACACGATGCAAATATCGGCTATAAACGCAATCTATTCATTGAGGGATAAAATTCTAGCTACAAATGACCTGAAATTAATCGAAGACTGGCGCAGACTTCAAACATCGGATCATTTTTACTATATGAGCACCAAATATTTTAACGATGGCGATATTCACTCATACTTTAGTCCTTACGATAATCCATATGAAGCCCATATTTACTATATGAATGTTTTACATGATCTAAAAAGTCGAATTATGGACCATGGAATTGCCTTAAATCAGGAAAGTAGGTTGTCTTAAATGGGGCGACCATTAGTACTATCTAACGGACAGTTATTTGTGGGGCTTGATGAATTTGGGCTTGTCCATGATTTTTACTATCCGTATGTGGGAGAAGAGAATCTAACTAATGCCCGATTTTGTCAACATAAGATCGGAGTATGGGTTGACGGATTCTTTAGTTGGGTCGATGATGGTAAGTGGTCCATTGCTATGGACTATGAAGATGATACTCAAATTGGTGACGTAAAATACCATAATGAGTCGTTAGCAATTGAGATTGAATCCTTAAACTATGTTGATCAAGATAGCAATAGTTTTATTCGAGATTTTAAGATAAAAAATTTAGCTCCTAAAACTCGAGATATTCGCTTATTCTTGCATCAACTTTTTCAAATTTCTCGTGGCGGTCGGGCTGATACAGCTCTATTTGTTCCAGATGGAAACTATATATTAGACTATAAGGGCAGATACTCCTTAGCTATTTCTGGCAAATTTGCGGATGGACAGAGTTTCGATCAATACGCTGTTGGTAATTTTGGAATTGAAAATAAACAAGGAACGTTTAAGGATGCCGAAGATGGCGAATTATCGATGAACTCCGTTGAACACGGTGGAGTTGATTCTGTTATTCGCTTTCAACGAAATATAGACGCCAATGACGAGGTAAATCTTCAATATTGGATCATAGCATCTTCTAGTCAGTCGGATGATCAAGTTATTCAAGATAAATTTATGGTTGCTAATTTTAAGGATAAGTTAGTTCTTAATAAACAGTATTGGTCTAACTGGATTCATGAAGGAAATATCAGTTTAAGTGCAAATCAGAAAGATATTATTAAAAGTAGTCTTATTATCAAGGCCCATATTGATGATCGAGGTGCAATTTTAGCTAGTGGTGATTCTAGTATTTTTAATTATGGCCGAGATTATTATGCCTATTGCTGGCCTCGAGATGCGGCCTATGCGCTATGGCCCTTAATTCGACTTGGTCATTATGGCGAGGCTAAGGCATTTTTTGAGTTTGCCCGTGACACTATGCATCAAGACGGATATCTAATGCATAAATACCAACCAGATCGTTCCGTGGGAAGTACATGGCACCCCTTAGTTCATGGAAGAAATAGAGAACTTGCAATACAAGAAGATGAAACAGCTAGTGTTGTCTATATGATTTGCGAATATTATAAGCTTAGTAAGGACTATACTTTTACGGAGCATATTTATCACAGTTTCGTTCAAAGCGCTTGTAGTTTTATGCTAAATTTTGAGGATGAAGAGACAAAGTTGCCCCATGCTAGTTATGATCTTTGGGAAGAAAAATTTTTAACATCGACTTACACCGTCTGTACGGTCATAGGAGCTCTAGATGCCGCATCTAATTTAGCACAGCTCCTGGAGTATCCTGATGATGCTGCCCTTTATGCCAAGAAAGCCTCGCAATTTCGTGATCGCCTAGACTTACTTTACTCTAAAGAAAACTATTTCGTAAAAGGTTTTTTGTTAAACAAGGACACTAATCAGCTTGAGTTTGATGATACGGTCGATATATCGTCATTATACGGTATTTTTATGTATAGCGGCCTAGACATTGAAGACTATCGGATTAAAGCTACGGCCGAAAAGATTGAGACAACAATCCTTAATCAATCACCAAGTGGCGGTGTTGTAAGATACAATCATGATAATTATTTTCTAAAAAAACAAAATTATCTAGGCAATCCCTGGATCGTTAGTTCGTTATGGTTAGCCCAATATTACATAGCTAGCAACCAGACAGATAAAGCTCAAAGCTTAATTCAATGGTCTCTAGATCGGTGTTTGCCGACTGGTGTACTTAGCGAACAATTTGATCCAGACGATGCTAGTCCCATTGGTGTTTCTCCTTTAGTCTGGAGCCAAGCTGAATTAATCAATACTTTACTAGATCTTCAAAAGTTACTGTAATTATTTTTTAGGTTTAACTTCGTTGCGACCTAAGCTTTTTTTAGTTTCTGTAAATAGAACTCTTTTGCGAAGTTTAGGACTATATTTCATTAGGGCAATCTTATCGGGTGTATTTTGAGTATTTTTGGTACTATAATATATTCTTTCTTTAGTTTCCTCATTATATAGTCCAATAATTTTACGTTTATCTCCCTTTTTAGCCATAATTCACTTTCTACTTAATTGATATTATCTTAACAGATACAATAATAATTGTAAAGAATCTTAGTGGCTCATTTTGTAGCCTTAACGGTAGTCTGGTATGGAGCCGTGACCGGGAATCGAACCCGGGAACCTCAACTTTACCATAGTTGCGCTCTACCGGCTGAGCTATCACGGCTTATTATTGATCAATACTATTTTAGCAAATATTATTATTATTTTAGAATTTAAATATATCCTATCTAAATCGGGTCTTTTTTGATAGAATAGCATTTGTATTATGTATGCCGACATAGCTCAGTGGCTAGAGCAGCTGTTTTGTAAACAGCAGGTCGTGGGTTCGAATCCCTCTGTCGGCTCCAGAAGCTGCAGGGATAGTGAAGCGGTCAAACACGGGTGACTGTAAATCATCTGGCTTAGCCTTCGGGGGTTCGAATCCCTCTCCCTGCACCACTATTTTAAATTGTTATAAATATTTAAAAATATAGGCACTTTATTTAAATTGTAGGTGCAATGCTAAGTTTAAGCTAAACTTAAAATATTTGTTAATAGCATGGTTATGATACTTGCATAAGTACTATCTATATGATATAATCGAGAATTAATATATTTTATGGAAGATTTAGAGTTACGTAATCAACCAACATTTAGCCTGGACCATATTGCTCACGACATACAAGTAATATTAGATTTACCTCAATTGAGTGAAATAGGGTCCAATACATTAGATCCCAAGATTATTGCAAGTTTGGGACGGTTAATTATAGATGGTTTCGTTGAAATGGACCCGACATCAAAAAGCGCAGTTCCTACTGATCTAGGCCAAGAACTTCTCGAATTATTGTCTTTTGATCAATAAACTACTTTTCGCGGCCTTTTTAGTCGCATTGGTTTATTTTTCTTGATTATTTTGCTTCTTAACTTCTTTTTTAATTGTTCTGCTTCATTTAACATATTGTTATTAAGATAAGTTTTATAAAGCAAATTGTAAGATTCCCGGGTTGGCTCTAACTCAACAGCCTTTATTAATTCTTTTATCATGAGTTTCGAGTTTCCTAGTTTTTCTTGTACTTTGGCATAGGCGACATGTCGAGTTGCTAAGTCTGTTTCCAGTTTTAATGCTTCCTCAAAAGCAATAGCAGCTTTTTCATAATTTTCTGTATCATAATAAATTAAACCAAGATTATGTAATGATGAAGGTGAGCTTTCGAGACTTGAGGCTATTTCAAAACAGTCTATAGCGTCTTTATATTCTTTTTGTTTAGCATAAAGAATGCCGAGTCTATTGTAGGCTGCAACATTCTTTTCGTCTATTTTTAAAATAGTTAAAAGTGCCTTTTCTGCCTTTAGAAATCTATTTTCTTTAATACTTAAATGAGCTATATCCCATAGTTTGCCAATTCTGTCTGATATCATCTGAGGGAACTCACTAAAGTCGTCTTGACGAACATTTAGGTTCCAGTAAGCAAGGACAGCAAATAAGACTAGAATTAATAGTTCATACATGTTAGATCCTAATTATACCAAATTCTAATTAAACTTTAGTAAATAATCCATAATAAATATCTTGAGTTGAGTATTATGACCAAGATCTTCTTCTGCTAAAATCGTAAAATCTAAGATCTTTAGCCATTTCCGAGCGGTAGAGATATTATTAGTTCTTAGTCCTTGATTAGCCATTTGTCTAATAATAAATAAAATATCTTTTACTTTATTTTTATTTTTAATTAATTCATCGATTAGCGTTAGTCGCTCAAATCTTGATGACGATATAATCCTTCGAGCTATCTGAAGTTCTTGTTGATAATATTGATTATCGTGTAACATTTTAGCGGCTAATTTGGGTAAGCCAGCGCTAATTTTTAAGATTTGATCAATATTTGTATTATTTGGATATTTTTGGATCATAGCTTCTCTTAATTGTTCCTTTGAGCAAGGTATAATCGCTATGTTAACGGTTCTAGAGCGTATTGTTTTTAATATTGGATTAAGAGAATTAGCGATTAAAATAATTAATGTATCTGAAGACAGTTCTTCTAAGTTCTTAAGAATTGCATTTTGAGCTTCGATGCGCATTTGTTCGGCATGATGAATTATTATTAGACGCTGTATGTCTTGATTCATGGCAGGAGTTTTTAGACTCTGAAAGTTTTGGAGTGCTCTAATTTGATCTAAGGCAATGCTCTTTGATGCTTTTATTTCTAGGAAAAAAGGATGATTGGCAAGCTTAGTTTGGTTCAGCACGATTGAACCAATAGTTTCTGCTACTTGATCTTTAAAAGTCCATTTATCTCCATAAATTAATAAGGGCAATGAACTGTTTTTAAGGTATGATTTAAGAAGTTTTTTTGAACTATCGCTAATTAATAAATTATCAAATGTCATCATTTATAATTTTATCAAAAAGTGTTGGTAACGGCGCTTCAAAAATCTTTCGTTCCTTAGTTGGTAATGTAATCTCTAATCGAAAAGCGTGAAGATAGAGTCGATCTAAAGATTTATTGCCGTAAAAATTATCTCCTAAGATGGGGTGGCCCAGTGATTTAAGATGGACACGAAGTTGATGAGTTCTTCCTGTCAAAGGCTTTAATTCGAGCATCGAATAATTCCTTGATTCTTTTATTACTTCATATTCGGTACGTGCACTTTTACCGTTGGCGCTGATCATAAAAAATTGTGGTTTTTTGGGATTGCGTCCTATGGCCATATCGATAAGAGCGTGTTTTGTTTGAAGTTTGCCTTCCACTACCGCAATATATGTTTTCTTTACATTTCTAGACGCGAATTGCTTTTGAATATATTTTGAACTAATCTCATTTTTAGCAATAATCATAACTCCACTCGTTGCTCTGTCTAGGCGATGAACAATACCAGTGCGATTGTTGAAAGTATCAAAGTTTAATCTCGGAAGCGCCCATTCTGCTACTGTATCTTCTTCATTAATAGCTCCTTTTTTATGAGATAGTACGCCAATTGGTTTATCAATAACTATTACATTATCATCTTCGTAGATAGTATGGATCTGTAACTTTTTATGCTTAGGATTTGCTTCTATAAGAAAATCATATTCTATAGAATCTTGACTTGGGTTTATTTTTAGACCAGCTTTAGTGCTAACGCTACCATTAACTTTAACCGTTCCGCTCTTAATAAACTTATTAATTTGACTTTTAGATATGTCTTTTCTTTCGTTAGCTAAATATGAATCAAGCCTTATTTTTTGAACATCAATCACAGTCTTAAACCAACTGCTTTTTGAACTTCGTATAACGTCGAGTTTGCCTCTTGGTTGATAATCTGCTCATCCTTGACAAGTCTATTGAGTATTTGCTGATCTGTGATATTGTTAATTTTTGACTGGAACTCTTCTAGAAATTCTTTTATTTTTTGAGCCAGTTCTTCTTTAAAACTCCTGTAACTAGTCTGATTGGACCATTTATCAACAATCTGATCAATCGATTGATTCGAAAGTAAGGCGTCGATTTGAATTAAATTACTAATGCCTGGTTTATTTTTAGGGTCATAAAATATATGATTATCACTATCGGTAGTAGCTGTTATAATCTTTCGAGCTGCACTTGATGGCTCTTCTTTAAGGAAAATTGTTCCCTTTTCATTCGTACTACTTTTTGACATTTTAATTTCAGGATTAATTAGGTCTTTAATACGAAGTGGCTTCTCAAAGAGTTGAGCTTGTTTTAAATTTGTTTCAGGAATTTCAAATATGTTTCCAAATCGTTTATTAAATTTAATGGCTATATTTCTAGTAAATTCAAGATGTTGAGTTTGATCTTCCCCAACTGGAACATATTTAGCTTTATAGAGTAAAATGTCGGCTGCCATTAAAACTGGATAATTAAATAATCCGACACTTGAATTAGAGTTTTTAGATTTGTCTTTAAATTGAATCATTCTAGATAATTCGCCAAAAGAGGCAAAACAATCTAAAATCCAAGTCAATTCTGAATGAGCAGGAACATAACTCTGTCGGTATAAATAGATATTCGATTTCTCTAATAGATCGCCTACTCCAAGATAGGTTCTTATATTGTCTAGAGTGTTTAGGTATAGCGATTCATGATTAATTGGAGTTGTAAAACTATGCAGATCTGGGACGAATAGGTAAACCTGATACTTGGTTGGGTCGCTTGATTTTAGGATTTTAAGAATGGGTTGAAGAGCCCCAAAATAATTGCCGATCGTAAGATCATTGTTAGATCTTAATCCTGTCAAGATGTGTTGCTTCATATGCTATCTATTATACTCGGTAGTCAACTAATAACGATTTTATCGTTTTGTAAATTGACGTTTTTTACGAGCTCCTAAGAGACCGAATTTCTTGCGCTCTTTTTCTCGAGAGTCACGCTTTAGAAGATTGGCACGCTTAAGAGTCGTTTTAAAATCTGGGTTTAATTCAATTAAGCATTTTGATATCGCAAGCTTGATAGCATCTACTTGTCCATTTAATCCACCACCTTTGACGATAACGGCAATATCAAACTTATTTTCAATATCTAGTACACCAAAAGGTTCGCTTAATTTTCGTATTAAATATTTTGAATTTTCAAAATATTGATCTGCTGGTTGATCGTTAATTAGGATAATTCCTTTTCCGTTTGTTAACTTAACTCGTGCTGTGGCATTCTTGCGACGCCCTATTGAATTGTAGTATGAGTTAGATTTACTTGACATTATTTATCTTCTTTCTTTAAGCTTACAGTTTTAGGCTTCTGAGCAGCATGATTATGTTCTGCGGTTGGATAAATTTTCAATCGTGCTAAACGCTGATCTCTTAGTTTATTGACTGGTAGCATGCCTCGAATTGAATGATATATAATCTCGGTTGAATCTTTTATCAACTGCTGCTTGAGTGTTGTTTCTTTTAAGCCGCCGGCGTAATGACTATGTCGGTAATATTTTTTATCATCTGATTTACTGCCAGTTAAAATCAACTTATCACTATTTGTTATAACGACATAATCTCCGCAATCAATATGTTTACTAAACTGTGCCTTGTCTTTACCAATAAGTAGTTTAGCGACTTGAGTCGAGAGCCTACCTAGTGGTATTTGGCTGGCGTCAAACGTATACCATTCCCTTTTAATTTCGTCAGGCTTTACTGAATATGTTTTCATGATTTAGTCTCTTTCTTGGTTGCTGTGGTTTTGGGTTTAACTGCTGTAGCTTTCGTAGATTTTTTAGGAGCTACTGGTTTAGTGGTTTTTGTAGATTCAGGTGTACTTTTAACTTCTTCGCTTTTTGGTGTTTGATTTGCTGATGAGTTATTATTGACTGCTTCCTTGGGGTTGTTCTCAATAAAGCATATTATCGCTAATTGAGCGTTATCGCCTCTTCGAAAAGTTGTTCTTTTAACTCTAACGTGACCACTAACTCGTTCTTTATAACGAGGAGCTATTTCGTCGACTAATTTATGAGCGCTGCTTTTGGTCTGAAGTCGTGAAATTATTATTCGTCTATTAGCTAAAGTTGGCTCTTTGGCTCTGGTAACTAGCTTTTCGATATATGGGACAAGTTCTTTTGCTTTAGGAAGAGTTGTCTTAATTTGCTCATGAATTATTAAAGAATCCGCAAGACTTTTCATTAATGCTCTTCGTTGATCCGTTTCACGATGAAATTTACGACCTTGATATCCGTGACGATGCATTTTGTTAAAGCTCCAATTCTGCTAGTTTATCTTTAACTTCATCTAGGGCTTTTGAACCAAATCCTTTAAGGTCCTTAAGCTCGGCGTCATTTAAAGAAAACAAATCTTTTATGGTATAAATCTCGTTGTTAATTAAAGCATTTGTGGTACGAGCCGATAAGTTTAAATCCTCAATAGAAGTATTTAAAATAGAGACGTCTTCTGTGCTTTCGGCGTTAGACTCATTATTAAGGAGCTCTGTTTCTAGTAGGTTGGGACTTTCTTCGATTTTAGTTTTACCCGCTAAAGCGCTATATTGATTTACTAAAATTGCTGATGCTTCTTCAAAAGCATCGCTGGGTGTAATAGTTCCATCCGTATTAATCGTAATAATTAATTTGTCTAGATCAGTAATTTGTCCAACGCGTGTATTCTCAACTCGATAACGAACTCTTAAGACTGGACTAAAGATAGCATCAATGGCAATCATATCAGAAGCTTTTTTAGCTGTACCTTCTTCAATTGTCCGATAGCCTCGACCAACTTCAACAACAATATCTGCTACAAATTTGGTCTTAGGATCATCTATAGTGGCAATAACATGATTGGGGTTGATTACTTCAACGTCGGCATTTGTTTCGATATCTTTAGCTGTTATTGGACCAGATCCAGATTTAACGATGCGAAGTGTTTGAGGCTCAGTTCCATAAATCTTAAATTTAACACCTTTTAGATTCAACATAATATCGACGACATCTTCTTTTACACCTTTAATATCGGTAAATTCATGAGTAGCGCCTTCGATCTTAAATGCTGTAATTGCTGCGCCTGAAATACTAGACAGCAGGACTCTTCTCAAGGAATTGCCGAGAGTCATACCATAGCCGTTATGAAGTGGTTCAATTGTAAAAGTAGCGCTAACCTCGCTATGGTCTTCGACTTTAACTAATCCGGCTGTATGAATAATATTCGACATCTCTATCTCCTTTGTTATCTGGAATAATATTCCACTATTAATTGCTCATTGATATCTAACTCAGCGTCTTCTCGAGTTGGCTCAGAGATAACACTAATAACGAAATTTTTGCGATCTACCTTTAACCAAGCTGGAATATTTTGAGGGGCGGGACTATTGTCATCAATATTTTTAAAGAAATTACTGCTAGTACTTTTAGGTCGTAATTTTATCTGATCTTTGACTTTAACTCTAATGGACGGGATATTTACTCTTCGATCGTTAAGCATAAAATGCCCATGACTAACTAGTTGACGAGCTGATCTTCGGCTTGGTGCTAATCCAGAACGATAGACAACATTATCAAGTCTTTGTTCTAAGAACTTGAGTAATATCTCTCCAGATTGGCCCTTAGATTTCGAAGCTTCTTTCATTAATTTAGAAAATTGTTTTTCTAGCATTCCATATAGTCTTTTAACTTTTTGCTTTTCTCGTAATGATATGCCGTATTGAGATAGGGGTCGGCCAAATTTACGATAGGTGTTTAATTGTCCTGGGAGTGCAGATCGCTTAACTAGAGCTTTATGAGCTTTAGGGTGCAGTGCATAGCCTTCCCTACGACTTTGCTTAACTATAGATGAATGATCTCTGGCCATTAAACTCTCCTACTCTTTCTGGGTCGAACTCCACCATGAGCTAGACCAGTCACATCTTTAATGCTGTCAACAAAAATATCTAAATTTTGAAGGGTTCTAATGGCTGAATCTCTTCCAAGTCCAATCCCTTTAACGTAAACATCGACTTTACTTAAGGAATACTGTGTTTTAGCAAGCTGAGCTGCTTTATCTGATGCAACTTGAGCGGCATAAGCTGTTCCTTTTTTGGATCCCCTGAAACCACAAGCACCTGCGCTGGAGCTCGTTAAGAGATTACCTTTTTCGTCCGTAAAACTAATAATAGTATTATTAAAACTAGCAAAAATATGAACTTGACCTTTAGCGACAGTTCGTTTTGCTTTTTTCTTCTTTGCTTTATTGATTGTATTATCTGCCATATTATATCTGCCTTATTTTAAGTCTTTGAAGCTGTCTTCTTAGCAGTTCCTCCGATTGTTACTCGCTTTCCACGTTTTGTACGGGCGTTGGTTCGTGTTCTTTGTCCTCTGGTTGGTAAATTAGCTATATGCCTTAAGCCACGATAAGACTTAATGTCCTTAAGGCGTTTAATGTTACCAGTTACAATTCTTTGGAGATCTCCCTCTACAGTATATTCTGCACTGATAACGTCTTGAATTTTGGTTATTTGGCTATTGCTTAGGTCTTTAACGCGAATAGTTGAATCAACGTTTGATTTTTTTAAAATATCATAACTTGATTTTCGACCAATGCCGTGAACATAGGTTAAGGCTACCCAGATTTGTTTATCGTTTGGAATAGTAATACCTGAAATTCTAGCCATTAATTAACCTTGCCTCTGTTTATGTTTCGGTTTTAGCTTATTAATAACATAAACACGACCTTTTCGTCGGACTATAATATCATCTTTACTAATTTTTTTGACGCTAGCACGCACCTTCATGCGGATCATTGCTCCTTTCTTAAAGTAATGACACTCTGCTTAGTTTATTAACCTTGGCGATAAGTGATTCGACCCTTAGTTAGATCATAAGGTGTCAGCTCAACCTTAACGCTGTCGCCGGGAACTATCTTGATAAAATGCTTCCGCATCTTCCCTGCAACATGAGCTATAATTTTATGACCATTCTCAAGTTCTACTTTAAATTGAGCCCCTGGAAGAGTCTCTACAATTGTTCCAGTTAACTCGATTACTTCCTTGTTAGTGGTCATAGATATAACAAGACCTGATTATAGTGTTTTAAATTCATTTTGTAAAGAGTTTTTTTACTTAGGACTTCTTTTTACGTTTTAGAATGCGATCCGTTAGCTTAAGTTGTCTAGCTCCAAGAGCAGCTTCCATTGAACCTGATGGTTCATAAAAAAAATCTGGCTCCTGATATTGATCGTAAGTTATCATTAAAGATCGACTTTCAACGGCACGTAGAGTCTGAAGAGCTACTGAAACTAGGATTAAAATACTTGTTCCACCAATTGTAATACTGACACTTATATAGATTTGAGCAATGATTGGCATTAAAGCTAGAACTCCTAAGCTTAATGCCCCGAAAAAGGTTAAGCGATTAACTACCTTTGATAAATATTTTTCTGTTTGTTGACCGGATCGTACTCCTTCAATAAAACCTCCTTGCTTTTGAAGATTTTCTGCGATTTCTTTAGAGTTAAAGGTAAAGCTAGTGTAAAAATATGTAAAGATAAATACTAGCAAGAAATAAGTTACTGGATAAATATAGGCGATCAGGCCCTCTGTTTTAAACGATGTTTGAGAAGGGGCCTGAAACCATGTGGTTAAATTTGTTCCAATATGAGCCCAATTACCTCCATGTATACCCGTTAAAAGTTGTCCAGCAAAACTAGGCACACTTAAAAATGCCACGGCAAAGATAATCGGTATAACCCCAGCCGTAATAAGTTTAACAGGTAGAATAGTTGTCACGCCACCATAGGCTCTATTGCCTTGAACTTTCTTTGCATAGTTAACTGTTAAGTTCTTAGATGCTTCATTCAGCATTACAACCATCCAGGTTACTATTAAAATCGACACAATTAGAATGACGCTATAAAAAAGTGCCGTATTGTTAAACGGAATTGTATGGCTAAAGATATGCCAGCGATGACCGCTATCAACTGATTGAATTATTTGTTGAATATTGGAAGGAAGACGACTTACTATGCCAACAGTAATAATTAGTGAGATACCATTTCCTATGCTTTGTTCGGTAATTAATTCACCCAACCACATTAAGAGCATCGATCCTCCAGTTAGAGCAGATACCATTAAAACCCATTGAATAATTGAAGTATGAGCCGTAATACTGTTCAGCCCCCCAATGCTACTAGCTGCTTGTCGAATCAGAAAGATTGAACCAATTGATTGAATTATTGCTAAGGGAAATGTCAGAATACGGGTATATTGATTAATTTTTTTCTGGCCAAATTCACCTTCTTTATGAAGAGCTTCTAGTTTTGGAATGGCCTTAGTTAGCAGTTGCATTATAATTGAGGCATTAATATAAGGCCCCAGTCCGGCAATCATAATAGAAAAATTAGCAAGAGCACCACCCGACAAGACATTAATAAAACTTAAGAATTGAGGGGCACTTTTTGAGTTAAATAAATTTTGAAGTACCTGATGAAATGCTTGAGGGTTAGCAATCGGTACTGGTAATTCGGCTAATAATCGAAAAATTAACAAGATCCCAAGAACCGCTAAAATGCGATTCCTCATATCTTTATGCTTAAGGGAGTCCCAAATAATCTTCCAGTTCATTATACCCTCTTATTATAACCTAATATTAATTATTCTTCTTTTGCAGAAGTTTTAGTCTTAGGTTTTAAGGTTCGTTTAGTTTTGTTAAAAGTGCCACCAGCTTGTTCTACATTATAGATAGCACTTTGAGATGCTGCCGCTAAATTAACTTCTAAAGGTTTGCTTAATTTTGCTTTATTCAAAAGCTTAACTTTTACGTAAGGACTGCTAATTAGTTGATGTTCAAATAATACTTTTGGATCAATAGTTTTAACTTTGAGTGCTTCTAATTCAGTTGTAGTAACATTTTCGGCAGGTGTTTTATGCGTTTTGAATCCCGGCAATTTGGGTAATTGTTGCATCATAGGATTTTGACCTCCACTGAATCCAGGACGTCGTTTAGATCCAGTGCGGGCTCCTTGCCCTTTTGTTCCGCGTCCTGCTGTTTTACCCTGTCCAGCCGAAATTCCGCGGCCAATTCGGTTTGGAGCTTTTTTAGATTTTAAATTTAAATCGTTAAATTTCATTTCGATTCCTTAGCTGTTGTTTTTTTCTCGGTTTGATTCACTTTGGTCGTTATCCACTCCGATTTTGGACTTAAACTCTTTAAAGCTTCGATAACTGCATATGAAACATTGGTTTTATTAGAAGATCCGAGAGATTTGCTTAATATATTCTTAACACCGGCAACATCTAATATTGTTCTAATAACACCCCCAGCAATTAATCCGGTACCGTCTGAAGCTGGTTTTAATATTATCTTAGCTCCACTTACTTTAGCACTTGTTTCGTGAGGTATAGTGTCTTTAACAGTAATAACCTGAATAAAATTCTTTTTTGCGACATTCTGTGCTTTACTTACGGCTGCTGTTACGTCAGGTCCTTTTGCGCTACCTATTCCAACACGATGATGTCGATCTCCAACAACAACTAAAGCTCGAAATCTAAATCTTCGTCCACCTTTAACAACTCGAGCTACGCGATCAATCTGAAGAGTCCGTTCGTCGTACTGCTTTTCTTCGATTATTTCCTGACTTTTTTTTGAATTTACAATATCGGTATTAGCCATTAGATCTCCAATCCTGCTTTACGTGCACTTTCTGCCAAAATTTGAATTCTTCCATGATATCTTTTTCCGTTTCGGTCGAATACTGCTTTTTTAATTTTAAGACTTTGAGCCTTTTGGGCTATTTCTTGGCCAACCCAAGCTGCTTTGTCGGTTAAAGTCTGATCTGATTTAGGAGCCTTTAGGGTGCTTACCTGCGCTAATGTATTCATTTGGTCATCGTCTATCAATTGAGCGCTAATTTGACGGTTCGAAATATAAACAGATAATCGAGGGCAATTAGCGTTGCCTCTTATCTTAGATCTAATTCGATTTTTTCTTCGAATTAAGTTTTGTGATTTCTTAATTAATTCTTGCATTATTTATCCTTACCGCTTTTACCGCTTTTGCGGATTATTCGTTCTCCGACATATTTAATTCCCTTGCCTTTATAGGGTTCAGGTTTTTTAATGGACCTAATCTCGGCCGCAACCTGACCAACTTGTTGTTTGTCATGGCCACTAACTGTTATAATATTTTGTTCGACCTTAATCTCAATGTTGTCTGGAATATTGTAATTTACATCATGCGAAAATCCAACATTAAGTTTTAAAATCTTTCCCTGAAGAGCAACCTTAAAACCGACTCCATTTAGTTCGAGACTTTTACTGAAGCCAGTACTAACTCCTTGAACCATATTGTTGACTAAGCTTCTCATTAAACCATGATTAGCCTTATGAAGATGGCTATCGCTGGATCTGTTCACAATTAGTAAATTATCGTCGCTTAGCTTCAAGGAAGTGCCTTCTAGAATAGCTTGACTTAATTGACCCTTGGGTCCTTTAACTAAAACGTCGTTTGGTGAAATTTCGACCGTAACGCCGTTTAAGATATTAATTGGTTGTTTTCCTATTCTACTCATTTAAATTACCTGACAAATTAATTCTCCGCCAATGTGACGCTTTTTAGCTTCTTGACCACTAATAATACCACTTGACGTGCTTATAATCACAATTCCTTTTCCCTGTCGAACGGTAGGTATTTCACGGGCAGAAACATATAAGCGACGACCGGGCTTTGAAAGCTTAGAAATTTCACTAATTCGAGCATTACTGCTTTCGGAATTGATATCGATTACTAATTGTTTATGGCCATCTTTAGTAATAGTGGTTACTTTATCGATATAGTTATTCTTAACTAGCAATTGAGCAATAGCTTCCTTTAGTTTACTGTGAGGTAGGCTAAC
This sequence comes from bacterium, assembly GCA_021810025.1. GTDB lineage: Bacteria > Patescibacteriota > Saccharimonadia > Saccharimonadales > UBA4665 > JAJZMH01. The sequence continues at coordinate 74,371 of JAJZJS010000002.1, read as the reverse complement.
TTGATGATGATTAACACTGATAGCGTTTCTAATCCGAGTTAACATATCTGCGATGGGGTCTGTGCTTGTTGTACTCATATATTCTCCTACCAACTTGACTTATTTACGCCAGGGATATTACCCTTTGAGGCTTCTTCCCTAAAGGCAATTCGACTTAATCCAAATCGACGCATGTAACCACGAGATCGACCAGTCTCGATACAGCGTGTCGTAAGACGTGTGGGTGATGAATTTAGAGGAAGTCGAGCTAACCCTTCAAAATCACCGATTGCCTTTAATTCAGCTCGCTTTGCTTTATATTTATTAATCATTTTTTGACGTTTTAAATCTCGTGCAATAATAGATTTCTTGGCCATTAGTTGTTCTCCTTCTCAAAGGGCATTCCAAACCTTGTTAAAACTTCCTTAGATAATTCTTTGCTTCCGTTATTAAAATTAATTACTATTGATATGCCATGGGCGGTGGTAGTCTCTTCAAAACTAAGTTCCGGAAAAACAGATTGGTCGACGAATCCGATGGAAAAGTTACCAGATTTATCGAATGATTTGAGTTTAACACCATGAAAATCGTGTTGTCGAGGCATCACAATATTTATCATGCGATCTAGAAACTCATACATCCGATTTCCACGAAGGGTTACTTTTAGTCCGATGACATTACCTTCTCGTAGCTTAAAGGCTGCAATCGATTTTTTGGCTTTTGTTTGAATAGGAGCTTGACCACTTATTTTAGCTAAGGTATTGGTTGCAACTTCCATCATTTTTTTATCATCTTTAGATCGACCTAAGCCAACGTTAAGCACAATCTTATTTAGTTTAGGCACTTGATTCTGATTTTTTAATTTAAATTCAGACTTTATTTCCGGAACTATTGTGTCCAGATAAAGTTTCTTAAGATTTGGGGTATAGGTTGACCGTGCCATTACTTAATCTCCTCTTTCGAACTACTATAAATTCGAATCTTTTTACCATCTTTATCGAACTTATAGGCTACTCGAGTAGCTTTTTTAGTCTTAGGATCGACTATGGCTACTTTGCTAACATCAATTGGCTTTGTGATCTCTTTAATTGAACCAATTTTATTTTCCTTGGTAGGTTTAATATGTTTCTTAACAATATTTATACCTTCAACTGTTACTTTTCCAAGTTGAGGATGAGCTCTTAAGATTTTGCCAGTTTTATTCTTATATTTACCACTAAGGACGATTACTTTATCGCCGACTTTTAGTTTTAACTTAGGAGTTGATTTAGAAGCTTGAAACATTATAAGACCTCCGGAGCTAAGCTAATAATTTTAGCATAACCAAGTTCACGTAGTTCTCTTGGTACAGGCCCAAAAATACGTGTTCCCTTTGGTAATTTATCGTCACCAATAATCACGGCTGCATTATCATCAAATCTAATAGTTGAACCGTCTTTTCGTCTAATCTGATCTTTTGTACGAACGACAACTGCTTTAACAACTGATTTACGAGCAACTGTTCCATTCGGACTGGCAGCTTTGACAGTTGCTACTATAATATCTCCGACTCGTGCGTAACGACGTTTTGAACCACCAAGAACTCGAATACAAAGTATCTCCTTTGCGCCTGAGTTGTCGGCTACAGCTAGTCTTGATTCTTGTTGGATCATTTCTTAACCTTTTCTTTATCGTCTTTTAAAATTTCTTTATCAACTTTAGTTCTGACAGTTGGTTTATTTTTCTGAGACGCTTTTTGAATAATTTTGGCGTCTTCTTCTCTCGACGAACTAATTTTAGCTGGCTGGATTATTTTGCTTAAGATGAATCTTTTTCTGGCGCTTAAGGGACGGCATTCACTTATTTCGACCTCGTCACCAATTCGGGCCTTATTATCTGGATCATGGGCCATAAATTTTATTGTTACTGGGTACTGTTTTTTATAAATTGGATGTGTTTTCTGTGAATGTGCCTTAATAACAATTGTCTTATCTACTTTATCTGACACAACTATACCTATAATACTGCGACCCATTTACTTAACCTCCTTCGTCAATTTTTCGCCCAGTACAGTCAGGGTTCGAGCAAGATCTTTTCGAATCATTCGAATTTGACGAACATTGGAAAGTTCTCCTAATTCTAAGCGTCTTTTCTGTTCGGCAATCGTTTCTCTAAGCTTTGTACTTTGCTTTGTAAGCTCTGTTGTCGATAGTTTACGTATTTCAGCTATTTTCATCTTTAAGCCTCTCGCCTTACTAGAAACTTAGTTTTAATAGGTAGTTTATGGCTGGCTAAACGCATAGCTTCTCGTGCTAATTCTTCGCTAACCCCTTGCATTTCAAATAATATAGTGCCTGATTTAACTTTAGCTACAAAAAACTCAGGATTACCTTTACCGCTACCCATTTTAACGTCTAATGGCTTTTTAGAAACAGGTGTATGTGGGAATATTCTAATCCAGATTTTACCACCTCGCTTAATATAACGTGTCATGGCTTGTCGAGCGGCCTCAATTTGGCGTGCAGTAATTCGCTCTTGAGATTGAGATTGTAATGCAAAATCTCCGTAGGCGATATAGTTTCCACTAGTTGCAACGCCTCGAATTTTACCTTTTCGGACTTTTCTAAACTTTTGTCGTTTGGGTGCAAGCATCTTAAACCACCTCTCCTTTATAAATCCAGACCTTAACACCGATAATACCAGCAGGAGTCTGGGCGTTAACTTGAGCGTAGTCAATATCTGCTCGAATAGTATGAAGTGGAACGGAGCCAGCTACTTCTTTTTCACGGCGCGACATTTCAGCTCCATTTAGACGTCCTGACACCTCCACGCGAACTCCTTTAGCTCCGGCTCGCATCGTTGCGGCGGCTGCTGATTTAATAGCTTTCCTAAAGTTCATTCTTTTTTCTAATTGATTGGCAATATTCTCAGCAACTAATTGGGCAAATAAATCCGTCTTTTTAATTTCCTCAATATTAACTCGAGTAGGGGTATCATAAATTTTTTCAATATCTTTTTTAAGTTCGGCGGCTTCGGTTCCTCCTCGTCCTATAACTACTCCAGCCCGGCCGGTAAATATAGTAACATTGACTAAGTTCGGAGTTCGACTAATATCGACTCGGTTAATTGCTGCTCGACGACCCAGACGAGATTTAATGAGTTTACGAACTGCAATATCTCGTCTTAAATATTCACGATAATCTTTGGGATTAGCAAACCATTTCGATCGCCAGTCTTTGTTGACTTGAAGTCGCATTGAGATTGGATTTACTTTTTGACCCATTACTTGTTCTCCTTTGCCGGTGTCTTTGCTGCTTCACTCGTCTTTTTTTCGCGAACCTGACCATCAATCACGACTCTAATATGAGAGTATCTTTTACGGAAAGGTAAAGCTCGACCTCGGGCTGCTGGTCGATATCTTTTCAGCGTCATTCCTGGAGATATATTGATCTCTTTAATTTCGAGGCCCTTAGCTAAGTAGTTATGATTATGAATAGCATTTGCTTTAGCGCTAAGGATTGTTTTCTTAATGGCAATAGCAGCGCGCCTTGGAGTATGGTCTAAAATTATGACTGCATTATCGACACTTTGACCTCGGACAATACCGGCTACCATTCCGACTTTACGAGGACTAATCTGAACATTTTTACTTATTGCTATAACAGACATTATTTAGCTCCCTTAGCGAGTTTGCCGCCATGTTTACGAAATTTACGGGTTGGAGAAAATTCACCAAGTTTATGGCCAACCATATTTTCGGTTATAAAAACAGGTACATGAATCTTTCCATTATGAACAGCTATAGTTCGACCAACAAAGTCAGGAGAAATAGTACTAGCGCGTGCCCAGGTCTTAATAATAGTTCTATCATCACTAGCTAAAGCCATGACCTTACGAGCTAACTTATAATCTATAAAAGGACCTTTTTTTAATGATCTACTCATAATTATTTCCTCTTTCCTTGTTGTCTACTTCGTACAATCATTTTAGCGGTAGATTTTCTTCTTCTTGTCTTATAACCCAAGGTCTTCTGTCCCCAAGGGGTCTTAGGTGCTGATCCGTGTCCTTTGCCTCCGCCAACTCCATGACGTCCACCATCCCCACCACCGTGTGGATGATCTGCAGCGTTCATGACAACGCCTCTAACGGTAGGACGAATTCCCTTGTAACGATTTCTTCCGGCTTTACCAATTTTAACGTTTTGATGCTGTTCATTGCCGACGGCGCCTATGCTGGCGAGAGCTGTTTCTATAATTAAACGAATTTCACCACTAGGCATTTTTAATTGAGCATAGCCATTGTCACGACCCATTAATTGAGCACTGGCTCCAGCGGCTCGAACTAGTTGAGCTCCCCTACCTGGAGTAAGTTCGATGGAATGAACATAACTACCAAGTGGTACTAATTTTAGGGGCATTACATTTCCAACATTAATTGTAGCGTCTTCTGTTTTAACCTCTATAACTTGACCTACTTTCATACCGCTGGCAGCGAGTATATAGTGATATTTGCCTTCGTCTGTAATTAAGCGAGCAATACGTGCGGATCGATTTGGATCATATTCAATATGCTCAACAGTTCCCTTAAAATTATTTGGCAACTTAAAGCTTATTATTCGATAAAACCGAGAGGCTCCACCTCCCTTATGACGAGTAGTAATACGCCCTTGATTATTGCGACCTGATTGACGTCTTTTTTTAACAAGTAGTGAACGAACAGGCTTATTAGTTGTAATCTGATCAAAGTCCTGAGTAGTCATACCTCTTTGGCCTGGGGTTGTTGGTGAATAATATTTAATAGCCATCTTATTTACTCTCCGGATTCTTATTAAGTCTGAAGCGTCGAGTTAATGGTTCCTTAACTTTTTTAGCTTCCTTTTGATTCTGTTTAGTAATAGCTTTATCGAACTGTTCTTGAGTTTTTTGGCGCTTTTGTTGTTCTTCATCGATGCTTTCAAAAATAGGGAGAGATTGACCAGCTTTAATTGTGACATAGAATTTCTTAGTATTTTTACGACGACCGGATGAATTTTTTGATCTTTTACCGGTTAAAGAAATAGTACGCTTTACTTTTCCCTTAGAATTAAGAACATTAATATCCGTAACTTCAACTTCAAACTGAGATTCGACAGCTTTTTTAATGCTATGTTTGTTAAAACTTGGTTCAGTCTTAAAGACAAAAACATTTTTGCTCTTACTTAGATCATAAGTTTTCTCGTTGACTAGTGGGATTAAGGCAATATCTTTAGACATTGGCGGCTCCTTGAAGTTTAGCTACTAAGGCCTTAAAAGAATCGGCTGTAAATATCAGGTGGTCATTATCTAGTAGTTTATTGACACTTAAATAACGATCATTAATAGTCTTTAAGTACGATAAATTTCTAGCTGATAATTGAACTTTTTGATCCGTCTCATGTAAAACCAACAGAGTTTTCTTTCGACTTTTAGTAATTTTAAATATTAATTGATCTAATTCTTTGGTTTTTGAATCTTTCAGTTTGAGATCTTCAATAACACAAATCTTAGAATCATTTAAGCATATGTTAAAAGTTAATTTTAGGGCGCGTAATTTAGTTTTAGCATTAACTTTATTGGTATAATTTTCGTTGCCAGTAGGCCCAAATACAATTCCACCGCTGCGCCAAATTGGGTTGCGGGAAGATCCGAAACGAGCTCGTCCAGTCCCTTTCTGTCTCCAAGGCTTTCGTCCACCACCTCTGACTAGTCCACGAGTTTTGGTTATAGCTAAGTTCTCTCGTTGATTATTAAGGTTGGAGTGATATACAAAACCAATTAAGTCATGATTTTTTATATTGTCCTCAATAATATCTTTTGGAATTGACAAATCTGAAGCTTGTTTTACTCCATTTGAGGTGAATGAATTAATTTTCATTTTTAACCCCTTTGATTGTAATTAAACCTTTGCGTGGACCGGGGACAGAACCAAATATCCCGATAAGGTTTTTTTCAATGTCAACTAAAGCAACTTCAAGGTTTTTAATAGTAACTTGATTATGACCCATTCGTCCAGCCATCTTTTTTCCTTTAAAAATATGTTGAGGATACATTGATCCTATTGATCCAGGTCGTCGATAGCTTCGTCCACCATGTGTTTTGCGGCCTCGATGAAAGTTATGGCGTTTAATTGTCCCGGCCCAGCCTTTTCCTTTTGATAGAGCTGAGACACTAACAATATCACCGATACTAAAAACGCCGACGTTTATTTTATCGCCGACGTTTTTGTTAGATTGTTCTTCATTGTATCTGAATTCTCGAAGAATTCGGGGCATAATGTTTAATTTCGAAACTTGACCGCTAATGCTCTTCTTAATTTTTTTAACTTGTTCAAATCCAACCTGATAAGCTCTATAGCCATCCTTTTCGGTTGTTTTCAGGCTTGTCACAGTCTGTTCTTCACTTGACATTAACGTAATAGCTCGAACTACACCATTTTTATCAATGGTGCTGGTCATTCCTACTTTTCGAGCCAATAATGCTGGAGTTGCCATTTTATCCTATCTTATTTCATTAAAAATTCTTGGTAACTAGCGGTTTCTGTTTAGTTGACAGACCTACCTAAGCTACCAAGATATAGTAGATATAAGTAATAGATTATCATATATCTATTACTGGTGTCAACATGTTGTACAAACTACTTCAGAGCTTGATGACTACATTTTTATCTCTACGTCACAACCGGCGGGCAATGATAGATTCATCAAGGAATCGATTGTACGTGGAGTTGGTTCATAAACATCTATTAGACGCTTATGGGTTCGCATTTCAAATTGTTCACGACTCTTTTTATAGATATGAGGGCTTTTAATGACAGTAAACTTATTAATCTTGGTCGGCAATGGAATTGGTCCAGATAGGGTTGCTCCAGTTCTTAGGGCTGTATCCAGTATTTGTTTCGCAGCCTGATCAATAACTTTGTGGTCATAGGCCTTTAGTCTGATTCGAATTTTCTGTTTAGTTTTATCTTCAGACATGCTACTTATTAATCTTAGTGACTACTCCAGCTCCGACTGTACGTCCGCCTTCACGTATTGCAAATCTTAAACCTTGTTCCATAGCAATTGGTGAAAGAAGTTTGACCTTAAAGGTAATTGTATCTCCTGGCATAACCATTTCCTTGTCGGCGGGAAGTTCGACTTCACCTGTAACATCTGTTGTACGGAAGTAAAATTGAGGTTTATAACCCTTAAAGAATGGAGTGTGGCGACCACCTTCCTCTTTTGTTAGAATATATACTTCAGCGTCAAATTCAGTATGAGGTGTAATTGATCCTGGTTTAGCTAAGACTTGTCCTCGCTCAATATCATTTCGTTCAATACCTCGCAATAATACTCCAGCATTGTCGCCTGATTGTCCTTGATCCAAAGATTTCTTAAAGGCTTCAATTCCTGTTACAACTGATTTCTGAGTAGGTTTAATCCCGACAATTTCAACTTCATCGTTAATCTTAACAACTCCTGTCTCAATTCGTCCGGTTGCAACAGTTCCTCGACCTTTGATAGAGAAAACATCTTCAATCGGCATCAAGAAAGGCTTATCTAAATCTCGAACTGGCTCTGGAATATAATCATCAAGGGCCTTTACAAGTTCCATAATTGAATTCTCTGCATCGGCATCGCCTTCAAGAGCCTTAGTTGCAGATCCTCTTATGATAGGACAGTCTTTATCGAAACCGTTTTTTTCTAGTAACTCCCGAATCTCTTCTTCAACTAAGTCAACTAGTTCAGGGTCTGCTAGATCCATCTTATTCAAATAGACTAAGATTTTAGGGACGCCAACTTGGCGAGCTAATAGAACATGTTCTCGTGTTTGAGGCATAGGACCATCAGCTGCTGATACAACTAAAATAGCTCCATCAATCTGAGCAGCTCCAGTAATCATATTTTTAACGTAATCGGCATGACCTGGCATATCAACGTGAGCGTAGTGCCTTTTTTCACTTTCATACTCTTGGTGCGAAGTAGCGATCGTGATGCCTCGAGCTTTTTCTTCAGGAGCATTATCGATATCCTCATAATTACGAGGAACATTAATTTTGCTTGGTAATTTTTTAGCTAGAACATGTGTAATAGCGGCTGTTAGAGTTGTTTTGCCATGGTCAACATGACCCATGGTCCCTACGTTTACATGCGGTTTAGTTCTATCGAATTGATCTGCCATGATATTTTTAGAGCTCCTTTATCCTTATTTTATAATCTAGAACTTTTACGAAATACTATAATAATAGACTCACGCAAAGTGACTGAGGTAGTATAACCAATTACAACACTTTTTGTAAAGAGTTTTTTTATTACTTAGCGTTTTTGGCTATAATTGCTGTTGATACATTGCCGGGAACGTCAGCGTAATGATCAAGCTCCATTGAACTACTAGCTCGTCCCTGCGTCATGCTTCTTAAATTAGTGGTATAACCAAACATTTCTCCCAAGGGAACAAAAGCCGTAATCTCTTTAATGCCACTACTTAAATCTTCCATAGACTCAATTCGTCCCCTTTTAGAATTAAGATCACCAATAACATCACCCATGAAGTTCTCAGGTGTGACAACGACAACCTTCATGATTGGCTCAAGTAATACTGGGCTTGCTTTTTTAACTCCTTCTTGGAGGGCAATTGATCCTGCTATTGAAAAGGCCATTTCAGAGGAGTCGACATCATGATAGCTGCCGTCATAGAGTTCAGCTTTTAGATCTACAACAGGATAACCAGCTATTACACCATTAGCCATGGCTTCTTCAATCCCTTTACGAACAGCTGGAATATATTCGCTCGGAATTACGCCACCTTTTATGGAGTTGATAAATTCGAATCCTTTGCCAGCTTCATTTTGAGAAATCCTTAGCCAGACATCACCATACTGACCTCTACCTCCAGATTGACGAATAAATTTACCCTGGACTTCAACGTTATCCTTTCGAACTGTTTCTCGATAAGCTACTTGAGGTTGACCTATATTGGCTTCAACATTAAATTCACGCTTCATACGATCTACGATGATTTCAAGATGAAGCTCACCCATTCCAGATATTATTGTTTGTCCTGTTTCATGATTGACGTGAATTCGAAAAGTTGGATCCTCTTCCGCTAAACGTTGTAAGGCGATGCTCATTTTTTCTTGGTCGGCTTTTGTTTTAGGCTCGATTGCAATCGATACAGGTGGTTCGGGGAAAGAAATACTTTCCAATATAATCGGTTTAGCGATATCACTTAAAGTGTTTCCTGTTGTAGTTGCCTTAAGCCCAACTATTGCTGCGATATCACCGGCCGTAACTTCACTAACATCCTCTCTTTTATCAGCTTGCATCCTAACAATACGTCCAACTCGTTCCTTTTCTCCAGTGGAGCTATTTAAAATGTAAGACCCCGAAAGTAGCTTTCCGGAATAAACTCTAAAATAAGCTAATTTTCCAACAAATGGATCCGTTGCTATTTTGAAGGCTAAACCTGAAAAAGGTTCTTCTTCCGATACTTTTCGTTCAATTTCATCACCACTTTTGGGATGAGTGCCCCAAGTACTGCCCCTATCCAGAGGACTTGGTAAATATTCATTAACTGCATCAAGTAATTTTTCTACAATTACACCTCGACCGTCACCACCACTTACTGCGTAGAATTTCCCACCTAAAACAGCAATACGAATTGCATTCTTGATGTCTTCGATACTCATTCCTTCTTCCCCTACTTCTAGGTACTTTTCGAGCATTGTTTCATCTTCTGCTACCGCATTTTCTATCAATAAACTTCGATATCTTTTAACTTCGTCCATCATATCTTCTGGAATCGGACTCTCTTGAAGTTGGTGATCACTAAATTCTTTATAGGTGTATGCTTTTAACTCTACTAAATCGACTATTCCATTGATGGATTGCTCAAAACCTATCGGTAAATGAATTGGAAAGGCTCGTTTACTTAGTCGAGCATGAATTGATTCTAATGATTTATAAAAATCCCCACCGGTTTGATTAATTTTATTAATAAAACATATACGCGGAACACGATACTTATCGGCTTGTCGCCAAACTGTTTCAGACTGAGACTCAACGCCCATTTTACCGTCAAATACGACTACTGCACCATCCAGAACCCTTAAAGATCGTTCGACCTCAACCGTAAAGTCAATATGTCCTGGAGTATCAATAATGTTGATTTGATGCTCTTTCCAATAACAAGTAACCGCTGCGCTAACGATTGTAATGCCTCTTTCTCGTTCCTGGGCCATCCAGTCTGTGGTTGTTTCGCCATCATGGACTGCACCTATTTTATGCTTTAACCCAGTTCGATATAGGATTCCTTCCGTTGTTGTAGTCTTTCCAGCATCAATGTGAGCAATAATTCCAATGTTCCTGATTTTATCAATTTTATATTTTGATTGAGACATAAAGTTTCCTAGATCCTTAATTTACTTAGTATTTTGCAAAATGAGCAAAGGCTCGGTTAGCTTCAGCCATCTTATGGACATCTTCCTTTTTCTTAACCGCACCACCTTGGTTGTTGTATGCGTCCTGAAGTTCTAACGCAATTCGATTCTTCATGCTCATTCCCTTTCTGGATCGAGCTGCTTGAACAAACCACATAGTTGTTAAATGTTGCTGTCTCTGTCCTTTAACTTCAAACGGTATCTGATAGTTTGCTCCTCCAACTCTTCTAGAACGAGTCTCCATGTGAGGTTCTATATTTTTCATAGCCTGATTAAATACTTCTAGAGGATTTTGCACATTGAGTTTTGAGGCAGCAATTTGCATTCCTTCATAAACTAATTTTTCGGCAATTTGTTTTTTACCATTAAGCATTACTCTATTAATTAATTTACTGACTGCAACTGAGTTATAAAGAGGATCGGCTTTTACGGGTCGAACTAAAGACTTGGTTTTCTTGCGTGGCATTATTTAGTCTCCTTCTTCGTACCATATTTAGAACGACCTTGCTTACGGTTGTTAACTCCTTGAAGGTCTAAACTTCCCCGAACAATATGATATCTAACACCTGGCAAGTCTTTAACTCGTCCTCCGCGCACTAGTACGGCAGCGTGTTCTTGAAGATTATGTCCTTCACCTCCGATGTAGGCCCAAACTTCATAGCCATTAGTTAATCTAACACGAGCTACTTTTCGAAGTGCCGAGTTTGGCTTCTTAGGAGTCTTTGTAGTGACCTTAATACAAACCCCTCTTTTAAAAGGAGCATTTTTTTCATAGTTTCTATTTTTTAAATTATTTACAATTCTATGCATAGCCGGAGATTTACTTTTATCTACGGTTTTAGCACGAGGTTTTCGAACTAATTGATTGATTGTTGGCATATATTCTCACCTTCTTGTTATATAGTCTACTGCATCTTTTATCTATGCCACTAAATAAAGGCTCAGACTACGTTTACTATATTTCAAGCTATTTTAACATACTTTCTATAAATTTAAAATTAATTTTTATTCATTAATTATTGTTTCTAGTCCTGTTTCTTCCGGTAGATCTGTTTCTAAATAGCCTGTTCCGACTGGTATTTTTCGTCCCAGGATGACATTTTCTTTAAGTCCGTAAAGCTTGTCTACTTTTCCGGATGTGGCGGCGTTAATTAGAACTCTGGTTGTATCTTGGAACGAAGCGGCACTTAAGAATGAGTCAGTGCTAAGTGAGGCTTTCGTAATACCCAGTAAAAGTTGACTATATTTAGCAAGTTGTTTCTTTTCGTTGGCTAACTGATTGTTTGCTTCAATAACACTTAGTTTGCTGACAATATCTCCTGTAATGAAGTCGCTATCGCCACTGTCTTCAATCTGAACACGGCTAAACATTTGGCGCACAATTATTTCTAGGTGCTTGTCGGAAATATTTTGCCCTTGGGCTGCGAAGACTCCGAGAACTTCATTCATTATGTAGCGCTGAGTTGATTCAACTCCTTGAAGCTTCAATAACTCTTGAAGATTTATCGATCCATTTGTTAGCCTTTGCCCAGCTTTAACTTTTTGACCATCACTTACAACAACTTGTTTGTAGCCTGGAATCTCATATTTAATAAAGCTTTTAGATGTCGGTAATATTATGATTTCTTTTTTCTTTATTTCGATACGACCACTAATTGGTGCGACAATCGGTTCTGATCCATCTTCATAGGATGCTAAAACGTCTCCGGTTGAAACATCTGATCCGGCACTGATTTTAATCTTGCGATCGTTTACTTTAAGGCTAACTTGATCTTTAGCGTCAGCATTAATTTGGATTATGTAATGGTCTGCTTCTTCCCAAACATTAACTACTCCACTAATATCGGCTAAAAAGGCTTGACCTTTAGGTGCACGAACTTCGAATAATTCTTCAACCCTAGTAAGACCTTGAGCAGTGTCATCGGCAAGGACAGAACCTCCACGGTGCTTTGAGTCTAAGCTTAATTGCGTACCAGGTTCACCAATACTTTGAGCTGCAATAACCCCAATTGGGTGATGATTTGCAACTAATTCGCCAGTAGCAGGATCGATGCCATAAGACATTCGATTAACCCCTCTAGGATTACTTGAGCTTAAAACACTATGAATTCGAACGTAGTCAATGCTAGCGTCTTGATCAATGGCTTCGGCAATTTCTTCTGTAATTAACTTATTCTTTTTGATGTATCCCTTTACTTCTTCGGCCGTGAAGCGACCAACTAATTTAGTTTTAAATGCTACTCCGATTTCATCAGCATCACTTCTAAGTACTTTAAATCCAGGGTCAGACTGTGCATCGTCTTCTATCGTAAAGACATCTTGTGAAACGTCCACCAGTCGTCGTGTTAGATATCCTGCATCAGCCGTTTTCAGGGCTATGTCAATCAAAGCTTTTCGGGTTCCTCTCGTTCCATTAAAGTATTCTAGTGGGGTTAAACCAGCTAAATATCCGGACTTAATTGGTAGTTCAATAGCTTGTCCTGAAGCATTATATTGAACTCCTATAATTCCAACTGTATTTTTCATCTGTGTTATGTTACCGCGAGCACCGGAATTGATTGCTATCGACATTGAAGTGTCGCTATCTTCAAGTTGTTTAGAAAGCATATTCTGAACTTCGGTATCAATCTTAGTCCAATTTTCAATGATTAAGCGGTGGTGTTCTTCTTCGGTAATAAAACCTTCCTCAAATTGTTTTGAAATGGCTTTAGCTTTTTGTTCACCTTTTTCAATAACATCTTCTTTACCCTCTATAGAACTAAAGTCGTCCATACCGATCGATATACCGGCTAAGGTTGCATATTCAAAACCAATGTCTTTTAATTCATCGGCAATAAGAGCTGTTGTGTCTTGACCATATTGTTGATAGATTTGAGACATAACTTTTTGTAAGCTTTTTTTGGTCATAACGATATCCTGAAATGGAAAATCTTTCGGTAGAATCTCATTAAATAATAGGCGACCCAATGTTGTTTTTCGAGCCTGTCCCCTAAAATCAACTTTTACGCTAGATTGGAGATATAGTTGTCCTTCATCATAGGCCATCAATGCGTCTTCCAGGGAACAATAAGCCTTAAAGTCTGTTTCAGAAGTAATGCCTTGCTTAACATAAGTTAGGTAGTAGGCCCCTAAAACAATATCTTGTTCAATATGCAATATAGGAGTACCGTCGGCTGGCTTTAAAAGATTTTTACTAGCTGACATAATATCACGTGCTTCCTCTTGTGACTTAATGCTCAAGGGAAGATGAACAGCCATTTGGTCTCCATCAAAGTCAGCGTTAAATCCTCTACAGACTAAGGGGTGTAATTGAATTGCACGTCCCTCAATTAGTACGGGTTGAAAAGCCTGAATGCTCAGACGATGCAAACTTGGAGCACGATTCAATAGAACGTACTTTCCTTTAATAACTTCATCGAGACAGTCCCAAACAATAGCCTCTCCCGACTCTATTAGCCTAGAAGCTCCGCGGATATTGTGTGCTTTCTCGCGTTCAATTAACTCGCCTATAACAAATGGCTTGAAAAGCTCAAGAGCCATCATCTTAGGTATACCGCACTGTGTAATTTTTAGTTCTGGTCCGGCTACGATTACGGAACGTCCAGAATAGTCGACCCTTTTACCGAGTAGGTTCTGGCGAAAACGTCCCTGCTTACCTTTCAGTAGATCAGACAAACTTTTTAGCTTGCGCCTTTGTCCGGTTGAGGAGACAGCTTTACCAGATCTAGTACTGTTATTGTCAATCAAAGCATCAACAGCTTCTTGTAGCATACGTTGTTCGTTGCGACGAATGACTTCAGGAGCGTTTAGGTCCATTAACTTCTTTAGACGATTATTACGATTGATTACTCTTCGATACAAATCATTAAGATCGGATGTAGCAAATCTTCCACCCGTAAGTTGAACCATTGGCCTAAGGTCCGGAGGAATTACTGGTAAAATGTTTATGCAGAGTGAGGAAGGACGAATTCCAGCCTTCATCATACTTTCTAGCATTTTAAGTCTTTTAAGTAATTTTTTCTTATTTTGACCTTTTGCTTTTTCAACGGTTAAAGTTATCGAAGTGATAAGTTCTCCAAGATTAATTTCGTCTAAAAGTGCCTTGATGGACGATGCACCCATCCCAACTTTTATCATTTCTTTAAGATTTAAGTCTAAATCTCGATAATCTGTTTCACTAATTAAATTAAGTTTTACCAACATGTTAATTTGAGCATTAACAGCCTCAAAATCTTTAGTAACTTGTTCAATCTCTTTCGTCTGCATCTCGGCTAAGGCTTTAATATTAGCGTTTTCAGCTTCAGTCTCTTTCTCGTAGCGGAGTTTAATGGCCTCTTTGGCAGCCGCAAATTCAGCTTCTTTGTCTGTCAGATATTGCTTTTTAGCATCTTCGTCAACATTAGTAATTACATAACTGGCGAAATAGACAATCTTTTCTAGATTTTTGACGGTCATGCCTAAAATTAAGCCGATTGCTGAAGGTGTCCCTTTAAGGAACCAGATGTGGGCAACGGGGACTGCTAAATTAATATGGCCCATTCGCTCTCGTCGAACAATTGATTTTGTAACTAATTCTCCCTTTTTATCGACGGCTGCCTCTCGGCTTCGGACACCCTTGTACTTATTATCATGCGGGTTAATATCTTTTACTGGTCCAAATATTCTTTCACAGAAAAGACCATCTCTCTCTGGTTTTTGAGTACGGTAATTGATAGTTTCAGGCTTAGTGACTTCACCATAACTCCATTCTAAGATATCTTCTGGATTAGCAACAGCTAAGCGAACCGCATCAAAATCACTAATATTGGTTGAGTTATTTCGTCCAGAATACATTTAGTTATCCTCACTTATTTCATTAATTATTTCATCTTCAGTTTTGCTGCTTAGGTTTGGAATAAGTTCAGCGTCATCGATATCGGTCTTAGTCTCAGACTCAGAATCGTCTTCCAGGGAAGAATCAAGTTCAACCACTTCAAATTCATCGGTAACTGCTTCTTCAGTTAGATCAATGTCAGATATGTCGGGAGCTGGTACTTCGACTGTGGCTTCATGGCTTGCTTCATCCTTAATGTTGCTTGCTAAAATCGTTTCGGCATCTATTAAGCTATCTGAAGTAATCAGGTCTACCTTTAATCCTAAGCCTTGAAGTTCTTTAACTAAAACGTTAAAGCTCTCTGGAATCTTAGGGCCTATAATTTCGGTTTTCTTAATGATTGATTCGTAGGCTTTGCTTCGACCGTAAACGTCATCGGACTTAATTGTTAACATTTCTTGAAGGGAACTTGAAGCTCCGTAGGCTTCGAGAGCCCAAACTTCCATTTCACCAAAACGCTGACCACCGTTTTGGGCTTTTCCTCCAAGTGGTTGCTGGGTAACCATAGTATACGGACCAGTTGAGCGAGCATGTATCTTATCGGCGACCATATGGTTGAGCTTTATAATATACATTAACCCAACTGTGGTTAGTTCCTTAAAGGGCTGACCGGTTCGCCCATCGTAAAGTTGCATTTTGCCTGATTCTGGAAGCTTAGCTTCTTTCAGTAATTCTTTTAGCTTGTCCTGAGTAATTCCGCTAAACGATGGTGTGGCTACTTTAAAGCCTAGGGCTCGAGCCGCCATACCAAGATGGGTCTCAAATAATTGTCCAATATTCATGCGAGATGGAACTCCAAGTGGATTTAAGACAATATCGACAGGTGTACCATCTTCCAAGAAAGGCATATCTTCGACTGGTAATATTCGAGCGATAACACCCTTATTGCCGTGACGTCCACTGAGTTTATCTCCAACAGAAATTTTACGCATTTGGGCAACGAATACTTGAATTTGTTTGATTACGCCAGCCTTTAGCTCATGGCCTTCTTCACGACTAAATATTTTAACTGAAACAACTTTACCGTGTTTTCCGTTGCTCATCCGTTGCGAGCTATCTCGAACGTCTTTTGCTTTTTCTCCGAAAATAGCCCTTAATAATCTTTCTTCGGATGATAATTCTTGTTCTCCTTTTGGAGTAATTTTACCGACTAAAATATCACCAGGATGAACTTCTGCCCCTATTCGAACTATTCCATCATCATCTAAATGTCGCAAACTTTCGTCTGAGACGTTTGGGATATCACGTGTTACGATCTCTGGACCGAGCTTCGTCTCTCTAACCTCAATCATATAATCAACGATATGAATGCTACTGAGCGTATCGTCTTCAACTAATTTACGACTAATAATTATAGCGTCTTCGAAATTATATCCGGCCCATGGCATAAAAGCTGTAATTAAATCTTTGCCGAGCGCTAGCTCTCCGTCTGCAATTGACATACCCTCAATAATGGGGTCACCTTTGCTAAGTTTTTGTCCTCTTTCAACGATAACTTTTTGATTAATTGAGCTTCCGGCATTACTTCGAATAAATCGTAAAGGAACATAAGTCTTTATCTCTGTGTCATATTTTACTTTTACCTCTTGGGCTGAGGCACTAATAACTTCTCCATCCTTCTCGGCGACGATTAATTGCCCACTGTTGATAGCAGCTACAGCTTCTAATCCAGTTCCAACAACCGGAGATTCGGTTTTAATAAGGGGAACTGCTTGTCGTTGTTGATTACTACCGATTAAACTTCGTAAAACATAGTTCTTTTCGATAAATGGGATAAGTCCGGCTGATGAACCTATTATTTGATTTGTACTGGCATCCATGTACTGAATGTCGTTAGCATCAACCTCTCCGGCTTGAAGATAAGAGCGGGCGCTAACTCGATCGTTAATAAAATAGCCATTTTGATCTATTTCTTGAGAAGCTCCTGCAATAATTACGCTTTCTTCTTCATAAGCGTCAAGATAAACAATTTCATCGGTAACTTTAGCTTTAACTGGCCAAGTTTTTTGCTGACTTATTTTGGCTAATTTTTGAGCGTCAGCAGCTTTAATAATACTGCCTTTTTTGACAATCAGCTTACCTTTTTCGTCCTCAAAATCAACACTGGCAATATGACCAACAATATCTTTGGGAGTAGCACTATTAATAACTTTGCGATACGGTGTTTCGATAAATCCGTAATCATTGACGCGAGCATAGTTAGCAAGGTTTAAAACTAATCCGATATTTGCACCTTCGGGAGTTTCAACAGCACATATCCGCCCATAATGAGTTGCATGAGCATCTCGAACTTCAAAACCAGCTCGTTCTCGACTAAGTCCTCCTGGACCCATCGAACTCAGACGACGTTTATGAGCTAACTCGCTCAAGGGATTCATTTGATCCATGAATTGCGATAATTGGGAACTAGCAAAAAATTCACGAACTGCTGCCACAACAGGACGAGCATTAATTAATTGAGCGGGCGTGACGGCATCAATATCCGACATCGACATTCGGTCTTGAGTATTTCGAACCATCCTCAGTAGTCCAATTCTAAATTGTCGTTGAACTAATTCACCGACCATTTTAACTCGTCGATTAGCTAAGCTATCAATATCATCTGCTGGATCTTGAGTATTGTTTAGTCGAATGATCTCTGCAACGATAGCTAGTAGGTCATCTTTACGGAGAACACGATTTTCAATATTGTTAGGGACATCAAGGTTGAGTCTCTTATTAATTTTATATCTACCAACACGCGAAAAATCAAATCGCTTAAAGTTAAAGAACATATTTTCTATCAAGCTACGTGCATTATCAACAGTTGCTAAATCTCCTGGACGTATTCGACGATAAACTTCGATTAAAGCCTCATTTTGACCTCTAGTTGGATCTTTTTCGAGTGTAGCTTGATAGTAGTTAATTTTTCCAGTGTCAACATGACTTAAGGCTTCCTTAACAGTACTCTCTGTTAGCCCTAAGGCTTTAAATAGCGTCGTAACAGCTAGTTTACGCTTACGATCAATTTTGACATAGATTGCGCCGTTATGTGCAGTCTCAAATTCGAGCCAGGCACCACGACCGGGTATAACTTTGGCTCCATATAAATTTGTCGAACCAAATTGTTCTGCTGTAAAGAAAATCCCAGCTGACCTGATTAATTGGCTGACAACAACTCGTTCAGCTCCGTTGATAACGAAAGTCCCTCTTTCGGTCATCCAGGGAAAATCACCTAAATATATTTCATGTTCTTTAACTTCACCGCTAATTTTATTAGTTAAGACAACATTAGCTAGCAAGGGTCGTTCGTAGCTTACATTATTTTCTCGGGCTTGAGTTTCGGTTATCTTAGCTTCACCAAAATGATAATCATTAAATGTTAGTGATAATTTGGTGTTTGTATAATCATCGATTGGGCTTATTTCATTGAATAGTTCGTCTAGTCCCTCTTTAACAAACCAAGCAAATGATCGGTTTTGATGTTCAACTAGATTTGGTAGACCTAAAACGTTATTATGGTCATTAAAATATATTCTTTTTTGTTTTTTAGTGGAAGTGTTAGTTGCCATAGAAATAATTACGCCCCCTATTAAAGTACTTTACGTTTATTATTAGTAAATCGAGTTATTATAATAATTCTTCTCTTATTTTTATAATAATTTGATAAGATCGAAGCTACCTAAGAAGACATTTTTGATATAACAAAAATAAGCCCTAACACTACTTCTATACATTAGTTTCTTATTTTTTTTAATATATGTCAAGTTTTTTTACTTGGCTACAGTAAGATTTATTGAACTTTTTTAATTATATGATCAACTAAACCGTAATCTTTGGCCTCTTGGGCTGTTAACCATTTATCTCGATCCATATCCTTGTGAATAGTACTTAGTTTTTGGCCAGTATTCTGAGACATAATAGTTTCGAGTAAAGATTTAAGGCGTAGTGATTCTTTTAAGTCAATTTCCTGATCACTAACTTTACCTCTTGTGCCAGAAGAAGGTTGATGAATCATAACAGTGGCGTTAGGCAAGATATTCCGTTTTCCTTTTGTTCCAGAACTAAGCAGAAATGCTGCAGCAGAAGCCTGAACTCCAATACCAAATGTTTGAATATCGTTTGATAAGTATTGCATCGTATCATAAATAGCCAAAGCATCATAGACGGTGCCACCAGGACTATTTATGTAAAATTTAATATCTTTGCTAGAATCTTCAGCATTAAGGAATAAAAGTTGGGCAACAATTACGTTTGCACTGGCTTCATTAACATCCGAGCCTAAAAAAATGATACGATCTTTAAGAAGCCTTGAGTAAATATCATAAGCTCGTTCATAACGTCCTTCTGATTCGACGACCGTTGGTATTAAAACTTGATTACGTGCTTGATTCATAATCTAATTTTATGTTATTAGCACTCATAAGTCAAGAGTGCTAGTTTAAAGTAGTTCTTTAATTCGTTTTAAAGTTTTTTGAGATAAAAGTTCTAGCCCTATCTCTCTTTCAGCTTCTAGAGAAGACAGATATTGTTGAGATTCCGGATCATTATATTTGCTTTTTAATATCTGTAATTGCTTGGAAAGTTCTTCTTTGGTAACTTGAATTTTCTCTTTAATAGCTATCTCAGATAAAGCTAAACCACTTTTAATTCTATTAAGAGCTTTCAATTTAAGATTTTTGTCATAACTTTCTTCGTTAAGATTCTGAGCCTTTAAATATTCCGAAAAAGTTTGACCTTGATAAAGTGCTACTTGTTTATCTTCATTTTTTAAAACATCTAATTCCTTGTCTACTAAGGAGTTAGGTACTTTAACTTCAATTAAATCTGATAATTTTTCTAAGATTGAACGATCTAAGTCTTGGTCATATTTTTTCTTAGTTTCGAATTCGAGCTGCTTCTTAATTTCTGCCTTGAATTCTGGAATAGATTTGAAAGGACCATACTTCTTTATAAAATCTAAGTCTAACTTAGCTTTTTTTAAAACTGACACCGAATTGACCTTTACCTTAAAAGTAACTTTCTTGTTTTGAAAAGAAACTTGATGATAATTAGCAGGAAAAGTTAGTATAAATGTTTTCTCGTCTTGTGACTTCAGACCGATTAGATTCTCTTCAAATCCTGGGATAAAAGTCTTGCTGCCAATCACGATATCAAAATTTGTTCCGCTGGCTTCCTTAATTAGATTCTGATTCGTATCATATCCTTCAAAATCTATATTAAGTTGGTTACCATTTTTCGCAGCTAAATCTGTTAATTGACCAATGGAAGCTCTTTCTAAAATTTGATCAATAGTGGCCTCTACCTGATCCGATGAAACATTTTCAAGATCGACCTTAACATTTAACTTGATATAAGGTTTGAGTTTAATCTCTCCAATAATTTCAACGCTTACTTTAATGCTAAGTTCGCTATATGCCGCAAATTTAATAACTTCAATTTTAGGTTCGCTTACAACTCTGAGTTTTAATTCAGTAATTGCTTGTGTGTAGTTAAGGTTAATTAATCGATTAATTAGGTCAGATTGTAATTGATTCGAGTCACAATTTTTATCGATTATTCCTAAGGGAACCTTGCCGGTACGGAAGCCGCTGTATTTAAATGTTTTTTGATAATTCTTGAGTATCTCATTTTTCGCTTCTATTAATTCAGTTTGGTCAAAATCTAGGTTAAAACTTGCTTCCAGATCACTGATTGATTGATTTGTTATTTTCATAAGTTAATACTTTATCATAATCATTCATGTTTAGCTACTCAATAGCTAACTTTTAAATGTTTAGAAGCATAGTAGAACTAAGATTGCGATTATCTAGATAATTTCTACTATGACTTCATTTGGTTGCTTAATATTGCAATAAGCTCTTCCAGACTTACGGTTTGTTGAATTTTTGTGACAAGATTTTTAATCGTAAAACTTTGAGTATTAATTTCTTGCTCGCCTACAATTATGACGTATTCAAAATCATTTTTTAGAGCCCATTTAAGTTGATCGTTAATCTTACGATTGCTGAAATTAACAACTATACTTAAATCCTTCGATCGAATTTGCTCGATAATGTCAATTAACTGCTGATAATAGTCTCCTATGATCAATAAGCCAATTTGCCCTTGGTTTTTTATAGATTGTCGTAAATTATGAAGCTTTAAGAAATTGCTGAGCGAAGCATCTCCAAGCCCAAATCCAACCGTCGGAAGAGATTCAACGCCGAAATTTTTAATTAAATCATTATAACGACCTCCTCCGGCCATTGCTCTTGAATTAACAGTGTCGGCATCATAGACTTCGAAGACGATATCACTGTAATAATTAAATCCTCTAACAATAGTTGGGTCGAAAACTAAGTTTTTTAAAGAACTAACACCCATAATTTGCTCGAGACCACTAAGAGCTGTGGTTTGAAACATTTTAAGTTCGGCTAAGCTTTTACAATTTAGAAAATCTATTATTTGCTTTGAAAGCTTATCATCTTTAACAATGGCCACTAAGCTCTCTGAGAATTTTGCTAAAGATAATTTATGGTACCTATCTATTAGATGGATTATCTCATCTTTATAATTTGGATTAATTTTAAAATTATTTATTAAAACATCATCTAATAATTGACGAGAATTTATATGAATTTGAAACATACTTTGGTCTGCGCCGAATTCTTGAAATATATTTTCTATAATTAATATTAGTTCGATTTCAGCTGCAACCGTTCGGACTCCAAATAAATCAACGTTTAATTGCCAATGTTCTCGAAATCGTCCATTTTGAGGTTGTTCATAGCGGAGTAAGTTGGGAACACTAAATAATCTCAAGGGGTAACTTAACTCTTGTCGCCTGGCAGCAACCATACGATTTACACTAGGGGTCATTTCAGGACGAATTACGACTTTCCTTCCACCTCGATCCGTAAAAGTGTAAGTTTGGTCATTAACTATTTCATCGCTTGTCTTAGATAAATAAAGTTCAATCGGTTCAATCAAAGGCGCGTCATATTCTTGATAGCCATATTTATATAAAACTTTCCGACAGATGTTAAATATATAGTCAAGACTAGCCTTATCTTGCGGATAAAAGTCTCTCATTCCTTTGTATGGTTTTGTATCAAGCTTCATAAAATCCTTGGTGCGCGAGAGAGGACTTGAACCTCCATGCCGTAAGGCACATGCTCCTAAGGCATGCGTGTCTACCATTCCACCACTCGCGCTAAATATTTAATGTATAAAGATATAATAAACCGAAACTAAACAATCAGCCAAAATTATTTTTGACGAGACTCTAGATAAGCTTGGTACCAAATTGTTGTAACGGCGTTAATTATAATTGGCGTTAAATCTTTTGTAATCTTTTTACTTAGTTTTAGCGTCCAACCTGTTTCATAAAACTCTTCATACAATTTGAGTCGAGCGACTTGTTTTGCAACCTTACGATACCATTCACTAAGTTCTTCAATATCAAGTATTCCCAATTCTTCTTTCGAAGGAAGAAGTGACCTGAATGATAAAGGAGCAATTAAAGTAGCTATTCCAAATTCAAATGCTAAATGAGTTGTGAATAGTCCTTTTGGGCCCCACATTTTCCAGTTATTTTTAAGTGTTTCAGAACCAGTTCCGCCAGGCATTATAAGCTTTTTCCGAATCGAATTACGTGTCATATTATCTTCACCATTTCTGAGCTCACTGAGCTCTTCCGTATAGGGGTATTGGTGGGCAGGTGTTAGTCCGTCGACTACAGCATGGGCCAACCAGGCTGCTTCGAATGATGACTTTTCGTTATTTTTTTCCTTGAGAGCACTTACTAAGGCTTGAAAATGATTCGAGATTATAGAAATTAAATTAGTGTCATTGTCGTCATAAGGTCGGATAAAATGCCATGGTTCGTTTTTAGAAGGACTTTTTCGCTTAATGCTATCTGGCCCCTTATTTCCTTCAAAATGTAGAATATATCGAATGGAAGGGAAACTAATATTTGGAATCATATATTCCAAATTACGTCTTGCAATTCGATCAATTTTTTGGTGAGCTCCAATTATATAACCAGAAGCTCTCGTTAAGGTTGAACCAGCATACATGATAATTTAGAATTAAAATCCTCTAATCTAGCTTGATAATTTGTCGATATCGATTTACTTCGTGTAACAGCTGTTTGTATTGTAACATATTTTTGGGGTTTGATAAAAACAAATTAGAGCTTTCCCGAACCATATTAATAAAATGTCGATCACTAAAATCTACAAGCCTTAAGTCACTACGCCCATGTTGAGCTAAACCTAAAATTGTACCTGGACCTCTCAGCTTAAAGTCTAGTTCGGCCAGTTCCATTCCATTCTTAGCACTCAAAAACTGTTTTAAGCGATTTGATGCAATTTGGTCGTCATTATGTATTAAATAGCATAGACCATCTTTTTGATGCCTACCAACTCTTCCTCTTAATTGATAAAGTTGAGCAAGTCCAAAGTTTTCAGCATCATAGATAATAATCATGGTAGCGTTGGCGATATCAACTCCTACCTCAATTACGGTCGTCGATACTAAAATATTAATTTTATGATTAATAAACAGCTCTAACACTTTCTCCTTGTCTTTTGACTTCATCTTTCCATGAAGCATGCCTACTTTAAAATTTGGATATAATTCTTTGGTCCGTTGATGTATTAACTTTACAGAGTTTAGATTACTGTCTTCGTTGATAGCTGGACATACAACATATAGTTGTTGTCCTTCTAGCAATCGTTTAATTATTGGTTCTCTGCTTCTTTCATATTGAGTTTTAGCTAAAATTTCTGTTTTAATAATTGTCTCCTTGAAAGGTTTCTCAGTAAGTCTTGATATGCTTAATTCTCCAAAGAATGTTAAAGCTAGGGTTCTTGGAATCGGCGTTGCACTAAGCGAAAGCAGATGGGGCATAGCACGATTAGTCTTTTTTAGAATATTACGTTGTTTTACGCCAAATCGATGCTGTTCGTCGATCACGACTAAAGCTAACTTTTTAAATTTAACTTCGAGACTTATTAAAGAATGAGTACCTACAACTATTTTCAAATTATTATTAGCGAGCTGATTTAAGATACGCTGACGATCCTTGGCTAGGGTACTTCCAGTTAAGATATCTATTTTTAATCCAGGATCAACTTCCTTAAAAAAATTAAGTAAGGTTTTATAGTGCTGTTGAGCTAGGATTTCCGTCGGAGCCATCACTGCCACCTGGTAGTCATTCTTTACTACCATTAATGCTACCAGAGCAGCAATTACAGTTTTACCGGTTCCTACGTCGCCTTCAATTAATCGATTCATCGGATTATTAGATTGAATATCCTGGATAATTTGCCAACTTACTAGCCGCTGTTGGTCTGTAAGCTTAAATGGTAATTTCTGAATAAAATGTTGAACGTCCGCAAGTCTAAACTGAATATTATAGCTTTTTAAATTACTTGATTCCGCTTTGTTCATTTGACTTGCTAACACTACTTTTAATAACTCGTCGTGAGCTAATCTTTCTCTGGCTAAATCTAGAGCCTTTTGACTACTGGGAAAGTGAATTTGATAATAAGCGTTTTTAAGGCTAGTTAATTGCTGTTGCTCTAGAATTAATTTAGGAAGTATTTCTGGAAATTGACTTATTTCTAAGACGCTCTTAACGATACGCCTAATCTTATAACTTTTGAGCCCTTCAGTTAATCCATAGATAGGGACTATCCCTCCGGTTGAAAGAGGATCTGAGCTAACTTGTTCAATAATTGGATTAATAATTTGAAATTGACGGTACTTAAGTTCAAACTTACCGCTTAAAAAATACCATTCATCAGTTTGGATTGTTTTTTGCCGATAGGGCTGATTAAACCAAGTTATTTTTACTAGTCCAGTATCGTCGATGGCAACAGCATTTGTAATAGATGTCTTTCTATAACTATAGGATTGTTTAACGGATTTAAAACGAACTCGTAAGTTAACCGGTCCAGGCTTTATATTTTTAATATCAGTAATTTTGGAATAATCTAAATAATTTTTAGGATAGTACTGGATTAGATCATAGACCGTATATATAGCCAATTTATTAAAAAGACGACCAAGTTTAGGTCCAACACCCTTAACTTCTTCGATCTGCATTTTAAGATCCATATCTATATTTTAATTAAGGCTGAATCTTTAAAAGCTTTTCCCTTTCTTAAGATTAAGTATTGACCTTCAAAATCCCCGCTTTCAAAATTATTTTTATTAACTTTCTTATTATTTATTCGAATAGCTTGATCTTTAAGTAATTGGCGCCCTTCTGTTAACGAAGATGCTAAGCCAGCTTCAACAAGAATGTTTGCAATTGATAAGTTTTCCATTAATTTAATAACGGGTATTTCTTGACTTATTAAGTCTAGATCATCTTTATTAATTTCGCTTAGACTTCGCTCTCCAGTTAAGAATTGACTAACTTTGATGGCCGCTAAGGTTTTATCTTCGCCATGAACCAAAGTAGTAACTTCTTTGGCTAAAATATGCTGAGCAATTCGTTGTGACGGTTCGGCTTGATGGTTAGTCATAATTTGATCTATCTCTCGTTTAGGTAGCGTTGTATAAATCTTAAGATAGTCTTCAATATGTTGATCCGCTAAATTAATCCAAAATTGATAAAACTTTGTGACACTTGTTTTGTTTTCATTAAGCCATATTGCGCCAATTTCGCTTTTGCCAAATTTAATCCCCGTTGACTTATTGACAATTAAGGGCAGAGATAACACATTAACTTCATGACTCGATTTACGACGAATTAAATCGACCCCGGCTATCGAATTGCCCCATTGATCGGCTCCACAAAGTTGTAAAGTTACGTCAAAATATTGGTTTAAGAAATAAAAATCATACGCTTGAATTAAACTATAGCTAAATTCTGCATAACTTAAACCTTCATCCTCAGTATTAATTCTAGATTGAACAAAATCTCGACTTAGCATTGTTCGAAGAGGAACGTGTCGACCAATCTCATTCAAAAAATCAATATATTTAATTTTTTTAAACCAATCATAATTATCGACTAGAGTAAAGTCTTTATCCTTTAGAAGTCGTTCGTATTCTGCCTTAATGCCTTCCTTATAATTTTTAATAATCTTAGGGCTAATCTTAGGACGAGCAGACTTCTTTCCGTCAGGGTCACCTATCATTCCAGTTGCTCCTCCGACTAATAAAACACCTTTGTGTCCATGTTTAAGAAAAAGTTTAACGAGCATTATAGCTGCCAAATTACCAATGGTCATTGAATCACTGCTCGGATCAACGCCAAAATAAAAGGTGACATTCTTATTATCTAAAGTGGCTAGATTCTTATAAGTTGTTTGGTAAATCAAACCCCGATATTTCAGTTCTTCCGATAATTTCATAATTGTTATTATACATTATAAGTTTAATGTAAATTTTAAAAATACTTTGTTATAATAAATTAATAATTCGAGAAGGAAAATAAGGATGGGAATATAAGATATATGGTTAAGGTCAAAATACGTCCAAAGCCAATAGGTAGATCATATTCTCCTAGCAGATCACGAAAACGTGATCCTAATATGCGTTTAAATCAGTCTATTACAGACCGTAAAAAAGCAAAAAGGGCTGAGTTAATTGCCAAAAAAGCACTTTATCTAAGCACGTTACCTAAAAATCGTTTTAAAAGAATTCTGTATCGTTTAAAACCTGACCATTTGTACCACTATTGGTTTAGCCGTGAAGGCTTAATTATGGGGTTAAAGATCGTCGGAATTCTAATAGTAATAGGATTTGTTTCAACAATTGGACTATTTGCTTATTATCGAAAAGATCTCCCTCAACTTAAAGATATTTCCGGGGACAATCTTGGGGGAAGTGTATCGTATTATGATCGAACCGGAAAAGTACTTCTCTTTCAAGATTATAACGGAATAAAAAGAGTTCCAGTACAAAGTAACCAGATATCAAATTACATGAAAGAGGCAACCGTTGCTATCGAAGATAAAAATTTTTATACCGAAGGCGCTTTTGATATAAGAGGAATACTTCGTGCTGCTTTTCACGATATTTTTAATCGCGGGAGCGTACTCGAAGGTGGATCAACAATTACTCAACAGGTCGTAAAACTTAATGAGAACTGGACCGATAATCGTACCATAACTCGTAAAATAAAAGAGTTAATATTAGCGGTTGAAGTTGCTCGTGAATACTCCAAGTCTCAAATTTTAACTGGTTACTTAAATATAGCACCGTATGGAGGTGTTGATTATGGCGTTCAAGCCGCTTCTCAAGACTATTTTCGAGAGAATGCTTCACAGCTTGATTTAGCTCAATCAGCTCTACTTGCCGCCATACCGCAAAGTCCAAGCTATTACTCTCCTTACGGATCAACAAAATATAACCCTGCTGCTGGCAATACATTTAGTGCTTCTGCCTTGTTAGGACGTCAGCATTACATTATAAATTTAATGGTTCAACAACACTATATTACTGCTGCTCAAGCAAAGGCCGCTAAAGCCGAAAACGTTCTAGGCGAGATTAAACCAATGCTGAATAAGTATTCTAATATTAAAGATCCCTACTTTGTCTTTACTGCTAAACAACAACTTGAGAATCAACTCGGCAGTCAAGTTGTTAGTAGAGGTGGCTTGAAAGTTATTACTACCCTTAATCTAAAACTTCAGAATTATGCAAATCAAGACGTAGCCAATAATTATCCAAATGTTGTTCATGATCTTGGGGACGAGGAGGCAATGGCAGCCGAAGATGTTAAAACAGGTCAAATCGTTGCTTTGGTAGGAGGAGTTAATTTTAATAACCCTCAATATGGTCAAATTAATTATGCCAATATTAATGTTTCTCCAGGATCAAGCGTTAAACCATTTGTCTATTCGACTTTGATAGAAAATAACACAGACGTTGGAGCTGGATCTGTTCTATATGATGTTCAGCAACCTATTATGAACTACTATCCTTGCACAAATAAAGCTCTTCCCTTAAACGGCGGTAATTGTCTAGAAGATTACGACTTTAAATATCCAGGACCCGAGACCTTACGCTATGCGCTAGCTGGCTCTCGTAATGTTCCTGCTATTAAAGCGGTATTATCAGAAGTTCCAAACGATACTAGCAATGGGCATATTACTTCGATCGACAAGTTTATTAGCACGTTTAATTCAATGATGGATGCGAAAGATGCATATAAATGCTATATTCCCGGAGTTAATGTAGAGACAGCCGGTCCTAGTGAACAAACTCAGTGTTATGCTTCAGCAGGTATTGGTGATGGAGGATATATTCATATTGACCAACAGGTTAACGGAGACGCAACATTAGCTCGATTAGGGCAGGCAATTCCTGAAACCTATATTTTATCTGTAACGGACGCCAGTGGTAAAACGCTTTATAAGTGGACACAGCCTAAACCATATACAGCAGTTCGACCCGATACAGCTTACATTATTGATAATATCCTGAGTGATCCCAGGGCTTCGTATTTACCTGGATATTGTACCGCCACCAACTGTACGCCTTTGTCCAGCGATGGATATAAGTTTCAGCGCTACAATGGTTGGGATATTGCGATTAAGACCGGAACAACAAATTATAACTTCGATGGTTTAATGACTGCATGGACAACTCAATTTGCTGTTGTTAGTTGGGTAGGATATCATACGCGCAATCAGGCTTTAACAGCCGGTCAAATGGAATATTTAACGGAACCGTTAACCCGAACTTGGATGGAACAAGCGTTAAATTCACTTAATACCAAGCCAGTCAACTGGGTGCAGCCTAAGGATATTAAAGTTATTCCAGCCTATGTACAAAGAACTCATATTGATTTTGGAGATGAAGAACCTGGGCCAACCGATGAGTTGTTCCCTTCATGGTATACTGGCAAAAATAGCGGCGCTACTAGCGAAACAATAGACAAAGTTTCTGGATACTTAGCTACCAGTTGTACTCCTCCTTTAGCACGAGAAACTGTGGGTGGGGCAAATGACAGTAGTTTTAGTATTGATATTTTTTATCCAACATTTGTTGGCAATGAACAAAATCTAGAAGGCAAAGCCTCAAGTGGAAAAGTAATAAGCACTTCTCAAAACGATAATATTCATAATTGTAACGATACTCCTCCATCAGTCTCGGTGACAGTTTCTAATAATGGTTCAAATCAAGCCAATAATGTCTGCGATGGAAGTTGTACTATTAATTTAACAGCAACTGCTGGGACTCATCCTTTGTCAGGAGGAAGCTACACTACAGCCCCTGCCGGAACTATTAATGTTGATTTAAACGGTAATTTAATACGAACCATTCAAATACCAACTAGTTCGTCACAGAACTTTAATTATCCGTTTACCTATAACCCAACGTCGTCTGGGAGCGGAACTATTACGGCAACCGTTGTAGACAGTGTCCTATATTCTGCTACCGGTAGCACTAATGTTAATTATGCTGCTAGCCTCGGTAACTTAACCGTAAGTCAATCGAACGGAACTGATACGTTTACTTGGAGTGGTGGTATTCCTAATTTTAATGTTATGCAACAAGGCGGAACAATTTATTGCAATAACGTTTCAACTCATTCCTGTACAGTTGCTTCAACAGCCCTTCCATCCGGAATACCAATTATAGTGGAAGATTCAGTAAGTAATACTTCTAATACCGTAACTTCTCCAAAACGTAAATAGTTTATTTTAAGTATTCAATTAAAGTTGTTCTTACGTCATTACATGGAAAATAGTTAGATTTAGTTAAGGACTTATCCTTTGGACCTATAAACCCCGCAAAACCTAATTTTATAGATTCTTCATAACGAGTTACGAGATAAGGAATATGTCTTATCTCACCGCTTAAACCGACCTCACCAGCAATTACATAATCTTTAGTAAGGACTTTATTGGTTAAGGATGAAGCTAAAGACATACAAACTGCTAAGTCAGCAGATGGATCCTTAAGGTTAATACCTCCAACTACATTTAGATATATATCTTGGTCCGAAAAACGAAGTTTAGTTCTCTTTTCAAGCATAGCGATAAGAAGATTAAGACGATTCAAATCGAAACCGCTTGTAGCTCGTTTTGGATAACCATATTGTGTTTTTGAAACTAAAGACTGAATTTCAACTAGAATTGCTCTAGAACCCTCAAGAGTAGCATGAACTATTGAACCGTCGGTTTTCATTCTTTCCTGTAGCAAAAGCTCGGAAGGGCTATTAACTAACCGGAGGCCATCATCTACCATTTCATAGATAATAACCTCATTAATTGAACCGAATCGATTCTTTGTTGCTCTTAAAAACTTGAGATTTGAAAAGCGATCTCCTTCAAACTGAAAAACAGTATCCACTAAATGCTCTAGTACCTTTGGTCCAGCAATATAGCCATCCTTCGTAATATGTCCAACTATAATGACTGCTACATTCGAGGCTTTAGCAGCCTCTATTATAAGGTTAGCCGATGCACTAATCTGCGTAATACTACCTCGACTTGTATTAATTTCATCAAGACTAATAGTTTGAATCGAATCTACAACAATTAGGTCATATTGCTTAGACTGGATAGTATTGATAATTTCATTCGTAGAATTACTATTAGCTATAAATAGGTTTTTATAGTTTAGTTTTAGGCGATTAGCCCGTAAGTAAACCTGATCCAAAGACTCCTCGGCTGACACATACAGAAACTTAACCTTTGGTTCAACATCCTTAATTAGAGCAAGCAACAAGGTACTCTTTCCTATTCCCGGAGCTCCTGCAATTAAAGAGACACTACCGGGTACAATACCTCCTCCAAAAATATTATTTAAGGATTGATCTTGTAGCTTTAAGCGTTTTAAATCTCGCTCCTGAAATGACACAGAAGTTTCAACGTCTAATTTTGAGCTTTTAGTTCCTTCTGGTTTATTTAAAACTGGTTCCAGACTATTCCATGTTGAGCAGATGCTACATCGTCCAGTCCAGACATTAAAGCTAGCGCCACAATTTGAACAGATATAGGATACTTTGGACTTATTTGCCATTAATTGTAGTATAACATTCTTAGCTAACGCTAGTTTTACTCGATTCTACTATCTTTTCATAGTGTAGCTTATCACGTTGAGCACTTACTCTTATGATGTCACCAGCACTAAATTTTTGACTTAAAATATTGGTAGCAATGTAGTCTTCAATTGTATTCTGAATTAAACGTTTTAGGGGTCGTACGCCATTCTTAGAATCATAACCATGATTCATCAGATATTTTTTAGCCGAAACCGTTAATTCGGTTCCAATCTTGTTTTTAACAAGTCGTGCGTTAAGCTCTAAAATTTGTAGATCTATAATTCTATATATGTCATTTTTGCTCAGAGATTTAAATACGACGATTTTATCAATCCTGTTAAGTAATTCGGGTCGTAAATTCTTTTTAAGCTCTTTCATGACGTCATCATGGTTATTTTTGTCAGTACTATCTAGATCATTTTCTGTATTAATGCTAAAACCTAGATTGTCTACTTTTTGAAGTTTATTGGCTCCGATATTACTCGTCATAATAACAATCGTATTGGAAAAGTCTACCTTTCGCCCTTTGGCATCTGTCAATACTCCATCCTCCAAGATCTGCAACAATAAATTAAAAGTATCGGGATGGGCCTTTTCTATTTCATCAAAAAGAACTAAAGAATACGGTTGTCGACGAATCCTGTCAGTTAATTGACCGCCATCATCATAACCAACATACCCAGCGGGAGCTCCAACTAATCTTGAGACATTGTGATGCTCATTAAATTCACTCATATCTATTTTGACGAGCGCCTTTTCTTGTCCAAAATATTCTAGAGCTAAGACTCGTGCTAATTCAGTTTTTCCAACACCGGTAGGGCCTAAAAAGATGAAGGATCCTATCGGCTTATTAGCAGCGCCAATACCAGATCGATTTCTTCGAATAGCTTTTGCCACTGCCTCAACCGCCTCCGGTTGTCCAATTACTTTAGATTGAATTAGTTTGTCTAGATTAAGTAAGTATTTAGCTTCTGAGTTAATTAATTTTTGAAGAGGAATCCCCGTAATGCGTGCTACAACTGTTGCAACGTCTTCGGTGGTAATATTAATTCTCTTATCTTTTGGCTTTGTTTTATTAAAATTATTGAATTCCTTCGTTAACTTTGAGGCTTCTGTTTTATATCGAGCAGCTAATTCATATTCCTCTTTATCAACAGCATCTTCAATCTTATAATTAAGTAATTGTAATTGTTTTTGAAGTGCCCTTAATTTTGGATCCGTCTTATTGTGATTAAGCCTGATCTCAGAAGCTGTTTCATCTAATAGATCTAGGGCTTTATCGGGCATGTAGCGATCTGTTAAATATCTTTTTGCCATATATACAATATCTTCTATTGTCTCGTCACTAATGATAACTTTATGAAAATTCTCGTAATGATGTTTAAGTCCTTTTAAAATCTCAATAGTATTATTAATTGAAGGTTCGTCAACATATATTGGCTGAAAACGTCTCTCAAGAGCCGAGTCTTTTTCGATATATTTAGTATATTCGGAAGTAGTTGTTGCTCCGATTATTCTCATTTTACCTCGAGCTAATGCTGGTTTTAAAATATTTCCAGCATCCATTGAACCTTCTGCCGATCCTGCTCCTACTATTAGATGTAATTCGTCAATAAATGCAATTGTTTTGTTGTCCTTCTCTAGTTCATTAATAACCTTCTTAAGCCTTTCTTCGAATTCGCCACGGTATTTTGTCCCAGCGATAAGTGCTGCTAAATCAATCATAATGATCTTTTTATCTAATAAATTATCAGGAACATCTTCATTAACTATTTTCTGAGCCAAACCTTCAACAACGGCGGTTTTACCTACCCCTGGGTCACCAATTAGAACCGGGTTATTTTTTGTTCTGCGGTTCAGGATAGTAATTAAGCGTTTAAGCTCTTTTTCACGCCCAATAACAGTATCAAGCTCTTTATCTTTGGCTTTCTTAGTAAGATCAACTCCATACATTTCTAAGACACTGTTTAGTGGTGTGCGATGTCCATAATGATTCTGAGAACCAGAAATATTAGGGGCATACTGTTGCTGATTAAGAAAACGACCTACTTCAAATTGTAAGTGATCAGTATCAACACCCATTTCACGGAGCATACTGGTTCCTCTAGAATTTTTCTGAGATAATATACTATAAAGTATATGTTCAGTGCCACAAAACTCCTGAGCAAATTCATGGGCAATATCGTAAGCACTCCTTAATGTTAACTTCGCAGTGGCACTAAGACCTTTGGGACCTAACTTTGGTCGTGATTGTTGTTTAGTTATGTTAATTCGTGCTTTATCAATCGTAATCCCATTATTAGCTAAAATTTTTGCTGCCGTTGAATCTGTCTTTGACAATAATCCCATTAAAAGATGTTCAGTACCAACATAGGCCGAGTCAAGGCTTTTAGAGATTGCATCGGCTTCCTGCAGTGAAATTCGAGCATTTTGTGTTAAGTGATTTAAGAAATCTTCAAAATTATTTTCTGGGAACATTTATTCTCCTTCTTGTTTATTTACATTATATAAATAAACTATTTATAGAATAATCCAGTTAGCACTCGCTTGTCAAGAGTGCTAATTATGATTTTCGTCAGAATGTTCTTCAATCGCTTCTAAAAGTGAACTTTCAAGTTCTGATTTTTTCTTAAGTTTAGGAGGTTTAATTTTCTCTACAGTTTCCGTTACATTGTCAGCAGTTTTATCGACAGCCTTAATCTCCAGCTCGTATCCCGTTAACTTTGATGCTAGACGCACATTTTGGCCACTTTTACCAATGGCAATACTTAATTGATCTTCATTAACATGAATTGTTGCTCGCTTTTCTTTCTCGTTTAACTCTACCTTTTTTATTTCTGTTGGACTCAAGGCATTTCTAATATACTGTTTAGGATCCTCATCATAAACGATAATATCGATTTTTTCCTGTTCGCCAACTTCACTTGTGACAGCATTAACTCTTGTGCCGTGTCCACCAACAAAAGTTCCGACTGGATCAACTCCTTGAACATTACTAATTACAGCAATTTTAGATCGAACTCCTGCCTCACGAGCTATAGCTTTAATCTCAACTGCACCATTCTCCATTTCAGGAACTTCGTTTTGAAATAATTTCGCAATAAATTCATTACAACCCCTACTTAC
The DNA here is from genome assembly GCA_021810025.1 of bacterium. Taxonomy (GTDB): domain Bacteria; phylum Patescibacteriota; class Saccharimonadia; order Saccharimonadales; family UBA4665; genus JAJZMH01. The sequence goes on along the minus strand of JAJZJS010000002.1, from coordinate 40,001 downwards.
AACAAGTTCAGGGCCCCTAAATCCTCTCGATATTTCCTTTAAGTAAACCTTTATTCTTTGTCCGGGATAATAGTGTTCGGATTGTATTTGTTCGGAACGAGGCATTATAGCCTGAGCCTTACCAAGATCAACCTTAACCATTCCGTTTTCAATACGAGATACATTTGCATTTAACACTGAACCAATTTTATTTTCATATTCACTAAATATAACTTCTCTTTCTGATTCTCTAATCTTCTGTAAGATAACTTGTTTAGCTGTCTGAGCAGCAACTCTACCAAAGCTAGTGATATTTTGGTGAACTTCAATTTCTTGATCTAGCTCCACATCTTTATTGAGACGTTGAGCCTCCTTTAGACTAATCTCACTCTGAGGATCAGACACTTCTTCCACGATTTTTTTAGTAACATAAATATCAATATCACCTTTATTAAGATTAAGGTTTAAACGAATTTCTTGATCTCGATCTCCGTAATCTTTACGATAAGCAGCAATTAAGGCCTGCTCAACAATCTCCTGAACTATATTTTCAGGTAAATTCTTTTCTTCAGCGATGGTTTTAATTGCCAAAACAACTTGTTTTACGTCTAACTCCATGTTCCTGTCCTTTCTTAAAAAAACCGACCTTAGGGCCGGTAACTCTATATATAATAGCAAGATATAGCTAAAAACAAAATAGGATTTATTATGTTAAGTTTGCTAAAATAGTCTAAATGAGCACCAAAATAGATCGTCTCTTTTCTTTAATAGAACCAACCAGCTATAAACTTGAAATAGATCTAGACGATACTAATATGACCTTTAAGGGCCACCAAACAATTAATTTAAAGAAAAAAGGTCGACCCTCAAAGAGACTTACATTTCACGCCAAGAATTTACACGTTAAGAAGGTTAAGGTTTATATTGTCGAGCGCGGACAATTGCTAGAAATTGTTCCAAGCCGACTAAATTACTTCCAAAAAAGTGATCAATTTAGAATACACTTTAACCAACTTCTAAAATCAGGGAACTATACTATTGAATTAGATTATCTGGGTAAAATCACGCCTTCGATGAACGGAATATACCCTAGTACCTATAAATTTCAGGGTAAAGATGAAATCATACTTTCAACACAATTTGAAAGTCATCATGCTCGCGAAGCATTTATTTGTATTGATGAACCTGAGGCTAAAGCTATATTTGAGCTAACCTTAATAACAAACAAATTTAAGTCGATAATCTCGAATACCGCTGTAGTTAAGACTTCCGTCAATAAGGATAAGATCATAACAACTTTTGCTCAAACCCCAGTTATGAGTACTTATTTGTTAGCATTTGTAGTTGGTAATCTAGATTACAGTGAAACCTTAACTAAAAATAAGATAAATATTCGTGTTTATGCCCCACAAGGAAAAAAAGACCAAACCCTCTATGCGCTGGAGAACGCTCGCAATATTATTGATTTCTACCAGGAATATTTCAAAATTGATTACCCTTTATCGAAATGTGATTTTATAGCAATTCCCGACTTTGCTAGTGGAGCTATGGAGAACTGGGGTTGTATTACTTTTAGAGAACAGGCTCTATTAATCGATCCTGAGAATAATTCTATTAGTTTAAAGCAATATGTAGTAAGCGTCATAGCCCATGAATTAACTCATCAGTGGTTCGGAAATTTGGTAACTATGAAATGGTGGGATGATCTATGGCTTAATGAAAGTTTTGCATCTTATATGAGCTATGTTGCCGTTCATAAACTTTATCCCGAATGGTCTGTTTGGGATGAATTTGTTTTGTCTGAAACCGAAAGAGCTTTGAATCGAGACTCTCTTTTAAATACGCACTCTATCTCAGTTAAAGTCGATAACCCTGATCAAATTCGTACTATTTTTGATGATATTAGTTACGAAAAAGGAGCAGCTGTAATTCGAATGCTAATTAATTATATTGGTCAGGATGCTTTTCAGAAAGGTATTCACGGCTATTTATTAAAGTATAGTTATCGGAATGCAGAAACGTCGAACCTCTGGGATAGTCTTGATCTAGTTAGCAACAATCAGGCCAGCCGTTTTATCGATCCATGGGTTAAACAGACCGGATATCCATTGCTAGAGGTTACCAGCAATAAAGATAAGCTTGTCTTATCGCAGGAAAAGTATCTTACGCTTAATGATGATCCATCGTCCTCGAACGATGAAACTATTTGGCCAATTCCCCTACTTTGTTCGTCAGACGAATTAAGCTCAAAGTTGCTCTTATCTAAGTCTTCGAACCTACCGCTACTATCTAAAGATAAAATTTTAATTTTTAATGATAATAGGCTTGGATTTTACAGAGTCTTATATAGCCCATCTCTTCTTAAACCTATTTTAGACAATATTACTGAATTCAGTCTTATTAATCGCAACGCTTTACTAAATGATAATTTTGAACTTTCAAAATCTTTACACGGATCCTTAATCGATTTAATGACAACAATTGATAAGCTTAAAGACGATCAAAGTTATATTATCTGGGATCAAATTGCAACTATCTTAAGTAACGTTAAGTTTGTATTTCACTCGCCTGAAATTAAAGAAGGTTTAAATAAATTTATACTCCAGCTCATTGAAAATCAGCTACAAAAATTAGGTTTTAATGATCGACCTAATGATGATTTGGCGACCTTAAAACTCCGTCCAACCATAGTTTCCCTAAACGAAAGGGCTCTTGATCCCGTTTTCTTAAATTTAGCTCTAAAGATCTTTGAAAAAGATAATCTATTTGGAACAATATCTCCAAATTTAAGAACTTCGTATTTCCTTGCCCTTACCCATACTAACGATCAAACAATATACAACAATTTACTTGAGAGCTATAAAACTCAAACTAATCCAGAAATTTTAAATAATCTGGCGATTGCTCTTAGTAAATTTAAAAAAAACGAACAAATAGTCTCCAATTTAGACTTTATGCTAAGCGAAAACGTTCGTCTACAGGATCTAGCATTATGGATAAGTCTAATGTTATCCAACCATGAATCACGTCAAGCTACTTGGAAATGGCTGAAATTAAAATGGTCTCATCTCGCAAAATTAATCGGAGAAGATTTAAGCTTTTATCGAATGCCGATTTATGTCGCTCGAGTTTTTTATACTGAACAGGAACTTAAGGAATATACAGAATTTTTCACTAAAATTGCCGACAACCAATTGGAACGAAGTATCAAACAAGGCGAAGAACAAATTAAGTTTCAGATTAAATGGCGTGCCGAAGAATTGGATAATTTAATTCAGTATTTAAAATAATTCCTTAAAAAGCTCATCCTATGAATGCCTGAAGGGCCTTTGCCTCGCAAGGCTAAGAGATGGATTTTTGTTCCATATCCAACATTGTGTTTAAAATCGTAACTAGCAAAATATTGATCAACTTGATGCATGTAATTATCTCGTTCAACCTTGGCAATGATACTAGCAGCTGAGACAGCTGGTATAGTTTGATCTGCTTTGATCATACACTTCGATTTAGGCTCATTCGGTAAGTAATTATAGTTACCATCAATAATTATTAAGTCATAGTTAGTCGGTTTATTTAGAAGAGCTCTTTTAATGGCTAAAGTTGTTGAGATTGTTAGTCCATATAAATCTATTTCTTCTGGAAAAACCCAGCCTAAGCTATAGTAGACCGCTTTTTTATAAATTTCTTGAGCAATTATTATTCGTTTGGCTGATTTAATTAATTTTGAGTCATTTAAGCCTTCAATGCTTCGCTCAAGGCCAACCACACCGACTACCAAAGGACCGGCCAGACTGCCACGTCCGACTTCATCAACACCAAGAATCATATCTTACTCAGTTGGAGTTTCGGTAGTTTCCGTAACAACTTCTGGCTCGATGACAGCATTAACTTTCGTTCGGTCAAATTCTATACCATTGAGACGAGCTGCCTTACCAGTGAGATTTCGCATATAGCTCAAGTAATTTCGACGAACCTTGCTGCGTTTTGTTATTTCGATTTTTAAAACGAGCGGACTATGAACTAAAAAGCTTTTTTCGACCCCAACACCGTTCGATACACGTCGTACTAAAATACGATGTAAATGATTATTGGGATTAGTCGTTTTAATAACCAAGCCTTGAAAAACCTGGATTCGTTCCTTATTTCCTTCTTTGATCTTTTGATGAACTTTTACGGTGTCTCCGCTCTGAGCCTGGACAATCGACTGTTTTTTAAAAGTTTGGTTCAACTCATTAATTTCTTTAGACATAACTGGTCAATCTTAACCTATTTGATAAAATATTTCAAGAAAAATAATTTCTAATCATCTAGACCGAGCACCCTTAAGACTTCATCAAGTGTAGTTTGTCCAGCAATAACCTTTAAAATTGCATCTTGTTTCATTGTAATCATTCCTTCGTCCCTGGCAGCACTTTCAATCTCTGCGGTTGTCGGTTTTCGACTTGAGTTATTTATAACGTCGCTAACTTTTGGTGTTAATATAAACTGTTCGCGTATCGCTAGCTGTCCCTTGTATCCAAACGGGTTTGATTCAGTTGACACAGATCGGTATAACTGAAGATTATCTAAACTAGGTTTTTCGACATGATCCGGAAGCGTGTTAACAATATCTTTAATTAGATTAAATTCAGATTCTTGGGGGTGATAGGGCTGCTTGGTTGAATCATCTAAGGCTCGTACCAGTCTTTGGGCCATAACTAAACGAATAGATGAAGTAAAGAGTGTATTTTGTCCTATGATTTCATATAAACGAGTTAAGGCTGCCGAAGATGAACCAGCATGAAATGTTGTTAAAACTAAATGTCCCGTCAGAGCTGCCTGTAATGCTATTTTAGCCGTTTCATTATCTCTAATCTCACCAACCATTAAGATGTCCGGGTCTAGTCTTAAAATTGCTTTTAGATTATCGGCAAATGACCCTTCAGCCTGAGGGTCACTATTGTTAACTGATATCTGGGTAATGTCATTAAATTGATATTCAACCGGATCTTCGATGGTTATAATTTTTTTAGCAGAGCTACTCAAAGCATTAATCATTGAATATAGAGTCGTTGTTTTTCCTGAGCCAGTTGGACCAACAATCATAACTAGTCCCGTTGGTTGGGCTATAATCTGATCAACATTTTTTCGTTCAGCCTCGTTCAAACCCAATCGATCAAGATTATACATATCGCGCTTTAAATTAAAGAGGCGCATGACTACATCCATTGAGTTAATTGTTTGAACTGATTCAACTCGAACATTAACGTCTACTAAACTATCATTTGCCATTTTTACTCGTTGCGATATATGCCCTTGCTGAGCAGCCCTGGATGACGTTGAAATATTAGCTTGACTAGCAATAGCTCCAATTAGCACTCGGTATTTGTCGTAATTTATTTCGGCAATAGGGTGTAGGACTCCATCGATGCGATATCTAATTAGAACGTTGTCACGTTTAGTTTCAATATGGATATCGGAAGCATTAAGTCGATGAGCCTGTTCAACCAAATAGGCCAACATATCTTGAGCATTAACTTGGAGTAATATACTTGAGATCTGTTTAATTTGTTCATTTTGATCGGCACTGTTGATTTCAATTTCTTGATATTCCACCTTGGGAGGAGGATCGTATAAATCCAAATATTCTTTAAAGCCTGTTTCAGAAATTAAATTAAACTGAACGATTTTGTCGTTAAAGCGATCTTTTAGGTTATTGATCGTACTAGGTGCCGTATTGTTTAAAATACCAAATATAAGTTGTGAGTCATTAAAGGCCAATGGAACGACTCTTAAATTCCGGATTTCTTCAACACTTAGAAGATCTTTATAAATTTGTTTTGGGCTACTATCGGATGTATCGTAATATTGAAAGTGTAGTATTTCTGCTCGTCGAGCTGTAGAATGTTCTTCGTCGGTTCGTGCGTTCTGTCCCATATTAATATTATAAATGCTTATGACTAAAAATAACAGTGAAGTTATCTTAATTCTTGATAATGTCAGGAGCGCTTTTAATGTCGGAAATATTTTTAGAACCTCGGAAGCTCTAGGGGTTAAAAAAATAATTTGTGTCGGTATTACTCCTCATTATAGAGAAAAGCTCGACCCAAGATTGCCACACATTATAACTAAAACTGAACTTAAACTAAACAAGACGGCACTAGGTGCTGAACAATTTATCGAATATGCTTATTTCCCACGAATTGAAGATGAAATTATTAAATATAAGCAAAAAGGGTATACGGTACTTAGTTTAGAGCAAACTAAAAATAGCATAAGCCTAAATAGTTACCGACCAGAATCTAAGATTGTTCTAATTGTCGGAAACGAAGTAAACGGCATATCTCAACCTGTTTTAGCATTATCTGATCTGATACTTGAGATTAATCAAACAGGACAAAAAGAATCTTTAAACGTCACAAACGCAACAGCTATTGCTCTTTTTTATCTGCTAGGCTAAGCTAGAGATATATAAGATATCGTATGACTCTAATTAAAAAAACTGCAAATCATAAAAATAAAAGTCAGATAAAAAGACTTGGACAACACCATACGGTTAATAAGAGTTACCATAAAGTTTATTGGCCCTATCTACCTTTAGTTCTTGGTATGGGCGCAGGTACTTTATTTGGTTACCGTTTAGTGATTGGTTCTACGATTGGAGTTCATCTAAATCATGACCAAACTTCATATAGCTTAGCTTCTATTAATATTAGTCATAATATTAGAACAGCGATCGTTATAATTCTTTTAGCCCTACTAATTAGTCTAGTTTATAGAAATTATCATTATCTTTTGAAATTATCTCAAAAGTCCGAAAAGTTCCTAATTGCCCACTATCGATTAGATTTATCTGTTTTACTCTTAATTATTATAGGTCTTTTGCTTATTGTTCGCTAATTAAGATAAAACTAAATTCTTTTCCCCTACTATATTTTTAAGCTCATTTATAATTTTAATATTACCAGAATCAATTCCTCCAGGAAGTTTTATGGCTTGTTTTTTGGGATTGTCACCTATAACTATAACTACACTAGTCTTACCCTGATATTGATCAAGATAACTTTTAATTGTTAATAGTAATTGATGGTTTGAAATATCTTCAAGCTTAATATATAAGTTTTGTTCTTTCAGGTCATCACTATTGGCTTTTGCTCCTGGACCATCATATTTAGTCGATACTGTTTGATCATCTAATTCTCGGAGTTCTTCTAAAATTAAACTATCGCCATTTGAACTTGATTGACCTTTCGTGACATCAAATAGATAAACCTTATCTTTTCCAAGTATTTTATGGTATTTATCATAGACCTTAGGAAACATTACTAATTCAATGTCACCACTAAAATCCTCAATAGTGACAAAAGCCATTGGTTGATTTTTTTTAGTTACAATTGTATGAATTGAGGCGACAGAAGCACATATCTGATATTTTCTGCCGAGAGCAAAGCTCTTGCTATCTTTAATTAGATGACAATTTTTTTCAATAAAGTCCCGATATTTCTGTAATGGATGATCACTTAAATAAATGCCCAGCAATTCTCTTTCCCATGTTAAAAATTCTTTACTGTCACTAATTTCTCCGAGCGATTGATTATCAATCTTTAGTTTTTGAGATAAGTTTGAGGATGGTTGATCATCTCGAGTCGAAAACATATCAATTTGAAGTGAATTCTTAGATCTATGACCTTGATTGGCAAATTCTAATAAGAGTTCAATATTATTAAGCAATACTCGACGATTATAAAATGAATCAAAAGCTCCAACCTTGATTAGACTTTCTAAGGTCTTTCGGTTTGTAACTTTTGAACTGACTCTCTTTAAGTAATCTTCAAGACTTTTATATTTACCGTTTAAGTTTCGTTCTTCGACAATTTCTTCTGAAACAGCTAAGCCAACATTTTTAACAGCCTTAAAACCATATCTAATTTTATTATCTCTAGCGTCTACGCCAAATTCGACGAATGATTTATTAATATCTGGAGGCAAAACCTCAATTCCTAAATGTCTTGCTTCACTTATTTCAATTGCTAATCGATCTGAATTATCGTAATCCGTTGTCATGAGGGCTGCTAAATAGACTTTAGGATAGTGAGCCTTTAGATAAGCTGTCCAATAGGCGATTTGACCATAACATGTCGCGTGAGCTTTGTTAAACGAATAATCTGCAAATGGCTGAATGAGAGCCCATAGCTCCTCAGCTTTATTATTAGATAGACCTTGTTTGATACATCCCGCTATAAATTTAGGACGTTCATTGTCCATAATAGTACGGTTCTTTTTACCAATAGCTTTACGAACCAAATCGGCTTCTCCGGCTGAATAGCCAGCAATTAATTGAAGCAGTTTTGTAATTTGTTCTTGATAGACCATTACACCATAGGTCTCTTCAAGAATTGGCTTCAAACTTTGGTGTAAGTAGACGATCCGAGATGAATCATTTTTTCTTTCTATAAATTTAGCAATTTCACTCATTGGACCTGGCCGATACAAGGCCACCATAGCAACAATATCTTCAAAAAGAGTTGGTTTAAGCTCTTTTAAATATCGTTTCATACCAGTTGATTCAAGTTGAAAAACTCCTGTTGTTTCAGCTCTTTGTAGCATCTCAAAGGTTAATTGATCATCGTTTGGGATCGAGCTTAATTCAAGCTTAACGTCATAGACTTTTCGAATTATTCGAAGGGCATTATTGATTGTCGTTAAGTTGGATAATCCAAGGAAATCTATTTTAAGTAAGCCCAGCTCGTCAATTGGATTCATCGAGTACTGGGTTGTTATTACACCTTTCTGGGCCATTTCAATTGGAACTATATCTGTTACCGTTGTTGGGGCTATTACCACACCGGCGGCATGTACTCCATGACTTCGAATTGTGCCTTCCAATTGTATAGCTAAATCTATAATCTTTTTTGAGTTTGCGTTATTTTGGTATTCACTTTTTAAGTCTTTATTTTCCTTAATTATTTTTTTTAAGGGAGTATTTCTCCCTTGTATTGGTGGTGGTATCATTTTTGCTAAACGATCAGCTTCTGAATATGGAATTTCTAGAACTCGTGCTACGTCGCGAATTGCGTTTCGAGCAGCCATCTTACCAAAAGTAACGATATTGGCAACTCGATCTTTTCCATATTTATCAACACAGTACTGAATAACTTCATCTCGTCGGGAGTCCTGAATATCGATATCAATATCGGGCATTGAGACACGATTAGGATTTAAAAATCTTTCAAAAATAAGATTATGTTTAATTGGATCAATCTCTGTTATATTTAATGCATAAGCAACTATTGATCCCGCTGCCGAGCCCCTACCAGGGCCAAAAATAATCCCTTTATCCTTCCCCCAGTTAATAAAATCTTGGACTATCAAGAAATAGCCACTAAAATGCATTGAGTGTATAACATTCAACTCATACTCAACTCGTTTCTGGATATCTTCTGGTAATTTTGACTTTATGTTTTCTTGTGTTAACTTTTCATATTTACCAGTTAGATAACGCTTCGCCAAACCTTTATAAACTAAATGCGTTAGATACCTTTCCTCGCTCTCTTTGTTAGGTGTATCGAATTTTGGAATAAGTGTCCTTCCAAGTTCAATGTTAACATCGCACCGCTCGGCAATTTGAGACGTATTCGAAATAACTTCAGGGTTAGTTTTACCCCAACGCTTAATAATATCTTTAGGCTTAGTAACATTTAACAGAATATTGCTTAAACTAAATCGCTTAGGATCACTTAAGTAAGCATTGGTTTGAACAGATAGCAATATTTCGTGTGCCATCTGATCTGTTTCTCTTAAATAATGCGAGTCTGCCGTAACTACCACCGGTACGTTTAATTCTTTTGATAATTTTAAAATTGCTTCATTTACTGCGTGTTGTTCTTGATTATAGGTGGGGTGATCAGGGTGCCCATGATCTTGAATCTCAAGATAATAGTTATCCTTAAATATACTTTTGTACCAATTAATAATTTTAATCGCGCTTCCTACATCTTGATTTAAAAGAGCGCTACCTAATTCACTTCCTAAACAACCACTTAGACAAATAAGTCCTTCACTGTGTTTTACTAAAAGGTCATGATCGATACGTGGTTTGTAATAATAACCATCAATATTTGCAATCGATGATAGCTTAACAATATTGTGGTATCCTATATTATTTTTAGCTAAAAGGATTAGGTGAAAGTTATTCTTATCCTTCATAACTTCTTTATCTGAAATTTTGCGAGCCGCAATATAAGTCTCAATTCCTAAAATAGGTTTTATGTCATGCGCCTTTGCTTCTTTATAAAACTCTATTAGACCACTCAGTGTACCGTGATCGGTAATAGCTATCGAATTCATTTTCTGGTCTTTAACAAATTCTATTAAATCGGGAATCTTTGTAAGACCATCTAGCAAACTATACTGAGTATGGTTATGAAGATGCACAAAATCTGAGCTTTTTAATATTTTTATTTTATCTGCCAAGCAGCCTCCTTTTTTATTATTATGCCCTAGCTAAAGCAAATCTAATAGACTAACTTTTACAACAGTTTATCGTATTAGGTCCTTAATATGCTGTTTTAGTAAGGGTCCAATATCGGGCTGATTTAAAGCAAACTCAATGACTGTCTTATGATAATCTAAAACATTTCCCATATCATAATATTTGCCGTTTTTAATATTGAGAGCAATCACTTTCTTAACGTCTTGCACCATTAGCTTTAAAGCATCAACTGCGTAAAATTCACGATTTAGATCGAGATGTTTCATTTGGTGATGGAGATATCGGAAAATGTCTTTAGTTAAAATATAACCACTTACAGTGGCGTTGTCTGATAAGGCACTGTTTTTACCTGGCTTTTCTGTAATATCTTCGACTTGTATTAAATTTTGGCCCAATTTGGTGCCGCTACATATTCCATATTTATCATAATCCTCATCATTTTTAATCTTGATAGTCGACAAAACGGGTGATAAATATTGATTATAAACATCTAGCATTTGTTGAAAACGAAGTGGTTTTGATACAAAAAAATCGTCGCTCCAAGTATAGTAAAATGGTTCATCACCGATTAGATGTTCACAATTCAGGATTGGCGTACCAGTTCCATATGGTCCTTTTTGGCGGACATAAATAAAATTAGCTAAATCGGCTATTTTAGTTATTTCTTTCAACAGAGGTTCTTTCTGTTTCCCGCCCTTCCTAAGATTAAGTCTAAGATCTTCGATTGGTCGATCGAAATGATCTTCGATGGCCCTTTTGGAATATCCTGTGACGATAATAATATCTTTTACTCCTACCGCCACTAATTCTTCGACAATATACTGTATAACTGGCTTATTAATTAAGGGTAGCATCTCCTTGGGCATGGCTTTCGTTTGAGGCAGAAATCTTGTGCCAAACCCACCAGCGGCAATAACAGCTTTCTTGATCGTATAATTACTATTGTTCATCTTGATAAATTTTTCTTATTACTATTTCGCGAGCAAGGCCCGGATTAGCTTGATTTTTAGTTAACTTCATAACAGCTCCTATTAAAAAGCCGATCGCTTTGTCCTGCCCTTTTTTAATGTCTAAAACAACTTTTGGATTATCTTCAAGAACTTTACATACCGCTGATTCTAGTTCGTCTTGATTCGAGTTTTGCAAAAGATTTTGTTGAAGTAACGCTTGTTCAATATTATCGGGTAATTTTTTTAGTTGAAGAAAACTGGTTAAAGCAACCTTTAAATTAGTCGAGCTAATTTTTTGATCTAGATAAATCTTATACAGGATTTTAAATAACTTATCTTGGCTAGTTAAATCTAGTACTATTGATTTGTTTTGGCTCGGATCATCTAAAAGTGGAATCTGAATATTTACTATCCATAATGCAACCTGTTGGGCTTCTTTTGCCGCTCTGTTTAAAATTAGATTTAAATCAATTTGATCGTAATTCAAGTTAGCAAGAAATAGTATATTGACAACCGAACTTGATAGTCCTAGTTCGATTAACCGAGTACGAAGCGTTTTAAGTTTTTGAGGTAAACTAAGTCGAATTGGTTCAATAAATTCCTTATTTAATATTACCGGAGGGATATCTGGTTCTGGCATATAACGATAATCGTCAGCATTTTCTTTAGACCTTAGTCTATATGACTTGCCGGTAGTATCGTCCCATCCACGAGTATCTTGAACTAACCTATTGCCAGATTCTAGATCTTCTATTTGGCGCTTCATTTCGTACTCAATACTTCTTTCGATAGAACGAAAACTATTTAAATTCTTAAGTTCACTTCTAACGCCAAGTTGATTTGTTTTAGATATACTTACATTCACATCAAAACGCATATTGCCCCAGTATAAATCACAATCACTGACTCCATAATGACGCATCAAGAGATATAGCTCCTCGGCATACAATCGTGCTTCCTTTGCGCTATGCATTTCTGGCTCAGATACTATTTCAAGTAGAGCACTGCCGGCTCGATTAAAATCGACCAGACTATAACTGGTGTTAGCAGGATGAATTGTTTTACCCGCATCAGCTTCTAAATGAGCTCGAGTGATATTAACTTTAAAATAGGAATTAGTGGCAGGATTATAAACGTCAACATAACCACCAAGTATAATAGGCTCGTCAAATTGACTTATCTGATAACCCATTGGTAAATCTGGATAAAAGTAATGTTTGCGATCAAACTTCGAAAACTCTTGAGGCTGAGTATTAAGTGCGTAAGCCGCCCGAACGGCAAGCTTAAGAGCCTCTTTATTTAAAACTGGAAGTCCTCCAGGATAACCTAAATCTATGTGGCTAATGGCAATATTAGGTTGCTCACTTTTTAAGTTGGCGAGCGCTCCAGAGAACAATTTTGTTTTAGTTCTAAGTTGAACGTGGCACTCAATGCCGATAGTTAATTTATAATCCTTATTTGACATGATGATCTTTAGCCCGTTCTAATTGATGTGCCGATAATACTCCAAGGTCAATTAAAGCCTGTTTATAGTTTTGCATGATACTAACCATTTCTTTTTTCTTAAATTTAGTTATATTTTTCTCTTGAACCTTCTTTCTAAAATTATGACTAATCCACAAATTAGCGTTATTGGTAAAGACTTTTTGGGCAGAGACCATTCTTTCTCCAGTCGTACTGCCCGAATAGCGTCTATTGCGTAAAACTTCATCTAGTAAATTGTCGGCGTCAATAATTGCTTTGTACCACTCAGACTTGGTTAAACATAGGTTTTGGATATTATTCCATTTTTTTAAGAAAAATGAGTTCGGTTTACGTCTTATTTTCAAAACCAATAATCCTCCGACAAACAAGACTATACAACCAACTCCAAGTATTATTAAATATTTTATCTCGTTGCTCATATTTTTCCTTCAAGATACTTACTAAACGCTAAGAGCTGGTTATCCTGAGTTTGATTGGCCATGATTTGAACACCTACCGGAAGATTATTCGCTCTATCAATCGGCAAATTAATGTCAGGAATGCCGGCAAGGTTAGCCGCAACAGTCATAATGTCGCTTAAATACATATCCATAGAATGTTTAGTTTTCTGGCCAATTTTAAAAGCTGGGGTAGGAACGGTTGGTCCAATTAGAAAATCGTGCTTTAGAAACGCTTGCTTAAAATTATCAACAATGATCGTCCGGACTTTTTGGGCTTTTTTATAATAAGCATCATAGTAACCGCTGCTAAGAACGTAAGTGCCAATCATAATTCTTCTTTTAGCTTCAGCTCCAAAACCGTTAGTTCTATTAGACAGGTATGTTTCTTCTATGCTATCGCTAGGATTCGAATAACCAAATCTTAGACCATCATATCGACCTAGATTAGAGGCAATTTCAGCCGGCCCTAAGACATAATAGACAGCCAGTGCATATTTAAGACTTTGAAGATCAATTTCGCACAAAACTATGTTTGGATCAGACTTAAGTTTACTAACAAAGACATTAAAACTAGCTCTAACTTTTGGATCTACGGCATCATCTAGATAATTTTTAATTACGGCGACTTTAAACTGCGATGACTTAGACGGCAAAGAGGGATAAACAATCTTGTGTTTAGAGTCCAGTGTAGTTGAATCAAGTGGATCTTGACCACTCATAACATCCATAACGAGCTGGCAGTCATCAATGTTATTAGTAAAAACTCCAATTGTATCCATGCTACTTGACATCGCAATGACGCCCGATCTACTAACTAGTCCATAAGTTGGTTTATAGCCTATTACGCCACAAAAACTGGCTGGTTGACGAATAGACCCTCCGGTATCGGTACCAATACTAAAAGGTACGACTTGCAATGCTACAGCAACAGCTGAACCGCCCGAACTACCACCCGGAACTCGGGTTACATCATAAGGATTTTTAGTAATCATAAAATCACTGTTCTCGGTGCTAGAACCATGGGCAAAGGCATCAAGATTAGATTTAGCAACACAAATAGCTCCTTCATCTTCTAGCTTTGTGATAGCCGTCGCCTGATAAGGCGCTTCAAAATTGGCCAACATTTTGCTAGCGGCAGTTGTTTTCGCCCCATAACTTAAAAAATTATCTTTAGCTATAAACGGTATACCAAATAACCGCTTATTAGAACGTTTCCCTTGGGCTATTTCTTGATCTAAAGTTTTAGCTCTTTCCAAAGCCCTTTGCTTAGTCTCTGCTATAATAAAATCAAAAGATTGAGCTGCTTCTATTTTGTCATAACAGTCCTCTACCAGTTTTAGAACAGATAGAGACCCAGCCTTAATCTGTGTCACTAAAGCTTCAATGGTCTGACTGTTCACTCTATGACTCTATTAACTTTTAAATAATTCCGCTCCGAATGTAGCATATTGGCTAGTAAGGTTTTACTATCAGCTTCGTATTCAATTGGTACGTCATTTCTCCAAACATTGGATAAATTCGTGATTTGGTTGGTAGGCTTTATTTTATCAGTCGAAAGATCGTTCAATTGCTGAACATATTCTAAAATAGCAGACAATTCAATTATATATGAGTCGACTTCTTCCGGAGATATAGTTAAATTTGCTAATTTGGCAATTTTATAGATATCCTCACGGCTTAAAACTTCACTCATATTAGATAATTATAACAGTATGAATATAAAAGGTCTATAATTTTAGTCCTCAACACAACCTCTTATACACTCAATTGGCCATAATGGTCGAACGAGGTTGTCACGTACATTCTGAATCATCCCTAGGTTTAATTATTGTTATTATCAAGATAAGCTTAATATAAGAATTTTGACATATAATAGAATTAGTATAATTATAGATAATACTAATATGATTGTTTAGCAGTTAGCTCTGCTGGAAGGGGGACCATAATATGAATAAAGATAATTACCTCCACTTGAAAATTTTAGATTCAACCTTAAGAGAAGGAGCAGCATCTCTTCAGGGTGAACATTGTTTTAATGATCAAGCGTGGGTTGAAATTGCGCATGAAATTACTCGCCTAGGTGTTGATACCATTGAGATCGGGTCTCCTTATGGGTCGAACAATGTTTCTTCTGTGCAAAAAGAGGTGGCTCAAACAATTGGTAATTCCTGCCTTACTAGAAATTCATATCAAATTCATCCCGATAGATCAATAACCGTGGAGTCAGATGAAACATATACGCCTCAAATCAGTGCCTTGAGCACAATTAATCAAGAGCAAATCGATAAAACCTGGGATGCGCTTGAAGTAGCTTTTTTACCAATAATACATATAGTTGTTCCGAGCGCCGACAATTTACAAAAACTTCAATACCCCGATAACAATAGATTTAGTATTGCAAAAATGACCGCTTTAGCTCTGGATTATGCCAAGGATATTAGTTCAAGCAATACTAATAGTCAAGTTGCTCTATCATTTGAAGGTGCCAGTAAAACCAATTATTACCATCTAGACTATTTAATCCACAATGCCCTTGATCATGGAGTTGATATTATTAACTTACCCGATAGTGAAGGAGTAAGAGATCCTTGGTCTATGGAAAAACTGTATGAGTATATTTTTAAAATTATTACTGCCGAAAATTCAGAAGTTACAATTTCAGCTCATAATCACAACGATCTAGGATTAGCCGCTATTAACAGTCTGACCTTAATTAAAACAGCTTCTCAATATAAAAAGGATCATGAGCTGGAGCGTGGATTTAAGCTTCAAGTTGAAGCATCCGTTGGGGGATTAGGTAAAAGAGCGGGCATCTGCGACATTTTCACCTTGATGGCTGGGATTGAACAATTTAGTCCAATTTTAGGACCGCTTAAATATGGTTTTAATCCTATTTACTCCGTTGAAGTAGCTAATGTCGTTTTTGCTTACGCCAATATGATGGTAGATCCCAAAAGTCCGATTGTTGGTAGAGATGTTGCTGACAATTCTTTTAATCTTTTTTAAAAGTAGCTTCAATTATTATTTCTTTACAATCTTTCGATTGCTATTGACCCGCTCAATTAATTTTTTAAGATCAGCAGCTTCTTCAAATTGCAAGTTTGCTGCTGCTAATTGCATTTGAGCCGTTAAGTCTTTGATTAAAGCCGGATATTCTATTGGGTCTATCTTGGACAAATTAATCTGGTCTGAGCTATCTATAACTCGTTCCCTTAAATTGGCTTGATTTGTTCCCTTAATAATAGAACTAGGCGTGATGTTGTGTTGGGTATTAAATTTAATCTGAAGTTTACGACGTCTCTGTGTTTCATCTATGGCCGACTTCATACTTTTAGTAATTTGGTCAGCGAACATAATGACTTGACCATTTTGATGACGAGCAGCCCTTCCAATTGTTTGGATTAAAGCTTGATCACTTCTTAAGAAACCCTCTCGATCTGCATCCATAATAACAACTAAAGATACCTCTGGTAAATCAAGCCCTTCGCGCAACAGATTGATTCCTATTAAAACGTCATAAATACCTACCCTTAGATCATTGAGAATCTCAGGACGCTCTAAGGTATTTATATCACTATGAAGATAAGCAACTTTAATTTTAAGGTTATCTAAATAGTCGGTTAACTCCTCAGCCATACGTTTCGTTAAGGTGGTAATTAATGTTCTTTGTTTATTGGCAACATTAGTTCTAATGATATCAATCAGTTTATCAATTTGACCTTCAGTTGGATAAACTTTAATTTCAGGATCCAGTAATCCGGTTGGTCGGATAATTTGTTCAACAATTTGCTGAGATCGACTTAACTCATATTCTGCTGGGGTTGCGCTAATGTAAACTACTTTATTAATATGTTTTTTAAATTCGTTAAATGTTAACGGTCGATTATCTAGTGCTGAAGGCAATCGAAATCCATAGTTAACTAGAACTTCTTTGCGGGCTCTATCACCATTATACATACCGCGAACTTGAGGAATAGTCATATGACTTTCATCAATCAACATTAAAAAATCATCAGGAAAATAATCCAATAAAGTAGCAGGCTGCTCTCCCTGTTCTCGACTTGTTAAATAGCGGGAATAGTTTTCGATACCCTTGACAAAACCCGTCTCTTGCATCATTTCTATATCAAACCTAGTTCGTTGAGCTAAACGTTGAGCTTCAAGGAGCATATTATTTTTTTTAAAATATTTAATACGATCTTCTAATTCAAGTTCAATTAGTTCGATGGCTTTCGATAATTTTTCTTTAGGTGTAACGAAGTGAGAACTAGGATAGACATATAAATGTTCTATGTTCGCCTCTACCTCTCCTGTAAAAGGATTGATCCGTGCTATCTTATTGACTACTTCATCATAGAGATCAATTCGATAGGCTTTTTCCTCACTAGCTGGAAAAATGTCGATAATATCGCCTCTGACGCGGAATACGCCACGATGAAAGTCAATATCGTTACGAGTGTATTGAATATCTGTTAGCTGTCTAATTAATTTATCACGTTGGCGATTTTCTTTTAGGTTGATCTTAACTGATAAATTAGAATAATTTTCAACCGATCCGAGTCCATAAATACAACTTACGCTAGCAACTATAATAACGTCTTTACGATTTAGGAGATTATCAGTTGCCAGATGTCTTAATCGATCGATTTCTTCATTGATTTGTGAGTCTTTTTCGATATAGGTATCGGAACGTGGAATATATGCTTCTGGTTGATAATAATCAAAATAACTAACAAAGTAATTAACAGCATTATCGGGAAAGAATTGCTTAAACTCACTATAAAGTTGTGCAGCTAAGGTTTTATTATGACTAATTACTAGCGTTGGCTTATTAAAATAATTTATTAAATTAGCCATGGTAAATGTTTTGCCTGACCCTGTTACACCCCTTAAAGTTTGTTCTTTAAAGTTGCTGTCAAATCCTTTAATTAATTTTGAGATAGCTTGAGGTTGATCACCACTAGGTCGAAAAGTGCTATTTAGTTTAAAGATACTCATAGTATTACTTAAGCTAAATTATATGCTATTACAGGGGTTTTTAAAATTAATTATAGAGTTCAAGATTCTTTGAATGGATTTGATCTAAATGCTTTTCAATTTCTTTAACTAATTTCTCGGGACTGTCGGAAAAAGTTACAAAGGCATTACGACGAATCGGACGCGCTAATTCCATTAGACGTGTTACCTCATCTCCAATTCCACCAGCGCCATGCAAAAAACCGATTGGAGTGTCTGATTCCATCGAGATCGTAAACTCATGAAGAGTACCAATTCTTCCTCCAATACTAATTACAGCGTCTGAAGAGGTAATTAAGAGGGAGTCTCGACCTACATAATGTAACCCACTATAGATAATAGTGTCATAGTTTTCAGTAGGCAAACAATATTTTAAAATATGTTCAACGCGAGATGATGCAGGACTAATACCAACGCTCATTTTTCCACCGTGATTTTTGTAAGCTTCGGCGGCGTAATTCGGTAACCCGATCGTAGCACCTGATAATAAACTATGTCCAGCCTTAGCCAAAGCGATACCTATCTGTTTTGCTAATTCTCTTCCTTCTTCAACCGTCTCACCGCGAGCGGCGCCTGATACACATATTTGATACATTTTATAATCTTATCATACTTAAGGTTACTTTTGCATTAATTATTAAGCATTAATATTGGCTGTTTCTAGTATTTGGCCTAGGTCGCGTTTGGTTAAATATGGCTCTATCATCTTTAAATAAAGCTCTTGCGACAAATGATCGAAGCTAAGCTGAATTTGACGAGTTTTTTGAAGGCTATTTTTAAGAACATCTCTAATATTGAATGATATTATTTGATCATTCAAAAGAGCTCCGACATAATTGGTGTCTAAAAAAAAATTGAGATCCTGACTAAGCTCTTTTAATCTAGACATTACGGAATTGTTCTTAAAATCACTTGATTCCAAAAATCCATATGAAAGCTTAGCACCTTTAGACTCAGCAATTTGATGAAAATTATTCCAACTAAGATTAAGCTTATTGTTTGGATCAAATAGTTCATACTCTCCCATCAAATAGTCATGAACATATAAGCCAATATTATGGCTACCTAGATGTAATTTTATGAAGCTATTAAAATAGTCGATCTTCATTAATTCTTTGTTCATAGTTAGACACTTTAGTAACGTTGACTTAACCGGAGGGTAATCCATAAGATCTGGCATAATTATAGTAGCTAATTCTTGGGCAGCAAAGGCGGAGCCGAAATAGTTGCGCTCGAGATAGTCAAAATATTGAGACCAATGAGAATGATGAGGTTTAACAATTTGAATCGGTCTAATTTCAAAATCAGTTGGCTGTAATGTTAAAAAATGTTTAAAAAATTTAGTAAGATATGTTTTTGATTCAAATAAGTTTACGGCTAGAATAGTTAAACTAACTGGTTCATGTTTTAATAAAGAATTTAGGGAACGATAACCCAAATTAGACAGAACATGTTTTGGTTTATTTTCGATAAAATAAGATTTAAAGAAACTATTTTTAATAGCATAAACCTGCTTATCTTTTATGACCTCATGAAATACATAATCTAAACCATCGTTAACTTTAGCTAAAGCATTTACTCTAGTAGCTGCTACAGTTTGAAAGGAACGTACTAACTGCTGATCAACATCTACTATTTTATGGTTTAGAGCTATTATTATATCTTCCGCAGTTGCAGAGCTATCCAATCCCAGATCAATTAATTTATGTTTTAGGACTACTTGAATCTGACTAAACAAATTTAAGTCATGTTTTGGCTTTTTATATCGTTGCTCTAGTTTATAGATTAGTTTTTTAGTTTCGACTGGTTTTAAATTTAGTGTTTTTGAATAGAATTCTATCATATTGTATTTTTAGCATTATCTTAATCTTATCATAAGCAAGCTAAATATTAGGAGTTTATATTGCGAGGTATATACCATTTTGGTGCATTGCGAAGATGATTGTCGATCTGATATTCAGTTAACAACCCGGCCTGTGCTCCTACTCTTTGAACAACATTCATTGAATTAATTGGTCCCCATAGTAAAGCCTCTTCAATCGAGCGGCCCTTAATCAAAGCGGCAATAAAAGTAGAAGCAAAGGCATCACCTGCTCCCGTTCGATCAACAGGAGGGGCAGGATCTGGATATAGAGGAACCATTAAACGCTTTTCGCCATCGCTGGCGTAAGCTCCGGCTGGACCATCTGTAATACAAACAATTTTGGGCCCTAAGACGTGCAACTTATCAAACAAATCATTTAAATCTTCATGATTTCCGCCGCCAACTATAACAGCTTCTTCACGATTTAGAATAAGCACAGCACTTCTTTCATATATTCTTTTTAGGCGTTCTGTTCCAGCTTCCATTTGAAATGTTCCTGGTTGAAAAGCTAATTTTACGGAAGGATTCTCTTCAAGCCAATCACTTAGCTGATCATGATAATCATTGGCATGTTCTGAAACCGAGCTCAGATAAATCCACTGCGGTACTTCTTTTTTAGTTAGATGGGGCCATTGATAATCATAATCTTCGTGTTTAATTAGAATTGTCCGTTCTTCCTTGTACCACAATACATAATGATAATTTGATGTTTTGTCATGATTAATTCTTACAAATGGAGTATTGACCCCATTCTTATGCAAAGCAGCGATCATATCTCGTCCATGAGCATCACCACCGACGTTTGTAACAAAAAATGAGTTTAGTCCCAACTTCGCAAAAGCAACTGCTGCGTTAGAAGCATTTCCAACGGCCTCGATTATTTCGACGTGATCGTACGGAAGTTTAGTGCCAAAAAACATACTAAGATACTGCTGGTCATCCTTTTTAACAACTTCAGCCTGATCGTCCTTAAGCTTAATAAATGCATCTGTTACTATATCTCCGACACTAATAACGTCTATTGTTTTATCCACCACTCTCACTCCTTGTTATATTTTAATCATTCTATGAGCTGAATTAAAATCGAGAAGCTTCGATTCTACAACAGCGCTAACCGCATCGATCACAGACTTACTAATTAGCTTTGAGACAGATATCTCGTCTGGATTTTCCGCTAAAACCTTATCTAAGGTTCTTCGATAGGCAAACCGCATGTCGGAATTAATATTAATCTTAGTTACTCCTATTTTAACTGCCTCTCTAAAATAGTGTCCAGGAGTATCACTGCCTCCGTGCAAAGATATATTACAATTAATAGCTTCTCGTATCGACTTCAATAAGTCTAGATCTAAAATCTTTGGTACAGGATATTTACCGTGTAAATTACCGACTGCGGCAGCAAAAGTATCGATCCCGGTTGACGTCACAAAGTGTTTAGCAGATTCCGGCGTAGAAAATGTTTTCTTAATCTCTTCGTAATCTATATCTTGTTTAAATAGACTTGATCCACCTCCAAAATAATGGGGCTCACTCTCAACCGAAGCACCAGTCAAACGAGCATAATCAACTACTTCTTTTGTGGCTCGAATTATTTCTTCGTCGCTAGCATCATGATTGGCTTGTGAAATATCAATATGTATAAATTCAAAACCAGCTTCAATACCCTTCTTCGCTGCTTCAACGGAAGGACTATGATCAAGATTAATATAGATTTCAATACCATATTCTGCTTTAAAGTTGTCGACTAAATCGCGAATATTGTATAGGCCGATATCATCGACTTCACCTTGGCTAACTTCAACTAAGACCGGAGCCTGAAGTTTGAGGGCGGCC
This sequence comes from bacterium, assembly GCA_021810025.1. Taxonomy (GTDB): domain Bacteria; phylum Patescibacteriota; class Saccharimonadia; order Saccharimonadales; family UBA4665; genus JAJZMH01. The sequence goes on along the minus strand of JAJZJS010000002.1, from coordinate 17,963 downwards.
TTTGTTACGGCTTTGAGAGTTGCTTCATCGTCTAAATTAAATGCTCCAAAAGCCCATCTCTGATTTCGGGCATCCTGCATTCGAGTCCGTGCTATTGCACAATTTCTTCTAATTTGAGGTAAAGTTAATGGCATGTCTAATATTATACTACTTATGTTTTATTCGAGCTATAAAATGTATGGAGTTTAAGTCGAATCTTAGAGGCCGTTAAACCAAACTTTTCTAATAGTTCATTAGGATCACCAGACTCACCGAAATGATCATTAATACCTATCCTTAAAATAGGTATAGGATAAAATTCACTAGCTAATTCAGTAATGGCACTACCAAAACCACCATTAATCTGGGCCTCTTCAAGAGTTATCGCAATTTTTGTTTTTTTAATGCTCTTTAAGATTGTTTCCTTATCGAGGGGCTTAATGGTTGGAACATGAATAACTTCAGCTTCTATACCGTCCTTAAATAAGAGCTCAGCTAAAACCAGTGCCTGATAAGTCATTGTTCCGGTTGCAATCAGACTAATGTCTTGACCCTTATTTAATAAATAAGCTGGTCCAATTTTAAACTCATATTCAGCTTTAGTAAAAATAGGTGTTGCCTCTCTAGCTAGACGCATATAATTTGGACGTTTATCTTGAGCCATGGCCAATGTCATTTTTTGGGCTTCGATACTATCCCCAGGAGCTAGAACTACCATGTTGGGTAACGTTCGCATTAATACGATATCTTCTAACATTTGATGTGTGGCACCATCTGGTCCAACGCTAATACCAGCATGTGAACCAACTATTTTTACTGGACGGTCATTAAGGCAAATTGTTGTTCGAATTTGTTCCCAGTTTCTTCCTGGCGAAAAAGCAGCATAACTTGTCACAAAAGGAATTTTTCCAAGCGCCGACATCCCGCTTCCAACAGTAACTAGGTTCTGCTCAGCTATCCCTATTTCAACAAACCGATCTGGAAATCGATCAGCAAATAATTTCATTTGCGTTGATTCAGTTAAATCTGCACATAGTGCAACCACATTGCTATCAATTTCTCCAGCACTGAGTAATCCTCTCCCGAAACCAGCTCGAAGTGATTCTTTTTGGAGATCTTTAGTTATATCTTCGATTAAATAGTTTTGATAATCCATTATTGATGCTCACTTCTTATGCGTCCACCTAAAGTTCTTAATTCATGTAAGGCTTTTTTGGCTTCCTCAGAGTTCGGTGGTTTTCCATGCCAACTATAATTATTTTCCATAAAATCAACACCCTTCCCGGCAATCGTATGTGCTAGTATCAAAACTGGCTTAAATTCTATCGCTTGAGCCATAATAATCGTATCGATTACACTTTCAATGTTGTTCCCGTCAACCTCTAAGACGTACCAATTAAAAGCTTCAAAGCGGGCCTTAATACTGTCAAGAGGCATAACATCTTCCGTAAATCCATCGATTTGAATATTGTTTCGATCGATAATGGCAATCAAGTTATCAAGTTTATTCTTAGCACAAAACATAGCAGCTTCCCAGACATTCCCTTCATCAATCTCACCGTCGCCCATAATGACATAGACCCGACGATTTAATTGATTATTGAGACGAAGCGCTAAAGCCATTCCTGCGGCTTGAGATAGTCCTGAACCCAGTGGACCCGATGTAGTTTCTAGCCCTGGCAAACGTAACCTTTCTGGATGACCTTGAAGACGACTCCCCAGTTTACGAAGTGTTAACAATTCCTTTTTAGGAAAGTAGCCAGCCTCAGCCATGGTAGCATAGCAAACTGGTATAGTATGCCCATTACTAACAACTAATAAATCGCGTTCTTCCCAATTAGGGTTCTTAGGATCGTGCTTTAGAATTTCAAAAAAAAGAGCAGTATAAATATCAGCTAAGTCTAAAGGTCCGGCCGTATGACCACTTTTAGCTTCAAGCAACATCTCAATAATATTTTCTCTAATATTATTGGCAAATACTTCTAACTGTTCTGAAGAATAATGATGCATTTTAACCTATTTCTTGAATTATATTAACATAAGCATTTTGAGGATTAAAGCTGGCTTGTATATAGCTCCCGATATTAAAGACTTCAACTCCAGCCTGAAGAAAGATTTTAATATTAGCTTTATTAATTCCTCCATCCCAACCAATCTCTAATTTTGGATATGACTCTTTCAACCAATGAACGATTGGGAGTAAGCTTAAATCCGCTACACCTCCTTGAAAACCTAGTTTTCCTCCAAATATTAGAACATGATCAATCTGAACCAGAATTGAATTAATTTTAGCCTTGTCTGAAGGTAGCGAAGACAGCACTAGGCCAGTTTTTATCTTATGAGTTTTTAATGTAGTGAATATTTGCATTAAATTAAGGTTGTCTAAATAATGAATTAAAACTAAATTCGGTTTCATTTTAATTATGGCATCAAGAGACGCTACAACTTCCTGATACATTAAATGTATATCGACTAAAGATTTGTAGCGTATTTGTCCTATTTCACTTAAACTGGGTGAGGTCCGAGTAGTTAGAATACCGTCCATTAAATCAAGGTGGACTCGAGACGATAGGCTTTCTGCGACGTCTAGCTGTTTCTTAAAGTCAGCAATATTAGTTGCAGTTACTGTTGGACAGACTATCATCATTCAATTTAACCTATCTGATCCAATAAATTTAAGCGACGAACAAAACGCGGAGCCTTGGCAAATTCTGCTTTTAACCATACTAGGGTAATGTTTTGCATTTCCTCAATAGAAGTTTGACTTGCGCTTAAGCATAAAACATTAGCATCATCATCATGTCTCGATGAATACGCTTCGGCTTCATTCCAACATAGGCTGGCTCTAATTCCTTTGAAACGATTGGCAGCCATTGCCATTCCCTGTCCACTACCACAAATTAAGATAGCTTTATGAGACTGATCTTTAAAAGCTAGGACTTCATTAACTGCGGCCTGAGCATAAATCGGAAAATCGTCTTTAGGATTTAACTCAAATGGTCCAACATCGATTACACGGTGATTTAAGGTTTCTAAATATTCAATTAATTTATGCTTTAAGTTGTACCCATTATGATCAGAACCGACATAAATTGTAGTCATTTTAATCTCTTAGCTAAGTTCTCGTCCAATATCAGCCACCATTTCAACTAAACGATTTGAGTAACCCCATTCATTATCATACCAAGCAACAACCTTTAGTAGATTTCCTCCAATAACAGATGTTAAATTCAGATCAACAATTGCCGAATGACTATTACCAATATAATCGCTACTAACAAGCTCTTCATCGCTTACACTTAGAATACCTTGGTAATAAGGTTCATTGGCGGCATCTTGGAAGGCCCTGTTAACTTCTTCAACAGTAACGTCCCGAGAGGTTACTATTACAAAATCGGCTAGTGATACAACAGGAGTTGGTACACGAACTTCAAATCCTCCAAATTTATTTTCTAGAACCGGAAAGGCCTTGGCGGCGGCAATTGAAGCTCCGGTAGTTGTTGGAGTGATGTTTTGAGCTCCAGCTCGATCTTCTCTTAAGTTCTTTCCAGGTCCATCCTGTAGATGCTGAGAAGCTGTATAGCTATGGATGGTAGTCATCATCAATTTCTCGATTCCAAATTGGGAGGCGATTACTTTTGCTACAGGCGTTATACAGTTTGTCGTGCAAGATGCATTACTATAAACATCATGATCACCCTTTATTTTGTCTTCATTGACGCCCAAAACAACTGTCGGGGCACTATCTGCTGAATCTCCTTTAACAGGAGCACTAATGACGACTCTTTTAGCACCAGCTTGAATATGTGCTCGAGCCTTATCAGGCTCCACAAAAAAACCAGTAGATTCAATTACCACGTCAACATCAAGCTCTTTCCAAGGTAACTGCGTGGGATCTTTCTCGGCTAAAACCTTAATTGGAATAGAGTCAACTATGATGTTCGTCTCGTCATAAGACACATCTTTGTCGTAACTACCATAATTTGTATCGTGTTTTAAAAGATATGCCAATGTCTTAGTGTCTGTTAAATCATTTATTCCAACAATTTCGATGTCGCTCCTAGCAAAGGCAATCTTAAAGGCATTCCGACCAATTCGACCAAAACCATTAATAGCTACTTTTGTTTTCATTTTTTAATTCCTTGTTTATGTTTTAAGTATAGTTAAAATCAATCTAAAGCACAACCGTTTTTACGTATTTGTTTAGCTAATTCTAAGCTTGAGATTTTTGAAATCGATCAATACACTCCGCAATAATTTGTTTGGCTTTAGTACTATCTCCCCATCCTAGAACTTTCGTCGAATTTAGTTTCTTTAGGTCCTTATAATGTTTAAAATGTTCCTCAATCTGAGCTTTATAGCGAGGTGTCAGATCATCTAAAGAATTAATACTATCTCCATTGTCCCTATTATCTTCTGGAACGCAAACAATTTTGTAATCCATGTCACCGTCATCTTCAAAAAGTAACACTCCAATTACTTTAGCTTTAAGACAAATAGCTGTCGGTAGAGACTGGTCGCAAACAATCAACGTATCCAGTTCGTCTCCATCTTCATCTAATGTCTTTGGAATAAATCCATAGTTAACTGGTTTGGAATAAATTAGAGGTTCGATCCGATCTAACATAAAAATAGCTCTTTTTCGATCCCACTCTATCTTTAAGTTGCTACCCTTAGGTATTTCAACGACTGTATTAATTTGTCCATTCTCGTAATCACCTGGCTCTAAGATTTGATTAAAATCCGACATTGATACTCCTTTTTTAGCTATTGCTCTATAATTAAGTTTACTATAATTAATCGAAGGAAATCTATTTGTATTTAATTAAATTTATTAAAAAAGACAAAATAGCAACGGATACATATACTTTCTACTTTACAAAACCAAGGAATTATCGCTATATTGGTGGCCAATATAGCGAATTTCAATTAAGCCCTACGTCAGATTCAAAACGCTGGTTTACATTATCTTCCGCGCCTAGCGAGAATACTCTCCAGCTAACCACTAAAATAAATCTAAAATTAGCTAGCTCTTTTAAAATATCCTTGTGGAATTTAAAAGAAGGACAAACAATACACATTCAAGATGCATTTGGTGATTTTGTTCTTCCTAAGAATCTAAACCAAGATTTATTATTTATAATAGCTGGCATTGGATTAACGCCACTTCTCAGTATTTTAAAGGAAAGTCTAAATCAGCAATTAAGAATTAAATTACAACTGGTATATATTGTTAAGGATACAGATTATTTAGTCGATCTGAAACGATATCAAAAGCTATTTAAATCAACTCGTATTATCTATACTTCCCAAATTCCATTTAAGCCAAATCTAATTGATGAAAACCTGGCGCAGCTACAGTTAAAACATAAAATATATTTATCAGGTCCGGATAAATTTATAACGAAGCTAAGAGACCACTTAATAGAACAATCCATTTCTGAATCGAATATTATTAGTGATTATTTTGATGGTTATTTAGAAATCTAGGTGACCTTCCAAATATTCACGAATCTTTAATGCTGCGGTTGCTCCCTCGCCAGATGCTGAGGCAATTTGCATCGTCGCTCCGCTCCTGACATCGCCAGCCGCAAAAATACCCTTAATATTAGTCCTTAAATTAGTATCAGTAATTACAAACCCTCTTTTATCAAGATTGATAGAATTTTTTAGAAACTGAGTATTAGGATTTAATCCAACAAAAATAAAAATTGCATCAGTCTTCTGAATAACTTCTTTTGATCCTTTATTAAGAACTAGTTCATTAACTAGCCCTTCCTTACCTTTAATTTCTTTAACTGTGGTATTAAGATGAATAGTTACTTTTCCGGCATCGACATAGCTTTGTAGTTCCTTCTGAAGAACATCTGAAGCTTTAATACTTGATCGCACCAAGAGATCAATATGAGAAGCATATCTAGTTAAGAAGAGTGTTTCTTGAATTGCTGAATTGCCTCCACCAACGACAACAATACGTTTATCTCGATAAAAAGCACCGTCACAAGTGGCACAATAATGAACTCCCCGTGATAAGTACTCTTCCTCACCTGGTATTTGCAATTTATTATAATCAGTACCAGTAGCGATTAAAATGCTTTTGGCTATATAAGTTGTAGTCTGAGTGATTACTTCAATAGTGCCGTCCTGCAGAGGTTTTATGTTTAGGACCTGATCATAGTCGATTTGAGCTCCAAATCGTTCAGCTTGTTTCTGAAGTTCCTCAGCTAGATTTAACCCAGAGATCCCATCAGAAAATCCGGGATAGTTGTCAATTTTATCAGTTACGGCGGCCATACCCCCAATGACGCCCTTTTCTAAGATCAGAGTAGATATATCTTCCCGAGTTGTATAGATAGCAGCAGATAAAGAAGCTGGACCAGCTCCAATTATAATAAGATCGTATGTTTTATCCATTTAAATATAATATCACGATATAGCAGGGGCCAGTTTAGAAAGATTATAGCCGACAATGACTTCTCTGGAGTCATCTGATTTTGTGACAACTGTAACGGGAACCGTTAAGGCTCCTGATAAGCTTAAAGCCTCAGCCTGACGATTAGGCTCTTGATCAAGATTAACCTCCTCATAGCTAACACCTTTGATACCAAGATATTTCTTAACCATATGGCAGTATCCGCAACGATCAGTAGTAAATATAGTAACGTTTTTTGGCATTTTACCCTCTTTTATTTTATTTTTATAATATTTATCTAGACCTCATCTATTATATATAGCGTTGTGAATTAAATCAAGACACTATATATTGTGTAATTTAGAACATTAATTTTTACTAATCGATATTAAGGTAACATCAAATACTAATGGAGCATTGGCAGGAATACCGGATCCTGGGGGGGGATTTGCCCCATAGGCTAAGCTTGCTGGTATTAAGAGCTGACGAGTTCCTCCTACTTTCATGCCAGGGATACCTAACGTCCAGCCAGGTATTACTTGACTGAGACTAAAGCTAACCGGTTGTCCCGTATCAAGCGAGCTTTGAAAAATAATACCTGTTGCGGCCACAGCGCCCGTGTAATTAACAGTAATTGTTGCCCCTTTGTTGACTGTTGCCCCTTTGCCAACAACTAAATCCTTAATCTGTAAAGAGCTGACATTAGCGACAGGAGTGAATCCTTGAAGTTTTGTACCAGCTAATTTAGGCGTATTCGAGCTTTTGGAGCTAGCTGTAGCAGAATTCGTACTACTCTGATGACTTTGTTCATAATTCGCAATAATGAAAGCGATCGTCACAGCCGATGAAGTTATTAAAAATAAAATTACAAAAAATAAAGCAAAAAATCGTTCTCTTTTTAAAGCCATTAAAATCCTTTCATATTGATTATCTAATACTTGTTTCCGCAATGACTAAATTTAAAGGTGTATCAGGAAATCCATTTTTAAAAAAATCAACCAATGTTCTGTTAAGTTCAACAGGGAGAATATTGGCGTCAGCAATCTTAGCAATCGGCCACCAAATCGGTTGATATAAATTTAGTCCTTTTTGCATAATTTTATATTCTTCGGCATCGGGATTTAGTCCTACTTTGCCCGATAGGTATTCACAACGATATATATATTGGTGACCATAAACAGATCCAGCATCTTCGACTATAACAAGTTTTAAATTTTGTATACGAATCGAAGCCTCTTCATAAACCTCTCTTATCAAAGTTTGTTCAGGGGTCTCACCTAAATCAATACCCCCTCCAATCAAAGACCGGTATTTAAAACCAAACTTATTTCTATCCATTAATAAAATTTGATCATTACTAATAATAATACCTCGAGCAGACTGTCTCATTCTAAATCCTTTCTATTTTATGATTTTTGTTTAAAGCTAAGTCGAGTTCCTTAATTAAACGATTAACCTCTTGGTCGTTAAGTGTTTTTTCTTTATCAAAAAACCTGAGATGAAATGTATAATTTAAGTCCGATGTGTTGTTCGGTGCTTGATAGATGTAGTCTAACTTTAATTGATAGTATTGGGATTCTGAAATTCTTCGCTTCAATTCAGTTTTGATTAATTGCCGGATTATGGAATAGTTTAGTTCATTCGGAACCTTATAGGTTAAATCCAGCTTTAAAACTGGATATTTAGATTTTTCACGATATGGATTTAAGGTTGGTAAGTCTAATATTTTATCTAACAATATTTCAAATCCAGCTGAATAGGGAGCTACTTTGAGCTTTGATAGCACTTCAACCCGATACTCTCCAACAATCCCAATCGTCTGTTTGCCCGCCTTGATTAAAGCGCTCCGACTTGGATCGAAGCTCATCATAATTTGCTCTAGTTCAGGGCTCAGTTTTTGATTACTGACAATTGGCTGGTACGATAAAACTTCGCGTCTTAAACTTTGCATCAAGTACTCTAAGTAAGCTTTCGCCTTAAAAAAAGAAGCTCCGTTTCTATTCTGATCTTTTTTAGCATCAACATAGATAAATCCAAGATTACTAAATGGATTGGGGCGATCATTATGGATAAGTCCATTGATATGTGTTTTGCCTATTTCAAATAATTCAAAATGATTGTAGCCGTTCCTTAGATTGGGATGAACATTTTGCAAGAGAGAAGCAGAAATACTGGAACGGAAATATTTTAGCTGAGGACTCAGTGAGTTATTTAGACAATATAAATTTTTTGGGTTTAGATTAAAGTTTTTAACTACCGTATCCCCAATAAAAGAATAGTTTAAGACCTCGTTAGAGCCTGTTCGGGCTAGAATTGATCGAAGCTTACCTTGAAGTTTAAGTAGAGGATCAGATTTAATAGCAATAATTGGACGAATTATTTTTTGATCTTTAATATTCTGATAGCCATGAAGTCGCCCAATTTCTTCAATAATATCTTCAGGGTCAACCAAATCAGTCCGCCAGAAAGGACTCTTAACAACTAGTCCATCTTTTTTAATAGTCGTTTCTATCTCTACATTTTGAAGCATTTGAGCGCATACTTCTAAACTTAAACTAAGTCCAAGTAGTTTATTAATTTTTGGCAGTGAAACTGTTATTGAAGGGCTCCCATTAGGAACTAGTTGAGTGTCTATCAACTCAGAACCCTGTTTAACATTTGGGCTTAGTTCTAGTATTTTGGCCATTGCCCGTTTCAAGGCCAGTTCGGTCTGTGGAGCAGACTGTCCCTTCGTAAAACGTGTTACGGCCTCTGACATTAAACCTAGCTCCATGCTAGTTCGCCTAATTGAATACATATTGAAATTAGCTGATTCTAATAAAATAGTATTCGTTTCAGGACTGATTTGGCTAGCTCTTCCTCCCATAATTCCGGCCAAACCAGCAACCTGATTATTAACTTCTATAACAATCTTATTGTCGTCTAGCTTATATTCTTTTGAATTTAAGAGCTCAATAGTTTCTCCAGCGCGACTCTTACGAGCCACTAACTCAATCTCTCTAAAATCTGGTTTAATTAATTTAGAAAGATCATAGGCATGAAGTGGCTGACCAGTTTCTAGCATAACAAGATTAGTGACATCAACAATATTATTAATAGGCTTAATCCCCATTCGTATTAAGTAACTTTGTAGTTTTAAGGGACTTTTCTTGACCTCAACATCTTTTAGGACTACTCCGCAGATTCGAGGGACCAATTCAGGGTTATTTGATCTTAGTTTTAAATTATAGGAAATTTGTTGTGTTATTTTTGGATTTTTAGGGTGCAGTCTGTACCAAGAGGGAGATTTAAAAGGATGATTATAGATACCGCTAACCTCTCGTGCTACCCCAATTAACCCGAAACAATCCGGTCGATGCGTAAACATCTTATTTTCAATATCTAAGATATAGTCATCAAGTTTTAAATAGGATATAAGGGATTGACCGATTTTAATTTGAGAATCTTTGATATCGACAATCCCTTGATGATCATCCCCAAGATTAAGCTCTTGAGCTGAAGCTAACATGCCATTTGATATATGATCTAAAAATTTGCGACTAGATAATCTAAAGTTATCTTTCTGATAAGTTACTGGAACTATTGATCCGGGAGCAATCCATACTGTAATAATGCCAGGGCGCACATTAGGAGCCCCACATACAACATCAACGAAACCATTCTCATCACGAATTAGGTGAGTTGAATCATTGGCTAGATTATCATCAATTTTACAGGCAGATAAATGATCTGAGCCTTCTATTTTAGTAACAGTTTTGACCTTAACTATATAAATTCCTTGATAGGCGTCGGCTATTTTAGTTGGTACTTCTTCTAACGCACCAAGTTGAAGTCCAATTTTTGAACTTAAATTAGCAATTGATGGAAGCTTAAAACTTAAATAAGATTGGAGAGAATTACGACTAACTTTCATGGCTGCTTCTTGATAATTTTAGTTTGAATTTTCTTTAGCTCTTGATCGCTCATTAATGGTCCTTCAACCGTAGTTAAGTACCCAACGTATTTAGGATAAAATTCTTGGTGTGAGCTCCAGACATCCGTCCGTTCAGCGAGCTTTCCATGAAGTGGATATAGCTTGACATGCACATAAGGAACTCCCGTTCCTTCAACAACCATCGCAACACGAGCAACTTGTAATGAGCTTTTTAGTAGCTTTGCAACACTAGTAGCTGCTTGAATTAAGGAGCTTATTTCAGCTTCTGAAAGATCAAATAAATAATCTCCTTGGTTAGTTTTGGGTATAACAACGCTTGCTCCCGGAGTATTAGGAAATGGAGTTAGAAATGCTAAATAATGCTCGTCTTCCCATATTTTATAGGATTTAATCTCATCTCTAATTATTTTATCAAAGATGGTGTCACTCATTTGAACTGCCTCAAAAAATCTAAATTAGCACTAAAAAAATGCCTAATATCCTCAATGTTATATTTAATCATGATTAGACGCATAAAGCCTAGGCCAAAAGCAAAGCCACTATATTTCTCGGGGTCAATTTGAGCCATCCGCAGAACATTCGGATGAATCATTCCACAACCTAGCAACTCAATGTATCCGCTGAATGAGCAAATTTTACAGCCAGCTTTTTGGCAAAAAGGACAAGTTGTTGCAAATTCAAATGACGGTTCCGTAAATGGAAAATAAAAAGGTTGGACTTTTAATTCAATCGCTTGTTCAAAATAATTTTCCATAAATTCTCGAAGAACTGACATCAAGTTAGCGACACTAACTTGTTCGCTTACGTATACACCTTCGAGCTGATAAAATGTATGCTCATGGCGAGCATCGACATCCTCGTTTCGAAAGACTCTTCCCGGAATTACGCTGGCAATCGGTATTTTATGCTGAATAAGATCAGCCCTCTTTAGATTTAAAATTCTATTTTGCATAGCTGAAGTATGAGCTATTGCCACCAAAGGTTTCTGTTTTGCATCTAATTGATCCAGCGTAAAAGTGTCAAAATCATCACGAGCTGGATGACCTTCTGGAAAATTTAGACTTTCAAACATATGGTAATCGTCGTCAATTTCATAAGATTCAGTTGCCTCAAAACCCAATCTTTCGAAAATATCTAAAATAAGTTCAAGCTCTTCCGTAATGGGATGAATCGATCCTTCGGAAGTTGAACTAAATGCAATTGAGGCTTCGGATTGGTTAATATCAAATGGTGCACTAAGGTCAAGATAAGTGGACCTAACTGGTAAATTACTTGTCGTTTTTTTTAAAATTAAATCATTAAGCTCTTTTTTAAGTTCATTTAAAAGTCGACCATATTCTGCGCGTTCATTTTCGGGCAAGCTTTTTAATACATCAAACAGGGCCTTATAGGAAGGATCTTTTAGGATTTCTTGAGGTTGATTTGACGCTTTAATTTTAGAGATTAAAGCAGCTCGAGTTGTTTGGACTAGATTTAGATCGCTCATTTAGCATAATTATAACAAAACCTGGATCATTTCGGCGAATTGTTTTAAGATTGAAACATGGTTACATTTAGTTTTGATATTGTATCCGATATTAATCTATCTGAAATTAATAACGTCCTTGACCAAGTACGTCGAGAGATTTCGAATCGATATGATTTCAAAAACAAATTAGTAGAAATTGATTTTATCGACAACAGTAAAAATGGCTTTGTTTTAACCGCTGAAAATGATTTATTGATCGACAGTTTGTTAGAAATAATACGTAAAAAATTAGCTTCTCGAAATTTATCTCAGAAAATATTAGATTTGAATCAACCAAAGATTGAATCTAATCTTAAAATTAAGTATGAGCTACCATTTATTAAAGGACTTGATCAAGCTAAAACCAAAGAGCTTAATAACCTTATTCGCACTAATTTCCCTAAAGTTAAAACGACCAATAACAAGGATAATATTAGAGTTAGTGCTAACTCCAAGGATGAACTCCAAAAAACAATCCAAATGCTTCGAACATCAGATTTAGCTTATCCGATTCAGTTTATTAATTTTCATTAAAATGAACAGAAAAAATGAGTCCAAAGCTAATTTTGTTAAACTGCAAAAAGATGCTCAAAATGTATTAAGTCAGAACGATAAAAGCCGCTATACTGTTCCAAATCTTAACCTGTATCCTCACCAATGGTTATGGGATAGTTGTTTTATAGCAATCGGTCTTGCCAATTATGATATCGAACGGGCTCAGATTGAAATATTAAGTTTACTTGAAGCTCAATGGCATAATGGCATGATGCCGAATATTATTCTGCATACTAAAAGCCAACACTTAAAAGATCATGCTGATCGCCATAGTAGAATTTGGAGAAGTTTTAAAAATCCGAATGCTCCCGATCAAGTCGAAACGAGTGGCATTACGCAACCACCAATGCTCGCCGAAGCTATTTACAAAATTGGAGAAAAATTACCTAAACTTAAACGCCGAGAATGGTACAAGCTAACCTACCCGGCTCTACTTAATTACCATCAATGGCTTTATAAGGAACGAGACCCTCACAACGAAGGCTTAACATTACAAATTCACCCCTGGGAAGTAGGCCTCGATAATACTCCACCATGGATGAATGAGCTCAATGATCATTTGCTTCCTTGGTGGATTAGATTTGTGGCAACTACACGTCTAGATAACCTTATTGGATGGTTTCGGTCAGATAATAACCTGACCATTAAGAATGAGCGTCTAACGAACGTTGAAGCACTTGCATTTTATAGTGTGCAACGTCGTTTGCGTCGTAAAAATTATGATTTTCAAAAGATTATCGATCATTCTCTATTTGCAATTGAAGACATAACATTTAATTCGATCTTAATTCGGGCAAATTACTGCCTAAGACAAATCGCTAACGAGCTAGAGGTTCGTCTGCCATCCGATTTAATCGTAAGTATGAGAAAAAGTGTTGATGAACTTGATAAATTATGGGACGAATATGCTGAAGAATATTATTCTAGAGATTTTATATCACACAGGCTTCTTAAAACAACATCTATTGGAGGCCTAATTCCGCTTTATAGTGGAGGTATTAAAAAAGATCGAGCCCTGCGATTAGTTAATAGTCTTAAATCTGAACGTCGTTTTAAAAGCCCCTACCCCGTTCCATCGGTACCCCTTGACTCTAATTGGTTTCAAGATCAGAGATATTGGCAAGGACCTACCTGGATTAATACTAATTGGCTCATTATCGAAGGATTAAAGCGTTACGGTTTTAATGATTTAGCTGAAGACATCCGTAATTCTAGTATTGAGATGGTTCAAAAAAGTGGATTTTATGAATATTTTAATCCACATACTGGCGAAGGACTCGGCAGTAATTCATTCGCTTGGAGTGCAGCTTTAATTATAGACCTACTGGTTAATTTTTGAGTTTATTTGAAGACTGTAATAGTTCTACTTTATTTAAGCTTCGTTCAATTGTTCGAGATTTTTTAGAAGCCCCTTCGATCGTATCAGATGCTTGTCGCAGTTTATCCTGGGTTTTGTCCAATAAGTCTCCGAATACCTTAAACTCATTTTTAATATTAGAAAGCAGTTCCCAGACTTGGGATGTTTGTTCGGCAATAGCTAAAGTACGAAATCCTAGCTGTAGACTATTTAAAATAGCACTAATCGTCGTCGGACCAGAAATAATGACTCGAAAATCCTGAGACAAAGTTTGAAAAAGTCCAGGCGTTCTTAAGATCTCGGCATAAAGACCTTCAATTGGTATATATAAAATAGCAAAATTAGTCGTATAGGGAGGTTTTATATATTTGTCCTGAATAGTTTTAGCTTCGGCTTTTATTCTATTAATCAGTAACTTTTTATGGACTTCAATTTCTTTTATGTCTGCTTTATCTTGGGCCAAAACTAACCTCTGATAATCTTCTAATGGAAACTTGGCGTCAATTGGGAGGTATATAAATCCATTTTGAGACGATTTATCTGGAATCTTAATTGCAAAATCGACCAAATCTTTACTGCCTGACACCACACTGATCTGCTTCTGATAGTGATCTTTAATAAACAACTGTTCTAATAGGCTTTCTAATTGGACTTCCCCCCATGTGCCACGGGTTTTAACATTTGTTAAGACTCGTTTAAAATCTCCGACGTCATTGGCAAGATTCTGCATCTCACCAAGACCCCTTTGAACTAGTTCTAATCGTTCACTGACAATTTTAAAGCTTTGGTTGAGTCGTTTTTCTAGAGTACTTTGCAATTTTTCGTCAACCGTGAGGCGCATTTTCTCAAGCTTTTCAGAATTATCTTTCTGAAGACTTTCTAGTTTCGATTCGACAGTTTTACGGATTAACTCTAATTTTTGATCATTCTTATCTCGCAGTTGTTCAATTCTTTGATCAATCGAATCTTTGGTTTGAGTTAAATTCAAGCCTAATTCTTGACGTAAATCTTTAGTAGATTGAGCAAATTCTTTGCGTGATAAAGCAAACTCTTCTCTAAGAGAATGTTCAATATCGAGCTTAGGACTAACTTTTTTCAATATTAAATATCCAATTAAAACTAGATTAAGGACTGTTATTACTAATATGATTATGGTCATGATTAATATTGTATTTGATCTTAACTAATTAAGTAAATCAATTATTAACTTTTGATGCTCGGCTTTATAACTGACATGATTTGATTTGCATTAACCCCTTCCAGTATTAACTTATTGGCCAGCACTATTCGACCAACAGAGTTCTTGCGATTTCCGGGATTTATCCCACTCGTATGGTAGCCATCGATTATAGAAAAGCCAAAATTAGGATAATCTTTGAAGGCTGATATCCATTTATCGGCCTGATTAAAGGGGCTGTTAGAAAAAAAGGTTAGATGCAAAACATTATCTTTTGATATCATGTCTGAAAATCGTCCCGCCTCTCCTTCAAATAAACCAATCCCTGTTGTTAGTTGTTGCAACCAGAAACATAGGTCAACATGTATCGTTTGAGCTAAATGGAGCAACTCTGACTCAGGTAAAGCTTTAACTTCTCGCACCAACGACCCAACTTCTTCTATGAGGTACTTTCCAATTTCTAATGGATTTAATTTTTGAGTTTTTACAGTATTACATAGACAAGGATCAATCAAATCGCTATAGGGAAAACTTCGGTCAAAATGATTTGCTACTGCCAATAGTCCAAGACCAATCATAGCACCTCGTGAATAACCGTATCCTAAAACTTGCTTTAAGTTAAGATGCTCCTCAATATCAATAAAATCTAGAATCTGGTGGTGTGCGATCGCATCTTGCTCTAAAACAGAATAGCGCCCTCTAATACGACGACCAAGATCAATAAAAGCATGCCTTAAATCCGGATGATTAGGACTTATTGCTACAACCGATAAACCGTTAAGAGCTAATTCCTTTCCAACCTCTGTGCTAATTCCTTCTAAGTCTGTACACCATGGGGTTGTATAGGTAACAGCTAGATTCTTGGGATCCCTTAAGTCTTCCGGGGGATTAAAAACTTGAACTGCATAATGATTATAGTTATTGAATTGAGCATCAAAAGTTCTAAACAGTACACCTGTCCTTGTTCGATGAGGATTGCTAACTTCTCGGAATCCTGTAAGTAACATGCTCTGAGCAACATCCAATTCAGATGCATTATCAACTAGCCTTAAACTAGGATTGCACTCAATATGAATCGGATTTAATTCAGTAACGCTCATATTAATCCTATTTTTATAATAGGCTTATGTGAATGGCCCTGTAAAGCCAAAATTTAATATAAAATATCCTAGAAATGTGCGGATTAACTATTATTGATTTGGACTTCAGTCCCAAGAGATGTCCAATTATATAGCCATGCAGCTGTAGCAAGAGGTAACTCAACGCAACCATGCGAAGCATTGTGTGAACTTGGACTTATATTCCCAAAAGCATTGGCTGGCCTCCATGTAGCGTCATGAAGTCCGTAAGCTCCATATTGATTGTATAGAAACTGCATCCAATAGTGGACAGGGTCATCCCAACATCCCGTGCTATCGCATCCCTTTAGGGGTATATTGGTTTGTTTATCTTGAATATAGAATGTTCCAGTTGGAGTAATGTCAGCTGCTAAAAAGTCCATGCCAGTTACTACTGGTGAATTATATTCTAAAGTTGTACCATCGCATGCCCAAAGATGGCGAGCATCAATACTTACAATTATGATCTTAGATACAGTGTTATTATTACAAGCATTGACAACTATCGGAGTCGTGACCTTTGAAGTTGATGTTGAAGTTGAAACATGTTTAGATTTTTTACTTGTAGTTGGTGTAACCAAAGCTTGAATAGATTTAGAACTAAAAAGTGGTTTGTATAAATATCCACCTAGCAACATTAAGATCGCAATAAAAATTAAATATAATTTTAAATGTCGCCTCTTATTCTTCGTCTTATGTGGACTTCGTCTTTGATTTGGTTGATAATTATACTGTGGTTGCATATCAACAATTATATTACTTTAAGCTTAAATTTAAACTAGTAAAATATGAATCCTAATTATAGAGAGATCAAGGAACATCTTCAAAAAAATAATTATCGCTTAACTAAACAGCGCAAATTAATTTTGGAGCGCATTTTGAGTAATGCCCCCATAACCAGTACTGAGCTATGTCGATTATGCATGCCCGATTGTGATCGGGCCACTGTCTACAGAACAATTAGCATATTCGAAAAAATTGGTATAATTTTAAGAATAACATTGGGTTGGAAATATAAATTGGAACTAAGTGATCAATTTTTGGGACATCATCACCATATGACTTGTTTAAGCTGCGGCAAAAGTTTTGATTTAAAAGATTTAGACCCAATTGAAAAAAACTTGATAGAATTATCTAAAAAACATAACTTTCAAATAATTAGTCACCAATTAGAAATATCTGGATATTGTAAGGACTGCAACAAAAAGATCCGAGAGCATGTCTCGGATCACTAGAAAGCCTCACGCTTTCTAGTGGAATTTTAAACTTATTTTAATAGTTAATCAATTTGATATTTATCACTAACTTTAGTTAAGATCTAATAGTTTTTGATATTATAAATGTTAATTAACGTGATCTTTTAGTATAATCTAAAATTGATATATTGGGGATTGGCCAAGCGGTAAGGCACTGGGTTCTGGTCCCAGGATCGGGGGTTCGAATCCCTCATCCCCAGCCAATTTAGTAACATACAACCACAATAAATCCTTAAGTTCGAGAATACGTCTATAGACCATCTCAAGCATAAGGGAGGGCCTCTATAGAGGGCTTTTTATTTTCCGCAAATCAGCTATGATTAATAATAGATGATAAATGAAGAAGTTATTCGTAAACAAGCACAATCAGACGGCATAACACACATTTCTACCGGTGTTGCTGTTGTCAAAGACGGTAGGGTCTTGGTCGTAAGGCGAGTAGCGCACGACGATACGCTAGCCGGCGAATGGGAACTGCCGGGTGGCGGTGTAGACCCCGGTGAGACAATCGAACAAGGAGCTGTACGTGAGCTTCAAGAGAAAACAGGCCTAGAAGTTTACAAAGTCATAGGTTCATTCGAGGGGTTTGACTATACGACTCCTAAAAAGCCCAAAGTCCGACAAATTAATTTCAAAGTGAGCGTAAAACCAGGGGATATTCGACTATC
>JAJZJS010000005.1:58708-61329 GCA_021810025.1 bacterium | reverse complement strand
TCTGGCTTTAACTATCTACTATTACAACCACAAACGTATTCATACAGCCTTAAAGATGAGCCCAACAGCTTACGCTGCTAGCCTAGTTTAGTAGACACAACCTGTCTAGAATTTGGGGAGGTTGACATGCTAGTATAATTAATACTATGAGCGGGAAGACAATTAGTTATGATGAACGCTTTGATAGAATAGATTCCACTCTAGATCGATTAACGACTACTTTGTTGGACGGATTTGATAACATTGACAAAGAACTAGATAAAAAAGCCAATAAAGAAGATGTAAATCGACTATTTAATCTTATGGATAAAATAGCCAAACAACAAGAAATAGATGACGATGAGCGTTTGGTCATGGGACACCAACTAGATAGACTAGATCGTTGGGTACATGAAGTTGCAGATAAAATAGGTTATAAATTATCTATCTAAATCTTTTTTTAATCTAAAGCTATCTTTCCCGAAAAATACCCCACTAAAGCATATTTCTATCTAAGGCTATTTCATTAGATTTATTTACGACTGATCGGTAACTTTTCATTCGGAATATGCCTAATAAGTGGCACCACCTGAACGCTGTTGAACGTTTTCCTAATAGCTTTAGAGATGATAACTAGTCTAGCTTTAGTAAAATTTGAGTTATCCCAAAACTTCATTTGAGGTTTTAATAGAGACTCGTAAGCACACACATTTTTAATAATTAGATAGCAACCAAATAATGTATTACTGTCTAAAACAGTAATACATTGACATGAAGTATTACGCTTGGTATAATACTAACATGACGTTTTATTCAACCGTTACATCAAAGGGTCAAATAACTTTGCCGGCTAGTATTCGTGAAAAAATGAATTTAAAAGCTGGCCAGAAAGTTAGTATTACTCAAGAAGATAATGGCAAAGTCAATATTCAGGTATCACCATCAATTGAAGATATACGAGCTCAATTGCAAGTTAACTTACAAAAAAAGGGTTTCACTCCGGAAAAGTTAAGAAAAATTGCGGAAGAGTATAAAAGTGGTGATGGCTTCACGAGCTATATTGAGGAAAAGTATAGTGAAAACCGCTAGTCTTGATGCCTGTTGTATTTTACGGTGGTTGTTGCAGGATATTCCGGAGCAATCACAGGCTGTACATGATCTTTTAAGCAATCCTGGAAGTTACCATATTGCCGATACAACACTGATGGAAGTAGTTTATGTACTCGAAAGAATTTATAAGCAAGAAAGATATTTTATTGCTTCATGCCTCAACCTGATTTGTTCGTTGAATCAAATTAAATGCAGTAGACAACTTATTAAGTCGGTAATTCATATATATGCGGAAAATCCAGCATTATCTTTTGCTGACTGTTGGGCTGCAGTATGTGCCGAACTAAATAAGGCGCAGCCCCTACTGACTTTTGATAAAAAATTAGCTTCAAAATTACCCCAGGCTGAACTTTTGGCGGTATAAGCTTTAATTAAGCTTATCGAGTAGACAATTACCCGAAAAATACTTCCCTTAACATATTTCTAGCTAGGCCTATTTCTTTAGATAAACTAATGACTAATCTATATGATTCCATTCGGAATATGCTTAATAAGTGGCACCAGTTCAGTCCAGACGTTTTTCAAACAGTATAGTTTCAAACATTTAGATCGATCGATAGTGTCCTGGACCCATTAAAATAGACACACTGTGCTTAGCTAACCAGGTATAATCAATTAGATTAATGGAGGACAATATATGTCTAACTTTAGATTTATATACAACTAACGTCTATTTAAGTAGCTATTTTATATAGCCTAGTTTCTTAAATAATTTTTCAGAGGGTGGAGATATCTTTAAGGAATTTAGCTCACTAATTGGTATCCATGACAGCTCTACGAGGTCATCTCCAGCTTGAGCTTTAATATTTTATGCTAGCTCAGCAATATTTATCCTGTAGGTAAAGAACCTCATATGTACTAGAACTCGTTCTCCAGTGTCTCGCAAGGTTTTCTCTGAATCTCCGATTGCAGAATCTTCCACTAGCTCTGGCTCATATGCCGATACGTCTAATGCAGACTCTTCTTTTATTTCTCTCACTAATGTTTGCAATTTAGTTTCATTACTATCTATCCCACCGCCAGGAATTAGCCAGCAGTCGTTATATACGCTGCCGTCTCCACCTTTTTCCATCAAAATTTTATTATCTTTGGAAACAATTACGCCTGATACTATATCTCTTTTATTTCTCTCATTTGCTTTATTGTAGCAATCAGCAAGCTAGATTTGGGGGAGAATACTCCCACAATTATATTTCGAGCAAAGCTTATACTTTTCGATACAGTTATAACTGATTTATATGATCACATTCGGAATAGGCCTAATGCAGACTCTTCTAAAAAGATCGTTCTAATAATGGAGACCATGCCTATAATTCTGAGGCTTACCTTTAACCTCTAGATACTTTGATCATCTTCTGTAGGCTGACTAGATTGATTAGTATCTGAATTATTACTCTCAGTTGCAGAATCTTGGGTCGGAACTGGCTCAGATAAATCGTTATTGTATGCGTTGGGATCTGAAATCGGTTCTGATGGGGTAGGTACGGCAACAGCCTCACTACCATAGGTAGGTGTTGGATTAGGCTGAGTTT
>JAJZJS010000005.1:0-58698 GCA_021810025.1 bacterium | reverse complement strand
GAATCTTGGGTCGGAACTGGCTCAGATAAATCGTTATTGTATGCGTTGGGATCTGAAATCGGTTCTGATGGGGTAGGTACGGCAACAGCCTCACTACCATAGGTAGGTGTTGGATTAGGCTGAGTTTGATCCATTGGGTCTGCTAGAGGTGAATCTTGGGTCGGAACTGGCTCAGATAAATCGTTATTGTATGCGTTGGGATCTGAAATCGGTTCTGATGGGGTAGGTACGGCAACAGCCTCACTACCATAGGTAGGTGTTGGATTAGGCTGAGTTTGATCCATTGGGTCTGCTAGAGGTGAATCTTGGGAGGTTGGCACTGAACCAGAATTATTATTTAAATCTTGGTTGTCGCCGGAGTTATTAGATAGGCTATTGTTAAATGTGCTTTTTCCAAAAGCTAGAATAGGTAATCCAACGAAACTAAATATTAACATTCCAAAAATATAAAATACAACACCTTTAGACATTCTCCTTGTTAATCTATATAAAGATATAAGTTTTACTATTATGGCAACAATCGAAATAAAAGGGACTATGCTTAAAATGGATATCCACCCTGGAAAATTAGTAATCTCAAACATAACCCACAAGTTATATATCGGAACAAAAGCTGGCCATCTTTTTCTACCCGCTTTTTGAAAAATTAGTCCTAAGCACAATGCGTAATAAAGATAAACTATAAGTACAATTCCAAGCATAATTAATAATGATTTAGATGTAATAGACGTGGTTGCAAAATGAATTAAGCTTGCATGGGCGTTATAAGTATTGTTGGCTGCATTTGGATTACTGGCAGTTGATTGACTGGTGTTACTGAGTGTTTGAGGATAAATTGATGCGTTCGATCCTGGCATAATGCCTCCATTAATTAGTGCTTATGTTAATATCATTAATGGCTATTATATATAGTTTATTTTAAATTGTCATTAATAGTTCTTGAATTACAGATTCGTAATCTATTTTACGCGATGGGATAGTAGAATTTCGACTAACTATATCGTATTCATTAAATTTTTTCCGGTCGTTTGGTGAAATGTACGATAAGGTGTATAAAAAAGTAGATAAAATAGAGAAAACCTTTGATGTTGCAGACCTAACAAAAACATGGTCTCTTAATTTACTTGGTTCCTAGCTATCTTTTACTACAGAAATTTATTCTTAAACATTAGGAATAATGTGTTATATAATTCAAGTAACACTTTTTAAGTGCTAAACAATTTAGTAATAACTTAATTTGAGTAGCTATGTGCGAAAGGCATGGTTTTTCAAGTCCTAGTCAGAAGTATTGATAAGCGTATCACTTAGTATCTTTATCGGTTGCAACCATAAACAGTCATAAGACTAGAAAATTGTTAATTTGTGGTATGTCCAGAGTTTGTTGCTAGAATTTAATCAAAAGAGGACGCAAACATGAAACTATTCGATCAATTTATTGGATATGAGCATAAGGTATGGATTAAGACGCATAAATTACATCTTGGCGTAGGAGGGTTGGCAATTGCTCTTTTAGCCGTTATAGCGACCTTAACAATTACAGGCAATAAATCAACTTTCGGAGTATCAACTAATATTAGCTTTAAGCACACAACGGCCAACATAAAGCGTCAAACTGTTAGTAAAAGCGCTTCAGTTACTCTAAGCAATAATTCGGCAGAACCCACTCCTCCTCCTGTCAAACCAGGGAATAGTATTGCCAGCGTAGCACAAGTTACAAGTCCTTCCATAGCAAATAGTAGTAGTACTACCATTTCTTCCAGCGCGACATCTATACAAGCAACAGCTCCTACTCAAACATCTCCACCTCCTCCACCAACCATACAGCAAGAATTTCCCAACGACTATCCTGCAAAATGGGCTGATGTACCCTTAAATAGTGTCGTTGATACATGGGGCATGGACAATCGCGAGAGTGTTAGTTATACAGCTTGGAAAGTTTATGAAACGTTCGGAGATATGCCGTATGGCTGGGGCAATGCTAATCAATGGATAAATAATGCCATAGCGACTGGTATACCTACTGGAACCATTCCTAAGGTCGATGCAGTAGCAATTGTACCTAACGCCATGCCATACGGTATGTCTTACTGGGTCGATGCAGTTAATGGCTTTCAGATAACTGTTAGCTCCTATAATTTAGATGGAACCGGCAATTATAACGTAGAAACTATAACACCATCTTCAGCATTTCAATACATTTATTTTAAATAGTTAAGAGTAAGTATGCTGGTTGTACACAAATGAAAAACAACTCGGTAAGACGCAGTGGCCTCCGATCATTTAGTATTTTTTGGAGCATTAAATTTTGTAATTCCTAAATATTTTAAAAATTCCAGAACTTTGATTCAATTATTGATTGCTAATTATATCCTAATAAAAAACCCTGAGCTTCTACCCATTCCGTAAAAGCAAGCGCTGCTTGTCCTAACTCAACAAACTCGCTGACTGAGCCTGCTTTTTCAAAATCTTGTGGATTTGGACAATAGGGTTCTTCTTGCATTGTTTCTGTTCTCGCCATAGTTTTTTTCCTCCTATAACACAAAGACCCGGAATCAATTGATCTCGGGTCTTTGTATCGTTTAACTATTATTTTTAAATACTAGATCCAAGATCCACATAAGTGGACCAAAATAATCTTATTAATAAGATTTTGGATCATAATTATATTCTAATAGTCTTAATTTTAAATGTCTATAGCTTTAATTAGTTTTAATACTAATCTTCTTAGCCTTTGGCAACTCTTTAAGTTTTACATTTACCGTTAAAACGCCATTCTTGATTTTGGCTTCAATTTTATTCTGATCAGCTCGCTCTGGTAGTTGGATGCTTCTGTAGAAGCTCGAAGAGCTCTCTCTAACAATATATTTTTTAGACTTGTCCTCATCCTTTTCATGTTTTTGAGCTTGAATAATAAGATAGCCGTTCTCGACATTAACATCAATGTCTTTTTCTTCGAATTGAGGTAGATGAGCTTCAACCATAAGATTGTTATCGTCTTTTAGGTAAACATCAGTGGTTGGAACATTAATGCGTGTAGATGGTGTAAGCCAATCTTCAAAAAATTGTTTTTGTAAATTTAAAATTTGGGAAAAAGGATCCCATTTAGTAATATTTGCCATAATTTCCTCCTTGTTTTAATGCAGCCATTCCAGGCTTACTCTAAGTATACAAAACTAGCACTCACTAGTCAAGAGTGCTAATTAAGGCATTTATTGGCTTTTATTTTCTGGATACTGATATTTACTATCTCCAAACGCAAGAATCATAATGCCTATTATTGAGAATATAACTAACCCAAATATTGCAAAAATAAGAGATTTTGAGAATCTACGTGCTATTTCAATCGAGGCCCAAGTATAGAAGATTAGTACTATCAAGCTGGCTGCAAATCCAACGCTAGGAATAAGTCCTAATAATGCTATTAAACTTAATGCTCCTGGCACGCCACCCAGTTCGAAATAGACCCAGTTATTGTAAATAGGGACAAAGGCTTTCCACATTTTTTGGTGCGCCTTTTGAAATACTAATCCTAAAATGTAGCTATATAAGATATATATACCTACGATAAGTATTATTAAAAATCCCTCTGTTCTACTATTGTTTATGTTTAGGATATTTGAAAGCATTATGAATTAGTTTATAATATCGTTAGTTTAACATCACATTTTGGAAGATTCAAAGACTTTTGGTTATGAAAGTAAGATAAGGTTAAAATATTATGCCTAATAATTTTTACGAACGTTTTTTAGGACCCCCCGTCTTAACTAAAGAGGATGAGGAAAAACTTGAAATCGTGGTTTCGAGTAACGACATTATTGACAATATGGTAAACAAAATGGGTGAAGCCTTGCCTGACTTTTCCGCAATTTTAAACAACATCGTAAAACTAGATATAGATACAAGGCTTCGCAAACCTGCATCTAATGCTCATCCCGCCTTTGTTGAAACATTTATCGATAGTACATTTTATGGCTTTTGGTTTGGAATTGGAGTCATGGAGCTTGGCTATCTAGTCCAATCCGAATGTAAAACGGTTGATGAATTTTTTGACAATAGTCTCTTCAGGGGTTGGATACCACTTATTACTCCGCAATATATTGATCGATACGCAAAATTATTAACCTGTGAGCCGGCTATTAAACTAGACTCTGATGATGAGGTTGATTATTTAAGTGATTTTACCAAAAGAGACGTCGAGGAATATTTACTGGAGAATCCCTTAATATTAAGTATGATAGATAATGCCGCCCTTGGTCACTATGATGATCAAAGTATCGCTGAATCTTATGATGTAAGCTTAAAAAAACAACTCTCTGCGCTTCGAATAAGGTGTTTCATAAATGGAGCATTTTCTTCAATTGATTTATTCTATTCTCTTGCCGAAGAAGCTTTGATCCAAGAATTAAGCGTTGAAAAAAACTCGTAAATATATTTAATTTACGTTAGATATCTTATATACTTTTGTGAGGCGCAGAATAATAGATCTTAAATAGACATTTTGGTACTATAGAGATTGTGGCGCCTTGGCGGAGTGGTTACGCAGAGGTCTGCAAAACCTTTTACACCGGTTCAATTCCGGTAGGCGCCTCCATTAATAAAATCGGGCGAGTGGCGGAACTGGTATACGCGACGGACTTAAAATCCGTTGGCCTTAAAAGCCTTGAGGGTTCGAGTCCCTCCTCGCCCACCATTCTTTGTACATTTTTATTTGAAACCCTTAAAGTACTAATTTTGGATGCAATAAAAGCCACCAGAGGGGTGGTTTTTTAGGTTTACTGCTTAAATATATGTTATAAGTTGTGGTTTGAGAGGGAATTGTCGAATTTATTTTAAGACTTCCGACAACGCTACCAGCTTTAGTTTTAAAGGTGATATTGTTGAGATTAACGGTTACCTTTGAGCTTCCGCCGGTCCAAGTCGGAGGGATGGTTTGGTTGGCTAGATTTGTCTTAAGAACTTGATGGTCCCAGCCAATATTGTAGTTTGCAATGCTTTTGGTCCCCGAAAATAAACTACTAATACTGTTCGGAATTACAAAGTTTTGATCGATAGATTTAACGAGGTTAAGGCTAGAGTTTAGGGCGTACCATAAACTCGGGGCACCCATGACGGCTGTTATGACAGGAAGTTGTTTATTTTTAAGATTAACCTTGGCCGAAGCTATAAAGATGCCTCCATCTTGATTATTGTTACCGGTTTTAAGCCCGTTAATTCCGTCTTGACCTAGAATAAAATTAATATTTTTAATAGTTCCTGCCACTGGATAATTTGTAACTTCTTTTAAAGAAGCAATTTGAGAAATTACAGGATTCTTCATGGCTAATTCTCCAAGTAAAACAAGGTCGGAAGCAGTTGACTTAGAATTAGGATTATAACCGCTGGCATCGCTTCCAAGACTAATTTCGGTTAAGCCATGTTCCAGCAAGTATGCGTTAGCGGCACTTAAGTAGTTATTAAGGGATCCATAGGCCCAGATCGCTAAAGTATCGGCCATATTATCGGCTGAAGGCAGTAACATGGCTTGTAGAATCTGATATTCAGAAATCTTTTCGCCGTTAACAACTGGGGTAACCGATCCTTCCTCCGCTAAATAATTATTATATATGGCGACATCGCTCTGGTTAATCGTAATGATTGGACCAGATTGATTAAGCTGAAGAGGATATTTTTTAAGAACAACTAAAGCCGTTAAAAGCTTGGCAGTAGAGGCCATTGGAAATTGCTGAATCGAACCTTTTGTTAAAGTAACTCCCTGATTGTTAATGCCAATAGCCGCGGCACCATAGTTTGGCCAGCTAAGTTGCGGTTGCTTTGACTCGGTTTGAAAGGCGATTGTCCTTTGATTAGGAGTTATCGAGTTTAAAGAAGTCGTAGCTGCTAGATAAATGTAAATAATTATGGCTAAGGCTATAAGTCCTAAGTAATAGAACCAATCGATCGATTTTTTTTGAGCTTTAGTGGAGTTGGTTTCTGTCATTATAGAGTAGTTCTATTCTACGCCTTAAAATCTCTTAACTCAATAATGTTGCTGTTAAAATTCAGTATAAATAAGTATAATAAAGATATAATTTAACTTGGAGGATAAATGGTCTTAACAATAGTCGTAGTAGTTGTAATTGTCCTATTGGTTCTAGGAATTGCACTTATCTATAATTCACTAGTTCGATTAAATCAGCAATCAGATGAAGCTTGGAGCGATATCACCGTCCAGCTTAAAAGACGTTATGATCTAATACCAAATTTAATCAATACCGTTAAGGGTTATGCCTCTCATGAAAAAACAGTTTTTGAAGACGTTACAGCTGCTCGTACCGCTGCAATGGGGGCTCAGGGAGTTCAAGAAACAGCCAAAGCCGACAATCAATTTCAACAAACTATGAAAAGCTTGTTTGCGGTCGCAGAAAATTATCCAGACTTAAAGGCAACTCAAAATTTTCAACAACTTCAAGCCGAGTTAACTGATACCGAAGATAAGATTCAGGCTTCCCGTAGGTTTTACAATAGTATTGTTCGAGATTTCAACACGAAACGAAAGACATTTCCAACAAATATTTTTGCCAACATGCTTAATTTTAAACAAGATAAACAATATTTCGACGTGGATCCAAGCGAAGACACTGCCGTGGAAGCACCAGTTGAGGTTAAATTTTAAGATCTATGTATAAAGACATTGCGGCCAATAAAAGAAGAACAGTTTACGTTATTTTATTTTTTATAATATTTGTAGTTACGATTATCTGGCTTTTTGTTAAATTTTTGAATGGCAATTTAGATATTTTCTACGGAGGAATAATAGGTGCACTTGTTTATGTCTGGATAACCTACTATTTTGGTTCAAAAATGTCATTAGCGATCAATAGAGCCAAACCTATAACTAAAAATCAGAATCCAGAGCTATATAACATCGTCGAAAATCTAACAATAGCTGATGGTTTAGTGATGCCCAGTATCTATATTATAAATGATCCGGCCCCTAATGCTTTTGCTACCGGTCGAGACCCTAAGCATGCTTCAGTTTGTGTGACTAGTGGCTTACTTGAAATCATGAATAAAGATGAGCTTCAAGGGGTATTGGCCCATGAAATTAGCCATGTTAAGAACTATGATATAAGGGTTAATATGATCGCTTTCGCCTTATCGGCGATTATATCCCTCTTAGCTGACATTATAATTCAAGTTACCTGGTTTAGAGGTAGCGACAATGAGAATATGAATAATCAAGCATTTTTATTTATGGGTATTATTGCAGCTATTTTGGCCCCGATTGTGGCCATGTTCATTCAATTGGCGATTTCTAGGCAACGTGAATATTTAGCTGACGTAAGTGGTGCGTTGGTTACGAGATATCCAGAAGGTTTAGCTAGTGCTCTCGAGAAAATCAAAAAAACAGGTTCTAAAATGAAAGTGCAAAATACGGCAACTGCTCACTTATTCTTTGCTAATCCTTTGGGGGGTCATAGTATTATGAATCTGTTCAGTACTCATCCTCCCATTGATCAAAGAATCAAAAGATTAAGAAACATGGAAGGAAATGGCTAAAGTAAATTCGAAACGAGCTTCAAATGCAAAAAAGGATTTGTTCAAGACTAATTCTAACAAGCATAAACCAATTCCAGCTAAAATACGTCTTAAGGGTTCGATTTGGTTGAGTCGGGAAACTTTAAAACTGATTTATACTAATCGCTTTAGTTTCTTTAAGATTTTAGTTGTCTATATTTTGATTGATGTTATTTTCGTACTTGGTTTTTCAATCCCTGGGGTTAATGCATCGACCCTGAAATTAACTAGCAATTTTAAGGGATCTCTAGGCAGTCTCTATAAAGGGATTAATTTATTTGGCTTCGTTTTAAACTCTTCTAGTTCCAATAGTTCCAACCCAGCTGCCCCAGCTTATGCCGCTTTTCTGTTTATTGTTTTAGGATTGGTTTTATTCTGGAGTTTCCGAAAAATATATCTTAAGCAAAAGTTTCACCTAAAGGAAGCTTATTACAATGCAATGGCACCCTTAATACCTTATATATTGGTTACGATTGTTGTTGTTCTCGAGTTTATACCATTAAGCTTTGCTTTAGTCCTCTATAATTATGTTTTTGTCGGAGGAATAGCCGTAGGTTCTCTAGAGAAAATGGTGTGGGCACTGATTATAATATTACTGGCTATTCTTAGCTTCTTTTTACTGAGCGGTTCTATTTTTGCGCTACCGATTGTCACGAAACCGGGGGTTAATCCTGTACAGGCACTAAGGAAAGCTCGTCAAATTACCAAGGGACTCAAACTTCAAATTAGCGGAAGGTTAATCTTCGGTATTATATCAGGATTATTGGGTTTATCAATTATAATGATTTTGATCGCTATGTCTGTGCCGACAATTGCTGGTATCGCTCTCCAGCTTTTATCAGTCCTTATTGTCTTATATTTCTTCTGTTATCTATTTGTCTTATACATGGAAATAGGTGATGAACAAAGCTAAGGCAGCTTCTCGGATCTTAAAACTAAGAGCCTTAATTGAAGATTATCGTTATCATTATCATGTTCTAGATGAGTCTATTATGAGCGAAGAGGCTGCCGATGGTCTTAAAGCTGAATTGTCTCAACTTGAAAGTCTTTACCCGGACTTAATAGTGCCGAGTAGTCCTACCCAAAGAGTAGCCGGAACTATTGCCAAGGGTTTTGCAAGTTTTCCTCATATTCAACCAATGTTAAGTTTGAATGATGTTTTCAGCATTGAAGAAATCGAGTCTTGGCAAATTAGAATTAAGAAGCTTTTAAACCAAAACCTAGATTATTTCATAGATATAAAGATGGATGGCTTAGCGCTAGCTTTAATTTACCAGGATGGTCAACTCGAGCACGGTTTGACAAGGGGCGATGGTCGTAATGGAGAAGATGTTACGGCCAATATTAAGACTATAGAGTCAATTCCTCTCAGCTTACGATCTGTTTCAAGATATCAGCAACTTTTAAGTGGTCGTACCGAGATTAGGGGAGAGGTAATAATGTATAAAAAAGATTTTGAGGAATTAAATGCCAAACAGAAACTTAATAACCTCAAGTTATTTGCTAATCCTCGAAATACAGCTGCTGGTACTATTAGACAACTTGACACTAATTTAGTTCGAACCAGAAAGCTTCATTTTAGAGCATATGATTTGATTCGAATTGACCAGGATCTAAAAACAAATGCAGAAGTTTATGATGCTCTTTTTATGCTTGGCTTTACGACCAATCGAATGGCTCGAACTGTTACAGAAATTTCGGACATAAAAGCATTTATAGACAATTGGGAGAAAAAGCGTTTGAACCTACCATTTAATACTGACGGATTAGTCATTAAAGTTAATAATAGGCAACGTTTTAAAGATCTCGGGATAGTAGGCAAGGCTCCCAGGGCTGCCATTGCATTTAAGTATCAAGCCGAAGAGGCCGTTACTAAGATTAAAGATATTTTTATCTCAATTGGAAGAACAGGCGTTGCAACCCCAGTTGCGATTTTAGAAAAAGTCCAAATTGCCGGTAGCAATGTTCAGCTTTCGACTCTTCATAATGCTAATGAAATCCAAAGAAAAGACATTAGGGTTGGAGATACTGTTATAGTTCATAAAGCCGGAGATATTATTCCAGAAGTTCTGCGTTCCTTGCCAGATTTACGCAATGGATCGGAGAGAGTATTTAAGATGCCCAAGAAATGTCCAGTTTGTGGCTATGATTTAGTCAAAATCAAAGAGGATGATGTCGCCTGGGCTTGCCCTAATCCTAAGTGTCCTTCTCGATTTAATAAACTGATCGAACATTTTGCTTCGAAACAAGCCTTAGACATTAAAGGCTTGGGAGAAAAAAATGTAGCCACATTAATTGCGGCAGGATTAATTGTTGATCAAGCCGATATTTATTCCCTGCAAGTTTCGGATATTACAAAATTAGAAAGATTTGGCGCTAAATCAGCTCAGAATATAATAAAGGCGATTGATGCTAAGCGAAAAGTAAGCCTAGACAAATTTATCTATAGTCTGGGCATAAGGCATGTTGGAGTGCAAACTGCTATCGATTTAGCCAATAATTTTAAATCTCTTCAGAATTTTCTGGCGACAGATCTCGAACAACTTATGAAAATTGAAGGAATTGGGGTTACGGTAGGTGAAGCAATTTTAGAATGGGCAACCAACAAAGATAATTTGAAGTTAATCGAAAAGTTTAAATTAGCTGGTCTTAATATTTTAGACCAAACGAATCAGGTAAAGACCAAGCTGACGCTTATGAATCAACATTTTGCAATAAGTGGAAGTCTAGATTCAATGGATCGAGAGACTGCCGCAGATTTAATTCGAGCTAAAGGAGGAGTATTCCAAACTTCAGTAGGGAAATCTACCGATTATCTAGTGGCCGGGCAGAAGCTAGGTAAGAATAAAATTAGTCAAGCTCATCAATTTGGGGTGAAGGTTATCAATGAGAAACAATTTAAGGACTTACTGGAATAATTAGGGCGACTTGAAATGGTTCTAAAAACAAGTTATGCTTATCTTAATCGTGCGCTACTATAAGCGGCGAGCGAGCTTTTAATTTTAGAATTAAATTAAACAAAAACTAAAAATAAAAAAATACCCGCCGCTTGCGGGTGGGCGCGCACGAACGGCACCACTAGATTTAAAATCGGTGGTGCTTTTTTAAGATCAAAAAGATAAAGACAATATTAGTAAAACTAAATATTTGATACAATATTTAAGATCCATGGGGATATAGCTCAGCTGATTAGAGCGCAGCGCTGGCAGCGCTGAGGTCGAGGGTTTGAATCCCTCTATCTCCACCAAAATACCACCTAACTTCCTAAAGTTATCTGAAATTAGATAATAATTAACTTTTATTAGTATAATAGTTAAGCAATGCAGATAGTAGTTGATGACCTCTTGATAAACTATGAAATTAAAGGATCGGGTCAATCTGTTCTAATTTTACACGGCTGGAATGATAGCCTTTCAACGCTTCAGCAGTATCTTGGAGAAATAGCTGCAGATCATCAGATTATCTTAGTTGACTTGCCAGGTTTTGGAAAAAGTCAAAATCCTCATTCTAATTGGGATTTAAGTTCCTATGCTCAATTCCTTCGATCTTTTCTAAAAAAAATCAATCAGAGCCCCTCGGTTTTAATTGGCCATAGTTTTGGGGGCTCTGTGCTCATTAAGGCTATTGCTACGAAGGTAGTTGATGCCGATAAACTAGTTTTGATCGCTTCCAGTGGGATTAGGTTAAGATCTTCTCAGAATAAGAGTCAATTAACGAAGTTGACTCAAAAATCTTCCAAGCTTGCCTTAAATGTTTTACCAACCAGTATAAAGCGTAAAGTTCGTCAGAAAATTTATACTAGGATTGGATCAGATTTGCTCTTAAGGCCAGATCTTGAGCCTATCTTTAAAAATATTATATCTGAAGATCTAAGTGAGGAGGCATCCCATATTTCAATTCCAACCCTTTTAATATATGGAGAACAAGATACTGAAACTCCCCCTCATTACGGAAGGATCTTTCATGAAAAAATTTCTCCATCTACCCTTGAGATTATAGCTAATTCCGGTCATTATGTATTTATTGATCAGCAACAAACAGTATTAAAATTAATTAAGGATTTTATTGATGCTTAAAAATATTCTTAATTCTTATCTAATTTTTTATTCTCCAAGACGTTTTGCAAAGTTAATTGCATACATGCTTCAAGCTAGTGAATATGATCTAAAAGCTTACCTAAAATGGTTTTGGTCAACCCAGGATTTCTCAAAAGTACAAGTTCGTAAAGATCTTAATTTAACTAGAATTGCACGGATTAATAAGACTTTCTTAGCGCTTATTTGTGAAATCCAGATTTTGGTTGGGCTGGGGTTAATGATCCTTTACTTTACTGGTCATTTAATGGCTGGATGGGGTTATGGGCTGGGTCTTATCATTATTTATCCAGTATTATGGTCACAATTAATTGTAGTCCCCATATTTTTTGCTCGTTTGTTGATTATTTATCCGAAACAAAAACGGGCCATTAATCGTTCTGCTCAAATTTTCAAAAATTTCAACGGGCTTAAAATTGCGATAGTTGGAAGTTATGGAAAGACCTCGATGAAAGAACTTTTAGATGCTGTTTTACGGACCAAGTTTAAAGTAGCTTCAACCGCTGGTAATCAAAACGTTGCTACTTCTCATGCGGTATTTGCAAATAAGCTGCAAGGGAATGAAGAGATTCTAATTATTGAGTTCGGAGAAGGTCAACCAGGTGATGTTGCTAAGTTCTCGAAGACAGTGCTCCCGGATCGAGCAATTATAACTGGACTTTCGCCGGCTCATTTAGATAAATATAAGACTTTAAATAAAGCCGCAGAAGATATTTTTAGCGTTGATCATTATGTTAAACACAATAAAATTTTAGTTAACGCAGAATCAAGCTATATCAAACCTTATTGTAAAAAAGCTTATCAGCTCTATGATCGATCGGGAACCTTAGGTTGGAAGGTTGGTGCTGTTCAAGTCTTAAATAATGGATTAAAGTTTGAGCTTTCGAAAAAGCAACAAACCCTTAAGATTAAATCGAACCTACTGGGACGCCATCAAATTGGACCAATTTCAGCTGTTATAGCGTTGGCTCTTGAACTGGGGCTTGAACCCGAGCCAATTTTAGGAGCTCTGAAAACTTTTAAACCTTATCAGCATCGAATGGAGCCCTATCAACTGAATGGAGCATATATTATTGATGATACATATAATGGCAATATTGAAGGGATCAAAGCTGGATGTGACCTCTTAAGAGAGTTGAAGGCTAACAGAAAAATATATATTACTCCAGGACTAGTGGATCAGGGTCCAGAGAACGAAGCTGTTCACCTCAGAATTGGCTCTTATATTGCTGATGCTCAGCCCGATATAGTGATTTTAATGCAAAATTCAGTAACGAACTTTATTCAAAAAGGACTAGAAAAAGCTCATTTTAAGGGCAAAGTTGAAATAATTGATGATCCACTTTTCTTCTACAATAACCTCAAAGAGATCGTAGCCAAAGGAGACTTGGTTTTAATGCAAAATGACTGGCCTGATAATTATCGTTAATTGTAGCAACAAATTGTAGTAATAAATTGTATGTGTTATATTTAAGACTATGAAAAGGGTAGCCGTTATATTCGGAGGTCAATCTACGGAGCATGACGTTTCAATTGTAACGGCCCTGGGAAGTGTAATCCGACCACTTGAACTAACTAAGCTTTATCAAATTGAACCAATTTATATTAGTAAAGATGGCACCTGGTATTGTGATGATCGCCTGAAGGATATTGCTGTTTACCAGAGTGGCGAGATTGACGATATTCTGACTAAACTTAAACCAATAAGCCTTGATTTTACGAACGGTTTAGCTATCATAAAGAGCTCGCCTTTTGCCGGACGTAAAACTTATCTTAAAATCGATCTAGTTTTTCCAGCTATGCATGGAACTTTGGGAGAGGACGGTAGCTTAATGGGATTATTGGATATGGCAAATGTTCCTTATGTTGGCTGCGGGCTTCGAGCTAGTGTTTTAGCAATGGATAAGATCTTATCGAAGGAAGTTGCTCTAAATCACGATATTCCCGTTACAAAATATGTAGCAACGACTAAGTTTGAATTAGAGCTTAAACCAGACGAAATTATTAAAAATATTAATACAATGCTTAAATTTCCTCTTTTTGTAAAGCCGGCACATCTCGGCTCAAGCATTGGAATAAGTCGTGTCAAAGATAATCAGGAACTAACTAATGCTCTTGAGGTTGCTGCTCACTTTGATCAAAACATATTAATCGAAGAAGAAGTCGCTAATTTAATCGAGGTAACTTTACCGATTATTGGAAATGAAGAATTAACTCCAGGGTTGCTAGAAAGACCTCTAAACCATGAGGCTAGTTTTTTTGATTTTGAAACAAAATACATGGGAGGATCCAAAAAAGGCAAGGGTTCAAAGAGTGGATCTCAAGGTTACAGCGAAATTCCTGCTAAGTTACCCAAAGAATTAACCGACCTCGCTTTAAATTTGGGATTAAAAGTGTATCAAACCTTTGATTTAAAGGGTATTGCTCGGGTGGATATGTTAATTGATTCTAAAAAATCCAAAGTATACTTTAATGAGATTAATCCATTGCCCGGCAGTCTTTATTCCCATAACTTTAATCAGGCAGGAATAAGCAATGTTGAGCTTGTTAAGAAATTGGTTAATTATGCCCAAGAGAACTATAAATATCTCAAATCGTTAAACAGAACTTTTAATAGTAATTATTTAAGACAACGTTAGATTATGGAAACTATCTACAAAACGGTCTATTTTAGAGATAAATTTACCAATTTTGAGAACGCTAATTTGAGCATTGCAAATTCAGCTATGTTATATGGACTTAGTACCTACAGTGTTATGCCGGTTTATCTCAGTTTTGATCATTCTAAACTCAACTTATTTCGGATTGAAGATCATTATAAGCGACTCAGTAATTCTTCGAAGATCTTAGGATTTAATGATTTTGAAAAAAACTATAGTCTTAGTAGTTTCAAAAAGTTAATTCACAGACTTTTAATTCAAAATAACATCCAAAGTGATTCATTGGTTAGAATGACTATTTTTGTTGACGCCATTTTAGCCGGTTCTAAATCTTATCAGCAGAAAACATCTTTAGCTATTTTTGTCTATCCTATGACCCCTCTCATTAAGGGCAAGGGCGCAAGTTTAATGGTTTCTAGTTGGAACCGAATCGCCGATAATGCAATTCCGGCTCGAGCTAAGGTGAATGGGGCTTATGTCAATTCCGCTTTAATGAAGAATGAAGCTCTAAGGTTAGGATACGATGATGCTATTGCCCTAGATCGAGACGGCCATGTTACAGAGAGTACAATCAGTAATATTTTTATTGTCAGAAATAAAACTTTAATTACATCGGGCTTAGCTAGCGATGTCCTGGAAGGTATCACTAGAAATAGTATCGCTTTAATCGCTGCACAACTTGGAATACCACTTGTTGAGCGAAGCATAGATCGTACTGAACTTTATTTGGCTGAAGAAGCTTTTTTATGTGGATCAAGTCTGGGAATTTTTCCAATCTTTCAAATTGATCATACTGCCATAAATAACCAACATCAGGGTCCCTTAACAATTAAAATTAAAAATCTATATCAAAATATAGTTCGTTCTAAAACGGTTGACGTCAATCAGTGGATTGAATCAATTACCCTTTAATCATCTTACGCTTTAGGATAAAATAAAATAATGAGTAGATACGAACCTAAAGTTATTGAGCCTAAATGGCAGAAAAAATGGGCAACAGATAAAATATATCAAGCCCTAGATTTTGATGCGAAGCCTAAATTCGTCATGCTCACTGAGTTTCCTTATCCTTCTGGAGATGGTCTTCATTTAGGTCATACCAGGGAATACACCTTAGGAGATATTTATGCTCGTTATAAGCGGATGAAGGGCTATAATGTTCTTTTTCCGATGGGCTTTGATGCTTTTGGTCTGCCGACCGAGAACTATGCCATTAAAAATCATGTCTCTCCTCAAGCTGCTAGTCAGACTAATATTGAAAACTTTCAAAATCAATTTAATAAGCTTGGCTTTAGTTATGATTGGTCTCGTTCCATTTCGACTATTGAACCCAGTTACTATAAATGGACTCAATGGATATTTTTAAAATTTTTTGAAGCGGGATTAGCCGTTCACGAAGAGACATTAATAAATTGGTGTCCGTTTTGTAAAACTGGCTTAGCTAATGAAGAAGTCGTTAATTCTCGTCATGAACGCTGCGATAACTTGGTGTCTAAAAAAACAGTTAAGCAGTGGACACTTAAAATTACTAAATATGCTGATCGGCTAATTGAAGGATTACAGGGCTTAGATTATCCCGCCAGAATTAGTGATCAGCAAATTAACTGGATTGGGAAAAGTCATGGTACTAGCCTTAAATTTAAAGTTGATCAATCTGACCAGGAGATTGAGGTTTTTACCACCGCTATTGAAACTGTTTTTGGGGCTACTTTTATGGTCCTTGCTCCAGAACATCCCTTAATTAAAAAATTAACTCCAGCGGATCATCTTGCTGTCGTTAATTCTTATCTTGATCAAGCTCGAACTAAGACAGATTTAGAGCGCCAGGAAGATGAACGTTCGAAAACAGGGGTATTTAGCGGCATTTACGCCATTAACCCCCTCAACAACAAGAGAATACCGATATGGATAGCCGATTATGTTTTAATGAGCTATGGAACAGGAGCTATTATGGCTGTTCCGGGTCAAGATGAACGAGACTACCAATTTGCTCAAAAATATAAATTACCAATAATCTATGTTACCACTGAGAATAAATTTGTTAATTACACGAAAAAGATTAAGCCTAATCCGACCAAGTATACGATGACTAACTCTCAACAGTTCGATGGCTTAAATTTCAAAGAAGGGCGTAAGAAAATAGAGGACTGGATTAAAAAAGAAAAATTAGGACAAGCTAAAATTCAATATCGAATTAGAGATTGGGTTTTTTCTCGACAAAGATATTGGGGAGAGCCAATCCCTATTATTCATTGTCACGAGCATGGTCCAGTAAGCGTTCCAGAAAAAGACCTACCAGTTGTCTTGCCTGCCATTAAAGATTATCTTCCAACCGATAATGGTCAAAGTCCCCTTTCTAGGATCGAGGATTGGGTTAATACGGTTTGTCCCATTTGCCACAAGCCATCAAAACGAGAGACTGATACAATGCCAAATTGGGCGGGTAGTAGTTGGTATTATTTAAGATATTATGACCCCCACAATGATCGAGAATTTGCTTCACCTCAAAAATTACAATACTGGGGAATGGTCGATTTTTATTTAGGGGGTATGGAGCATACTACCCTTCACTTGTTGTACTCTCGTTTTTGGCATCAATTTTTGTACGATCAAAAATTAGTTCCAACTAAAGAACCATATCAAAAAAGAAGAGGTCAGGGGATAATTTTAGCTGCCGACGGAACTAAGATGAGCAAGAGTAAGGGAAATATTGTTAATCCCTTGGAGATTATCGATCAAGGCTATGGGGCAGATGCAATTCATTTAGCTATTAGCTTTCTGGCGCCGTATGATCAGACGACTCCCTGGAGCCCAGAGAGTGTAGTGGGAAGCTATCGCTTTCTGGACCGTGTCTGGCGCCTAGTTGAAGACGTCTTGTCGTTGGAACCAAACGACTACGAGTCTAGTCGAGACTTAGCTAAGATTATTGCTCGAACAACGGCTCGAGTCGAAAAAGATTTAGAGGAGCTAAACTTTAACGTTGCCATCGCCGCTTTAATGGAAGGGGTTAATAGTTTATATAAAATTAAAGAAAGTCAGCTTCAAATTAAGAAAGAGGATTGGTTGGAGGCAGTTCAAGCCATTGTTTTACTTCTAGCTCCCTTTGCTCCTCATATATGTGAAGAATTATGGCTGAAGCTTGGTCAAACAAGTTCGGTCCATCTGGCTGATTGGCCTAGTTATGATTCGAAATTGTTGATTGAATCGACGGTTAAGTTGGTGGTTCAAATAAATGGCAAGATTCGGACTGTTTTAGAGGTTCCACGTGATTCTTCTCAAACTCAAATTGAACTACTCGCTCGAGATAATCCACATCTTCAAACTTATCTTTCGCAACAATCAATTCAAAGGGTTGTTTTCGTCCCCAATAAGTTGATTAACTTTGTGATATAAAAAACTTCCGCAAATTTAATTTTTAGCTTATAATAAAAAATGAAGTTTTTAAGCTAAATAACAGTCAAAAGGAGCATATTATTATGGGTAAACCTAAAAAAAGGACTAGCCCCCGTAAAACTGGATTAAGAAGAAGTCACCTGGTTTTAAAATTGGCTCGAAGCGTTAACTCAAAGTCTCCGGTTAAGGCCACGACGACTAAGCGCGAAACAGGTTCTAAACCAAAAACTGAAAAATAGTTGCTAAAAGCTTCAAAAAAATGATCTTTAAAATTTCCGTTGGGAAGAATGAGAGGAAATATGGCTTCTAATAGACATCTAGGCAGGGTAATAGCCTTTCAAACATTATATGAACAGGAATTTCGATTAGAATCGAAAGATTCTAATTTTGATCTAGACGAAGTCTTAAAGCGTAATATTGAGCGTTATCACGATACTATTGAAGACAAACAATTTGTGTCGATTCTTGTTAAAGGGATTACTAAAGATCATTTAAAGTTGGATGCGATTATTCAACCAATTGCTTCTAAATGGCCACTTGAGCAGATTTCAAAAATGGATTTAATAATTCTTCGGATGGGATTATTTGAACTGCTTAATATGAGAGAGACTCCCTATAAAGTTGTTATTAATGAGTCCGTTGAGTTAGCTAAATCTTTTGGTGGCGAAAATTCTTCAAAATTCATTAACGGAGTACTCGGAAAGGTCTATAGTCAAGAGATAGAGGAAGTAACTAATAATAAGGTAAAAAAGAAGAGTAGTGTTAAAGCAAAACCCAATTAATTCAATTAAGAAACTTGTTTATAGGCGACCAGCCATAAAGGAAGCTATCCATGAAACGACGTCTGGTGGCGTGGTTTACCGGATTAATCCCAAAACAAAAGATCTCGAAATCTTGCTCATTAAGGATGCCAAAGGTCGTTGGACAATTCCAAAGGGTCATGTGGAACCAGGGGAAGAGCATGGAGCAACAGCCGAACGTGAAATAACGGAGGAGACTGGCTTAAAAGACATTGAGGCTCAGGTTTGGCTTGGAAAAGTCAATTTTCAATACCGTCGCGAACAATCCTTAGTGCTTATGACAATGCACATATGGTTAGTGCATGCTCTCAATGATACCAATGCTCTTAATCCCGAAGAGTGGCTAACTGGTATTAAATGGTTTAAGGCAATGGATGCTATCGATAAAATAGCTTATGAAGATATTACAAAACTTGTTTTAATTGGAATGAAAAAAATTAGAGAGGGCAAGGTTTAAATGGAAACACAACCTTATCTGGAGTTTGCTATGTCGAAACTCGCAATTACGTTTAACAACATTAATCTTTTAATAACGGCTTTTACGCACCGGTCTTACTTGAATGAACATCGTAAAACTGTCAACGAGCACAATGAACGCTTGGAGTTTTTGGGTGATGCTGTTTTAGAGTTGGTAGTCACTGAGTATCTTTATCTCAATTATTCGGAATCTGAAGGTATTTTAACAAACTGGAGAAGTTGTTTAGTCCGCACGGAAAGTTTAGCAGAATCAGCTTCTAGGCTTGATTTTGAGCATCTTTTACGCTTAAGTAAGGGTGAAAAGAGGGGTAGTGAACGAGCCCGTACCCAAATCTTAGCTAATTGTTTTGAGGCCGTTATTGGGGCAATCTATTTAGACCAGGGCTATGAACCTACTAAAAGATTTATTACTTCAAGTGTCATTTCAAAATTAAAGCATATTTTAGCTTCAGATTCGTGGATGGATGCAAAGTCTCGTCTTCAAGAAGTGTCCCAAAAGCAAAACAATGTCACCCCTCAGTATCGAGTCTTAAAAGAAGAGGGACCAGATCATGATAAAACATTTAAGGTAGGTGTATATGTTAATGATAGTTTGATAGGTAGTGGTAATGGCTCTTCGAAACAAGCAGCCCAGCAAAAAGCAGCCCAAAATGCTTTAAAGAAATATGCAATCTAAATTTAAGGTTGACAATCTGTCATCTAATCTGTAGTATAGCATTATCTAAGATAGTTTTAAGTAATTAATATAAGAAAGTACGAGATTATTAACCTCTAATGTTAGCTATTCGTTTGCAACGCAACGGTCGTAAAAAATTAGCCAGTTTTCGAATTGTTGTTCAGGACTCTCGCCGAACTCCAACCAGCGGAAATGTTGTTTGTTTTTTGGGTAGTTTCGATCCACATTCCAAGAAAGTAATTCTTAATCAGGAAAAGGCTCAGTATTACTTGGATCATGGAGCTCAACCATCGGATCGCATTATTCGAATTCTAAAAGAAAACAAGGTTAAACTACCAGGATGGGTTAAAGATCCTGTTCAGAAAACAAAAATGATTAAAAATCCTGATAAAAGACGCTCTACTCGTCCCGTTGAAGATCAGCCCCTAGAGGAGAAAGCTAAGGATGAGGTTACTGAAACTGCTCAATCTGAACCATCGGAAGAAGTGGCAGTAGGTAACACCGTAGTTGGAGCTGATACTGAAGCAGCCCAGAATTCTGAAGTAATTTCCTAAGAACGAGCTTATAAATAACGTAGCCTAGCTTTAAATTTAAATTTGAGTTTGATAGTATAGAAAGTAGCCAACTTAATCATAATGAAGGAATAAACTGATGAAAAACATTGACGAACAATTTGTTGAATTTATTATTAAATCCCTAGTCAATAAACCAGATGCGGTAAAAGTTGTTAGAACTATTGACGAAAAAGGAGTCTTACTTGAACTAACAGTTGACCCTGAAGATTTAGGACGGGTAATTGGCAAAAGAGGAGCTACAGCTCAAAGCATTAGAACACTCTTAAGAGCTCTTGGTACCAAAAACGATGCTCGCTACAACCTAAAAATTGTCGATAATGGTGCTCCTAGATATCAGGCTACTTCCGGTAGTGATATGGCTAGTGAACCGAATACTAATGATGGAGGAGACGACTCAAATCTAACTACTAGTGATCAAGATTCAGTTCAATCCAACGATCAACCCATTCCTCAAGAAGATGAAGCTGTCTCAACCGAAGAGGATAATTCGACATCAGATCGAATTCTCAAGGCTCGACAAGAACTTCAAGATCTAGACGATTTAGACGTCTAATTAAGGTGATTATTAAATCGCTATAAGTCAGAATGTAGGACCGATTTTGACGCTTGATAAATTATGTTCAATAGAGTATACTCTTTTTTAAGGTCAAAGACGACTTTAAAAAAAACTAAAAGCTTTTGCGAGCCATCACTGATGGGAGCTTTATGTGAATAAATAAGCCACACTTTTAAAGTCTGGCTTATTTATTTTTTAAGAACAGCTATGAAGGTTATAATTATCACCCTTTTCCCTAAGATGTTTGAAGGAGTTTTAAATAGCTCAATGCTTTTAAAGGCTCAAAAAATTAAAGTTGTTCAATTTGAAATCATCGATTTACGACAATTTGGACTAGGTCCTCGACATGATGTTGATGATTCTCCCTATGGTGGTGGTCCTGGTATGTTATTAATGCTTGAGCCAATGGTTAAAGCTATACGATCGGCCCAGAAATTAAATCCAAAATCTAAAGTCATCTTATTTACGCCAAAAGGAAAAACTATTAAACAAAATATAGCCCAAGATTGGGCTGATTTAAAACAAGACCTTATTCTACTCTGTCCACATTATGAAGGATATGACGAGCGAATTTTAGATTGGGTTGATGCTTCTTATTCTATTGGAAACTATATTTTAACCGGCGGAGAACTTCCGGCTATGGTATTTATTGATAGCATCGTACGTCTTTTGCCAGGAGTATTAGGTGGCGAAAATAGCGTTCAAGATGAGTCGTTTCAGATATCTGAAACGACCCTTGAATATCCTCAATATACTCGTCCAGCAAGTTTCGAAGGACGAACTGTGCCAGAAGTCTTATTGAGCGGTAATCACCAAAAAATTAATGATTGGCGAATATCGCAACGCACCACAAAAGTTGAAGATGATGTATAATTAATGGCAAGAAGGAGGGATAATGCAATTTATTAAAAAAGTATACGCTCATTGTGATTTACCATGTGGAGTTTATGATCCAATTCAAGCAAAAGTTGAAGCCTTAAGTCTTAAGGCCATACTTGAGAAATATCCAAATCTTGATTCACATAATCAAACGAGAGCTATTATTATTAAGGAACAACGAGCCGAACTAGTGAAGCAGCATTTAATGGTTCTCTGGGCTGATTATTTTAAGCCTGAACATCTTGAGAAATTTCCTAATTTGCATGACTTATTTTGGAAAGCGATTAAACAGGCCAGTGAAGTCAAGCATCATCTTGATGTCGAAAGCGCCGATATCTTATTAGGGCAGATTGATGAAATTAGTAAAATCTTTGCTGAAACAAAAAAAGTCTAAATATATCTTTATCCGACGGATTAATGGTCGGAGTATGGAGCCCCTGTTTAAGGAGAAGCAATTTGTGATAGCTTCTGGTCTTGTGAGCCCGAAAGAAAGTAGCATTGTTATTTTCAGAGATGGGGGTCTAGAAAAGATTAAATATGTCGACAAAGTTAAAGATGACCGTCTCTATGTTTTAGGATATAATCCCAAATATAGTACCGATAGCAGACATTTCGGTTGGATTTCGAGGGAGGCTGTAGTCGGAGTTGTTATATGGCCCTAATATATTTATCCACAATTTATCCATAAGTTTAAAATAAAGTTCTTGGCAAAATGGGACGACAAGCCTTAGAATAAATACAGCCACTGTGAGGTGGCTGCTAAGACCCCTAAAAGGTTTTAGCGGATATGTCTTAGGTAATCTTCGGATTAATTTAGGATGTATTCTAGACATAAAGTCCTTTATCTTCGGATTAAGGACTTTATTCTTTTTTAAGCCTCAATATGATTAAATCGGTTTAATCCAAAGATAATACAAATGACAATAGTGATGGCGAGCGCAATAAGATCTTTGGCTATTCCAAACTTCGAAACTCCTATTAGTGACCATCTCATGGCATCAACCGTATAGGAAATAGGATTTACCTCAGCAACATATCTTAACCATGTCGGAACGTTGGTTAAAGGGTATAGGGCTCCACTTAAAAAATACAAAGGAAAGACTAGGAATTGATTAATGGCTTGGAAACCTTGCATATCTTGAACAAATGAACCAATTCCGGAGCTAAAAGAAGCAATCGCGATGGCTAAACCGAACATAATAAAGAGTGCTATTGGAATCATCCAAGGGTGTGCGGCTCGAAATCCTAAAACATAGGAAATGGCTAATACGAGTAGACCTTGCATCGTAGCTGTTGTGGCGCCGCCTAAGGCCCCACCTATCATAATTTTAAGTCGTGAAGTAGGGGCAACCATAGTCTCCTTCAAAAATCCAAATTGTCGATCAAAAATTATCATAGCTCCATAAAACATAGCAGCAAAGAGGACAGTTTGGGCCATAATACCCGGTACAAGAAAATTTAGATAGTTTCCGTCACCAGCACGCTTATAGATTGAACCAAGTCCATAACCAAGAGCCAATAAGAACAAAAGGGGTTGACCAACTGAACCAACAATCCGTGATTTACTTCTAAAAAATCGTTTAATTTGACGTAACCATAAATAATAAATTGCTTTCATCGCATTGACCTCGCTCGTTGTCTTTCTCTCCAGGCATCGTGGGGATTAGCTTGTTCATCTCTAACGGCTTTACCTGTTAATTTTAAATATGCTTCTTCAAGGCTTTTAGACTTGCTGTCCTTTATTAGTTTTGACGGTGTTCCGATAGTCAGCAGTTGACCGTGATCAATAATGGCAATACGATCTGCGTTTGTCTCAGCTTCTTCAAGGTAATGAGTTGTAAAAAAGATTGTCATATTTTTTTCGGCACTTAATTTATT
Organism: bacterium; assembly: GCA_021810025.1. Classification (GTDB taxonomy): domain Bacteria; phylum Patescibacteriota; class Saccharimonadia; order Saccharimonadales; family UBA4665; genus JAJZMH01. The sequence goes on along the minus strand of JAJZJS010000005.1, from coordinate 35,153 downwards.
AACATAATCCCATAGCAAATTCCTGGTTTGTGCATCTAATCCGACAGTTGGTTCGTCTAGAAATAATATCTTGGGATGATGAACTAAACCTCTCGCAATTTCAAGTCTTCGCTTCATTCCTCCCGAGAAATTTCTAACAAGACTATCTTTCCGATCCCATAATTCAACTAATTCTAACAGATCTTTGATTCTGGTATTAAGTTCTTTGCTTGGAACGTTATACAAAATAGCATGAAGTTGCATGTTCTCATAAGCCGTCATTTCGGTGTCTACGCTTGGATCTTGAAATACTATACCAAAGCTTTTGCGAGCCAAGGCCTTATCCTTGATAACATCGTGAGAATTTAAATAAAGGTTTCCACTAGTTGGCTTAAGGAGCGTCGTCAACATTTTAATAGTTGTACTTTTGCCAGCTCCGTTTGGGCCGAGCAGGGCAAATCTTTCCCCTGGAGCAACCTTAAAGCTGATATTATCGACTGCGTTGAAGTGTCCAAATGATTTCACTAAGTCTTTAACTTCTACCATTTTAGATTTCCACTATTTCTTTTACTGATTTATGATGGAGCGAAGTACGAAGCGGCGTTTCTTTTAAGAGAAGCGCTAGGATAAAGGCTATGACAGCAAATGGGATGGCAGATATAAAAACATCGTGAAAGGCCAGGCTAAAAGAAGTTGTTATAGGTTTTAGAAGTGAACTTGGTAAATTAACATTAACACCACTTAATCCAGATAAAACACTTTCTCTAACCTTACCGACAATTTGAGCTGGTAGTAATTTTCCCAAATGAAAACTAAGTCTTGAAATTAAGATGACTCCAAATACGGCTGTTCCGATCGAGCTTCCAAAACTTCTAAAGAAAGTTACCAGTCCGGTCGCGGTTCCCATTTGGCGAACATCTATTGAATTCTGAACAGCTAAGGTCATAACCTGCATAAACATCCCGAGTCCAATTCCCATGACAATCATCCAAAACGATAAAGTGATCTGACTGGTGTAAGCCGTGACGTGACTAAATAAAAATAATCCGATTCCAACTAAGATCGTACCGATAATGGGAAATATTTTATACTTACCAAGGTGAGTAATAATTAGCCCAGAAGCGATTGAAGCGATTAAAATACCTCCAACAAAGGGTAGTAAATAGAGTCCACTGGCTGTTGGAGAGTCTCCTCTAACAATTTGTTGATAAATGGGAAGGAAGATAATAGTCCCGAGCATAATAATGCCTGTAACCATTGATAAGGCACTTGAGACCGTAAAGATACTATTTTTAAACATCTTAAGAGGGATAATTGGTTCATTGGTCTTGGACTCCCAATAAATTAAAGTAACGGTAGAGATAAAGCCAATGACAAAAGCTCCTATAACCTCTTTTGACGCCCAAGGGTAAGTAATGCCACCCCATGTTAAGGCTAAGATTATGCTCACAAGAGATACTGTTAGTAAAAGAGCCCCCTGCCAGTCAAAACGATGTTTATCTCGTAGAGGAGGGAGGTGCAGACGAGCCGCAATTGCAATTAAAGCTATTATGCCGATTGGAACGTTGATATAAAAGATCCATCTCCAAGAAAGGTGTTCTGTAAAAAATCCTCCCAGCAATGGTCCAGCTATACTTGCCACCCCAAATACCGCTCCAAAGTATCCCTGATATTTACCTCTTTGACGAGGAGGTACAACATCCCCAATTGTAGCAAGCGATAAACTTATTAGGCCTCCAGCTCCTAGGCCTTGAATAGCCCTAAATAAAACTAATTCATTCATGGTTTGACTTATTCCAGATAAAGCTGATCCTATTAAGAAAAGTATAATGGCAAATTGAAAAACTTTTTTGCGACCAAGTTGGTCCGATATTTTGCCGTAAAGAGGTGTTACGACGGCACTTGTTAATAAATAGGCTGTAGCAACCCAGGCGATTTTGGATATACCATGTAGATCTGTGGCAATTCTGGGAAGAGCAGTTGCGACAATTGTTTGATCGAGAGCAGCTAGGAGCATGGTGAGCATTAAGGCCGAGATGATTATTTTAATCTCACTATGTGATCGTTCCTTTGGTAAATCTGAAGAAGTATTACTGTTGTTGGCTCTTTCCATATTATCCTCTCAGGTTAATTAAAAATCTTTTTAATAACTGACTAAATTGCTGTTTGTCTTGTTCTGACCATTCGGCTAGAGCTCTCATTATTAGGTCTTGTTTATGATGACTAAAAGTTTGCTCGAGCTCAATCGCTTTTTGAGTTGCTTCGAAGTATATTTCACGTCGGTCAAGAGGTGAAGAGAAGCGATGAATATAGCCCGATTCTTCAAGTTCTTTTGTTTTTCGGCTGAGAAAAGGTGCTTCGATGTCTAAAAGTGTAGCGAGATCATTGAGCTTCAATTTTGATCCCTTATTCTTTAGAATTACATGTAAAATTGCCATGCCTGGTCGACTTATTTCTTGGTCGATATTTAGACATAATTTTTTCCAGGTCGATTTACTTTTTAGATAAGTAAATAGATCATTTAACGCATCATCAATATCTTTGATTGAATTCTTCATCGAGATCGATTATATAACATTTACTTAAGTTAAGTAAATAGTATTCTATTTAGATTTATGATTGAAATTATCAACGTGCCCAAACGTCCTTAGATATGCCGTCGGCTAAACTTTCTGATTTTATACAATTTAACTTAATTCTAAACGATAACCTTGACCATGAATGGTCGTGATAAGACTTTTTGAGAATGGTCTATCAACCTTATCTCTTAAATATTTGATGTGTACATCGACTGAATTTGACCAGGGCTGAAAACTATCTTTCCAGGCATGTTGAGTTAAGTTTTGACGACTTACAATTTGACCAACGTTATCTATTAAATACTCTAGGATTGCATATTCCTTGCGGCGAAGGAATATCTCAGTTCCACCATCTCGCTTGACGCTTAAATTATCTTTATTCAAAATTAAGGGAAAGTTGGACATGGAAGCAATTGTATGAAATGAAGGTTTTAATCTGTTTTGAATAATGTTAAGCCGAGCTATTAATTCACCAACACTAAAAGGCTTAGCTAAGTATTCTTCAACTCCTAATTTAAAATATTTAAGTTTAGTCGATATAGACTGATCTTGACCAATAATTAAAATCGGCGCCTTGACGCCGATTTTAAGGACTTCGTGACAGACTGTTTCTCCGTCTAGGTCGGAGATATTGAGATCAATAATGATAATCGTTGGTGGGTCTTGTCCAATTCGTCTTAACCCATCTTTTAAATTCGAGAATATGGCTAATTCGTAATATTTGGAGAGAGCTAGAGATAGTGTTTTTGTGACACCTGGATTAGCTTCAAATAATATTACTTTCGATTTGTTCATAGTTACCCAATCCTGAACACTATCTATAAAAATAAAACCATACAAGTATAATTATGTCAACTAAATTTAATTAATATTAAATCTGTTACTGACGTTGAATCTTTCGAAAGACTTGAATAGATAATGTTAACGATATTAGGGCTAATGGAAGCTCAACTATCAGAGCTTCTAGGATTGATCTGCTTTCAGATAAACCAGGGCGGGCCGTAAGGACATCAAACCAAGCATCAACAAGCAAGACAATAAACAGCATAGCGGAACTTAATCCGGACCAAATCGACTTATTGATGGCTAAAACAGCGGTCAGAGCGAATAAAATCAGCTCTAATATATCAAATCCAACCCATGCCACGTCCCAGTTGTGGGATATGTACTGGCGAGGCAGTACAAAACCTAAGAAAATTGTCCATGGTATTAAAAAAGCACATGCTGTTCCGTAGATAAAAGGAACCCATTCTGGAAACTCTAGTGTAAGCCTCTTGTTTAATTTGCGTTTAGGCACGTTCTAATTATATAGCCTCCCTGCCCTATTGCAATAAATTAAGCTATTGCGACATTGTTGCAATAGAATTAGTATTGAGGTATAACTCTTATATGAAAATATCCAAAAAAATATTAGCGTTATTGGTTATTCTGCTCCTCGTTTTACTCGGTTGGTTTGCGGTCGTTAAATTAAAACCTAATAATCCAGATAACCAGATAAGGGTGGTTGCCGCTGAAAACTTCTGGGGTAGTTTAATTAATCAAATTGGAGGGAATCGAGTTAATGTAACATCGGTTATTAGTAATCCCAATATTGATCCTCACGAATACGAGAGTAATTCCGCAGATGCAATTGCTATATCCAAGGCCCAATTGGTAGTTGTTAATGGCGAAGGATACGATAGTTGGGCCTCCCAGTTAGTTTCGGCTTCACCAAGTTCGGATCGACAAGTATTAAATATTGCGCATTTCTTGAATCAACCAACTGGCGCAAATCCTCATTTTTGGTATAATCCAAGTTATGTGAATCGAGTCGATCTTAAGGTTACGAGTCTTCTTATTAAGATTGATCCAAGTTCCAAAAGTTACTTTGAACATAATTTAAATCTATTAAACTCAAAAATGCAATCTTATTTAAATATAATTAAATTTATTAAAAGTCATTATCCAAACGAAAAAGTAGCTGCTACTGAAAGTATATTTGTTTATATGGCTCATGCTATGGGGCTAGATTTAATTTCTCCTCCGGCTTTTATTACGGCTGTAGCTGAAGGCAATGATCCTCCTGCTCCTAGTGTCGTTGAATTTGAAAATCAATTAAATCAGCATCAAGTTAAGTTATTGGTTTACAATGTACAGACTGTTACACCCTTAACTTCCATGATTAGGTCAATAGCCTTAAAAGACAAGATCCCGGTTGTAGGAATAAGCGAAACAATTCAGCCACCAAACCTAAGTTTTGAAAATTGGATGAAAATTGAAGTAACTAATATTGAACAAGGCCTTTCTTTAAAAAAATGAACCAAACTATTATTAATGCTATTAACCTGAAAGTTCAGTATGGTAATAACATAATTTGGGAGGATGCTAGTTTTAAGGTCGAAAAGGGTGAATTTACGGCTATATTAGGGCCAAATGGAGCTGGTAAATCGACTTTGTTTAGGGCTCTAATCGGCTTAATACCTCTTGTAAATGGAGAGCTAACAATCTTAGGCAAGAATCCTAAAGAGGCTCGATCCATGATTGGTTATGTCCCGCAACGGAAAGATATTTCGGCCCAAGGTTCCCTTTTAGCCCGGGAATTAATTAAGCTTGGTTTTAACGGCAATAAATGGGGCTTTAGTTTGCGAGATAAAGAAGTTAACTCTCGAGTTGACGAGGTTTTAGAGCTGGTCGATGCAACTGACTTAAGTCGAAAAAGCATTGGCCAATTATCAGGAGGAGAGCTCCAGCGGATCTTTTTGGCTCAGGCCTTAATTGGTGACCCCCAAATCCTTTTACTAGATGAGCCACTGGCCAATTTAGACCTTAAAAGAGAAGCTGAACTAGTGGGTTTAATTACTAATCTAGCCCATAAAAAGTCAATTAGTGTTCTTTTGATTGCCCATGATTTAAATCCGCTTTCTTCCTATGTGGACCGCGTAGTTTATATTGCCAATAAACATTTTGTGAGTGGAGACATGGACCAAGTTTTAAACGCTAAAACATTATCAAGGCTCTATAATTCGCAAATTGAAGTTTTAAAAGATTCTAGGGGCCGGAGAATTATTGTTGGAATCGGCGGGGACGATCATCATGTTTAGTTTTAACTTAGTTCAAGATCTTTATAATATGTGGCAGTTTGGTTTTATGCGAAATGCTTTCTTTGCTGGTACCGTAATTGCCATTGTGGCTGGTATTGTTGGTTACTTTGTCGTGATAAGAAAACTCTCTTTTGCAGCTCATGCCTTGTCTCACGCCGGTTTTGCCGGAGCGGCCGGAGCTGTTTTGTTTGGTTTAAATCCCTTATTTGGTTTATTGGCCTTCACAGGTATTGGGGGATTAACAATGGGAGTCTTAGGGAAAAAAGCTAATAATAGAGATGTTCAAACCGGTACAGTACTTGCCTTTATGCTAGGATTGGGAGTCTTGTTTATAAGTCTCTACAAGGGATATGCTAATGAAACCTACTCCCTATTATTTGGAGAAATTCTGGGTATTTCTAAAAGCGCCACCTTTATAACATTGATAGCGGCGATCGTAGTCGTTGCCATAATTTTAATTATTTTTAGAAAATTACTTTTTGCTTCTTTAGATGAGGATGTTGCCGAAGCAAAGGGTTTAAGAGTTGCCTTAATTGGGATAGTTTTTATGCTCCTTTTGGCAATTACTACCTCAATCGCTATTCAAGTAGTCGGAGTCTTACTAATTTTTGCGCTTTTGGTGACCCCAGCTGCTATTGCACAGAGAGTTACCAAAACTCCCCTATCAGCTTTAGTTGTAGCCGTAGTTATATCAGTAAGTGCAACCTGGATTGGTTTATTTGTAGCCTTTTACCAACCTTATCCAGTTAGCTTTATGATAATTTCGATTGTTTTTATAGAGTACCTTTTAAGTTATTTATACACTAAAAGTAAGTTGGCTTAAGATCTAAGTTGTTGTATACTAAAAAGTACTTTAAGCCAAAAATAAACAAATGCAAATTAGAGAACCTCACTCCCAAAGATTAGCTCGCACTGTTAATACTAAAAAACGTAAAAAGCGAATTGGATTTAAATCTATGCTAATGCTAGTAGTCCTAGTTTTTGGGGTTGTCCTATTACTTCAAAATAAAGGTTCATCACAATCTATAAAACTGGTTAACGACATTAAGTCTGGTTGGAACGGTTATTGTCTCGATGATTATCATAATAGTCAAATTTCCAATAGTCAGGTAGATATTTGGCGCTGCAATGGTACAGCTGCTCAACAGTGGAACCTTAATTTGACTCAGATTAAACATCAAAATCTTTGCCTGGACGCTCAAAATGTTTCAAAAATTGATTTAGTGAAATGCGATCAATCTCCATCTCAGGTCTGGCTTAAAGATACAACCGGTTATTATAATCCTGCCTCACAATCATGTTTAAGTGCCCCAAGCGCTGGAGATGGTCAACTTTTAATTTTAGCGAGCTGTAAGAACTTAGGACAACCATCAAAAAACTGGAAGAGTTATTTGAATTATAGTAACTATACTTGTAGTGGCTCTCAAGGCCAAATCGTAGCTTGCAATGCTATTAAACAATGGATGATTTGGCAGACCGAAACACCACCGCACGAGCAGCTTTTGACGCTCTATACTGGCGGGGCACCATATGAAGAGTGGTGTGCAGATTTTGTAAGTTATATCTATAAGATATCTAATTTCCCCTTTAGCAATGGGAATTATGCGGGATGGGACGAAAATATTGCCAATCAGATTCAGAATCAGGGTTTTACGATCCAATATTCTTCGAACTATATCCCCCAACCTGGCGATGTAGGATACTTTAATTATAACGGAGGACATGTTGAAATTGTAGTTAGTGGAGGACCTCATCCAACCTTTATTTATGGCGATTCCGCCCAAATTGATCCGACCACCAATAATGGTCAAATGGAAGCTAATACTATCTTAGGTGTTAAAGGAGAAGGCCAACTTCAGTATTATTTATCTCCAACTAGCTCAACTTAGTTTAATCTGTTAAGCTAACAATAGCCATTGAGCTGGGGTTAAATGAAATATTATTTAATTGTCTCTATTTTGAGCGTAAGTTTATTTCTCCTAATACTTGGAGTAGTGGCGTGGTTTGAGTACAAACGCCGTTTCATTAAAAATTTCAATTATTATGAACTCCAGTTTCCTCAAGGTGTCGATTTTAATTTATTCCAAAGTAAAACTCTATTTGAGGATCTCTACCGAACTCTTAAGGATCAATCAAAGTTTAAATTTAAATCTCAAATAGGTTTAATTTTAGAAGCAAATTATAAAAAATCTCGCTACGTCTTAGCATGTCATGATGAGCTAAGTTCCGATTTAATAGAAATTATCCAATCTCAAAGCGAAGCTTTGACTATTGTAAAAACAGACTTTAAGTTTATTCCAAGGCCTTCCCACAGAAATAAAGTTTTTAGAACAAATCTAGTTCTAAGAAAACATTATGCCTATCCCCTGGACTTGAGCTCTAATTTTGACTCAACAAAGCTATTCTTAAATTGTCGGCAGCTTGAAGTTAATGAGCAGTTTAACCTTAATATATTCATGAAACCAAATTGGGGATGGCGACAAATTATTTTAAGAAATAGGATCCTAAGGGGCTATAAATTATTAGCTACTTATCAAACTTGGTGGGGAAAGATTTTAAGTTTAATTTATCAAATACTGTATTTAGGCGGATATTTAATCAAGCAATTGCTATTTTTGTTTGAAAACTTAATAAATTTATCAAACAAGAATGCTAGATATCAAATGCATCCGAATCTTCAGATCTCTACCAGTCGTGAGAAGTTAATTTTAAATAAACTTTATAGTCCTCTGTTTACGACCACAATTCGCGTTACGCTTAGTTCAGAGTATAATTATCGGCTTAAGCTAAGAATTGCCACGCTAAAGAATTCAATAGCCAATTTTAGAGGGCCCTATAAGCAACGATTGATATTATCGAAAAAAATAACGAAGGTTTATCTAAATTATTTTCCTAATTTAGTCGCAATTCCTTTTGAGCCAAAAGCGATACTATCAAGTACGGAGCTAGCTAATTTTTTTACAATGCAAGACACTCCAGTTTACAGAAAGTTTTTTAGTTTTGAGGTTAATTCTAAATTGAGACTAAGCTCGAATCAGAAAAATCAGTTAGCCTTAAGACAAAATGAAGTTCTACTGGGAGTGGCTAAAGATCAAAATAAAAATATTAAAGTAGGTTTAAGCCAGGAAGAACGAATTCAACATAGCTATATATGCGGTTCGACAGGAAGCGGTAAGTCAACCTTAATAGCTGAAATGGCTCTTCAAGATCTTCGACACAAACGTGCCATTACTTTAATAGATCCTCATGGCGACTTGGCCCATTATGTTGTTAACAATCTTCAACCTAAAGATAAAATGAATTTGACCTATTTAGCGCCTTCAACGTTATCTCAGCTCAAGATTAACATTTTAGAACTTAATTTAAAACGTTCTGACCCTAACTATGATGAAGCGAAGAATATCTTAGTGGATACGATTACAGGTCTATTTGGTGAACTTTTTAATAGCAATTTAAAACTTGGGCATCGTATTGAATATTTACTTCGCAATACTATCTTAACGGCAATGGATATTCCCAATAGCAATATTTTTACAGTCTTTAGCTTTTTAAATAATAAGAAATTTAGACAAGCTACTATTCCTCTAATTAAAGATAATAAGTTGAAGCAGTATTGGCTAGAAGAATTTGAACAAGCAGGGGATTATCAGAGAGTTAAAATGATCAGTGGAGTTAGCTCTAAAATAGGTAAATTACTTTTTAATAAGACCTTAAAGGCAATTTTTGATACAACCCAGTCTAATCTAGATTTTGACGATATTATAAAGAACAAAAAATCAATCATCGCCAATTTATCACAAGCCGAATTAGGTAAAGAGGGATCGGATTTAATCGCCAATGTTCTTACTTTCAAGATTGCTTTTGCGGCTCAATTGCAGGCTAAGCTCGACCTTTCAAAGCGGGTTTATCATTATCTATACCTCGATGAATTCCAGAATCTAAACACATCATATGTCGCAAATTTATTAAGTTTAGCGCGGAAGTATAGGCTAGGTATTACATTAGCTGAACAATCACCTTCACAGCAACCAGAATTAATAACTCAACGAATATTGGCCAATGTTGGAAATTTAATTGTCTTTAAACTAACTAATATAAAGGATGCTCAACTCTTAGAAAATTATTTTCAACCAGATTTAAGTAGGAGAGATTTTTTAAGTATCGCCCGTTTCAATTGTTATTTAAATCTACTCTATAATGACCCACCTCTTATCCTTGACCTAACTATAAATAATGGATATTAATATTAATTTTTTTATTGTAAACTTATTTAATGCATGAAAAACAAAATAAAGTAATCAACTTTTTTGAAGCAATCGCTCGGTTTAGCATTAAATTTAAATGGCTAGTTGTTTTAATTTGGATTATTGCAACTATTGTTATCGTAAAGAATCTTCCAAACCTCAGTAGTGTTAGTCAATCCAATAATAGTAGCTTTTTGCCAGCATCATCGCCTAGCGAAAAAGCCATCCAACTAGGGGCAGCATTTGGAACAACTAAAGTTGGTCCAACTGTTGAGGTTGCTCTCTTGGCTTCGAGCTCATCTATACAAAGTTCGGTTAATCAGTCTGCTATTAGCGCTTTGAGCCACAAACTAAGTCAAGTTAATGGTGTCGTCAAAGTTACTAATGGTGGTTTTTCTCCCGACAATAAGGCTGACGAGCTTGTTCTTATTGCATCTTCTAACCCTAATAATAATGAAAACATTTTAATTAATAATATCCAAGATAGCCTTAATAAGTTTAGTTTTCCAAATGGCCTGAGAGCTTATGTGGCTGGAGACGTGGCTGATGCTGTAGCTAACTCTAAAAGTTCAGGCACTACCAATAATCAATTAGAGCTTTATTCGGTTATATTTATTATTGTTTTGCTTTTAATTATTTTTAGAGCTCCATTGGCCCCCTTAGTCACCCTAATTCCTCCCTTTATTGTTGTTTTGATGTCTGGGCCATTGATCGCTGAAGCCGCTAATCATGGTCTAAAAATATCTTCACTAGCACAGCTTCTATTGACCGTTTTGGTGCTGGGGGCTGGTACCGATTATGGATTATTCCTAATCTTTCGAGTTCGGGAAGAGTATGCTCAATGTTTAGATATTAATCAGTCAATCGTTAAAGCAATGGGCCGAGTTGGAGAGTCGATCACATTCTCTGCCGCTACTGTGATCGCTGCTCTTTTATCTCTCTTGCTGGCAACGTTCGAACTTTATTCTAACTTGGGTATTCCGCTCGCAATTGGTATAGCTTTAATGTTAATTGCCGCTTTAACTTTTTTGCCGGCGCTCTTAGCCATTTTTAAAACAGCAGTTTTTTGGCCCTTTAAGCCTAATAAAAATAAATCTGGGGTTGGTCTCTGGGGCAAAATTAGCGCATCAATAGTCAGAAAGCCTTTATCGGTTTTGATTGTTGGGCTAGTTGTTTTTATTGGACTTGGAAGCTTCGTCGTAAATTATCAATCCGGCGGATTTGCTGGTAGCACTTCAGCTCCAAATGGCACAAATGCAGCCATCGGCGACTATATTCTAAAAAGTCATTTCCCAAAGAGTAGCGCTAATCCTACTGAAGTAATTTTTGTTTTTAAGAACTCAATTTGGTCTAACCTCAGTCAGATTAGTTCATTAAGCACATCACTTCAGGGTGCTAAAAATGTTTTTAGCTCTGTTAACGGACCCCTTAATCCAAACGGGATTAAGCTTAATCTAACTACTCTCGCAACGATTCATAGTATTGGTCAAACAAAATCTCTACATCCTAAACAGCTGGGACTGCCGATTTCGAAACTTTTAGCTCTAAAATCACTTGAAAATAGTTATATTAGCCCCAATGGAAAGTCAGTCTTATTCTTAACTTCTCTTCAGGCAGGGGATCCAAATTCAACTTCGGCTATGAATGCCGTTCCCGCTATTCGAGAAACGGTAACCAATATAGCAAAAAGTAATCATATCCAAAAAAGTGGTGTCATTGGCGAAGCTCCAGCTCTGTATGATATTAATAATATTTCTCAAGCTGATTTAATCCGCGTTATCCCTGTTGCAATTATTGTTATTGGTATTCTTCTGGGCATACTGATTAGATCGATTGTTGCACCTATCTATTTAATTTTGTCAGTTGGATTGTCCTATCTTGCCAGTTTAGGGTTATCAGTTTTACTATTTATTGATCTCGTTCCTCATAGCGCTGGGTTAGTCTTTATTTTGCCCTTCTTAATGTTCTTGTTCTTATTGGCTCTTGGGGAAGATTATAATATTTTAGTTATGACTCGAATTAGAGAAGAATCTCATGGTCTTGCGCTCAAGAAGGCGGTTCCAAAAGCGCTGTCTACTACCGGGACAACTGTTACCTCGGCAGGGTTGGTCTTAGCCGGCACTTTCGCTGTTTTCGCCTTTGTCGCCGGAAGTGGAGCTGGAGGAAGTGAATTTCAAGATATTGGTTTTGGATTAGCGGCGGGAATTATCCTTGACACCTTTTTAGTTCGAACCTTACTTGTTCCATCTACTGTTGTGCTGCTTGGTAAATGGAACTGGTGGCCTTCAAAACATGGTAGTTGGGCTGATTTATCAGATAAGCCTACTAAAAAAAAGAATAAAAAATAAGAACTCAATCCTGATCAAATTGAGTTCTTATATAACTATCTCTTAGTTTTCGGTGTCAGCCGTAATAGCTAAGTGTAAAACTCCAAGCACTATAGCGTATACACCTAGGATCCAAACAAAACTAACTCCAGCTGATTGTTTCGTAAATAGAATTACTATTCCAGCAACTAAACCAGCTAATCCAGCAATATAGCCGAGCGCCTGCAATTTGACAGCTTGTTTAGTACTGTAGTAGACATTAACAGCCTCAATTAATCCTCGAGCAATTAAAGTAAATCCAATTAGAACAATTAAGGTCGTAAACTTGACGGTCGTATGTCTTAGAAGATAGACTCCAACTCCTAATTCAACTACTCCCATAATAACTGGCAAAAACCAAGTATCATTGATACTGGTCACGCTAATTCCAGACAAAACATTAACAACTCCACTAATTAGAACATAGCTACTAAAGAGATAGATCAGGACTAGAACTGTCAATCCGGGCCAAAAAACAACTGCTACACCGAATAATAACGATGCTAGTCCACCTAAAACTAACGCCCACCAAGTATTCTTTGTTACACTTGCTGCACTCATGTTACCCTCCTTATATTATAATTTTATAATCTACCCAGAAGGACATTTTGTCAATATTTAGGTGTGGATAATTCTGAGAACAGGCTGAGAATTATCTCAGGTTCCGAATCGTCTTTGTCGAGAGGCATAATCAACAAGAGCGTCGTCAAGATCCTTAACCGTAAAAGCAGGCCATTGTTTTAAAACAAATTTTAATTCAGCGTACGCAGCAGACCAGAGCATAAAGCCGCTAAGTCGCTGCTCGCCCGATGTTCGAATAATTAAGTCAATGGGAGGAAGCTCAGGTCCGTATAAGTATTGACTTATTAATTGAGGATTAATATCTGAGGGTTTAACTTTATTCTTAACAATAAGTGCTATGGCGTCGGAAAGTTCCTGTTGACCACCATAGTTAAGACATAACGCCAGGGTGCCACCGGTATTATTCTTAGTTAATTCTTCAGCATTGTGTATATTCTTTAATATCTTGGGACTAAGACGCTTTTTACTTCCTAAAAAAACAACCCTAATATTCTTTTTATGAAGCTTTTTAATCTCGCTTGTCGCTACCCAGTTTAAAAGATCCATTAGGTAATTCACCTCTTCTTTAGTCCGATTCCAGTTTTCGGTAGAAAATACAAAGGCACTCACATATTCAACATTTCTTTCAAAGGAGGCAATTGCAATTTCACGAAGCCTAAGATATCCTCGTCGATGCCCTTCAAAAGGCTTTAATCCTTTTTCTTTAGCCCAGCGACGGTTACCATCTAGTATTAACCCTAAATGCCTTGGATTATTATTTTGAATAGATTCAAGTACTTTTGACATTTATATTAATCCTAAAGTTTTTAACTTTGTCTTTAGTTCAAGATTAGACGGTTCGACCAGTTTAGATTGATCCTCAAAAATAATAGTCGGAATACTTTTTTGACCATTATTTAACTTGGCTACCTCTTCAGATGCTCCAGGAGTATGGTCAATGTCTATGTAATCATAACTAAGTTTAAGTTGGTCCAAGTAGTTTCTAGAACGATGACAATCTGGACACCAATCGGCTCCGTATAAAATAATATTTGCCATAACTTTATTATATCCTATTTAGTCATTTTTTTGTTAGGCCACCATATTTTAGGCCCAAGCTCATAAGATAAGGCTGGTACAATCAAAGATCTTACAATTAAAGTATCTAGGAGTACCCCTAGAGCTACAATAAAGGCTAATTGTGCCAAAAATAAAATCGGAATAACTCCTAGGGCAGCAAATGTTGCAGCCAAGACAATTCCGGCCGAGGTAATGACGTTACCAGTACGACTCAAACCTTTCAAAATTGCGAAGCGAGTTTTCATAATATGGGCTTCTTCTCTAATCCTACTCATTAAGAAAATATTATAGTCTACTCCAAGAGCAACCAAGAAAATAAATCCAAAGAGTGGAACGGATGGATCGGCTCCCGGAAAATGAAAGACATGATTAAAGAATAGCGCCGAAACCCCAATTGTTGCTGAGAAACTTAAGATTACAGTTAAAATTAAAAGAATAGGAGCTAATATAGATCTCAGTAATATTATTAATATTATTAAAATCACAGCCAGAACAATCGGGATAATTAATTTAAGGTCATGAGTAGCTGCATTATTGGTATCTAATTGAATTGCGCTGCTTCCGCCTATTAGAAGTTTAGGGTCAATTTTAGCTAGTGACACTCTAAGTTTAGCAACTAAGTTTAAAGCTTCTTTTGATTCGGCATTTTGTTTTGTCGTAGCATTGATTAAGTTCATATTGTTAATTGTTTCAGGCTTTAAATTAGGTGCTAGGCTATATAGTGTTACGCTTGAGAATTGATGAGTAGATTTAATTTTAGACACTATTTGATTAGCCTTATCTTTAGAGGTGATAATAACCATCGGACTACCAGATCCAGCGGGGAAATATTGTCCTATTAAGTTGATTCCTTGAATGGCTCGAGATTTATTTAAAATAGTCTGAGATTGGCTGACCCCACTGGCTTTTAGACCTGGAAGTCCAATTAAAGCTACTATTGTCAGTCCTAAGACCAAAACTATCCAAACGGATCGATATTTAGCTCTTATAAGATTAGATATTTTGATCCACAGTTTGGAGTCGGTATATTTGATTTTAGAATCTAGGATTTTAATCTTAGAAGGCCAAAAGGCTTTCCGTCCAAAAGTAGCTAAAATAGCTGGAAGAAAAGTCATAGCGGCCAATAAAGAAGTGCCAATGCCAATAGCGGTCACTGGACCAAGGCTCCGATTTGAGTTTAATTCTGAAAAAAGCAACATCAAAAGTGCAATAATGACGGTAGTTGCTGCCGCTAAAATTGGTTCCCAGGCTACTTTAAGAGCTTTCAAGATTGCAAGAAAAGTAGACTTTTGATGATGAAGAGCTTCTTTGTAGCGAGAAATAATTAAAATGGAGTAATCAGTTGAGGCTCCGATCACTAGAATGGACAATATTCCCTGACTTTCTCCATTTAAAGCTAGAAGATGATGCAATGCCAGCAAATAAACAATTAAGATTGCTGCCGATAAAGCAAAAATTGCTGTTAGTAAAACTAAAAACGGCAGCAGTAGAGAACGATAAACTATTAATAGGATTATTAAAACGGCTATAACTGCAACATACATTAAAATTCCATTAATCCCACTAAAGGCATTTGTTAGGGCGGATATTTCGCCAGCCGGGCCCGTGATATAAACCTTTAAGCTTGAAGGAGGGCGATTAGTAGCATTGGTTAGCGCGTTAATCAGCTCTGAATTATTATTCTTATTTATGGTTGGTACAATGATTTCAGCAGCTTTTAAATTAGAAGCTATAACTGGTCCAACAATGGGATCATGAGTGGTATTAATAACTCCTTTGATCGAAGAAATATTAACTATAATGGTCTTAAAGTAAGAAATATCGGAACTAGATAGCTTTGTTGAAGCAATATATAGAATTATGGCTGGAATCGAATTAGACTTTTCGAATTTAAGTTGCAGTTTTGAGACGGTTGTCGATTGAGAAGATTTTGGTAAGAATGCGGACTCATTATTATTGGAAACATTATTAATTTTACCAAATATTGGTCCTCCTATAGAGGATATGACTAGCCAAACTAGGATGATAAGTAGTGGTATTAAGACTCTTACTTTTTTATTAATTTTCATTTAGCCTTTCATAATACTAACGAATAGTATTAATAATTATAAGATAGCTTAGGGTGGAAGTTAAAGCAGTCAAGAAAACTCCCCAAACCATATCAAGTAGTGTTAGTTTATCGGGCCAGTTCTTAAAAATAGCCGATGCCGTTAAATCAAAGGTAGCATAGCAGACAAGACCAAACAAAGCTCCAACTTCTATAACTTGATATAGGTCATGATGATATATCTCTGGTCTGACGACAAAGAAAATTATTCCAATAGAATATATTAAGTAAAAAAGTAGGGCACTTTTAAGGTTGGGCTTTTTAGCCATTAAAAAACCAATTTGTTTTTGATAGGATTTTTGGGCTATTAGTCCAAGCCACACTAAATCTATTCCAAACATCATAATTAGAGTTATAAGAGTGGCAATTAAATAATTCAATAAACTCATTTAATTTTCGTTTCTATTTTTTAAAAAAGGGACTAAGGGAGGTGTCACTCGTTTATACTCTTGATAGTTTTTATTATGCTCATAATGCTTTTCAAGAAGAGGAACCCCTGATACAAAAAGTATTAAGACGCTGATCAAAATTGGACCAATAACACCTATCAAGGAAAGACGAGAACTAAGTGAAATAATCCAGAGCCCCCACCATAAGACAATCTCTCCAAAATAATTCGGATGGCGCGAATATTTCCAGAGACCCTTAGTCATAATTGACCCAGTCTTCGTTCCATTCTTTAAAAATCGACTTAATTGAAAATCTGAAATTACTTCAAAACTAAAACCAATTCCAAACAAAATTAATCCAATAATTTTAAGCCAATTAAATTCATTATTTTGGGGAAGGTAAAAAATAAAAAAAGTCGGAAGCGATATAGTTGCAGCGAGCATGCCCTGTAAAAGATAATTTTGAACTAAGTTGCGAGCTTGAAAGTTGGAGCCCCATTTAATTCTCCAGGCTGCATACCGTTTGTCTTCTGGCTTATTAACTTTGCGAAGCCCAATATGAATTGCTAGTCGAAGTCCCCAGATAATTATTAATAATAAATAGATTGTTTGGACTGAATCTGGTCCAGATTGAAGAAAATACAAGATAAGGGCAATAAAAATAAAATATGTGCCCCAAAATATATCTGCAATACTGCTATCTTTAAAAATTAGGCTTAAGATCCAGGATCCAAAACTAATAGTTAAACTTATTCCTAAACTTGCTCCGATCAATATACCAAGCATAGTTATATTATAACTGAAACAATAATCTTAGGATCTTTTTCGTCTTAAATGATCTAGTTCTCTTTTTCTAAGTCGTAAAGAAGCGGGGGTCACTTCGAGTAGTTCATCTTCTTCCAAAAAATCGAGGCATTGTTCAAGTGACATTATAATGGGTGGAGTTAATTGAATAGTTCCATCGCTACTGCTAGATCGCATATTAGTTAAATGTTTAGCTTTACAAACATTAATTTCAAGATCTCCACTTTTATTTAGAAGTCCAACTATTTGACCTGCATAAACCTTCGTTGCTGGGCCAACAAACAGAGTGCCGCGTTGTTCGGCGTTAGCCAATGAATAAGCAGTTGTTTCTCCACTTTCGTAGGCAACGATAACGCCATTTCTGATCTGTTTAATATTGTCCTGATGAGGCTTATAGCCAATTACAATACTATTAATAATTACCGTCCCCCGAGTTGCGGTTAAAAGATTGTTGGCTAAGCCTATAATAGCCCGGGTGCTCATTTCGTAAATTAATTTAGTGATAGACCTATTATCGTCTACGAACTGTTCTTTTAAGAGAGCTCTTCTTTTGGCAGTTTCGGTTTGAACTTTACCAACGTATTCGTCTGGAACTTCTATGATGACTTCTTCGAACGGTTCCATTAAGACATTATCTATGATTCGAGTAATAACTTCGGGACGTCCTACTTCAAATTCAAATCCTTCTCGGCGCATTGCTTCAATCAAAACGCCTAAATGTAGCTCTCCTCGTCCCGAAACCTTAAATCCAATTCCGGTGTTTTCGACTTGGAGCCCAACGTTAGTTTCAAGTTCTGCTAGGAGTCTATTCTCAATTTGACGGGACGTAACGAATTTACCTTCTTTAGCTTTGAAGGGAGAGGTGTTGGGCCCCAAATAGATACTCATAGTGGGTTTTTCGACAGCTCTAGCTGGAAGATATTTGGGGTTTGAGCTATCGGTAATAGTCTGACCGATCTTAGCGTTAAAACCGATCAGAGAGGCGATATCTCCTGCCTGAGCTTCATTAACCTCGATTCGATCCAGTCCATGGTTAAGATAGACTCCTTCGACTTTAGAGTAATCTACTTTATTTTCGGAATTAATAGCAACATTCATTTTAGGGGTTACTTTGCCACTTAGAATTTTCCCAATAACATATTTCCCCTTAAATTGATCAAAATCTAGAGCCGATACTTGCATGACAAAATTCGGATCGTTATTAATTTTTGGTTCTGGGATATAATCAATTATTCCTTCCATTAGTCCTTCTAGATTACCTTCATCAGTAAAACTAGATGGTAATTTATCCCAAGCTTTAAAATCTTTGAGGCATCCATAATATATTGGATAATGCAGCTGGTCTTCATGAACGGCTAGCTCTAAGAATAAATCTGCAATTTGATTTTCAGTTCTCTTAACATCTGCCCCCGTCTTATCGATTTTATTAATAACAACGATCACTTTTAAATTCTCGGCTAGAGCTTGAGCCAATACAAATTTAGTTTGTGGCATTGGACCCTCTTGAGCGTCGACGACCAGCAGTACTCCGTCGGCCATATTCATAATGCGCTCAACTTCGCCACTAAAATCGGCATGACCAGGAGTATCGATGATATTAATTCGATGTTGATTATAGCTAATAGAAGTAATCTTAGCTGTGATAGTAATTCCACGTTCTTTTTCTTGATCCATACTATCCATGATTAGAGACT
Organism: bacterium; assembly: GCA_021810025.1. Lineage (GTDB taxonomy): Bacteria > Patescibacteriota > Saccharimonadia > Saccharimonadales > UBA4665 > JAJZMH01. The sequence continues at coordinate 16,270 of JAJZJS010000005.1, read as the reverse complement.
GATTCATCTCGACCTGATTGTCTCGGAAGGTATGAGATTGTTTCAAGAGCCCATCAACTAAAGTAGTTTTGCCATGATCAACATGGGCAATAATGGCAATATTTCGAATCTTAGGGGATGGATTGTTCATGGTTTTTAGCTCGTTAACTTGAAAGAAATTAATAATAGGATCTTAAAAAGTATCAATCTATCTTAACAGATATCTTCCAATATTACTAGATGTGAAAATAGGGTTTTAATAGGTGGCGTATCTTGCCATGGAAACGTATACTATAGCTATTAGGTACTATCCATGAAAGTTAAACTAAATTTTAAAACAAAGCGCAGGATTATCGGATATGTATTAATCGTCCTAATCATAACAATAGTGACGACGGTTATAATAACCAGTCTAAGTATTTCCAAAAATCATAGCCTTGGTTTAGAACCGGCTCAGGCTAATCAAGTTATGGGCCCTGCCTTAAGTCAGTCTTTGGTCAATATAAATAATACCGCTAATCAAATCATTAATGACGCTAATAACGCGGCCTATCCTCAAATGCAGGCGGATTGTCAAACTTTAGCTGGTCAGCTTCAAACCGCAAGCTCGGCCGTTGAAACGGCTCCTAGTTCTATGGTTTCTAACTTAAACTCTCTTATAGCAACCTATAATACTGCTGCAGAAGATTGCTTATCAGGCGTTGGAGCCGTCTTAAAAGGCACCAATAGTGGCAATGCTTATGTTCTAAATCAGGCTGCGACTAGTCTAGTTAGTTCCACTAAACTATTAACTAGCGCTAATCTTAAAAATATCCAACTAAGATCTTTTTAATTTAGATTAATTCTTCCCAGGGAAGATCGGGCTTTCCAAAATGCCCATAAGTTGAAGTTTGAAGATAGATAGGACGTAGCAGATTCAGTTTGGTAATTATTCCTCGAACTGAAGTATCAATTAGTTCATTTTTAAACGATTCAATTTGATCTAAATCGACTTGTTCAGTTCCAAATGTATTAATGGTTTGCATTAAGGGTTGAGCTTGCCCAATAACATAAGCTAAGCCTACTTCACATTTTAAAGCTAATTTCTTGGCAACTATATTTTTAGCAATATAACGTGCGGCATAAGCACCAGATCGATCCACCTTTGAGGGGTCTTTTCCACTAAATGCTCCGCCTCCGACCCTAGCATATCCTCCATACGTATCGACAACTATCTTTCGTCCTGTTAAACCTGCATCTGAGGCCGGACCAGGAATATTCCAAATACCCGTCCCGTTTATAATAATATTATTAAGATCTGGTAATTGGAGCGAAAAAGCTTCAAGTACTGGCTCAATAACCTCTTTTATTAATAAAGGCTTAATCTCTTCTAACTTGATTTGTTCAGAATGGGCGACGGCTAAGACTAATTTAGCAATCCCTATTATTTTATTTCCTTCATAGGCTATTGTAACTTGAGCTTTGCCGTCTGGTCGAAGCCAAGCGAGCTTTTTTGTTTTACGTGTTTGATCAATCCTTTGTACTAGCTGATGAGCTAAACTAATAGGTAGGGGCATCAAGGATTCCGTTTCGTTGATAGCGTAACCAAACATCATTCCTTGGTCTCCAGCCCCTCCTTGATCAACTCCTATCGCAATATCTGAAGATTGTTGATGTAAATAATTCTCAAAAGGCGATTGATACGAGAAGTCCCAAGCAGGGTTATCATATCCTAGGGTTTTGATACGATTTCGAACTATTTTTTCAATATCAATTTGAGCCGTGCTTTTAATTTCTCCAAATAAACAAATCCGATCATTGCCTACGACAGCTTCGATTCCCGCTCGACTATTAGGGTCCTGTTTGAGAAGTTCGTCTAAAATAGAATCACTGATCGAATCGGCAATCTTGTCGGGGTGACCCTCGCACACCGATTCGCTAGTGAAGTAAGTTACGTTGCTATTCGATTTAGACATTAAAAAATCCTTTCTTTTTCAAAAAGGAAGGATTAAGTTTAAAGAAGCTATATCTTTCCTTTAAGAAGGCTAGATGGAGCACCTTATTTTAATAAAAACAGGTTGCTGGCGGTTTAACGAGCTAGATCTCTACCCGCACTCTTTATATATTTAAATTGTTAATATATAAATCATAGTAAATAGTTACCTAAAATGCAAATATTTAGGGCCGAGCTAAGCTAAATCCAGCGACATTTTGTCCGTTAATTTGTCCCGGCTTATCATTAACGTATGTATAAAGAGGTTGACCCTTATAGCTAAACTGTAATTCTTTATTATCGGTTCGTCGAAAGACCCCTATATTAATGGGCAGTCCGGTTGTTGTTAGCCTATCTACATAAGGTGGCCAGAGGGCTAAGCAACCTCCCGTACAATTACTAACGTTTAACTTATCGCCACTATATATGTACAGAGTCTGATTTGATGGAGTTGTTAGATAAGATCCATACTGAGAATTATGGGCTGTTTTTACAACTATATTGTTGACGGGCTGGTTAGAGTTTTCTGGGTCAATATTAACCAGGGTTTGTTTATTGGATGGTTTTAAGAAGACTATATATCCAGTAATGGCAACAATTATGACTACTAAAATATAAATTGTAATGAATAATTTTCTCTTCATATATTAATTATAGTCCTTTATTTGATTTATATAAAAATTAAAGATTCCTAAAATAAACTATTCGATCGCTAATAGTGTGGTGTTTATTGATATAAATTATTAGATAAACGATCCCAATAAAAGCCAATAGGCTACTAGCAATATAAAGCGCAATATGAAGCCCGTCAGCAAACGCTCCATAGGCAGCTTTAGTTATAACGCTAACTAGATTTGTTTCTTTGACCAAGATGGAAGGGTTAACATTTACTCCAGCTGGAGTATTGCCTCCATGAGTAATGGCATAGACGGCTAAGGTCCGATAGCTTTTTGGCACCCCGAGTGAAGTTAGCTTCACTATAAGATCATTAGTAAGACGTCCATTTACAATTGATCCTAATACAGCCACTCCAAATACTCCTCCTAATTCGCGAAATGTATTCACGACTGAGGCTGCCATGCCAGATCTACTAGAAGGAACAATGTGTAGTACCGAAGAATTCATCGTTACTAAACAGATTCCAAGACCAAATCCGCTTAAAGCTAACACCCAAGATAAGGTTGGAACGGTTATATTGGGAGCGATCACTAGGCTCAATAGATAAATACCGACTCCAGCGACCAAACAGCCAAAAATCATTAGAAGAGACGTTTGGTGAGCGCCGTTCCACTTTCCGCTGATCAGGGAGGCAATGACAATGGCGGCCGACATCGTCATAAAAGATAAAGCAATACTATACCCACTAAAACCGGCAATTAGTTGTAAATAGAGTGCGACAAAAAAGAAAACAGCGAAAATACCAAAATTAGTAATAAAAGCTACTATGTTAGCAATTGTAAATTGAATACTTCGAAAATATTTTAATGGTAAGACAGGATCTTTAACTTTGCTTTCGACCAAGATAAATGAAATTAATCCAATAAATGAGATCATAAATAGAAAGATAATCCACCAACTATGATATCCAACACTTTCTCCAACGATAAACCCAAAAATAGTAGAAGTGATTGTCGTTCCTCCCAAGATTAATCCTTTTATATCCAGCGATCGACCTTTAGGGTCAGAACTTTCAGGAAGGTAGAGTCGACCTAAAGTCAAAATAATAATACCCAGTATAATGTTAAACAAAAAGATATAGCGCCAGTTACTAAGTCCGATAATAACTCCCCCTACAATTGGTCCAAAAGATAAGGCAATGCCAGAAACAGCGGCCCATATTCCAAGTGCTCGTGATAATTGTTTTCGATTTGGATAAATATGTCTTAAGACCGAAAGAGTTCCGGGCTCTGAAGCTGCGGCTCCAATACCCATAATGATGCGACCGGCAATCAGTATATCAACACTCTGAGCCAAAAATGAAACTGCTGATCCTATAATAAATATTGCTAAGCCACTTAGCATGATTTTTTTTCGACCGAGTATATCTCCAAGCGTTCCTCCAGTTAACATTAAAACAGCAAAGACCAACATATAGGCGTCTACGATCCATTGCATAGCTTGGACTCCTGCGCTTAGATTCGATTGAATGTTAGATAAGGCTACACTTACAATAGTATTATCTAGAAATGTTAAGAATAAAACGAACGATACAATAACGAGAGATTTATATTTAAAACCCCTGGTCGTAGTAACTACTCGAGACACTTATTGTCCTTTACAGATTGGGGGTTGATTGCCAGCTAGTTTTAATAAATTACATAAGGTTGAATCGCTAATTTTCCATGTGTTAGAACTCAGCTCTGTCTGCCCAACTTGATTATTTAAAACAGCAGTCTGATTTAAATAAACACTATAGGTAACATTTGCGGTACTTTTATTGTTAAAATTTATACTTTTAATCTTGATGCTTGGAGAAGCTGTACCTAATCCATTAAATTCACGAACAATGTATTGATTAAAACTAGGGCCATTTACTAAAAGTTGTTCGCGTTCTTGAAGTGACGTATTACGATTAAAAAATCGAGTCCAATTTGCGATGATTTGATTCTTGGCTACAACTTTTTGCGACGGAGTTAGTTGATTATTAGAATTATTTCTAATTTTATAGGCGAATACTGTCCCCAAAAGCAACAGGATGATGATCAAAACCAAAAATATTTTGGAGTTTTTGCTCACATCAATTCTCCTAACCCTTATTATAATATTACCTTGAGTTATGTTTGGCAATAATTAAGTATCGATATCCGAGTGTTGAGCCTAAAAAAATTATTACAAATAAGGCAATCACATTTCCGGGTCCGGTATTGGGCAATGCTCTTGAAGCCGTTGGGTTCTGAGAAGTTGTGGTAGGTGTTGCAGGACTTGAAGCCGTTGGGTTCTGAGAAGTTGTGGTAGGTGTTGCAGGACTTGAAGCCGTTGGGTTCTGAGAAGTTGTGGTAGGCGCTAATGCCGAGACAAAGTTCAATTTAACGGAAACATTGTCGTTAGCGGCATCACCAAAAGTTATTTCACAATAATATCCTTGAGCAAGTTCCTGGGCAGTTGGTGGGCAAGGATAGAGGGCTGCATCGGTTGAAGCTGGGTTAGAGGCGCTATCTATAGAATTGTTAGGGGGTCCAACTGTTCCAGTTATGATCTTAAAGTTAACAGCATTTAAGGAACCACTCGAAGTAGTAGTAACTAAATTTGAGAGAGGGCTTGAACAAGATACTGGGACTTGATTTCCGGCAAATGTTACGGTTGGTTGATTAGGATCGCTATTACATTCTAAAATTGCTCCAGTTGAACTCTCGGCAAAGCCTGATCCAGTTATTGATACTGTTTGATTATTACTTAAATTTGAGTTTGGAGTTACTGTCAGGGATCCTTCAGCAGCAACTTTAATAGGACTTAACGCCAATAAAAGCAATAAAATTGTGGCGCCAAAAGCTATAATGAGTTTATTGAAAAAATCTCTCATATTTTTCCTTACAGTATTTATTATACAACAAGTCTACTAGAAGTCAATTAATGGTTGAGTGCCCATAAATTTATAAAGTAGTGTTACGAAATGGCGTCATACTTAGAGTTCGAATTTTAACCTTTTCTACTAAATTAACAGTACGATTATCTTTGATCTTTACTTAGAGCAAAACTATACAATTTGCTACTAGTTGGCAGTAACAGGGGCACTGGTCGTACTGTATAGCACGCTATCAACAACTGTTGCAGTTATTTGATCGCCAGGTTTAACAGATACATTGTTAAAGGCATTGATGTAGTTTGTGCTACTTGAAGTTGGAATATTAATTGATTGAAGAACTTTTCCGTTATCTAACAACGAAATTGTCCCGGCAGGAGTAGTAGTATAACTACCGCCTGAAAGAGGATAAGTCCCTTGGGTGACATTAACCTGATAATTACACTGTTCCGTAACATTATTACAGCTCATTTGTTGAAGAGTAACAGACGGACCTTTATCGTTACAATTATGGATGTTATCTGTTTTGGTCGGAATGTTTAGGGCTTTTGCCGTATAGAAAGAGTCGGCGGAGAAAATATTAGGACCATTGGTATCCAGGGTTGTTATAGCTAGAGGAGGAGTACATGAAGTTGCAATTAAGCCCGAAACTTTATCAATTTTAAGTACTCCGCCATACTTGGGGGGTACATACCATGATGGATAAATATCGGTACTAGGGCTAGGATATTCCCACCCATAATAATAACCTAAAACGGAAGCTGGAGGATGATTAACAACGTAAGCAGGGAGAGTTTTAATCCCTGGCGGAGGAGTCCAGTTAATTGGTTTCTGATTTTGGGTTAGATATGTAATCATCCCTCTAGTTAAAGGTTCAGTTAATCCTTCGAGTCCCCCATAATGCGGTATTAAGGGTTTAGTGGCCGTATGATAGCCCACCCAACTACCTACTACATATTGAGTTGTCATTCCCATCATTAATCCTGTGTCGTCATTATGAGTGGTACCTGTTTTGATGGCAACATCCCAACCGTTAGTATGTTGGAATTTCCAACCAAATTGAGACTCAGTTGTACAGTTGGTTGCCCAACAACTACCTGGAAGATAGCTAGCGGCTGGGTCGCTTAAAATATTATCGATAATATAGGCAGCATCAGGCTTAACTACTTGCTTAGGAGTAGCTGGTTTCCAGTTATAAATAGTCTTATTCTGGGCATTTGTAATCTTTAAGATATAAGTCTGGGGAAGATAACTTCCAAGACGGGCATCAGTAGAATAGCCGTTGACACTTTCATTAAGTCTCAGGTAGCCTCCTTCTCCAATAGCTGCTGATCCGTAGCAGGTTGTACGAATTGTTCGAGCACTATTAGCGTAACAGTAATAACCGCTGGTTAGTCCCATTTGTTCGGACAAATTAATAGTTTTTTGCTCACCGTTAATTAAGGCTGCTTTGACGGCCGGAACATTTCGAGAACCAGCAAAAGCGTAGCGAATCGTTAAGGGCCCTGGGTATTGATAGTCATAGTCGTATAAACAATTTCCGCCATTTAGAGGTAGAGCTTTATTGGTACAAGGATAGCCCGGAAGAGGTTGCTGTACATCATATAAGACCGTTCCAGCGCCAACATTATTGTTGTCATTAATTAAAGCCGTATAATCGTATAATTTATAAGTTGATCCAGGGTTAATACGAAGAGTGGCATAGTTAATTTGGCCGTCAGTTGGATTATAAAAATTCGTACCACCAACTAACGCCGTAACTTGCCCGGTAGGAACATTTTCAACTACCATAGCCTCTTCATCTCCTCCGTCATTTTGAACATTACTGAGATTGTTAGCTACTAGCTTCTGAGCTTCATATTGTTGAGGAATATTAAGAGTAGTTATGACTTTCCAGCCTGCTTCACTACTTGTTTTAGACCCAAACTGAGCTTCAAGTTGTTGCTTAGCCGTTAAGACAAAGTAGGGGGCAATCATATTCGAATATTTATCTTGAGGTGGTTGGACCTGAGCTAAGACATTAACCTTTTTAGCAGCAGCAGCTTGACTGGAGGTAATGTATCCCTGTTGGGCCATGACGGTTAGAATATAATCCATGCGAGTCGTTAATGCAGCTTGATCAAAATTGGGACTGCGGGGCGAATAATAGGCTGGTGATTGGGGAATTGCGGCCAACATTGCTGCTTGGGCAAGGCTTAAATTTGCGGGAGAAGTTCGGAAATAATCTTCTGCAGCTGCTTCAATTCCATAATCAACGCCTCCATAGGGAACGATGTTTAAATATCCAGTGAGAATTGTTGCTTTTGAGTATTCCTTGCTAAGATCATAGGCTAAGAAAACTTCTTTAATTTTGCGATAAATAGTAACCTTTCCCAGCCAACCCTCATTTAACTTCACTAATTGTTGAGTTATTGTCGAGCCACCTTCAAGTTGTCCATTTGGATTTAAAATATCATGGGCCGCTGAACGGAGAATACCTCCGATATCGATTGCTCCTTCGTGATAAAACTTCTTATCTTCAATTGCGACCGTCGCGTTACGAATATAAGGTGACATTTTATTTCCGCTAATAGGAGTACGGTTGACGGCGTTATAATCTGTCCAAAGTAAAACCTTGCCAGTTCGATCATAGTACTGAATACTGCCGCCTAAATTTTGACCATATAGATTCCTGATGTTCGGAACATTTTTTTGGATCAGGATAATCATGATCACTATAAATACAAACATCAGAGCAATTCCGGACAAGAACAACTTAAGGAACATTTTAGCGCCCTTTTTACTGAACCAATAGTCCTTAAGATGATTTATGTCAAAATAATGTGATTTAAGTTTTAAAAGAGTTCGATGCGTCTTATTACGAATTCGCTTTCGAGGGTAGTCTAATTTATTAGCATGAAGCTCATCATACACCTTGATTTTAGCAGAACTATTTTTGGTAGGTCGACGGCGTGATTTAGGTTGATATTTATTACTCATTTTATGACCAAATTATACTATAAGTACCCATCTAATAAAAAATATAACAATCCTCATTATGAATTAGCTGTAATAAAACTAAGTTAAATCTTTAAGTTCCCTGAAACACTTTTGATAGTTATCAAGAAGTAACTTAGGACATTTACGTGTTTTAAGGGTGTTATAAATTTCACCAAAAAACCATATTTGATCAGCTTTGGATTTTGTCGTAAAAATATCCCAAATATTATTCCCGACATTTTGGTAATCAATATTTATGGACGTCATATTCTGAATTTTATCAGCTGCACAAACGATTAAAGACTCGGGCTGAGCTGAGTCTTTAAGATGATTCAAGTAACTTAAGGTTGTTTCTTGCCAAGTTTTAAGATTTGGGTCCTTGGTAACGTCTTCAACAAATCGAAGAACTCTTTCTCCAAAGTCTGATTTAAGTTGTTCTTTAGAATAAATTGAACTGGGAACATCTTCTAGAACATCGTGCAATAGACAGGCGATTAAGACGTCTTCATCTTCCGTAACTGTTGAAGCAATTAGCATTGCTCCAAACGGATGCACAATATACGGGATCTTACCGCCTCTTCTGTATTGCTTATTTTGATCATGGGCAATGCTTGCAACACGTAGGCCATGATCAAGTCGTTTCGTATAATTAATCACTATTTCTAATTAAAACAAAGTCTAATAATAATTGCCAATTATAAGAAGATACTCGATAGGTAAGTTGTGCTATACTGTAACCATAGGTTAGAGGATTATGTTAATATTATTCCTAATCAAGTTTTAAAATCAAAAAGTTGCATTAACTTAAATTAGGAGTAGTAGTGATTACAAAAATATATGTTGGTGGATTATCTTATGATCTGAATAATCAAGATCTAAAAACGATGTTTATGGAATTTGGAACAGTCGTTAGCTCAGCTATTATAAAAGACCGAGACAGCCATAAATCAAAGGGTTTTGGTTTTATCGAAATGTCAAGTAAACAGGCACAGGAGGCAATCTATGCTCTTAATAATAAAGAAGTTAATGGACGACGCCTGATAGTTAATGTGGCTCGACCTAAATCATCGAGTCGATCTAATAACGACCGAAGTGATGTTAGAAAACCATACTAGTTTCAGGCTTAATGGCATGTGCAAATAACCCTAATATATTGAAATTATTCGATTTACTCAAAAAGGGTTAAGCTCGCTAAGCAAAGTATCGGTGCAGGCTATTTCGGTTATTCTCAAGAAACATTTTCTAAAAGTTAGAACTCTACTTTTAATGATATCGAAGATCTTATTGGTAAATATCATAAACCGAATTTTAAGTAATAGCGTTAAATCTTCAAATAGTGAAAAAATAGAGGACAAATTTTTAAGTACTACCATCTCAGAGTTGGCCTTACGAATATTTCATCTGATTCGGGCAAGAGATTATGGCAATAGACATAAAATTAGATAATTTTGGGCATCCTAGTTTTGTTGGAGGCAATCTTAATGCCTGGTCTGGTTCAGAGTTATAAATCTTTTTCCAAAGACTGTGTTCTTAATCTGGGTTTGGGCCAGGTCGAGATGATTTTAATAATTGTTAACTTGGGACCCAATAGACAGGCCAGTTCGGTGGCCAGTTTCTAATAGTTAGATATGAAAGTTAAAGCAAAACCAGTTTTGCCAGCTCGACCAGTTCGACCGATGCGGTGCACGTAGTCACCATAAGTATGTGGAGTGGAATAGTTAATAACATGGCTAATGTCTAATACGTCAATTCCACGAGCAGCAACATCAGTGGCTACTAAGATTTTAATTTTGTCTTCTTTAAAGTTCCGTAATGCTCTTTGCCTTTGGGCTTGTGACTTTCCACCATGAATAGTATCGACCGATAAACCTCTAAGTTTAAGTTCATTAGACAATTTGTCTACAGAATGGTGTGTGTCGTCGAAGACTAAGGCTTTTGATACTTTTTCTGAAACCAAGAGATCGTGAAGTTTTTGTAATTTATCATCGCCCGAAGAATACTTTACTATATTTTGATCAACATTATCGCTTGTTTCACTTTGTTTAACTGATATTTGTACAAAATCGCTTGAAAAAGTTTTAACTATTGTTTGCACCTTAGTATCAAAAGTGGCGCTAAAGAAATAAAGTTGGCGTCGTACAGGTGTATTCTTAAGTAATAAAGTGATATCGTTAATGAATCCCATGTCTAGCATCCGATCAACCTCATCTAATACAACTAAGTTGAACTTAGACAAGTCAAGTGTGCCCCTTTCAAAATGGTCTTTAATTCGACCAGGTGTTCCAATTACTACTCGAGGATCAGATCGAAGAGTTCGAAGTTGGGGACCGATTGCTGTTCCGCCTATTAAGAGGACTCCTAGAATTCCACTGCCAGCGGCAATCACTTTAAAATTGTCATCTATCTGTTCAGCTAATTCTCTAGTTGGGGCCATAATAAGAGTATATTTATCTGAGCATGTCATAATTTTATGAATAACTGGAATTGCAAAAGCAGCCGTTTTACCAGTTCCAGTATTGGCGATTCCGAGAATATCCTTATCGGCTAAGGCAGCTGGAATGGCTTTATCTTGAATAGCTGTTGGCTTCTGAAAATTATTTTGCTTAAGATTACTTTTGATCTTAGGATGAATTGCAAAGTCTTCAAACCAATTACTATTCTTATATTCTATTATTTCGGCCGCTTGAGCAGCTTTAATAAATTTATGAGACTCTATTTTTTCTTTTTTAATACGGCTTGATGATCGATGATTTTGAGATCGATTATTAGAAGAAAATCTTCCATTACGGTTGCCAGTAGAATATTTATGATAAGACATTAATGAATCCTTTTTAGTTAGTTGTAATCGATTGTCGGCAATGAAATCGAGTCGAGCTATATCTATTCAGATTCATTAAAAACAATACTGCTATTGTAACATATAAGTTTTTTCTTTACCAGTAGTTGTAGTGGTTCAATACCTAAGCGCCACTACCTTAGCTTTTAGTTTCTCTTTAAATTCATTAGAAGTCGAGTAATTTAAGGCTTGATGTGGTCTATAATTATGGTATTTAACTAAAGTCAGTGCAATGTCGAAAATATGGTTAGTAGAGCTTTAATTACGTCTAATATAACAACAAGTTTTTAATAATAATGACTAAAATTTCAGAATGAAAATATAATAATTTTTTAGGAAGGTAAGGATCTTAAACGACACAGATCAAAATGCAAGTGGTGCTACAATTAAGTTAGAGGAGAAAAACATGGCTAAGATTTATTGGTTTCTAGGAGATGAACACTTTCAGCCGGAAGAACTTTTAAAACAAGCTGAACTACTTGAAGATTGTGGTTTTGATGGCGTAATGGTTTCTGAGCATCTTCAACCGTGGGTAGCAGATCAAGGAGCTGCCGGATTCACTTTTGCTACTCTGGGAGCGATGGCAGCCAAGACGAGTAGAATCAACTTAATGACTGGCGTAACCACTCCTTTATTTCGTTTTCATCCGGCGGTTGTGGCACAGGCCGCTGCAACCATTGACCGAATTAGTGGTGGACGTTTTGAGCTTGGTATCGGAACAGGAGAATTTATTAATGAAGGTGCTTTAAGCAAGGCATTTCCATCTTATCAAGAGCGATCTGAACGAATTATGGAAGCAATTAATATAATAAGTAGTCTATTTCAAGGGACCAAGCTGAATTATGACGGACAATATTACCAAGTTAATAATTTAAAATTATACAGTCCTCCCTTAAATTATATTCCAATTCTAATGGCAGTCGGAGGCCCAAAATCAGCTCAAATTGCAAAAAGTTCATGTGACGGTATTATAACGAGCGTTAAAAATATCCAGGGAACAAAAGACTTTTTGCAGTTGCAGGATTCACCTCAGAATTTCCGATTAGTTGCGTCTAGTTGGTCAATATATGCCGAAGACAATCTGCAGGCTTGGGAGGCATTAGGTCCCTGGAGAGGGCTTAGAGCTCCTAGCAGGGCATTATCAAGTGATCCTCAGGTGCTTCAAGATGAGGCAGATCAGCTCGATCCGGAAGAAATACTTAGCAAATATCAGATTGTTCACAGTATGTCAGACTATTATGATGTTTATAGTCCCTTAATAACAGAATTAAAGGCCGAAACGGTCGTAATCCAGACAACTTCTCTTAATCAAAACAATACAATAAAGCTATTTGGGGAAAAAGTACTTCCTCGATTGAAAATATTATAAAGGAGGTAATAATGAAAATAGGATTACAAATTAATCGCTTCGATTATCCTGGCGGTAACCAGGACATTGCTAGTGGACTTTCGACCATAGCGACTTCTGCCGATCAAGTCGGCTTTGATAGCATTTGGGTCATGGATCATTTTTTCGAGCTTCCCGGGATTGGAGATTATCAAGACCCAATGCTTGAAGCCTATACGACTCTTGGCTATTTGGCCGGAATTACTAAAAATGTCAAACTGGGCACAATGGTAACTGGCGTTATTTACCGTGAGCCAGCCGTACTCTTAAATGCCGTAACAACTCTCGATGTAGTATCTGGAGGAAGAGCATATTTTGGGATAGGAGCAGGCTGGAACGATCAAGAAGCTAAGGCGCTAGGCCTTTTGGATCCTTTAAACTCGAATCGCTTTGATCGCTTAGAGGATGTTTTAAAACTAGCTCATCAAGTATGGAAAGATGACCGAAGTTCATTTAAGGGTAAAATATATAATCTTCCTGAACCAATTTTTAATCCTCAGCCAGTTACGCAACCTTATCCCCCTATCTTGATTGGCGGAGGTGGTGAGACAAAAACTCTTCGACTTGTGGCACAATATGGTGATGCTTGTAACCTATTTGCTGCTGATGTAGAAATTTTAAAACATAAATTAAATGTTCTAAAAACACATTGTCAGACTCTTGGTACGGACTATCAGAAAATAGAGAAGACCTCATTAGCTCGAATTGATAGTACAGGCGCCGCTCAAAATCCGAAGCAACTCCTAGATTTAGCTCAGAATTTGGCCAAGCATGGGATTAGCCATATTATAATTATGGCCAACAAAGATGCTCAAGCTCAATCTTATCTAAAATTGGCCGACACCGTTACAAAGATTCATGAAATATAAGCTTTAATCTTAAATATAATTTAACCAATAAACTAGACTCTTTTTTTAAAACTATTTATACATAGATATTAGTTTTTAATAAACAATGACTTAATTGAGTTGACTAGCATTAAAAAGATGCCTAGTATCTAAGTAAATGAATAAGAATATGTTAACTGTTGGCTATGTAATATTAATGATATTAACTGTAGTAATTGTTGATATTTTGTTCTTTAGGCACCATTTTTGGGAAAGACTCATGTCCAATATTGGGATTATCTTAATATATGTGTCATTTTATCTTGTCTATATGAAATAGAGTTAAGTGTCGGGGTGACTCAAGTCTTAGATCTATGAATAGTCTAGAATGCACTTGGGTTATAATATGTGATAGCTTGAATTTTATATCTTTTATTGTTTTTAAAAATAAAACACATATAATTCCAATATAAATATACTAATGGGATTATTATTAACTTAAAATGAGTAAAATCATATTCGCAACCTCAAACCAAGAAAAAATGCTTATAGCACAAACCGTCTGCTCTAAGTTTGATATAAATGTGGAGCAAGCTAGTATTGATATTGACGAAATTCAAGGTGAGGATCCAGTAATTATTGTTAAAGATAAAGCCTATCGTGCGTATGAAGTCTTATCTAAACCCGTTGTTGTGAGCGACGATTCTTGGGACATCCCAGCCCTCAATGGGTTCCCTGGACCTTATATGAAATCAATAAACTATTGGTTTAAGCCAGATGACTTTCTGCGGTTGATGAGTGGAATTAAAGATAGATCTATTATTCTTCACCAGCTACTGGCTTATTATGATGGAAGCACCATGAAAGTATTTAGTAACGATATACATGGAAAAATTATCGATAAGCCATGTGGCCAAAATGATCGATCTCCAAATATGACGGTTACGGTACTTGATCACGATAATGGTAAAACTATTGCCGAAGTTTTTGAACAGGGCCAGAAAGCTGTAGTTGAGCGCTATCAAACTCGACCTGACGTTTGGCATAGTTTTGTAAATTGGTTGAATATTGGAAAAAAGAAATAACCCAGATACATATTTGACTGACGTTCGAATTCATGCTGGCTGGGCATATGCAACGAAGTTAGAACCTGTTTAATAAAAAATAATGATAGAATATTCCTATGAGTGATGACCAATTTACTAAACTATTCAAATACATAGAGAAACGCTTCGACGAAGTGGATAAACAATTTGATGCTGCATCGGCAGATAGGGCTGACATCAGAGGTGCTATAGCAGAGCTTAGTGCTCAAGGTTAGAGATTATCATAACGAGATAAAATTTATGTCTCATAGATAGATAAATTACGTGATGCCATTCTTCAAATAGCCCAAGAAACTGGAACTAAGTTAAAAATCGAGATCTAATTATTGAGCTGAAGGGCATGATCGGACTTCAGAACTATTCAAGCTTTTGCATAGGTTGATATTCATGCCGAGACTAGTTTAATAATCTAATAGAAGCCATAGCCTGTATCTAAGTCTTCGAAATTAGGGTTGTCTGTCCATGGAGATTGTAGGGGTCCAACATAAACCGATGGTGCTTGATAATCAAATTGGTCTGCGGTTATATCCACTATTGTTTTTTCGCTAAGTGATGTTCTACCTAACATTATAAACGTGTGAGGGTATCTGCTGTATGAACTATAGGCTCTTTCGTATTCTCCATAGCCTCCATGTATTAAGGTCGGGGTTAATTCCTCAAATATGTTTGCCTGGTGTATGCGTTGAGCTAGAACGGGGCTAGCAATATTACAGTATCCTTTCGGAAAATCTGTTTCATTTGGTAAAAATAAAGGTACAGGTATTAAAGTACCTTCATGTTCTCTTAACTTACCATTCGCCAGCTCCTTCTCTATATCAGGCCGAGAAGTAAAATCGACAGGAAAGCTATACCTGGACCATGAATATCTTATCGCAGATTCAATCATCTCATCTTCTGATATGGCACCTTTCTCAAACTCAACTCTAGTATATTGTGAAAGTCGTTTAATTTCTTTGAGACGTAAATCCATACATTTACAATACCATAATCGGAGAACTAAATCAAATTGGCTGGCCATTATGTTCCGTGTTAAACACTCTTTAGAGAATTCGCAGCAAATGCCAGCATATATTACCTAAGGCTACTGCCTATATAGTTTTGGCTGGGCATCGTTAACGAATTTCCGACTAATTTGAACGGATAACTCGATACTTAACTGGTTAAAATTAATTGAGTATAAATACTATGGAAGAGACTATTAATAATTATTAAAAAATCTAAAGTTTTATTTAACCATAGAAAAGGAATAGTGCTAAAATATAGTATATGAGTGAAGATCAATTTACAAAACTATTTAAATACGTTGAGGAATTCCGTAATGATGTTAATAAACGATTCGACGAAGCTAGGGCCGATAGGGCTGATATTAGAGGAGCTATTGCTGAGTTAAGTGCACAAGTTCGAGATTATCATAACGAAATGAAGTTCATGTCTCATCAAATGGATAAACTTAGGGAGGCTATTTTACAAATTGCTAAGGAAACAGGTGTAAAACTAGCAGTAGAAATCTAAATTTTGGATAATTGGCTGGGCATCATTAACGAATTTCCGACTAATCTAGGTTATAGCTTTAGCATTAGCATAACCAAATGATTAATGGACTAAAATGCAAACAATAAACCTTTATATGTCTTTTCGTTTCGACGACCAATTGAAATTATTCT
>JAJZJS010000004.1 GCA_021810025.1 bacterium | reverse complement strand
TCAATAATTCTAAAATTAGACATCTTACTTACTCCAGTTACTTAATTAATTGTACTAGCTAGCTAAGCACAGTGTGTCTATTATAAGGGGAGTGGGACAGCATAGAACACCCATGTTCTAAGATTGATTTATCTAATACTTAATTAAACTCTAATATATAGCTTGGTGGCACTTAATTAGGCATATTCCTAATGGAATCATATAGGTCAGTCGTTAGTTTATCTAAAGAAGTAGGTTTGGCTAGAAATATGCTAGGAGGTATTTTTCGGGTAAAGTTTCAGGAATTGATTTTATCTGTTGAGATTTTGTAACACCATAGCAGTATGCAAGAATACATCGTCTCCCATGGCGTGCTTTTGACCAACCATCTCCATTGTACGTACGCGTCCAACCCCAAAATTAGACTGAATTCGGCTTGCAAGTTCAATCATTAAGCCATGAGTTGCTAGTTCACTTTCTGTGCCCCAAACTAAATGTGCTCGCATTTCCGCTTGACTTGTCAGGCCACTGTCAACTCTATTTTCAAAGCCTTCTTTAGTTAGAGCATGAGCTATGGCAATATTGCTAATGCGAAGTAACCCTAATCCATACCCAACCAAACCATGACTTTTCTCTGCAGCTCGTTTACCTGCTTCTTCCACTGGTTTACTTGCTGAAGCTTTAGCGTAGCCTTCAAGTGCAGCTGCTGTACTATTAAAATCTCTGCCTAACTCTAGCAGCCCTCGATGTTTGATGGCTACTGGTTCCATGAATAATCCTGATAGAACTTGTTGGTCGTACTTTTCGGCATATTGTGAGGCTGCAGCAGCTTTTTCAGCTCCATAAGAAAAACCAATATGTGTAGCTTGCTCTATTTTCTGTGAAGCTAGATATTTCATTACAGGATCAATAGTCGGTCTTAAGTTACCAGACCATACAGTACGAAGAGCTGTGGAAGGAAGCTTACCAACACCCTGGCTGGGACCGCTTGGGTTCCCTATAGCTATAATCCTTTTATCGGGTTTAGCCGCTGCTAATGTAGCGACTCGAAGTTGCATATGGTCGGCCAAGGGATTACCCATGGGCAGATGATAAACCCAAGTTTCGTCATAGTCTTTTGGAACAATATCCAATAACTCTATAGATGAATCCTCAGTTGAAAATACAGTATTATCTGGCAGTTCACTTTTTATCTGTTCCCATGAACTAGATCGTTGCTGTTGCGCAACATCTGCTACTGCATCAAGTACTTTTTGATCAAATCCTGGGTAGTATTCTTGTAGTCTCAATTGTTCTGACATGATCAATATTATATAATATATTCTTAGTTATTGCTACCCTTGGTGTATGAGTGCTCATAGGACTCTATCAAAATCTAAGATGAAGTTTTGTGGTAACCTAAAATTTACTAAAGCTAGTTTAGCTGTCATCTCTAAAGCTATTAGGAAAACGTTCAACAGCGTTCAAGTGGTGCGGGTGAGGGGACTCTAACCCCTGGCCTCATCCTTGGCAAGGATGCGCTCTAAACAACTGAGCTACACCCGCACGTTAATGGTGGCGCCTCCCAGACTCGAACTGGGGACACAAGGCTCTTCAGGCCTCTGCTCTACCAACTGAGCTAAAGCGCCGTATTATCGAAATGGAAATCGTTATGGTGGGTGATGAGGGACTCGAACCCCCGACCCTCTCGGTGTAAACGAGATGCTCTAGCCAACTGAGCTAATCACCCTCGATAACTGGTTAAAATGATAACATAGATATTGCTTTTATGCATTAATATTCTTAATATAATAGTAGAAGAAGTTTAAGCGCGAGTGGTGGAATGGTAGACACGCAGCCTTGAGGTGGCTGTGCCCGTAAGGGTGTGGAGGTTCGAGTCCTCTCTCGCGCACCAGTTAGGTGCAATAATTTTAATTAACTTCTTGGAAGAAAAGTATAAAGCTCACCGTAATTAAAATCTGAAGCAATTAACTTTTTAATATCATCTAGTGATGTGCCGAATTTAACTCCAGGATTAAAGATATTATAAGGATCAAAGATTTGTTTTGTTTTCTGCATTAACGCATATAATTCTGTTCCGTATTGTGATTCTAAATAAGGAGTCTTAAGTCTTCCGTCTCCGTGTTCTCCAGATATACTTCCCCCTAAACTTATCACTAATTTAAAGTATTCTTCAAGAAGTTTAATTGCTTTTTGTCGATCCCCTATCTGATTCAAGTTTAAATGTGGCTGAAGATGAAGATTACCGTCCCCTACATGTCCCCAGAACGCCATTGAGTTTAAATTAACGGCCTTGTAAATTTGATCTAAACCACTTAATAATTCCTGAACTCGATTCGGTGGAACAATGGCATCATCTATTATTGGCATCGCCTTCTTAAGGCCATCGTTATGGCCTAAATACATCGAAGATACCTCTCTAATCTTAATTATTTTCTGCTGAAGATCAGGTTCAGTCTCAATCTGAAAAGTTATACCAGATTTACCAAAATACTTTGATATATGTTTTAAGTTCTTTTTTTGATGATGGTCATTAAGTTCATCTATCTCCAAGAATAGAATATATTCCGGGAAAGGATTTGGTAAATCCTTAAATTGATTAGGATTTAATTTATGAACTTCTTCTAAAAGTGCTCTATTGATAACTTCTACTGAGGCTAAAGGATATTTAAAACCTCTAACATAATCAATGGTTGCTTGGAGTGCCCCTAAATCATCTATATAGGCCATTATAAGCGCAGATTCAGGGTTATAAGGTCTTGGGCTTAACTCTACTTCTGAGATTATTCCTAGGGTACCTTGAGAGCCAAGCAAGAGCGGTATAAGGTCAAAACCTCCATCGTCAGACTTAACATCGAACAAATTATAGCCTGCGTTATTGTGAGTGATATTGATTCGTCCTTTATTAATAACTTCTCTATTTTCTTCAATCAAAGTATCAATTGATCGATAGATCTCTCCTTCAAATGTTGCTAGTCCAAGTTTTTTACTTAGCTCCCTTTTGTTGAGTCGACCAACTTCGATTGCTTCTCCGTTAGCTAAAATTACTCTTAAAGTTTTAATATAGTTTGAGATTGAACCATACTTATAAGATTTAGCTCCGCTAACATTATTGGCAACGGCTCCACCCAAAGTAGAGTATTCGATTGAGGCTGGATAAGCTGGAATAAAAAATCCGTGGCTAATTAACGTTTGTTGTAGTTTGGCAAAATTAATGCCTGCCTCAACTCGAACCGATCCAGACTTATTGTCTAGTTCAAGAATATGGTTTAAATGGGCTGGAAAGACTAAGATTAATCCTGAACCAATAGCTGCACCAGTCGTGTCCGTACCGGAACCTCTAGAGGTAATAGGAAAAATTCGGTTTCGTTCAGCTAACTGCCAACTAAATCGAACTGTTTTGCGAATATCGTTCTCGTTTCTGGGATAAATTATTACCGCCGGTTGAATACTAAAGATGCTAGCATCGCTACTAAAATAATTACGAGCATCAGTTGAGGTCATAACTTCACCAATTAAATGCTCTTGTAAATAATGGGCTATCTTACTCATTTCCCTCAGTCTTTCTTAATCATAATATCACTATTAAAATAATACCATAAGCTTCAACAAAACAAGCTATTTGGTGCGGATGAGAGGACTCGAACCTCCATGGTTATAAAAACCACTAGCTCCTGAAGCTAGCGCGTCTACCATTCCGCCACATCCGCGCGCAACACTATTTAAGTATACCTTAAATAAGGATCATTTATCGGTAACATTGGCTTGATTGATCTCCCAGTTTTGAACATTATTGAAGCGTCCAGCATAACTATTAATTAGAGTATTATTAAGCCCAAATAGCCGACCATTAGTAATATAAAGATCCCTCGGTTGATATAATCCTAAAGCAGGTGCATCCTGTTGCCAAGCTCGTAAAAAATCCTGATATTTAATAACTCTTAAAGCTGGGTTCAATCTCGTTCGACCCTCCTCCAAGGATTCATCAGCAACTGGATTGCTATATTCGGATAAATTTAAACGTGTTGAGGACTGGATGCTAGCTTGAGTACTGTCCCAATAAACAAAAACATCTGGATCAATTCCGATCGATATCCCGTATAATATCGAATCATAATCATGACTTTGAATTGCATTCAAAAGTTCAGCTTGGGATAAACTAATAATTTGAACCCTAGCCCTTATTTTTGACCAGTCAGCCTGAAGTTCGTGGGCAACTTTTAAATATTCCGAGTTATTCTCAACGACCATATTAAACTCTAAGCTTGTTCCATTTTTTTGGAGCACTCCATTCGTACCAATTGTCCAACCGTCCTGCCTCAAAATACTTTGAGCTCCAGAGAGATTATAGGATGCTTGGCGATAGCTTGAATTATAGGCTAATTGACCTTCAAGTAACGGCTCGTTGACGGCGTGTGTTACATAGCCTAAAGACTTAATGATAGCAGAGACGTTCGTTGCCTCGATTAAAGCTTTCCGGACGTTGACATCTGCTAAAACACCTGCGGTAGTCTTAAAGAATTCATAAACTCCAGCCGTTAAAATCAGATTATGAATTTTTACGTTAGGCATATGCTTAATAGCTTTTGGAATAGTATTAAGTCCTTCAATACTGGTTAAAGCGCCACTTAAAAAAGCATTTATTAGCTCTGATTTATCGGCATAGGCATTAACAACAAAAGCGTTAAGTTTAGGACTACCGCCCCTATAATCTTGGAAAGGAATAAGCGATATTTTTTCGACTGCATTTGACGGCGAATTACCACTAACGGCAATGCTTTGCCAGCGAAATGGACCAGATCCTATGGGGTTTAAGGTATTAAAAGAAGCTGAACGAAGATTCGATGGAGCAATATTTTTCAAAATATGATAAGGCAGTATTCCCGTTGTAAGTTGTTCTGGAAATGATGCCAGAGGATCCGGTAATTTAAAGACGACCTTAAGTGGACCAAGACTTGAAATTTGAATTCCCTGCCAACTATTAAATAACGGGGAAAGAGTATTGGGGTTTTGAATTAGCTTATAGGTAAAAACAACATCTTGAGACGTTAAATTAGCATTATCTTGCCATTTTAAATTCGGTCGGAGGGAAACCGTAAAAATATTCCCTAACTTATTAACTGTATAGCCAGATGCAAGGTTGCCTACTAATTTATCTTGGGAATTATAACTAAATAGCCCACTAAAAATTAATCGCGAAATTGAAGTATCAACATCACTTGTGGCATAGATCGGATTAGCAGTAGTAAATGTTCCTAGTACTCCTTCGTTATATATTCCTCCGGGAATTGGTTCAAGTTTCTGATAATACCCCGAGAGTAAATAATTTTGGACGATTAAAATACTAGCGATTAAAATCAATAAACCACTCCATGTTATTATAAATCGACTAACTTTTAATAAATTCTTAATTCGATCGTAAAAATACTTATCTATTTTTTTTTCAGGATTAAAATCTGCGAAATACGAAAAACTACTTCTTAATTTATGTATAAACTTAAATTTAGGCAATGTATCCTTTAATCTCATCGAGATAAGTGAACTTTACTTCTGAATAACTCCGAGCACTAAAGATATACTAAAGATAATCGCCATAACAATCGTCAACTGATAAATCGTTTTATCTGAACCACGACGAGTAGTATTGATTTCGCCCGCCCCACCCAAACCTGCACCTAGAGAAGCACCTCTAGTTTGAACTAAAATCAAAAGAGTCATTAGGAGCATCGATATAATTGTGATGTAGTTGAATATATTCATTGCTTGGTAGTGTCTATTATAGTTGATACTAAAAAGTTTACCAAACCAATTACCATACCGGCAAAAACTGCCGCCCAGAAATTAGTAATATGCATTGGAGTATAAAGTTTAGAAACAAGATAGACCATTGCACCATTTAAAATAATCATAAATAAACCAAGACTAAAAATAATAGCAGGAAGAGACAAAACTACCAAAATCGGCTTAAGAATAGTATTGACGATTGCTAAAATAAAACCAGCAGCCAAAGTGTCAATTAATCGATTACTATACGTTATTTGAGAAGTTAAAAAACCTGCCGCGATCCATAATCCTAAACTACTAACAAACCACTTTGTAATAAACCGGAAAAAAGCGTTTTTCATTGATCTTACTACTTTATCATGATTAAGTTTTAAATTACCAGCTCTGTCGGGAGAGCTTTGCTCAAATTTGAATTAGCGTTCTTTGTTATTAAAATATCATCTTCTAATCGGACTCCTATTCCCTCCTCAGGAATATAAATGCCAGGCTCAATGGTAATAACCATATTCTCGGCTAAAGGCTGGCTATAATCCGCTAGATCATGAGTATCGAGTCCCAAAGAATGCGAACAAGCATGAGGATAATATCTTCTAATCAAATTAGGAGAGGGTTCTTTTATTAATTTAAGGTGTTTCAAATGTAGGCCAATCATCATTTGCACTTCTTTCTCGAGCTCTGACACCAGTAACCCAGGACGAATTAATTTTATGGCCTCGGTTTGTACATCTTGAACCGCTCGAAAGACTTCCAGCTGACGGCTTAATGCTTTCGACGGAATAAAAGTTCGAGTAAGATCAGCGCTATAGTGATTATATTCAGCACCGATATCTAATGTTAAAAGCTGGTCGGAAGCAATTAAATGCTGACGATCCGAATTATGAATAGTGACCGCTTCACTCCCGCTAGCAATAATTGGATCAAAAGCATGTCCACTACTACCCCTACTCAAAAAGCTATAACTTAAGTCAGCTAAAACTTTAGGCTTCGAATAAGCCGAATCTTGCTTAAGATTAGCGAGGACTAATTCCATGCCCGAAATAGTAATATCGATTGCTTTTTGAATAAATTCCAGTTCAATAGGTTGTTTAATCATCCGCATTTGGGCTAATTCTCGATTAATCGATATATATTTTAATTTATGATTAGCTAAGCGTGAAAGCAACCTCTTAATTACAACAAAATAAGGTGCATTTAAAATCTGGAATTCTCTTAATCTTAGATACGGTGACGGTAGGCCCACTTCTTTATATTGCAGAAGTAACTGTTTAAGTTTAAAGTAACCTTCCGTCTGGTTATAAATCGTATCAACGGCCGATTTTGAAATCAATTCTTCGCGGTCAATTTGACCATCAAAAATCTGTTTATATTTAGATAGTGTTGGGACTATTAAAAAATGTTCATTGGGCGCGATCACTAAAATTAAACCTGGAAAATTTAACCCCGTTAGATACCAAAAGTCTGAATTCTGATAAAAAGGATAAGCCTGGTCCGCCGATTTTTGAATGGCGTCTGAAGCTCTCACAACTAATAATCGAGGAGAACAACTCCCTTGAAGCTTAATTCTATTATTTTTATAGAAACTTGAAATTAGGTCTTTCATAATTATAATGATTGCTTTAAATTATAACGTAGAACTATACGATATGGCTAAAACAAATACTCAGAAAATTGGATTAATCGCGAGCATTGCTTTTGCTGTCGGAGCAATGGTAGGTGGAGGAGTTTTTGTCTTGAGTGGGTTAGCCTTAAAGCAAACTGGTCCTTCAGCCATTTTATCCTTTGTCATAGCCGGAATTATGGTTTTAGTTTCCGCTCTTTCTTTTGCGACTATCGCATCAGCTAAACATAGTGCTCGCTATTCTGGATACGAATTGGTTGGAAAAGCCCTAGGATCTCCAATTTGGTCTTTCTTTACTTCGTGGAGCTTTTATTTGGCCGGCATTATTGGAGCAGCTTTCGTCCTCAATGCATTTGGATTGTATCTAACCCAATTTTTTCTTAAAAACCAATCAGCAATTTTTTGGGCCTTAGGCGGAGCACTTGCAATAACTCTTCTGAACCTGGGTCCAGCAAGTAAGATTGCGCGAGTTGAAAGTTTCTTGGTTGGCTTAAAACTGTTAATTCTAGTTTTATTAATTATCTTTGGAATTAAGTTCTTTAGTATCAATGATTTAAAACCATTTGATCCACATGGTTTAAACCAAATTCTAGTCAGTAGTGCCTTTTTATTCATAGCTTTTCTCGGCTTTAATGTCATTAATAACATTTCATCAGATATTAAAAACCCAACAAAGACTATCCCAAGAGCAATCATTTTGAGTATGCTAATCGTTACGATTATTTATGTAGGAGTAGTTGTGGCCTTACTTGCAGCTCATATTCATACTTATTCGGAAGCTAGCGTTGGAGCAGCTGCCCAAAAATTAATCGGTCCAGTGGGAGGTGTTTTAATTATTATTGGAGCTCTGGTTAGCACACTTTCGTCAGCTAATGCTAATATTCTAGGATCTTCCGAAATAATGATTCGTCTAACTCTAGACAAACAAGTCCCGACTATCTTGGGAAAACTAAAGCATGGGCACCCTTATTATAGCGTGCTGGGGGGTGCTTTTCTTTATATAATTCTAATCGCCAGCAATCAGACAAACACAATCATAGGACTTGCTAACGTTAGTGCCATCTGGGCTTTAATTATAGTTAATTTTGGTGCTTACAAATTAATTAAATCTAATAAGTATCCAGGTATCATAAAATTGCCAGGAGGTAAATTATTGCCCGTTCTAGGAATTATTTTTTCAGCTCTCGAACTATTTTTTATTTCTCCAACAACCAATCTGATTGGTTTCGGTCTAATCTTAAGTGGCTTAATCCTCTATCTACTCAGGAAGAGATTTCATAATGTTTCACTTCACCTGGAAACCAAAACCATATTTGAAGACATACGAGGCCCCCTAGTAAGAGCTCTTCATTCGATAAAGTAGGATTTAATCTTACGGGCTTTATCGGCTGGAATAACTTTCGATAGCCCTGAAATAGATTCTGCTTGGACTTCCTGAATTGAAGCATATTTAGAAAGTAAGGCTTTCTTAGTTTTAGGACCAATTCCAGGAATAGCATCAATTGCTGAAAGAGTCATTTTTTTAGTTTTCAAAAGAGAGTGATAACTTATTGCGAAACGATGGCTTTCGTCTCTTATTCGCTGGAGCAATTTTAGAATATTGCTATTAGTCGGTAGTTTAACCGAGAAGAATTCTGGCGTTTCCGTTTTATAACCATTCAGTTTTTTTAAATAATCTAAATTTAGAGTTATATTAGAGCCTAATTTATCTATAATAACCAATTCTTCTTTCTTAGCTAATCCAATGAAAGGCACTTTTACCTTTTGAGCATTACGAGCTTTTAGGGCAGCACCCAACTGCCCTTTCCCACCGTCAATCAAAACTAGATCAGGTAATCCCCAGGATTTAATATTTCGTAGAGCAAATCTTCTAGAAATAACCTCGTTCATGTTATAGAAGTCGTTATTACGATCAATTTTAATTTTAAAGCGTCGATAACTAGTTTTATCGCTTACGGCATTTTTAAATACAACCATGCTGGCAACTACTTCTTTGCCAGACATATGGCTAATATCATAGCCCTCAATTCGTGCCGGAGCTTTTTTCAAATTAAAGAGGCGGACAATCTCATCTAAAGCATGATCTTTGGATAAATCGATAAAATCATAGTCACTAAACATTATCTTTTGCGATAACCCCTTTAGAGCGATCAATTTATTGCGAGCTTTAGCGGCTTTTTGATAATCTTCTAGCTGGGCAAAATGTTTCATTTCGGCTTCAATGTCTTTTACTAAAGAATTTCGTTTTCCTTCCAGTATTCTTATTAATTGTCTGAGATTATGACGATAATCACTGAGACTAGTTTTGCCTTCTTCTAGTCCTGGATCCAGCCCAAGATGATAACTTATATTCACTCTTTTTAGGGCCTTATTGTTATTAATGGCATAAGGAAATATAGGTCTTAGGCTTTTGAGTGCCCTTTTAACACTAAGCGAGCTTAGATATGGACCAAAATAACGAGCTTTATCATCAAGTGGATGACGAGTTAGAGTTACGGTCGGATAATCTGAATTAATATTTATTCTAATGTAAACTAATGATTTATCATCCCTCAGTAAGATATTATACTTAGGCATATAGCGTTTAATCATTTCCGCTTCTAGAAAGAGGGCATCAATTTCGCTCTCTGTTTGCATCCAATCAGTATCTTCTATATCAGCAATAAGAGCCTTGGTCTTAGGATCAAACTTCGAATTAGAACGAAAATATTGTCGAACCCTATTCTTAAGATTTAGGGCCTTCCCGACATAGATAATTTGACCAGCTTTATTTTTATGAAAATAAACTCCCGGGGTAGTGGGAAGATTTTTTAGTTTAGACTCGAGAGTTTTATTTAAGGCCATCTTAATTTGAGGCTAGCAAAGCTTCTTGATAACAGCTCACACTATCATACAGTTTTGAAGGTTCGCTTTGACATTTTTCACAAATCAAAACTAAGTTATTACATTTCTTAAGGGCACAATTTAGATATTGACTGGTTCGAGTCGCACAATGAACACAGCGCCCAATATCTTTCTGGTTTGAGTCAGACTTTAGACTCATCCTTTTATCAAAAACAAATAATGAACCTTCCCATAGCCCTTCTCTTGGATAGCGTTCGAGATACTTTACAATTCCACCGTCTAATTGATAAACTTTCTTAAAGCCTCTTCTTTTCATAACAGCCGAAAGCACTTCGCACCGAACTCCTCCAGTACAATAAGTTACAATAGGGTTATTTTTATATTGATCATAATCTCCACTACTTAAAATATCTTTAAAATCTCTAGATGTTCGAGCAGGAGGAGTAATGGCGTTTTTAAAATGACCTATATTCGCTTCATAAAGATTTCTCCCATCGAAAAAAATTGTATCTTTGTTAGTTTTAACGAATTGTTGAAGATCTTCCGGTTTAAGATGCTGCCCGCTATTCTTAATACCGTCTGGCGTTACTTCGAGCTGATCATCAAATTTAAAACTGACTAATTCAGGTTTAACTTTGATTGATAACCTTGGAAAATCAGATCGCTTACCATCGCTCCACTTAAATTGAATATCCTTAAACGCCGATAAAGTCTTAGTCTCTTTAATATATGTCTTAAGATCTTGTATATCGCCACCTAATGTTCCATTGATGCCTTGCTCAGCAATGATGACACGTCCTGTTAGATTCAGCCTATGAGTTAGGCTTTTTTGCCATAAACAAATTGCCTCTGTATTAACCAGGGGAACAAATTTATAGAATAAAATAATTTTTTGCATCATAGACTATCTCTTAATTAGTACTATAAATATAATTATAACAATTAAAATTAAGATCAGAATTAGAAAACTTAGGTCTACTAAAGTAAATTTTAATACAGTTTTTGGGGCTTGTTTTTTAGACGGCTTCTCTTTTTTGGTCTGATGATAGTCACTATTATCCCAAACTATCCCCTTCTTTTGAATTAATTCATCAATTTTACTAACTGGAGCTACTGCTATCGGTTGATAATTAAAGCCTTGATCTCTTAAGACTGGGTCTCTTTCAAAATCGATTTGTTTCTCAATTAGTTCTCGCTTCAAGGCCTTTTTAATATTGCCGCCCCTAAAATAGACCTCCATAATACGTCTTAATCCTTTTTCGCTTAATCTTTCGGAACGATAAATTGTAGCGAGGGAACTGCCGTCTATCTCAATTTTCTTGGCTACTTTTAATAAATCAGCTTTCTTTAAGTGAACAATGTCAATTTTTTCTGGCTCATTTAGCCTAGATTTAGCAATTGTTTTTTCACTAATAGTTTTACCAATTTGCTCGATTTCGGGAATTATGTTAGGAACTTCTTTTTTTAGGTTTTTCTCAACTTGAGGGAAACTAGAGCGATCCGACTCTTGTTGTAAGTCCTGCTGAGGGGAAACCTCAATCGGAGTATGAACTGTCCTAAACGTGGCCCTTAGCTGATCTTCCTTTTGATGTAAATCAGCCCGAAGATGAATGCTACCTGTTGTTTCCTCAGTTTTCTTTGGGCTTTTTATATTCGGAGCTTCTTTGGATTTAGATCGGAAGAAAGCTTCCGTTAAGATTAAGCTCATGGTATCAGCTTGTTTTGATTGCTTATTCTCGGAAGATACTTTATGCGAGAGAGCTTGCTCGATATTAGCCTCGTTTTGCTTTGGGCTATAAATTGGAACTGGCTCAGGAATTGGCCGATGCTCAATTGGGACCATTATGGTTTGATCGGATACTTCTTGGTGCTGATGATCAAGCAGTAGCTCTGGAAGGTCCTCATAATCTTGCTCTTCGTTAGGCTCTTCTTGCTTAATCTTCTCAAGAGATTCTTGTAGCGGTTCGTCATAATCACCACTAATCTCGACGGCTTTTAAATAATCTAAGACAACTTGATCCTCTGGACTAATCTCCTCTTGCTCGATTTCATTGGCGCGATCTAAGGCTAGCTCTTTTTTAAGCTCAATATCCGCTTTTGACTCAAGTTCTTTAACATAATCGGCAACGTCCTCTGTTCCCTCCTTTTTTCGAGTTGTTTCGGCTTTAAGATTCTCGAATAACTTGGGTCGAATTCGATTTTTAGGCTTGAGAGAGCTTAGATCATCCTCTTCGTCGTCATCTTCAAGATTAAAAGGAGAGTGTTCCATTTTTTCGTATAGTTTACTTTTTGATCTCTATCTTTTGTTTAAGCTTCTTTGACCGATTCAGCCGACTCCGTTTTAGCAACCTCTTCTTCGGAAGTTGCTTCTGGTGTTACATCTTCTTCTCCTCCGACAGCGTCATTGGCGGCAGCCACAGCACTTGGTTCGAAGACACTTGCAACCTGAGTGTTTGGATCGGTTTTAAGTTCAACACCCTCTGGAATTAAAAGATCAGAAACCCGAATATGATCTCCGACTTCTATTAATTTTTCCGCATCGTAATAAATAATATCAGGAAGATTCTTGGGCATAGCCTCAACTACAACTGATTCAAGATTATTTAGAACCATTAATCCTGCTCGTTCAGCAGGACTACTGTCATTACCTTCGTTAAAACGAGGATGAATAGGAATCTCTGCTTCAACTTTTTGATCAGCTGCTACGGCGTTAAAGACTAAATGATTTAGATTTTGATGCTTATTTTCAAAGTCAGCTTCCTTAATAAGAGTTGTGTAGGTCTTGTCCCCAATTTTAATTTGAACAGGATGATGTTTACCAGCTATATTCAGGACTTTCATCATTTGAATTGCATCCCCTTGAGCTATAATCGATTCCTTACCATGATTATAAATGACGGCCGGAGTTTTTCCCTGCGCCCTTAAATGCTTAACCTTTTTACCAAGAATCTGTCTTGGCTCGAGCTCGAGTGTAATCTGATCCGATGACATTAAAAATCTCTCCTTATCTATTTTTATTTATTGTATCAGATTGTAGTAACTTTTAATAGTCTTGAGAGTAGCATAATAGACTAAGCTTATAAAATTAGCTTAGAATTAGCTTTACTTCTATGATCTTAAGGCTTAAATTATGCAAGCTTAGGTTATAATTAAGCCATGTTTAACGTAAATCATATTATTCAAAGTGGTGGATTGCTTTTACTTGGATTATTTTTATTTGCTGAAGTTGGATTATTCTTAGGATTTTTCTTGCCCGGTGATACACTTTTAATTGCGGCCGGCATTTATGCCATGATGGGCAAAATGTCTCTACTGGCCGTAATTATCGTGGCTACTATTGCTGCCATTGCAGGAGATAGCACCGCCTATTATCTAGGACGACGATTTGGAAGATCTTTTTTTAAGAAAGAAGATAGTTTGTTGTTTGATCCCAAGCACATCGCTCGAGCCGAACATTATTACCAGAAATATGGATCTAAAACTGTTTTAATGGCCCATTTCGTACCAGTTATTAGAACCTTTAACCCCTTAGTAAGTGGTATTGCTAGAATGCCATACAGGAAGTTCTTAATGTTCGATGCAATCGGAGATCTAGCTTGGGCCATCACCGTCTCGCTGGTAGGATATTATATTGGAAGTAAAATTCCTAACGTTGATCATTATATTCTGTACGTTGTAGGACTTGTTATTATCGTTTCAATCGCTCCGACTATCGTTCACCTTGTTTTAAGAAAAAGAAAGCTCGACCGAAATAAAAACCTATAATAAGCTCTTCTTTAAGTAATGGGCTGTATAGCTACTACTTTTAGTAACGACTTCCGGGGTGCCTTGAGCTACAACTTGACCGCCTTTGTCACCTCCTTCCGGGCCCATATCAATCAAATAGTCAGCATTTTTAATAATGTCCAGATTGTGCTCAATCACAATCATACTATTGCCGCTATCAACTAGTGTGTGCATAATTTTCAAGAGGCGTTTCACATCCTCAAAGTGTAAGCCAGTAGTAGGTTCATCGAGGATATATAAGGTACGTCCAGTCGGACGACGAGATAGTTCTGAGGCTAATTTAATACGTTGAGCTTCCCCTCCACTTAAAGTTGTGGCTGGTTGACCTAACTTAATATAGCCTAAACCAACATCAACTAAAGTTTGGAGCTTACGACTAACTGCCGGAATATTAGAAAAAAAATCGTTAGCTTGTTCAACGGTCATCTCTAGGACATCGGCAATATTCTTGCCCTTATAGTGGATATCTAGAGCCTCTTTGTTGTAACGACGGCCCTTACACACTTCACATGTCACATAAACATCTGGCAAAAAATGCATTTCGATTTTAATAATACCGTCACCCTGACAATTTTCACAACGTCCGCCCTTGACGTTAAAACTAAATCGACCAGGCGAATAGCCCCTAATTTTAGCCTCACTGGATGCCGCAAAGAGTTCTCTAATAGGCGTAAAAAGTCCGGTATAAGTAGCTGGATTAGAGCGAGGGGTTCGCCCAATAGCCTCTTGATCGATGATAATAACCTTGTCAAGATTTTTGACACCTTCGATATCCTGATGTTTCCCTGGAACGGTTGAAGCATGATGGAGTCTTGCTAAAAGTTCTTTAGCTAAGATATCGTTAATTAAACTCGATTTACCTGAACCCGAAACTCCACTAACCACAACCAGCATTCCAAGCGGAATAGTAACATCAATGTTCTTTAAATTATTCTCGTCAGCTCCCTTGATGACAAGTACTTTTCCGTTTCCACTTCGACGCTTTGAGGGCACCGCGATAGTTCGTTTATGATTTAAATATTCGGCCGTTAAGCCTTGAGCCTTTTGTTCAACTTCTTGAGGTGTCCCTTGCGCTACAACTTGACCTCCATGAATACCGGCGCCAGGCCCAATATCTATTAAATAATCGGAGGAGCGAATTGTTTCTTCGTCATGCTCAACTACCAGAACACTATTGCCTAGATCTCGAAGGTGTTTTAGGGTTTGAATTAAACGATCATTATCTTTTTGATGAAGCCCAATTGAGGGTTCATCTAAAACATAAAGTACCCCCATTAAACCAGAACCAATTTGGGTCGCTAATCTTATTCTTTGGGCTTCTCCACCACTTAAAGTATTAGCTGAGCGTAATAAATTTAAATAATTTAGTCCAACATTAACTAAAAAAGCTAAACGCTCTTTAATTTCTTTTAATATTAAGCTGGCAATCGCCACCTGATTTGGGTTTAAATCCAATGTGTTAAACCAATCTAAAGCATTATCGATATTCATTACACAAATATCCATGATTGATTTATCTTGAATTGTAACAGCCAGGATCTCTGGTTTTAATCTCATGCCATGGCAAGCATGACATGGTTTCTGTTGCATAAACTTCTCAATGTCTTTACGAATAAACTCACTTTCGGTTTCACGATAACGTCTTTCAAGATCCGGAATTACACCCTTGTAAGTTGTTTGAAACTTGCGTCCTCCTCCAATACCAATTGTATATTTCTCTTTGCCTGTTCCATATAGAATTAGATCAATTTGACTTGGTTTCAATTCAGAAGTCGGAACATGGAGTGAAAAATTATGACGTTCGGCAACGGCTTGTAATTTCTTAATGTGCCAATTGTCCATATTAATCCTGTTGTAGGGTCGAATTGCCCCCTCCATGATGGTCAGTCGACCATTAGGGATTACTAACTCCGGATTGATTTCCATTCGAGAGCCTAGTCCCGTACAAACTGGACAAGCTCCTTGAGGAGAGTTAAAGCTAAAAGACCTAGGTTCAAGCTCCGGAATGTCTATCTCGGGATGATTAGGACAAGCATAGAGTAAATTAAAGCTTTCTACAATTTCATCATTCCCGATTAAAAGATCAACCCGAGAAGCTTCAATACTGAGTGCCTGTTCAATAGATTGAAACAGTCTTGATAGAGCCTCGACCGTATTAATAAAACGATCGACTACTATTTGAATTGAGTGGCGAATATTCTTATCTAATTCTGGAAACTCGTCTATGGCATAGATTAAGCCATCGATTCGGATGCGGGCAAATCCTAATCTTGAATACTGTTCTCCAAGATGCTCAAAGGCCCCCTTTTTTTCATGAACGATTGGAGCTAATACTATTAATTTTTGATCTAAATAATCATGTTGAATTTGGTCAATTATACTTTCAACCGTTCGTTTCTCAACAATAGTTCCATCAATTGGACAATGTGGTATCCCAATTCGGGCATAAAGCAACCTAAGATAATCATAAATCTCGGTCACAGTAGCTACCGTTGACCTAGGATTTCGACTAGTCGATTTTTGATCAATAGATATCGATGGACTTAAACCGTCGATTTGATCAACATCGGGTTTTTCCATTAAGCCTAAAAATTGACGAGCATAGGAACTAAGACTTTCAACATAACGACGTTGACCTTCTGCATAAATAGTATCGAAGGCCAGGGAAGACTTCCCAGAACCGCTCAGTCCCGTAATAACTACAAACTTATTACGAGGAATCTTAAGATTAATATTCTTAAGATTATGTTCTCTCGCACCCTTAATGGTTATATTATCGGCCATAATGTCCCTTTTTTTGAAGATCTTAATTATAGACCAAATGAGCACAAAATAATAGGTATTATCTTAAGCAACGGTTTTGTTTGACTCAAAAAGATCAACGTCCCTTAAAGCTTGATCCGTTTGTTCATATGATTCTTTCTTCTGAGAATAAATCGACAATGCAACACCAACTACCCCTAACATAAAACCTCCCAATCTTAAGTTCTCGCTTGTTATATTCAAAATGTTCGGATTGACAGAGATCCCTAATCCAACTCCACTTAAAATGCCATAAGTAGCTGCACTTATTTCTGATGATATTTGGCTTTCTTCAGATTGTCTAAGCCTCATCCGAGATCGTAAGTCTTCCGTTTGGTTAGCTTCTTCCGAACTATATCGAGTCAACAACGAACGATATACTTTTCGATATTGTTGTCCAGCGAAGGCTTTAATTGCCAAAGATCCTAATAATGCTCCACCAGCTAGCTCTAATTCGGGACTATGGCCCGAATTTATAATAAATTCTGTTGTAGCCATGATACCAATTTGAGACAAGGCTTGTGTTATGCCAGCCTTTGAACGCACGGCGTCTACCTTTTCTAAAAAGTCATTCTTGCTCATTTGACTTAGTATACCACATATTGGTGTTTTGAAATATATTCTGTTGCTGAATATTTTTTGAGATTTCAAAAAGCTATCTCACGGAACACGCTAATTTTCCTTAAATGTCAGAGATTCTATTAAAAAGATATAGAATAAATCCTGTCATTACCATCAATTTAGGCTGGTAGCTTTTATATAGCAAACAGAATAATTAAACCCCTTATTGTCACTATTCAAGTTGCCTATGCCTAACGCATAATCCAGATTGGTTATTCTGCATTATGCTTCCTTTTGATATTACTTATTTAGGAAGTTCAAAATTAACTCATCACTTGTTTTAATTTATATAATGTTTTCTTATTGACCTTAAGTCTACTTGGTGTTATTATTATGCCCCATAAATTAAAGAGGTGTGAGATGCAAGCATTTTTTGTTCTAGGTTTAATTCCAGGAACCAATATTCAGATTAATTTCTATTTCTGGTTAGGTCTAACTACACTTATCATAATTTACTTCACCTATCATTATATTAGCTATTTAAAATATATTCGATTTTTTATTCGAGATTTATACCTTCGGAAACCTCTCCCAGCCGCTAAGCTCCATACTCGTTTGAAATAGTACGATAAACAGTTTCAAGTTTTTTAATTAAAGTTGCTTCATGACGATCTAGTTTTTTAGCTTTTAACCGTTGCATCTCTTGCTTATATCTTTCAATACTGCTTGGTTTATAGTCTTTATAATTAAGCAAAGAACGAGTATACTCCTTAAAATTCGCTAATTCTTCCTTGGTAAGTCGATCTTCGAAGTTACGGGCCTTATAGACGGCTAACAGAAAGTTCATTCTTTCTTCGCTAAAAGGTTTTACGAGCGTTGCTATATCTTGCTCGTGAATTAATTGAAGCACTTGATTGTCTCTATTGTTAATAAATCCTTCGTATAGTCTTAAATCAACTGGCCGATCGTCAGTAATTTTAGAGACATTTAAAATTGCGCGACTTTCTGTTAGCTTTGCAGCTAGTTCCTGACGATTATCAAATAAATTCTTCCTATTACGGGATATTTCTTGATCATCAATATTTAACCTTGTCTTAGTATCGCTATCAAGGGTACTTAAAGGAGCCAAAGCCGGACAATGATTTAATTTAATTAATTTAACCGGAAGCGTTGTTCGTTTTAAATCTATGTCGTAGTGCCAAAGCTCAGCCAATTCTTGACTCGATAAATTTAAATATGGAAGAGGATCATAACGGAGGTCCCACACCAAAACATCGACCTTCTGGTTTAGGTCAAGCATCAGAGGCGCCACAATCGTCGTATTAAGGTTTTTAGAATCAAAATGACTCGACGTATAAACAAAGCTAGCATTAGCCCTTAAGAATTCCATTAAGCTCGGTTTGCTACGATGGCGCAAATTATATTGAAAAAGCCGAGGAGCTGATCTATTAATTAATTGCGCTATTTGGAGTGTTGCATAAACGTCGCTTAGAGCGTCGTGTGCTGTTAGATGATTAAGTTTATTGGCTTGGGTCAAACTTTCAAGTTTGTTAACCGGCAAACCATCTTCATTAACTGGCCAATTAATATCTCCCGGTCGTAACGCTCTTGTTAACCGAACTAGATCCATTAAATCCCATCGCGAACGGTTATTGTTATAATGCCAACCATATGGATCGTAAAGATTCCGATAATTCAGATATCTTATAAATTCATCATCAAAACGAATATTATTGTATCCAACAAAAATTGTGCCAGATTGCGCTATTTCTGTATTAAAAATACGTGCTAACTCAGCTTCGGTAATACCTGATTGGAACGGATCTATACCTGTCAAAAAAATCGCTGATGGAGAAGGTAAAACATCTTTCCGAAGCATAATCTTTAAATTATATTCTGGGCCGATTGGCTCAAGTTTAAGGTTAGTTCTGATACCCCCAAATTGGAGAATTTGATCTCTGGAAGTAGATAACCCACTTGTTTCAAGGTCATAAAAGAAAAAACTGGGCTCCATTATTAGTCCTAGAATTCCAGACGATAAGCCTGATTTGACCCAAATTGAATAGTATCGCCTGGCTTAATCTTAGCCCTTAGCAAACTATGAGTAATGCCGTTCCGACGCATAATATCTTTAATCCTGTCAACCGCTTGAGGATTACTAAAATCGGTTCGACTGGCAAATCGTTCAATATTAAAGCCATTAACCTGATAATAACCTTTTTTAACTTCAATCGTATAGCCCTTTTTATCATCTAATATATTAATTACCGGTAAACTGGACCGAGAGGATTTTGATGATCCTACTTTTTTATCGACAAAACTTAACTTAATTAAGTCTTGACGCAGTTCTTTTAGCCCAAGCCCAGAGAGAGCTGAGATAACAACGATTTTGGATTTAGTTTGAGCTTGAAGATTCTTTAGAATCGACTTCATATCTTTGATATTTAAGCCTTCGGCCTTATTTAAAACAACAAGCTCTGGAAGTTTAGCTAATAAATTACTGTATTTAGCTAGTTCCTTTCTGATAATTAGATAATCCTTTACGGGATCAACCGAATAAACATCAACAAGATGAAGAACGGCTTTAGTTCTCTCGATATGTCGTAAAAATTGATGCCCGAGACCTTTACCATGGCTGGCGCCTTCGATCAAACCCGGAATATCTGCCAATAGAACACTATGAGATTTATCAATATCCATGACCCCAAGATTAGGAATAAGAGTCGTAAATGGATAATCCGCAATTTCAGCTTTGGCATTTGATAATTTGGTTAATAAGGTTGATTTTCCAACATTCGGTAACCCGATAAGGGCAATATCTGCAATTAGTTTGAGTTCTAAGATTACCTCTAATTTTTGTCCAGGTTCTCCTTTTTCGGCAAAGTCAGGAGCTTGACGAGTCGATGAAATAAAATGAGCGTTGCCAAAACCTCCCTTACCTCCACGAGCTACTATTGCTTGTTGATTGGGCTGGATTAAATCAATAATAAGATGATTATCAGACGATCGAATTTGGGTCCCAAGAGGAACCTTAACTATTAAATCAGATCCCTTTTTGCCGTGCTTATTACTCTTACCGCCAGCTTGACCGTCTTCGGCTTCGAGTCGTTTATTAAAGCGAAAACGGGCTAATGTATTTTGATTGTTATTAGCCTCAAATATAATGTTCCCACCATCGCCACCATCGCCCCCATCGGGGCCCCCTTTATTAACATAACGTTCATGGCGAAAGCTTTTATGACCATTGCCGCCTTGACCAGCTTCAATACTGAGAATTGCTTTATCTACAAAGTTCATACCTTAAGGGTAAAGTATTTTGCCAAAAGTTTCTAGCTTAATGATAGATATAATTCGGAAAAGTGCTTGTTGGAACCCAGCCTTCACCAACATGATCCCAGCCAGCTAGCCCATTCATGTCTTTAATTAGAACCTCACTACCGTTAGCTGAAACTGCCTGTACGATGGCAACATGACCTTGACCACCAGCCGCGTATGGAGTTTGAGCAATAGCTCCGATCCTAGGATTAGAGCTCACGTTCCAGCCACTTTGAGCAGCATAATAAGCCCAAGAACTAGCATTACCCCAATTATCTGGAACGCTAATCACTGAAGCTACATACCAAGTACAATATCCATAATCATAACCATTATAACCATAGCTTGGGCCACTCCAACTATAAGAAACCGGTGTTGCCGCTTGAATAGTACCATTGGGAATTAAAAGTTTTTCTCCAACATGAATACCATTTATTTCCGCATCATTGTAAGCAATCAGCTGACTCTGCGAAACATTATACTTTTGGGCTAAAGAAGCAATCGTATCACCGGATTGAACTGTATAGACAATCCCGTTCATGGGTGGAATTTCAAGTTTCTGACCCGGAATTAATTGATTTGAATTAAGATTATTGGACCACATAATACTGTTTGATGTAATTCCAAACTTTTGAGCCAAGCTATCAACAGTGTCCCCGTTTTGAACAATATAACTAAAAATGTCATAACGCGATTTAAGGGAAGTTGTTGTAATTTGAGGTTTCGAAATAATATTAGTCGCAGTTGAAGCCATTGCTACTTCAGCATTTTGAGTCTCGGCTTGATTTGAAATAGAAGTTGCTTCGGGTAAATTTGTAATGGTGGCGACAGCCAGAGCTATATTAGCTGAAGAGACTTGGTCTAAAGGATTGATGCTGGATGAACTACCAATATTAGCATTAAAATTAGTTAAATCAGTGCTATTAGACTGATTATTCAATAAGAACAACCCAACTATTAAGATTATGATTAGACTGACACCTGACGCCCAAAGTCTTTTGAGAATATTATTCAAACTCGAATGCTTAGAGTTCTCTATGCTTGGAGCAACTATTTTTTTAGGAGAAACTATACCCTCAACATTTTGCAATCTGAGTCCTTGAACCTTTTGAAGCAAAGATAAATTGTTACTAATCTAAATACTCCTCTACCTATATTGTCTACCTAAAAATCGATTAATTGACAGCTCTTTAGGATATTAATCGACTCTTTAGTATTGTAACAAAATTCTATAAAATTTCAATCTATATCCTTGCTAATCAAGAGTGTAATAATTCATTTTGTTGGAGCGTTTAGTTAAGGCGCCTGAGAGCAAAGTTTATGACAATAAAGTGCAGTATTTGCCTGTTGTTGAGCTAGGGTATTCGAAAAGTAAGTTGTCCCATTGTCTCCTGTTACAAAATATAGCCAATTCGTATTGGCGGGATGAGTGGCTGCGTACAAAGAAGAGGCACTGATTGTACTGATCGGAGTTGGGGGCAATCCAGTGTGTAGTAGGGTGTTGTAGGGTGAATTAAAACTTAAACTGGGTTTCTGGCCACTTAGAATTGAGCCATAGTAAGCCGTTACGTCTGAACCTAAGTTCATGCCAGCTTTAAGTCGACTTAAGAAGACTTGAGCTACTTGAATTTGATCACTGGGCTTAGAAACTTCTTGATCAATGATAGAAGCTAAAATTATCCCCTGATAGGTAGTTAGTCCTTCCGAAGCAAACTCTGATTGGACAGAAGAAGTCAAATGACTATCCATTTCATTCAATGATTCAATTATAATTTGAGAAAGCGGAGTGTTACTGTTTCTTTGAAAAGAATCAGGCCAAAGTAGGCCTTCGAGTGTCGTTGTTCCCTTTGGAACAAAAGACATGAGAGGCAAGCTTAAATAATTATTAAAATTAAGAGCACTGCTCACTTCACTCTTGGAATAACCAGCTTTCTCTAGATCAGATTGAAGCTTAAAGATATTAGTTCCAGGCAGAATGGTTACTAGCTTAGTTGCAACTCGACCGTTTACTATTTCATTAATAATCTGAGGGGTAGCTTCTGACGGTGATAATGAATAAGTGCCAGCCTGCAATTTATCACTTAAGCCGTGAGCGTTAATATAAAGCTGGGCAGCCCATGAACTTTGGATAATTTTATCTTGGGCCAATAAATCGCTAATATAGCGGATTGAGCTTCCGCTCGCAATGGTAATGGTTTGGGCAGATCCCTTCGAAGCAACAGGTAAAAGTAAATTATTATAAATCTTCCTAACTATCAGTTCACCCAAAACTAGAATGATCAATATAATGATAACCAAAATCCAAATTCGTTTCGGTATCATCCTAAGTTTTGATTTCATAATATGCATTCATTATTATTTTAAACTATTTAGGTAATCTTCTAAAATGATCCGAGCTGCTACTTTATCAATGTCAGCTTTAGTGAAAGTCTTTTTAGTTTGCTCTAAAATTAGTTTAGCCTGATGAGACGATAAAAACTCATCAACAAATTGAAGTGGAAGTTTAAACTTCTCAAGATGTAATCTTGCAAAATTTTGAACGTAACGTGTTTGGACTGTTTCGTTGGAATCAATATTCCTAGGATTTCCAACTATAATTTCAGAAATTTGAAATTCATCGATAATATTCTTTAATTTGCCTTCAAACTGCTCATCATTCAAAAGTGTCAGATATTCATGGGCTGCCCAATCTCCTTTTTTAATCAATGCTACTCCGATTCTAACTTGTCCAACATCAAGAGCTAAGATTGATTTTTGTGAACCTTTATCAATCATTGTCTATTTAGAAGGCTTTGCAATATTAATTGTAATCCTGGAAGGATTATTAGGAGCACTTGAAACATAAAATGGGCTTAGATTTACCGCCACAGATGTGACATTTGAATTTTGCTCAACAATATTTTTAATCTGATTAATATTTTTACCTTCGATTTGAGTTTTAAGATTATTAATCTTAATATTCGGGCCAACAACAGCCGTTGATTGAACCGTTAAGGCTGTTGGGTCACTATTGCCATTGGTGTAAGAAAAGACGGCATTATTGAGCCCCGTACTGAGAATACTTTGGTTACTGCCTACTTCAGCCGCAATGCTATTGTCAAGAAGTGTTATTAAGTCACTTTTAATGAGACCATACATTGTGTAATTAACGGTTTCGGTGACGGTTACACTGCCTGCAATCGTCCCGGCCTGATTATTCTCACTAACTGTTGGTTGGGAGGAAGTAAAAGTAGCGCCAATCGGATAATATCCAGCCTGATTTAATTTTGAAGTTAATTTTTGTTGGGCGCCTGAATTATTAATACTAATCTTATTCTGGGCGTTATTAATATCGGTTTGACTAACAACCGTTACCATATTATCTGTTCCTCCACTCGCTCCTCCTACTGCTGTAGTTGAAGCATATCCAGGAACGGTAAAGCTAGTGTTATTAGAAGTAGTATTGAAATTTGATCCTCCAGCTTGAGCAATAATACTTACGTTGCCCGAAGTATAGTAAACACAATTTTGGGTTGTATTGCTATAGCTAAACGTAGCTGTCGATTGCGTAATATAAGTTAAATTATTCTGAACTATGCCCGTTCCGGAGGCAATAGAAGGTGGGGTAGTCAAAGGAAATTGAGTTTCGCAGACATCAAATACGACCGAACCAGTCGCTTTTTGACCATTATTTTGTTGACCGGTTGAATTGACCGTTGCTGTATAGGTTTTAGTCAGACTAACTTCTTTAGCTGGAACCGTCGAGCTAGCTTGATTAAGAGACTGGGAAGATGTACTAAGGTTAAAGCTAACATCGGCATTAACATTGGAGGCATTAGTTTTTATATCGATTGTTGCAGAGGGAAGAACAGCGGCTAATAAATAGATTATTGCCCCTGTAATTAGAACTACTAGAATTAAAATTAGGATTAATTTAAAACGTTTAAAGTTAGGAACCTTTTTGGATTTATCTTTTTTAATCTTCTTTGGTTTCTTGGGAGCAAGCTCGTCATCCTTGGCCTGATCCAGAGGTTGAGCATCTTCTTGTTTTAAGGCTGTATTGTCGAGATTTATCGTCTCAAGATCTTTGTCTAATTGTGTTTTAAGGGGTGCCGGTTCAGACGCCAACTGACTTAAAAGAGCATTCTCGTTTGATCCAAAATCAACATGACTTCCTTCGTCCAGTGGATCAGCTAAGCTCAGAGCGTCGTCTTCCGAAGCTTCAATCATAGACTGATTTATATTAGGGGCAACTGGTACTTCTGGCCTAGAATTAAGAGTCTTAGAGACAAACATACCGACTAATCCAGCTAGCGGTAGAATGCTAGTGTCACTTGTTACAAGAACTACATTCTTGCCCAGTTCATCACTTTTTCTCTTCAATAGCTTCATGTTGACTGAGCTTTGGAAAACAGTTGCTCGTTTTGGTAAAACGAGAGCAACTAATTTAGCGCTCGAAGATGCAACTTTGTCGATAATATTAGTGATCTCGTCGTCTAGATCAATATAAATCGTGTCTTTATTCAATTCTGCCATTTTAAACGCTCAACATCTTATCTAATTTATCTTTAATATTTTCGCTACTAAGACCAGAAAATTCGGCTGTATCTAGTCCTACCCTGAGTAATCCCATGGCAGTAATAAAAGTATGATCATTAACTATCCCCGTTTGATCTACTATCCCAACAACTTGTTCTGGGCGAATATGATGGACCGAGGGCTTACGCGTAAAGGGCAGTTCTTTGTACCAATCAGATTGTTCAAGTTTATCTATTAACAGATCAAGTGAGGATCCTCCGCCGCACAAAAACATGCGATGAGGAAGATGGTCTAATTTATCGAACTCAGATAAAGCCAACTCAATTCCACTAACCCAAGTATCGGCTGTTTTTTCAAGAGCGGCTTCAATTAATGGTCGTTTTTGAGTTGGTATTTCATTTCCAGATAATTTAATTTTTAATTGTTCAGCTTGGTCGAATGTTATCCCTAATTCTTTCTCAATACCCCTAGTATAGGCTCTTCCTCCTATCCCAAACATCTTCGTTCCCTGCACCCCACCATCATTAATAACGGCTATATCAGTGGTTCCTCCTCCGACGTCCATTAGAATGGCGCTGAGGCTACCCGAAGCATCATTTCCAATAACAGCTCGTGATACTGCAAAGGGTTCAGCCGCTACGGCCAATAAGTCTAGATCGAGTTCCTGGGCTGTTTTCTCGAGTGCACCAATATGAATTAAGGGCGCAAAAGCAGTATACAGTTCAATCACAACATCTCGACCCTGAAAGCCAATTGGATTATTAATGGGATAACCATCAATTTCAATTCCGACTAAAGCGCTATTAACAAGTCGGACGTCGACATTTTTGCCACCTAATTCCCAAGTTAACTGTTGTTTAGCTCGAGCCTCAGAACGATCCTGGACTAATTTAATGATTTTTTCCATTTCATTACTATCGATTGCTAGAGTCGGATCTTTTCGACTTACTCTGACACTGTTAGTTGTGCCCTTAACTAACTCACCAGCGATGCCTATAATGACAGTCCGGGCACTTACTCCAGCCTGAGCTTCAGCTTCACTAAGAGCCTTATCGCAATTTTCAACAACGGCTGCAATGTCTGCAATTGCACCTGCCTGCATATCTGTTAAACCTTGATGACAACGTCCAACTCCAATAATTTCAAGTGTTCCCGGATTTTGATTTGAGGTTTTAGCAATTAGAGCTTTAACATATTCCGTACCAATGTCTAAGCCAACCAGATATTGGTCTTTG
Organism: bacterium; assembly: GCA_021810025.1. Lineage (GTDB taxonomy): Bacteria > Patescibacteriota > Saccharimonadia > Saccharimonadales > UBA4665 > JAJZMH01. The sequence goes on along the minus strand of JAJZJS010000004.1, from coordinate 63,093 downwards.
GTTTTTCGAGGCTTTAAAAGTTGTCTCTTATTATTATTAAAGGTTTGAAGCAAACTTTGAGTAAGTTCAGTTGATACAGATTTAAATTTTTGAAGCATATGCTTAATTTTATCACATCTATTAATTAATTTAAGCTTAAGAAATCAGGATAATACCGCTTTTATCCTTCTGATACCAGCCGAAGAAGATTCTTCCTTTATTATTTTAAATTTCTTGTTACCATCCATTAATTGGCCAGTATGTTCAACGTGAGGACCACCACATATTTCTAATGAAAAGGGTTGATCTTTATCTTTGGCTTGCATGCGATAAACCTTAACTCGATCACCATAACGATCCCCAAAAGCACCTAGGACGTGCATCTCGTTCATCGCAATATCAGTTGGGTATTCTTCCCATGATACATTTAAATCAGCTCGGATTTGCTCGTTAACAATAGCTTCGACTTGGTTAATTTGATCTGGGGTTAATTTATCGGGATGAGAAAAATCAAAGCGTAGACGCTCACCAGTAATATTACTACCGTGTTGAATAACATGATCCCCAAGAACTTCTCGAAGGGCCTGATACATTAAATGAGTAGCGGTGTGATATTTGCGATGAATCAAACTATCTCCACCAAGTCCGCCCTTAAACGCCCCTTTGGTGGCGGTTTGACTTCTGGTTCGTTGTTCAATTAAGAGTTGATCAAACTGTTTGCGCCACTTTGGGTCAAGCTCAATATTCTGGCTAAAAGCTTCTTCCAAGCTAAGCTCGAGCGGAAAACCAAACGTATCCTGAAGCCTAAATAGATCTGATCCGGTAATTTTTTGGTCTTTCATTTTGCTTAGTTCTCTGATACCTTTTCGAAGCGTTTGTCGGAATATTTTTTCTTCCTTGTTCAAAATATCTTTCAGCTTTACTTGCTGCGTTTTTAACTCCGGATAATCTTGTTCGTATAGCTTTATTACAACATCACTAATCTGGTCAAGAAAGTTGTTTTCTATACCTAGCTTAAAACTAAACCGAATTGCCCTTCGAATAAGCCGTCGCATAACATAGCCCTGTTCTTTATTACTTGGCACAACTCCATCTAGAGCCAAAAATAAAGCTCCTCTTAAGTGATCGGTTATGATCCGCATTGAATTTGTTTCCTGGGCATAACTTTTATGGCTTAGTTTTTCTAAAGCTTCAATAATGGGCCACATTAAACTAATTTTAAAGACGTCGGGCGAATCAATTGCAGCCGCTGCAATTCGTTCTAAACCACCCCCGTAATCGACATTTTTGCGAGGTAATTTAGTAAAGCCACTCTTAGTTTTTAAATATTCCATGAAAACAGAATTACCAAGCTCAATAAAACGACCACAATCACAGTTTGGATGACATTTTGGTCCATAGCTCAAATCATGTGGGATTGAATCAAATAAATAAAAGACCTCACTATCTGGACCACCCGGTTCATCGATCGGCATAGTATCAATACTCCCAGATCGGCACCACCAATTCTTATGTTGATAAAAGAAAATACGAGCATCCTTCGTACCGATTAATGATCCTTGCTTCTCTGTTTTTAAATCTAGCATGGCATGATCAAGACCGGCCTTTTTAAAAATATCTTGCCAAATCTGAGCGCTCTCAACATCTTTCGGAATTTTATATTTATCATACCCACTAAAACAAGTAACATAGATTCGTTTTGGATCTAAACCTATATCTGATACCAGAAATTCAAAAAACCAGTTCAGCTGTTCTTTTTTAAAATAATCTCCTAAACTCCAATTCCCAAGCATTTCAAAAAATGTGGTGTGACGGTTGTCGCCGACCTCTTCGATATCCTGAGCCCTTAAACATGTTTGACTATCCGTTAATCTCGTACCATTAGGATTAGTTTGACCTAGTAGATAGGGAATTAAGGGTTGCATACCGCTTCCAGTGAACAAAGTGGTTGGGTCGTTTTGGGGAACCAACAAAGCTCGAGCTATTTCTTTGTGGCCTCTTTGCTTGAAGAAGCTTAGATAATGACGACGTATTTCTTGAGCATTCATTTGAATCTATTGATTATACTATAATACCCCCACCAAGACAGTATTTTTGATCATAAAAAACAGCTGATTGTCCCTTAGAGGGAGCTTTAACAGGTTCTTTTAAGATAAGTTCTCCTTTAAGCTTCGCGCTAAGCTTCAGTTGAGCTGGAATTAGCTTGGCTCGATATCTAACCCTGACCATAATTTGATTGTTCTGAACATAAGCTGGATTATTAAAATAAACCTCGTTTAATTTCAGATGGTCTGACCAAAGTTCTTGACTGCTTAGATCTCTCGTAACGTAGACGATATTTTTAGCAATATCTTTAGCAACAACATAATAGGGTAAACCTCCCCCCAGATTAAGCCCATGACGCTGTCCAATTGTATAAAATATTGCACCATCATGCTCTCCTACAATCCGATGTTCTTGGTCTATGATCGGGCCATTCGGCTGAGGACCAAGCTCATTTAATAAAAAGTCCTTGATTCCAACCTTTCCAACAAAACAAATGCCCTGGCTATCTTTTTTATAGGCAGTAGGAAGCCCATATTGAAGCGCTAAAGTCCGAACTTCGGGCTTTAAATAATCACCAATCGGCATAATACTACGATGCAAAGCCTCGGGACTCATGCGATACAAGAAATATGTTTGATCTTTTATCTTATCGCGAGCAGTTAAAAGTCGGCCTTTCTCGATTCGAGCATAATGTCCAGTAGCTACATAATCTGCACCATCTTTAAGAGCAGTATCTAGGAACAATTTAAATTTAATCTCTTGATTACACATAATATCGGGATTGGGAGTAATACCTTTCTGATAACCCTCAATCATGTAGTCGACTACCTTCTGCCGATATTGTTTCTCAAAATCATAAACTCGAAACGGGATATTTAATTTAACGGCAACACGTTTGGCGTCACGATAATCCTCTTTCCAGGGACATTCAAAACCCGGTAAATCCTGAGTCCAATTCTTCATAAAAACACCAGTAACATCATAACCCTGGTATTGCAAGAGGGCAGCCGTAACAGAACTATCAACACCACCCGACAAACCAACGTATACTTTTTTATGCATTATGTTACCGATTTTAACATCTTTTGTAGATTTTTATATATCTAGAAATATATTTGCTTTATTGTCTCGTATATGGAGGAGTCCTCCATTAATCTGAATCTTTTGGGTACGACCGCCTTCTAGCCTAATGGCTAATTCCGAAGGTATTAAAATACAAATAAAGTTATGGTGTTCGGGAAGAATATCAAAGGGACCACTATCGTTTTGAGCGCTTAAACTCAGAGCTGGACCATCATAATAAACATTAAACGGACTGGCTACGTTCACATAAATATATTCTGATTTTTTTTTAGAACCCAATAAATCAAGAAGCACTAAGTCTTTTTGCTTATCTTCTTTGGATCGATTATCTTCGATTGAACTTAGGTCATTGTTCTTATGAATAGGAGCATCTGGTTTCATAGGATAATTTCTTCAATGCTCTTAAGTGTTTGTTCACGGCTATAAAAATCACCAGGAACTCCAGTCAATTTTGTCATAACGTTCATATTTTGAGCAAAGTTCATAATTAATTTCTTGGCTTTAGCATAATCCGCTCGATCCGCAGCCGACAACTCTGATTCTCCAATAATGGCGATTATCCCTTTCAAGGAGTCGTATTTTTTCAATAAGGCTTGAACTTTGACACTTAGCAAATAGTGCCTTTCTCCAACTATCTCTGGCGTTAGAAGAGACGAAGTAGTCAAACTTAAATCTACGGCGGGTCGAATACCTTGCTCGGCTACTCTTCTAGATAGAACTATTATTGAATCCATTTCATGTTGAATCATCTGAACGGCAGGATCTGTTATATCGTCTGCTGGAACATATATTGTTTGAACCGATGTAATCGAGCCCTTAGAGCTAGAAGTTAAGCGATCTTGCAAGGTTTTAACGTCAGAGAAAAATGTTGCCCCATAGCCTCCCTCATTAGGGACTTGATCCAAGACGGTTGAGAGTTCGTTTCGGGCCTGAACATATCGATACATGTTGTCCGCGAACAATAGAACATCTTTTCGGTCATGATCCCTAAAATACTCAGCCGAAGTAGCCGCAGTTAATCCTATTAATGAACGCTGAATAGGGTTCTCGTTTGTTTGCGCAAAATACATAGCTGTATGTTTTAACAACTCATTTTCTTTGAGGGTTACCCAAAGCTCATGACCCTCCCTAATACGTTCTCCCATTCCGGCAAAAATTGAAATACCTTGATCAAACTTAGCGGTATTATTAATAAGTTCCATCGTTAAAACCGTTTTACCAACCCCTGCTCCTCCCACAATTCCAACTTTTCTTCCTTTGACAAATGGAGAAAAGAAGTCGATTACTTTAATGCCAGTCTCCATAATCTCTGTTTTGGCAACACTAAAACTAGACTCTTTAACTGGAAGGCTAATAATCTCTCTATGCGGAGCCTGAGGTGAGATATTCTCAAGCCCGTCTATAGGGTCTCCGAAAGTATTTAAAACTCTTCCAATCACGTCGTTTCCGACTGGTACTTTTAAGGGTTCGCTCTTTGAACTAACTTTTTGACCCCGAATTAAACTTAAATCACTGCGAATATTCAAGCAAACGGCTACCCCTCTTTTTAGAACATGATCTACAAGTAACTCAGTTTTATTGTCATTTAAAACTGTCACGATTTCGTTCAACCGAGGCATTTCGTCTCCAAACTGAACTTTAACCACCAATTCCTTGATACCAATAATTAGCCCATTATTCATTAGTTGACCGCTCCGATCTGCGACCGCGCATAAGCATTAACAATCTCTCGAAGACGTTGGTCTTTAAGAGAGCGGCGAGCTCGATTCAGAGCAAGTGTTAAAGATTGCTTCTGGTCACTAGCTAACTGATTGGAAATATTCATGGCTTTAAAACGAGAGGCAAACTGAGCCAACTTAGAACTCAAGATCAACTGGCTAAGCGTAATTTGAATCATTGATCGTTCAAGATGAGATGCTACTTGATGAGTGTTAGGCTCGAAAATATAATTACGTTCCGAAATTGTGTTCTCTGTTTCAGCTACAACGTTAGTGCGAATAGCTTCAGTTAAATCTATCTTTTTGACTTCTTGGTTCATTAAAGTTATATATTGTTGAAAATATATAGTAGTCTTCTTGTACTTCTGAATTTCGTTTAACATTGGCTGAACATTAATATTCTGATCATTAACTGGTAGTTTAAAATATTTAACGTAATCTATGCCCCTTTGAGCCAATTGAATCGCTCCGTGATAACCGATGACAATAATGTCATGCTGCTCGGGTTGATAAGATTCCGACATTAAATTAACCAGCTTCAAATCAATGTCCCCACTGAATCCGCCTTCAGCGGTAATAATAATAAACAATTCTTTATCAATTAACTGGGAATAATTTTGAGTTCGACCAAAATTAAATTCTTCTTCGACCTTTAAAAGCTTATAGATACTCCAAAGTTGATTAAAGAACTTGGTAGATTGAGCAACTCGTGCTTTTGTCTGGGAAACCCTTAAACTAGCAATACCCTCAAAAGCATAAGTTAAATCGACTAATATCGCCACATTCTCTTTATCCTTTGCTAATTGATCGACTACGTTCATTTAGCGCCTCTTTGAACGGAATTAGATATAACGTAGGTTTGCTTAATAGAGTCAACTAGTGCATCAAAATCTTGATCATTCTTAATTTTGTCAACATAGGATCTAACCTCTTTCTTTAATTTTAAGATATCGATTTTATCTTGAATGCTAAGACTTAAAATGGTACTTAAGAGCAGCTCTTGTTCTGGCACTGAATAACTTTCGCTTGGACTCTGGTTTAGGATGTCTATTATGTAGTCTCCTAGCAACAGAGCTTGTTTAGACTGGTCAGATAATTCATTCCCGAAATGAGCATATTCCTTAGCTTCTCGATAATCTGCTAAAATCTTGAGAGTTTGAATAGCTATTTTCTTTTGTCTGGCACTATGACCCAATCCACCGGCTCGAGTTACACTTAAACCCATACTAAGAGCCGGCCTAATCCCGTTCTGAAAATTCTCCATATCTAAAATCCATTGGCCATCAGTAATAGACATAATATTTGTCGGCAAAAAGGCCGTAATATCACCAACCGGAGCATGGACCAATGGGATAGCGGTTAGAGCCATAGAATTATCTTTTAGGCGTCCAGCACGCTCCAAAAGTTGGGAATGCGAGTAAAACATATCTCCCGGATAAGCATCTCGTCCCGGACTCACTCCACTCAATAATGATATTTCTCGATAAGTGTGAGCATGGGCCGTTAAGTCATCATAAACTACAACAACGTTCCTATTTTCTTCGTGCCATAAATATTCACCAATTGTACAAGCTACATAGGGAGCTAGGTAATTTAAAACAAGCGAATCAAACATTGTTGCAACAACAATTATGACCTTATCCATCCCCCCATTTTGACTTAACCGACTAACGATAGTATCAATGTCTATTTTTCGTTTTGCTATCAGGCAATAGATTAAAATCTGATCAGTATTCTTTTGATTAATAGCAATCTGAGTTGCAAGAGTACTTTTACCGGATTTGGCATCACCAATTAGGGCCATCCTTTGACCTTTGACAATCGGAAAAAGACTATCAATTGCAATCACGCCCGTCTCGAGTTGGTCCGACAAGGCCTCCCTTTGATTAATGTCGGGAGCCTTATTAAAAATCGGTCGAGCCGCACTAGCTGCAATGGGACCCTTCCCGTCTAGGGGCTGACCATTAACACTTATAATCCGACCAATAAAATCTTTCCCAACCTTCGTTAATAGTTGATGGTGCTGCAAAACAACCAGACTTCCAACCTGAATTTCCTTATTCCCCATATGAAGAATTGAAACAAGTCCTTCCTCGATTTGATTAACAAAGCCCTTTGATCCATCTTCAAACATAACAAGAGAATGCAACGTACAAGGTTGAAGGCCCTTAGCTCTGATCATAAATTTTTGAACCTCAACAACTTCTCCAACAGGACTTTTGGATTCCATTAATTTCTTAAAATAGAGGTTCTCTTTTTGCACCATGGCTACGTTTCCGTCACTTCTCTAATGAGATTAACTAGTTCTTGATGATGACTACTGAATCTTTTGGCTAAGCTAAAATCAAAATATTTATTATCGGTCCGAATCGTAAAACCTAATCCAAGTGATGGATTATAGCCAACACTAATCAGTATCTTGGGACCAATATTGCCTCGAAGCCATTCGACTAGAGTATAAATAAATTCAGGCCGAGGTCGTTGATTAAAACTAAAATGTAAAATTTGAGCTTGCGATTCAAGACTTTCTAACGCCCCTTGTAGCAAAATTAAATCAGACCGTTTAGTATAATCCAAATTGTTGAATTCAAGCAATTCTAACAAAAGATGGTTCACTTTAAGTTTATCCTTTGTAACTAACTCTTGATTTTGTAAACTGTCCAATTGATCAATTAAGCTAGCTAAGTCAAATTTTAAGAGACGAATTTGACCCATTTGATAAACAGTTTTAGGTAACTTAAATGAATCATAAAATACATTAAGTTCCATTTTTAAGGTCCTCTATTATTTCATTTTTATTATTCTCTAGATCGGCCAAGATATAGTCCATTTGATCTGACAGGTCAATTTGATCACCAATCGCTTCAATGAGATAATGATTAATAATGTCCGTTAAATTTGATTCAAAACGATCAATTAATTTTTGTTTTTCTATTTCAATTTGCTCATTGACTTGCTTTGATAGAGACTGCCGTTGTTCTTCTAGGGCACTGAGGGTTTTTTGAATTGAATTAACCGCTAACTCTTTAGCGTCATTAATCGATTGCTCGTATTTTGAAAATTCTTCTTTAAGGGTTTTACTAATTTCAGATTTCATAAAATCATTTAATTGAGATGTCGTTAAACGCAAATCTTGCTGAAGAAACATGGCATTGTCGCCTATTATTTTTTCAAAATGAAGTCGACCTCTATTCCGAAGCTCTTCTCGAAATTCTTTGTTAAAAATATGTTCAACGTCTTGCTCTGGAGCATCATCAATTTGTTTCAAAATATCACTCGAACGATGATAATTATTTTTAATTCGACTTAATTGAAGAGCTATCCAAATAAAACCAAAACCAAGGCAGACCAAAAAGACAATAATTACAGCTACCCACCAAATTGTCATTTAAATTATCACCTTATTCTAAATATTATTCTTTTAACTATCTGTTTTATTATATATGATATTTTTTAAAAAGGTAATGTTTTTATATATTTAGAAATAACTTTTAAAAATCTCTGAAGATCTACTTTGGAAGTTGTCCTACCAAGGGTAATTCGAATAGAATTAGCTATCTGTGAGTCAGCAAGTCCGATAGCCCGTAAAACTTCTGAAGGTTGCTCTTTGGAAGCATTGCAGGCAGAACCCGCTGCAATCAAGATTCCTTCGAAATCCAGTTGCATAATTAAGGTCTCGTTATCAATATCAGGAATCGTAAGATGAATATTATTGGCGAGACGATATTTCATGCTACCATTGATGGTTATTGAAGAATTTAGCTTCATTAATTCATCAATTAGATAATCTCTTAGCTTTTGAATTCTTATGCTCTCTTTCGGACGAAGCTGATCGGCTTTCTTAAAAGCTGTACTAAAACCTACTATTCCAGCGCTATTTTCGGTCCCTGAACGAAGACCATATTCCTGGCCACCTCCCAAAATAAGTGGCTCTAAATCTATTTTAGAGGATCGATACAAAGCTCCACTTTGTTTAGGACCATATATTTTAGAACCGTTAAGGCTCATTAAATCTAGCCCTAATTTACTGATTTTTAAGGAAAGGTAATTCCCAGCCTGACATGCATCACTATGAAACAAAAGTGGTAAATTGTTTTTTTGAGCTTTTCTGTTTTGGAGAACTTTTTGAATTATAGCGGCAATCTGGGCAAGAGGTTGGATCGTACCAATTTCATTATTGGCATAAATAATACTAATTAAAACTGTTTGATCATTAATAAGCTTTTCTAGTTGATTTAGGTCAATTAAACCATCGGAGTGAACGGGACAGACCTGATTTTTGTATTTACTGGCCGGAAGTCGAATCGAACTATGCTCAATTGCGGAATAAATTATATTTCCCTCTGGGAATTTTTCCATAATACCTTTAATCGCTAGATTATTAGCTTCACTACCTCCAGCACAAAAGATAATTTCAGGTGACTTTACTCCGAGAATACCAGCCACGGTTGAACGAGCTGCTTTAATCGAAGCATTGACGGTTAAAGCTGGACTATAAATCTCCGAAGGATTAAAGTATTGATCTTTTAAGAATGGGAGCATGGCCTCCAAAACGTCCGCATCAAGCGGAGTCGTAGCAGCGTTATCGAGATAAATTAGTTTCCCTGAAGCGGCCATTTTTAAGACATTAACGAGCTGTATCGATCTTGAATAATTTGAATATATTGTTTAATAGCTTGAATGAGATTAATTGTCTCAGTTTGATCAAGAACCCGATATGATGAATTATTTTGAGATTTTATAATACCGCCATCTTTTCTAAGGACATAGCGCGTTAGAACATTATGGTCTTTGTTTTGATTATCTTTCCATTGCTCATGCCAAACCCAAACATGAACATCAAGACAAAAAAATTTCCGATTATGTCCTTTTGGGACTGGGCCAAATAGCTCTTGAGTAAGTTTAGCCTCATAATCAATAAGCTTTCGCTCAGCTTCGATTTGTTTTCGATTACTTCTAAGGTTGCTGGGTTGGGGCAGGAACTTCATTAACGATTCTCCTCGTGAAGGGCGATTATGCGAGCTTTAATTGTTTCGGCATCTTCTAAACTAGGAGCAGAGGATGACTGGGGAGTCGGTTTGATAGAATCTGTTACCTCGCTAGGTATGGAGGGAGTTGGAAAAAGACCCATATTTTGAGCAATCTCATTAACTAAAGCACTAGCCTCAGCGAGAATAGCTTCTCTTCTTTTTAACTCATCTCCAAATTTTAGAAATAATTTTTCAGGATTTTTCATAATACTTCCTTTAACAAACTAAATACCAAACAACTTTCGGCAATTCATGGTTGTTTGGGTCGCTAAATCTATTAATTCCTCACCCCTTAATTTATGTAAATATTCGGCGATTAGACGAATATTTTTAGGCTCGTTGATTGTACCACGAATGGGGCTAGGGGTCAAGTAGGGCGAATCTGTTTCTAGAATTAAATTATGGAGTGGAATAGACTTAAAAAGAGCTTTTTGAACAGGACCTCGACTAAAAGTTGCAATTCCGTTAACTCCTATCATAAAGTTCTTTTCTAATGCTATTTCTAAATTTTGAACTGAATCTGTGAAACTATGTAAAACAGCCTTTTTTGGCGCTGATTCCAGAGTTTGGTCTAATATATCCCAAAAGTCCATAAAAGCTTCTCGAACATGAAAAGTTAGGGCTAAATTATGGCGTGCCGCAACCTCAAGCTGAAAGCTTAGAACTTGTTCCTGATCCTCCTTTCTAGAATATTGATAGTGATAATCTAGACCACACTCTCCAATTCCAACGACTTTGTTCGATTGAAGCAACTCTTCAAACTCTCTCTGATTCGTTTTTTGCTTTAGAAATGAACTAGCCTCATGAGGGTGAATACCAACCGTAGCCCAAACTCGATCATACCGTTCAGCCAGTTTGATCGCCAAGCGACTATCTTCTAGAGTGCACCCAACAACAATTAGAGTTGAAACAGCCTCTTCTTGAGCATCTTTGATGACCTCCTCAACAGATCGATCATAATTAAGATAAGATCTTGATTCAGACTGATCAGATCTCTTTAAGATTGACTGAATATGGCAATGGCTATCAACAAATTCCATCTTTTTAAGTTTGTTTAAAATCGATCCGAGGAAATAAAATTAAGGCTTTAGGAGCCAATTGATTATTCTCAAAAAGGTCTAAGATCTGATTAGCAATATTCGGCATAAAGGGTTGCAAAAGCTCAGCTATTTCATTAATCGAGCTAACTAGATATAGCAAAACTTCTTTCAGGTGATCTGGATCATTCTCCTTGGCTATAACCCAAGGTTTAGTTTCTTCAATATATTGATTCAGACTCCGAATTTGCTTCCAAACTTCATCAAGAGCAAGATCAAAACGGAATTCATCAAAAGCTTTATTGTATGCCCCAATGTCATGTTCGGGAGGTGGAGTAGAACTAATATCACCCTTTAAATAATTAGCAACCATTACAAAAGTTCGTTGAACTAGATTACCAAGCTCATTACCAAGCTCATTATTATAGACCTCTTGTAGGGTTTTATAAGAGAAGCTTCCATCACCATTACTAGGTATATGACGAAGTAGATAATATCTAAAAACATCCGAAGAATAATTTTTTATTACTTCCATCGGGTCAACCCCATTACCGAGCGATTTTGACATTTTCTTGCCTTCAACATCAATAAACCCGTGAACATATAAATTTCGAGGTAGATCCAACCCTAAACTAAATAAAATAGCTGGCCAAATGGCAGCATGAAAACGAATAATATCTTTTCCTATGACTTGAATATTGGCGGGCCAATATTGTTGAAAGTCAGAATGTTCAGGATAACCCAAAACAGTAATATAATTTAAAAGAGCCTCAAACCAAACATACATAACCTGACTTGGGTCACCTGGGACTGGAATACCCCAATCTATCTTATTTTTGGGACGAGATATACTAAGATCTTCTAAGCCTTTATCCAATAGGCTGAGGGCTTCATTTCGCCTTGTTTCAGGAAAAATGTTCAACACCCTATTATTAATTGCTTCATAAATTAAATCTGTATATTTCGATAGTTTAAAGAAATAATTCTGCTCCTCAATTTTCTCAAAAGGTCGGTTGTGGTTGGGGCAAATCCCTTTATTAGCTCGAACCTCTGATTCGCTAAAATAGGCTTCATCTCCGGTGCAATACCAGCCAGTGTATTGACCCTTATAAATATCTTTTTTAAGCTTAGTCCAAATTAATTGGGAACGTTCAATATGAGGCTGATCGGTCGTTCTAATAAAACGATTAAAACTAATGCCTAAACTCTTTGCTAGATTTTGGAACTTAGCACTAACTTGATCAGCCAGTTCTTTAGGAGATAGTCCTAATTGATGCGCCTTTTCGCTTATCTTACCTCCATGTTCATCTGTCCCGGTAGAAAAAATGACTTGTTTACCTTGGAGACGAGCTCGACGGGCGAGAGCATCTGCCGTAACATAGTCTAAGCAATGACCGAGATGAGGATCTCCGTTGACGTATGGAATAGAAGTAGTAATATAAAATTGATTCATAATTGATAAATTCTCCTCAAGCCTATTCATTATACAAAAAAGCAAGAGCTAAGACTAATGATTAAGATCAACATAGTCTCGGGCCAATGCTTCAAAGATCGCATTAGTCCATCCAAATCCCTCCTGAGAAGGATAAACGCCTTTAACGGGAGGTTTGTCGGGAGAAATAACGTTATATTTTTCTAGAAAAATACCGTATTTATTAAACCAATTGAGATTAGTTTCGAGCCATTTATGAGCGATCCTGTTAGCTTCTTTTTGATAATCATATTTCTCTAGTCCCTTAATCGTTAAAAATTGTAGCGGAGCCCATCCATTCGGATAAGCCCACTGCATCGGCATTGTTCCCAAGACAAATTGTCCGACTGGCAAAGAGTCAGTAGTAGCTAAACCTCCCTTATGTTCAAAACGACGTAAGTTTCGCACCAGATATTGAGCCTGTTCTGGACTGGCTAATCCTGACCATAATGCATAATATGAAGCTAACGAGAATATTAAAGATTTTTTATTTCTTTTATAATTGTAGTCAAAGAAAAATCCCTTCGATCGATCCCACATTAATTCGTTGACGGCCTCTTTTCTAATGCGAGCTTTTTCTTCCCAATCTAGGGCCTTCCTATTATTTTTGAACAAACGTTCAGCACGAGCAAAATCCATCTCATATTTATAGAGCAAACAATTAAGGTCAATCGGAAGATAATTAAGAGCTTTATGATTAAAACGAGGAGTCATATCCCATCCACTTTCAGCCTCAGCTAAATCATGCAACATATTAATGTCGTAATAACGAGATAAACCTTTATAAACCAATCTGTTATTGGGTTGCTTAGACCCCATCCAGACAGTTTCATATTCAGCTTGAGCAACCTTCATATTGCTTTGAAGCCATTTTAAATCCATATTATAGGTCTGATAAACGTCAAAAATAAAAGATGTTAAAAAGGGTGGCTGGCTTCGTCCCGTTAAATAGGTTCGAGACGCATTGGGGATTATTCTAAAGCGATTGAAGAGAAAAATTAAATTATCTAATATCCCAATAATTAATGAACGATGTGATTCGTCTAATAATCCCTGGGCAATAAAATAGCTATCCCAGTAATACATTTCATTAAAATCAAAATCAATTTTGTCAGAGCAAGACGGAACAACATATGGATTTGGTAAGCCTAACAAACTATCATCATCTTTAGGGTGATATCTAGTAACTTTTGTCCAGTATTGCTTAATATAGTCGCGAGCCTCAATTAGATCCTGGGAAGTAAGTTGACTAGAAGCTCGACCAAAAAGAAATTTATTTGGTCTAATTTTAGACGATAGTTTTATTCTAGCCATGATTTAAGACTAAAATGATTAGTCTGTTAAATCAATTTATTTTTTTCAATAAAAAAAGCACCCTCAAAGATTAGATCTAGCGGGTGCTTTTAGGATTAACGACGTGAGTCGTTGTCACGAGGTCGAGCTTCACTAACAATGATTGACCGACCATCTAAGTCTTTGCCATTCAAGGTGCTGATAGCTTTTTGAGCCTCTTCATCAGAACTCATTTCAACAAAACCAAAGCCTTTAGATCGATTTGAATCTCGATCGACGATGACGTTTGCTGATTTGACAGTTCCAACGCTGGAAAAGAAATCCTTGAGCTGATCGTCAGTGGTGTTCCACGACAATGAGCCAATGAATAATCTAGTTGCCATTGATCACTCCTTCTTACGCTTAGAGGTAATCTGGCAATCCAGTTAGCTGCTCCTCAGAAGACAATTTGTTAAATTTCCTAGAACGAACGAAAAGTTACCTTAGCAGCTTTATCTAGTAGCAATATCTTATCTTAATAATACCTATAATGCAAATATTTTTGGTGGAGCTGCCGGTGATTGCAACCGGGTCCGTTAAGGTTTATCTTTGGTTAAACTCTACAAGCTTAGTCAATTTATAATTTAATCTTAGTCTTATAATTGACAAAAAAACTAAGATTCCTTTTTTAAAGTCTTAAGCCTATTCTATAATCAGGAAACTTGAATAGACTGCATTCAGATAATATAAAGCCTTGAGTTTTTATCTGAAGTCAAAACTCAAAACTGCTTTAAATTTATATTAAAGCTGGCGCAAAGCTTAAACCAAATCCGGCTCGAAAATTTCGAACTGAATCTGCAACTTTACTAAACATAGATTTTGCATCTATAAAAGTTATCTATAACGCTGATAAGCGACTTGCTATTTAACCGATAAAGTCCAACGTCAAGCATAATTTCAGCCCCATCTATTATATTATACCATAATTTTTATGCTTGCAAAATATAAACTCAGTATTATTATTTAATAATATGAGTTTAAAAAGCTTAGAAACAGTGGTTGGTACTGATCTATATAAAAAAAGGAGCTGCAATGACATGGGCCCTAGTTTTTTTTATAATGCTACAGATAATATAGAAGGATCAACCAAACTCAGATATTTCCCTAAAATAATCGGCCAAAATGCTTGTAATAATTGTGTCATAAAAGGAGCTTGCCTTGATTGGAGCGAAAAAACAAATGAAGAATTTGGAATGTGGGGAGGTATCGATAAAGAACTTAACTCCAATATTTGATAAGATTAAGCCATTGTTGCAGACTTAGTTCTTGCGGACGAATGTTTAAGGCTATATCATTTGATTGTAGTATGTGGCGGAGTTGATCGTTTGACCAGCTCTTATTCCATTTTAAATTATTGAATAGGGTTTTACGTTTCGATGAATAGCCCAATCGAATTAAACGAAATAATTCCTCTGGATCCTGAAGCTCTTCTTTATCTTTTCGAGGGGTTAAAATAACTAACTGGGAATAAACTTTAGGAGCAGGATCAAACTTATAGGGTTCTACTATTGGGCCAAGTTCAATATCCCAAAAAAATTGAGCTGTTAATCCAAGGATTGATAATTTACCAGGTTGAGCCGTTAATCTTTGGGCTATTTCGCGTTGAACTAGTAAGACGACTCTCGTAGGTTTAGTCTTAAGTTGGCCAAGCTGACGAATTAATTTTGATGTTAGATAATATGGAATATTAGCAATTATTTTATAATCTTGGTACTGATTTAGGTCAACTTTAAGAATGCTTTTTTCAATAACTGTAACGTTCTTTAAGTTAAGATCCAATAAGCCTTTAATTAACCTCGGATCAACTTCTATAGCTATAACTTGACGGGCTGCTTTCGATAAAAGCTTAGTTAGATTACCGGTACCGGGACCAATTTCTATAACTAAATCTTGTTTACGGAGTTGTCCGATTTGGACAATTTCTTCAAGGGTTGCTAAATCTACTAGCCAATGCTGTCCAAGTGTTTTATCCATTTTCTACCAATTACCGTTGTTAATCCAATGAATGTAAGCATTATACCAACCACCATAGCGACTTTGAGCATATTGATTACACCATTTAAGTTGAGTTATGGGATTAGTTTCCCAGTCACTCCCAGCAGTCTCCATTTTATAACCTGGAGTAGCTTGGCATAAACCGTAACCATTTGGAGTATAAGGATCGTTTGGAATGGCAGGACAATAATATTCACCCTGGGCTTTAGTTGGACACCAGCCAGATTCATGACTAATGATATAATCGGCATATTGATAATCATTGGAAGAAATACCAGCAAATGCCATATCTCCCTTGATACCACTTAAGCTAGTTCCTTCTACGACTATCTCCGTAACAGGCTGAACTGTAACAATGGTTTGGAGTGGACTAGAAGAAATAACTTGCCCATTTTGGGTTTGATTTTGGTAAGTTATGACTTCTTGCCCGGCTGATCCTTGTTGTCGAACGGCGGAAGTTCCATAAGCTAAAGAGCTATCATAAATCGTTTGAATTGGCATTGGAATAACTTGAGTTGAAGTAGAGACATTAATTCCTTTCTGAATAATGAAAACTACCGAATTGGGGCTGAGCTTAGAACTAGCTACTGGAACTAATTGGTCGGTTTTGCGCAGTCTAATATGTTCAGCCGCTATTAATGCTCCGACTGTTTTAGCATGTGTTCGGATTAAGAAATTCTTTCCATATAGATTTAGATTGACCGGAGTGGCAGGATCAATATTAACGACCTCTCCAACAATTCCCTGTCGGACAAAATTTGCAACAGGGTGAGCTGTGACATAATCTTCCGGATAGATCTTTATATTTGACTGTTGGACAACAGCTCGGGGAGTTTGCGCGGCACTCATTACATACTTAATATTGGGCCCTTTAACAATAGCCACGGGCTTAGCTCGATAGATATTAATTCTAAAATCATCCTGGTTAATAGGAGTATTTAGTTCGGGCTCAACAACATCTCCTGGGTTAAGCTTAATTTTCAGACGAGTTAAAAGAGCCCTGATAGTGGGAAGATTAGTTGGTACAATTTGTGAAACTCCATCATGAGATATAATGACTATTTTAGCATTAGGGACGGGAGTAATTTGCTTGGTTCGAGTTAATACAACGTACAGGCCGATTGATATTAAAATTAAGATTAAAAGTGTCAAAAGAGGCACCCTAAAACTAGGGTGTCTAGTTAGAAATCTAACTCGTCGAGCTTGCCGACGCTTAAAACGAATTAACTTGAACCACCTGGAAGATATTTTAGACTTCATAATATTGAATAGCTTTGAATCTTTTCAGAGAATAAAACAATTAACCTCAAAGTATCTTATCTATTGTATCAAAACTTGGCTCATTTCGAGTTCATATTTCAATATCTAAAACACTATTAATAATTTCAGCACAAATTTTATTGATTTTAATTTTATTTAGATCATTAATTTTAAACCATCGGAGAGCCGCGATTTCGAAAGTCGGTCGCTTAAGATTAAAACACCTATCAACTTGATATTGATAAGCCTTGATGTTATATCCCAAATTTATTAAAGTTTGACGATAATCTCCAATAAAAGTTAGCTTCTGAGGAATAAGTTTAAAACCAGTTTCTTCCATTACTTCTCGCTTAATTCCACTGATCAAATCTTCATTTATTTTTAACCCACCACCTATTAGTCCCCATTCCCCGCTGGATAACCATGTTTTACTAAGTAGAATGTATTGATTCTTTGCCACAAATAAAACCCTACTCCGAGTTGAATTATTAAGAAATATATAAATCAAGGGTTTAAAGCAAAAGTGAATACTTCGACCTATTAGTTGCCAAATAAGTGATTGATCTTTCATATCTTTTCAACCTTCGCAAAACTAATATTGAGTTTTTTTAGCCCAATTTGATCAAAGTATACATCAACTATATCTCCCGAGACTTGAACTACTTTTCCGCGTCCAAAACTTTGATGTTTAATTTCATCCCCTTCATTAAGCTCAGGATAATAACTAATTTCTTGACTGTATGTATCGTGATTGGTTGGAACGGGCTCAAAACTAAACTCTGGATTTTCGGTCTTATACTCACCATCTATTTCTTCTAAAAATCTACTGGGTAAATTATGGGTATAGCCGCCATAGAGCATTCTGCTAGTAGCATAAAATAAATAAAGTTCTTGTTGGGCTCTTGTCATTCCAACGTAGCACAGTCTTCTTTCTTCTTCCATTTCGCTATTATCATAAATGGATCGACTATGAGGAAAAATACCTTCTTCCATTCCAACCATAAAAACCACTGGGAATTCGAGACCTTTAGCGGCATGAAGCGTCATTAGGGTCACGGTATTCTTATTAAGGTTAGCTTGATCTAAATCAGAAATGAGAGCAACCTCCTCCAAAAAAACAGCCAAGCCTAAATCTTGGTACTCGTTTGCCACTCCCTTCAACTCCATTATATTTTCTTGTCTTGATTCTGCGGCTAAACTACCATCATCTAAGTAACGAATGTAATCAATTCTTCGAATTAGAGAGTCAATAAGCCCAGGTAAGGTAGTTTGCTCATTAATACGTCGAAGATTAATTAAAACGTCTTGAATATCCCTGAAGCCTTCCCTAGCCTTAGGAGTTAAATCACGACATTGATCAATGCGACTTAAACAATAGTCTAGATCACGATTATTCTGATTAAAAAATTCTTCAAAAATACTTAGACTTTTAGGACCAAGCGCTCTTTTGGGAACATTTATAATTCGATCAAAAGCCGATTTGTCTTGAGGCTGATAGATTAAACGCAAATAAGCAATTATATCTTTAACCTCTTTACGATCATAAAAGCGAACCCCACCAACAATCTGATACGGAATACCATATCGAATAAAAATTTCTTCAATTGTTCTACTTTGAGCATTAGTTCGATACAGAACTGCAAAATCTTGGGGTGATCGTTGCATATTTTGAACTTGATCCTCAATTTTTTTAACGACTACCTCCGCTTCAGCTTTTTCGTTAGCAACCTGAATGATTTGAACCGGTAGGCCATCTTGCTGATCAGTCCACAATTGTTTGGAACTTCGATTAATGTTTTGAGATATAACTTTATAGGCTGCATCGAGAATTTGGCTCGTCGAGCGATAATTTTGTTCAAGCTTAATGACTAAGCACTCTGGATAATCCTTTTCAAAATTTAAAATATTACGAAAATCTGCTCCTCTCCAACTATAAATGCTTTGCCAATCGTCCCCCACCACTGCTACATTTTGAGATTGATTCGTTAAAAGTTTGATTAGTTGGTACTGAGCCTGATTCGTATCTTGATATTCATCTACCAAAATATATTTAAATTGATCTTGCCATTTTTTTCGTAGTTTGGATTGATTCTTAAAAATTTCAACTGTTTTTTGAAGTAAATCATCAAAATCTAAACTAGAGGATTGCTGAAGCGCTTGTTGATAATCGCCATAGATGTCGGCGCCTATTTTTTGAGTTGGACTTAGAGCAATTTCTTGAAACTCAGCTACGCTTAAAAGCTCATTTTTTGCAGAACTAATATGATTTAAAACTGTTCGAGCTGGATAGCTTTTATCATCTATGCTACGGGCTTTATATATCTTCTTAATTACATTCAGCTGATCCGATTCATCTAAAATTGTAAAATTTTTAGGCACACCGACATATTCTCCATCAATTCGTAGTATTTTAACGCAAATTCCATGAAAAGTTCCCATGAATGGCATAAAGTTTCTGTTAAAGGTATTTGTTCCGAGCAAATTACTAACCCGTTGTCTAATTTCCTGGGCAGCCTTATTAGTAAAAGTAACGGCTAAAATTGATTCAGGAGTAGCTAGTCTCTGAGATAAGATATAGGCTATTCGATGAGTTAAAGTTTTTGTCTTACCGCTCCCTGCTCCAGCCTGAATTAAAAGTGGACCTTCGGTCGTAAGAACTGCTTTTCGTTGCTGATCATTCAAACCAGCCAATAAATCAATCATTATTTAATTTTAACAGTAATCTAAGATTAATTAGAGAAAAAATGAGTAAAAGGATGGATTCCCGGAATGCTAATTATTCCAGCGTCTAATGCAATATCTAGCCATATGACGATTAAGATTAGAGCTAGAATAATTCCAGCAATAACAAATAGTTTTATTTTCTTGCGACTCTTAGAATTTATGGGTAAATTAAACTGCTTTGATTCAATTAGATTTTTAATTTCGGCTTTGCGCTTAGCCTGCTGTTCTTCTAAGATTTTTTGGGCATTTTTAGGTTCAGTTCGATCCGAACCTTTTGCAGTGGCAACACTCTGATTATCATCAGGAGAGACATTAGATTGCTCAAGATTTGAAACTTGATTAGTTTCTTGCATACTAGTGGCTTGAGGAGTTTCTTCGGAAGTAGAGCTCTCTTTCTGGTCTTCCTCCTCTGTCTTAGCTTCTAAAGAGGGTATTTGATCGGAACTAGAGTCGGTTTGTAAATCATTGTTAATACCAGAATCAAGCGTCGGTTCATGCTCTGCTTGACCATCCGACGAAGAATCTTCGGGCTCAGATTGAACTTGTTCTTGGCTACTTTCGGGTGGCTTTAAATCTCCTGAACTAATACTAGAATCGAGTGGTTGAATATTTATCTTTTTAACCATCATTGGTTCTAATGGTGGCGCACCCTGGATCTGTTCATTATCCTCTCCGTTATTGTTTAAATCAGTCATCATCGGATCCTTCATGGGTGGACTACTTTTAAGAATAATATTTTTGGAGTTTGCTGCCGGAGTAACCGTAGATGGCTTTTTAATGTCAAATACGGTTTCGGTCGTCTTGGGTTTAGTTATTTTTGATTTAGCCATATATTACCTGCTTATTTTCTCAATAAATATGCTTTATTAATAATGTTAGCAAATTCTTCATAATTTAGACTTGCTCCACCCACCAATGAACCTTGGCAGTTATCTAGGGCTAAATAGGAAGTAATACTACTGCTGTTAACGCTACCTCCATAGATAATTTGAACATCCTGAGCAACGCGCGAGCCATATAATTCACTAATCTGATAACTAATATAATCTATAACTTTTTGGATTTCTTGCGGTTTAGCTATATCACCCTCAAAAGTACTTATGGCCCAAATCGGCTCATAGGCAATAACAATCGTTCGAACTTCTTCTGACGTTAAATTAGCCAAAGCAGTTGTCAATTGATCATGGATAACTCGCTTTGTTTCATTGGCTAGACGCTCGGCTTTTGTTTCTCCGATACATAAAATTGGAATTAATTTATTGCGATAGGCTGCCGCTACCTTATCTCGAATCATAGGAAGATCTTCATTAAAGTAAATACGTCTCTCTGAATGCCCAATAATGACGTATTTAACGATTCCTTGCAGCATTGAAAAACTAACTTCACCCGTATAGGCACCTTCGTCTTTAAAGTATGCATTTTGGGCAGCTAACTTGAACTTACGAGGATCAACTTCCTGCGCTAACTGTCCAAGACTTAAAAAAGTTGGAGCTAGAACGACCTCAAGGTTTCGATGAATTGATGTTATGCGATTAAGACGGCTTAAATAAATACTAGCTTGATGTGTATTAAAGTGCATTTTCCAATTAGCAATAATAAGTGTTTTTTTCATCTTAGGCTTTCTAATATTTTAGCAAACATAACCATAATATAATATTTTATTTATCAAGGAGATCACTTACTCCAGGGAGAGAATGTCCACTCATTAATTCTAAACTAGCTCCCCCGCCCGTTGAAAGGTGATCAATTCCTTCCTCTAAATGGCGATTTTCAATATACCCGACAGTATCTCCTCCCCCAACAATTGAGAATGGCTTATGTCCAAAATCTCCTAAAATAGCCTGAATAATAAGATCCGTTCCATGAGCAAAAGGTCCAATTTGATGATGATATCCCTCAATCTCGGTAACTCCCATCGTTCCATTCCAGATCACTGTTTTCGAAAGCTGAATTATTCCGGCTCCAAATGACCCGCTAAATGGTCCTATGTCCAAAATTTGTTCATTCTTTTTAATTTGACTTGCTAGCTTTGGCGGACGCTTAGGATAATATTCTATATCGGCAATAATATTAGTTGACCAATCAACAATACGAGTTGGTAGATTGATTTTCATATCGTTTGACACTACTCCATCGAATGGTAGGCTAAATATGAAGTTACGTTTTTTTCGTTCAGTATCACATTTTCTAATAATATCTCGGGCCAACGGAATTTCTTCCTGGCTAATTAAACTTAATCCAACCTCTATCCCACTGGCCCTAAGAAATGTATTAGCCATAGCACCGCCGACAATTAAAACATCAGCTATAGCAATAAATCTTTCGAGAATATCTATTTTATCAACTATTTTAGCTCCACCAACTATAGCCGTTAAGGGACGTTCAGGATCTTGCATGGCTCCACTAATAATATCGACCTCTTTCTCTAATAATAAACCAGCTACGGACGGCAATAATTGGGTGATGGCACTAGTAGAGGCGTGTTTCCGATGCACAACCGCAAAGGCATCTTGAACAAAAACGTCAACCCCTTGAGCTAACTCCTTTGCAAATTCTGCGCTATTAGCTTCTTCTCCAGGGTTAAAGCGTAGATTTTCGAGTAAAAGAATTTCTCCAGGCTTGAGATTGGATTTTGCTTTCTGAACTTTTTCTCCCACACAATCAGTGACGAACTCAAGCTCTTTATGAAGTAGGGTTTTGAGATGTTTGGCAATCGGGAATAGACTCAAGCTATTGTCGACTTTACCTTCAGGTCGTCCTAGATGAGAACAAATTACTATTCGAGCATCTTTAGATAAGAGATAATTAATGGTATCAAGAGTTTTCTTTATTCTAAAGTCATCAGTGATTTGACCATCGACAAGGGGCACATTATAGTCTGTTCGGAGTAGTACCGTCTTATTGTTTAGGTCTATATCACGAATAGTTTTTTTGCTGAACAATTTCCACCCCTCTTCTTTACATATTTTGCTATCTTAATTATGCCATAAAAGTTAATTATCTAGTATACGAACCTTAATTGTATCTGTTGTTCCAACAACACCTGGATACTTACCACTAGCAGACACAACAATATCCCCCTTGTTTAATATCCTAGTTTGGCGCAACCAGTCCGTAAGTTTAGTGGCAGCAAATTTATCAATAGGCCTTAAATAACTTTTTACACCATAAACTAAAGCCATCTGATGATATGTCTTGGGGTCATTAGTAACCGCAATCAAAGGAACATCGGGGCGAAGGGCTGCAATATTAAGAGCGGTGGCACCCGACTTTGTTTCAGCCACTATAGCTTGAGCTGATATTGTTTGGGCCAAGGCGACAACAGCTTTTGAGATTGCTTTTTGAGGATTATGGCTATTTTCAGTTAATTTTAGCGACTGCTCTTTCTCTCGATTTTGTTCAGTATAGAGGATAACTTTCTTCATTAACTTGACAGCTTGAGTAGGATAACTACCGTTTGCTGTTTCATCAGACAACATTAAACAATCTGCTCCCGACAAAACTGCACCTGCTATATCAGAAACTTCGGCCCGAGTTGGCTCCCTAGAGGTTGTCATGGAATACAACATCTGAGTTGCCACAATCACGGGCTTAGATGTTTGTTGACAATATTTAATAATACGACGCTGGATAAGAGGAACCGCTTCAGGTAAGACTTCATAGGCTAGATCGCCTCTTGCAACCATTACAACATCACTTTCATCAATGATTTCCTCTAGATTATCAACGGCTGATTGGGTTTCAAACTTAACTATAATTTTAGCGTTAAAGTTTAAGCTATTTAATAACCTTCTCAAAGCTCTAACATTTTGAGCAGATTGAACAAAACTTTGGGCAACATAGTCAATCCGTTTATTTGAACCAAACACCAAATCAACTTTATCTTTAGCAGTTATAACAGCTTCCCCTAACTCCGTATCAGGTAAATTAATCCCTTTCCTTTTAATAATTTGTCCGCTATTGGCTACTCTTAAGTAAATGAGTTTACCCTTTACGGTTAGAACCTGGGTTTTTATTTTCCCGTCAAAAAGGTAGATCCGATCTCCTTTTTTAACTTTTGAGGATAGATCATACTGAATTGGGATAATATTATCTTGAGCATAATTCGCCTTATAGCCTATTACAATCGTCTGTCCTTTAGTTAATTCAATAACGCCATCAAAATCTCCCAGTCGGATTTTAGGACCTTGGAGGTCCATTACGATGCTAACGGGCTTGTTAAGTTCTTCCTCGGCTTTTAAGATCCATTTAATCTGATCTTCTTTTTCTTGGTGCGTACCGTGCGAAAAATTAAGCCTTAGACCATTGGCTCCAGCCTTAATTAATTTTGAAATAGCCTCAGGACTATTGGTCCCAGGTCCAATTGTCGCTAATATTTTAGTTTTCTTATAGGATTGAAGTTCGATAATTTGACTCAACTTAATATAATACCGCCCTTTTTAATTTAAACTTTAATATAGATGCATTATAGATCTAAAGAGCTATTTGTTCAATCAGAATTTAACTTTTGGGGCCATGAATAAAGTTATATCTTAACGCATCCTGTGCGGAAAGAACACGGTTATCAACCTCATCGAATCCAACTCGATTCATCTCAGATATTGTCCAAGCTCCACTCCTCTGATTAACCTGAGTTACAAAAGCAACATGCCCTAATCCTCCTGGCGCATTCGGATCTTGCATAATAGCGCCCGGAGTCGGATTATGATTAACAAGATAACCAGCTCGCTCTGCATTAGTGGCCCAGTCAATAGCGTTGCCCCAGTTATTAGGTATTGGTTGATG
Organism: bacterium; assembly: GCA_021810025.1. Lineage (GTDB taxonomy): Bacteria > Patescibacteriota > Saccharimonadia > Saccharimonadales > UBA4665 > JAJZMH01. Next base: position 38,633 of record JAJZJS010000004.1, on the reverse strand, counting down.
AATTTGTGCCCTTAAAATATAAACCCAATACGTACAATTACCGTAGGCATAATGATCTGAACTTAAGAGTGGTCCCGTATAAAGATAAATATTTTGATTAGATCCATTAAAGACATTTGCAAGTGCTGATAAATTAGTAATTGAGGCAAGCGTTATAATCGGCAAGATTAAAATAGTCACTAAAGAGCTAAGGATAATAAAAGTAATATGTTTCATTTTTAGCCTAGATAAAGTTCATTTGGGTCAGTTGTAATAAGTGGATGCTCTTTAGGAGAAGAGACAACCTTGACGGCTACATGATTTTGATCAATGAGCATCAGACAATCTCCCCTTTCGGCCGTCATTAAATAATTGGTTTCATATTCACTAAGCTTAAATTCCTTGCTAACACCATTAATGGTTGTGCTGTCTTGACGCATTAAAATTCTAAAATTACTTTGGGAGGCAATAACTCGACCATAACTATTCTTCAGAAAATCGTTGGCTTGCTGTGAAATAATACTAACTCCTAAATAATATTTACGAGCTCGTCGAACCAAACCGGCAATAAAACGAGCACTGGCCTGATGTTCAAGGAGTAACCAACCCTCGTCAATAATGAGTAATTTTTTAGATTTAATTTCTTGAACATGAGTGCTAACAAAATTAGCTATGATCATCATCATAGCGGGGCGAATATTATCATTTAAGTTTTTTATATCAAAAACAATTAAACGATTTTGGAGTTGAATGTTGGTCTGATGATTAAATAGATTCTTCATAGAACCATTGACGTACTTCTCAAGTCGAGCCGCCAATTGATCTAAATGAAAGTCTAAAATTAATTTATATAGATCTTTCAAGAGTGGTTGAACTTTCGATTTATTCTTGTAAAGTTTTAAAATCGCTTTATCGACAATTGACTTCTCTTGGTTATTTAATCCTTCCGCCAAAATCGTAATTAAAGACGTTAAATTTTGGACCTGAAAACTAATGTCTTTCGACTTTAATGGCAAACAAATCAAATCAAAGGGGTTAATGTGCTCTTTCGAAGTAAGACTCAAATTAATCCTAATGCCATTTAAGGATTCGGTCACTCTACCATATTCGCTCTCTGGATCAATCACTATCACCTTAGTACCATTGGCGATCTGTCTGAGAATTTCAACTTTAGTTAAGTAACTTTTACCGCTGCCAGATTGAGCAAAAATAATTGAATTAGCATTATTCAGACTAAACCTATCCACTATAACAAGTGAACTATTGGTTTTATTAATGCCGTACAGAATACCCTTCGGACTAACAAATTCAGAAGACATAAATGGGAAAGTAAGAGCTAGAGAGGAACTATTTAAATTTCGAAGCTTTTGGAGTTGATCTTCGGCTCGTGGCAATACGGAATTAAGAGCTTTCAATTGTTCATACTGGGCTATCTTCGTATAAAATAGTCTTGAGGCAAGAGAAGCTTCAAGCATTTTGGTGTGTTTATTGAGCAAATCGTAAGTAGCTGCCCGAAGACAAATATAAATCCCTATTTGAAATAACTTTTGTTCACCTCTTAAAATTTGCTCTCTTAAATTTAAAGCAGAGTCTAACGGGTCAGTAATTTCAGATCCCAGGATTTTTCCATCTTTAATAATTGTCCGTTTGATTGATTCAAGCTCAGTAATCTTACGATTTAATTTGGGAAGAGCCATTTGGGAGTCTACTTCGTGCCAGTGGTATGTTATATCCGAATCATGATTGAAATTAGTTAAGTGATCCAGCCAGCCACTACTGGCAACAAAAGGATACCCCGAAATATATAATATCCTTAAAAATTGATTATCACATATCAAATGATCAGAATTCTCTTTTAGTCCATTATAAGAAAAGCTATCAATAATATTGGGTTCAGCCGACAAAAAAGAACTGTTTTTAGGTTGAGAAATTAATTTCAGCATATGTATCCCTTCTAAATATTATGACTAAAATTTAGCACCTCAGGCACTAGAGGCTGAGTCTTAGCTCGTGAAGGATTATAAAAATTATAAAAGAGATTAATGGTATCGACCGAATCAAGTTCTTTGACGCTAATGTTTAAACGCTTTAGGTTTCTTTGAACAATGTCGGATCTTAAGTTAAGCTGCGACATAACATAATCAAAATCCATCTTTTTAGATAGATGAAGGGGCAAAACAACATAAAAATACTTGGATAGTATTTTATTATCCCGGACTAAACTTTTTAAAAAATCTTGATAATCCACTAATAGTTGCTTGTAGGTTTCGTTATCTTCTTTTTTAACTCTTGATTCAATATCTGTTAAATAATCTATAATATCTATTTCTCTAATTCGAATTAAAACCTGCAGGGGAAAATTAATGGCATTGATAAAGCTTTGATAGATATCAATAATATTGTCTTGTTCAACTTCGCTTTTAAGCTCAAAGTTTAAGGATGAAACTTGCCATACTTTGAAATAATTCAAAGCATCAATCTTAACTATTCCGGCTCGGACCGCTTCTATGCTGATTTGATTAAGAGCCGAACCAACTTTAGTTTTTGACCATGCCAACATCGAGACCTCCTTGTTTGTTAACTTTAAAAATAACCCGCTGATTATGTCGATAACGATTTAAATTTAGATTGGCTGGTTTGAATTGAAAGGTCTTCTCCAACTTAAAGACGTGTTCTGTCGGTGAATGGTCTTGACCTATTTTAGCCTGTATTTTAATCGGCTTATCTAAAATAGTTTTATCTAATACATAAATGTGGGCACGAAGCTGATAGTCTATCATTATTTTCAATGTAGTAATAAGAAGCTGATCTTTAATGCGAATAGCCAAAGTTGAGATTAAGAAAAACGGAAGAAGAATAATAAGCTTCAAGTAACTTATTTTTAACCATGGGGGAATAAGAAGAAATATAATTAATCCTAAAAGACAACTAATGATTAATATAAAAAATTGCGTCATGCTTAAGTTGGCCGTTAAGCGATCTTCGACGGTTGTAATCTGAGCTGGGATGGTGGTTATACGCATAAGCTTGTCCGCTATTTATTCCCTTTCGTCGAAATGCCGGCCGAAGAGACTTTTGAATCAGTATGAGTGCCTAGATTAGGAGTTCCATAATTTACATTCCCGTAACTAGATTGAGGGATTAGTCCTGAAATTGATTTAGTAAGTGTTCCTCCGAGATAACTAACGTTAAAAATTAAGCGTTGACCTAAATTACGCGCAATCCTAGGACCTACACTAGCGTATGATAAATTAGCCATTACACCTTGTGTCTTAAGGAGTGAAATAATTGTCGCTAAACCAAGTATTAAGGACATTAAAGGGTCAGCTGAAACTTTATTTTGCTCACTCATAGTACTTAATAAAGCAGCCGCTAATTCCAAAATTACAACATGAATAAACAAAATAAAAATGGTAAAAGTATATTTCTTAGCAGCCGCAATTGCTAGATCTCGCAAACCGGGTATTAAAACACATAACACTAAAAGAGGCGATAAAACTGCTCCAACATAAAGAGCGACGATTCGAGTTACATAAAAAATTAATAAAATTATACTAAGGATTAAGAATACAATCATGATTAGAAGAGCTGCTAAGCTGTAGCTTGAACTCTGGTGGACAATAGATTCGAGAGTCAACCAAAGATTATTGATAGCGTTATTATTGCTAATAGCCTTGATCATAAAATTAGATATTTGAACAAGGTAATCAATAAGATAGATCGAGGCATTCATAAAGATAAATACAAGTATAATTTGGGGCAAAAGCTGTTTTAAGTTACTTTCTCCAAATCCTAAAGCCGAAGACGTCATTATCTTTAAGCCCATTAAAACAATCGCTAGAACTATTAAGGCGTCAGCTATTCCAACGGCACTAACCCATAATTTATAAACCGCGGAAGTGGCTCCTGGTAACGGTGTAGAAGACGTAAAATAAGTTAAAGCCCTTAAGAAAGGAACACCTATTGTTCCAATTATATTACCCAAGACACCACTTAATGTTTTAATAACAATGTCGATTAAGCTATTAGAAGTTTTCTGAGGTTTAATATCGTTTAATACCACTGTTTGGGATGGATTTAAATTATTGAGAGGAGGATGATAAGCCGAGCTCAATAAATTACTGATTGTAAAGGCGGCTATAACGATTATTAAGCCAATTAAAGCATTCATGATAATTCTTTTGGCTTTGTTTAATTTATCAGGACTACCAGAAGAAGTTATGTAATAATAAGCACCAATTATTAAAAAAAGAACAGCGAAAAGCGAACTTACTAAACTTATGTCCTTAATGATAGGAATAATATTAGAATGAATAATATTATAGGAAGAACTATAGCTACTAAAATAGGAACTCAAGTTAGCCTCCAAAAGATTTACTGGCTAAAGAACTAATAATTCCGGAAATAACAAATGCGGCAATAGTTATAGAAAGCCCAATTGCAGAATAAAGAATAGTTCTTTTGGCTTTTTCAAGGCGTTGAGGATTACCTGAGGAAGTTATGTAATTAAAACCCCCTACAACAAAATAGGCAGTTGCTACCATGCCGGCTAAACCGGCCATAATCTGAATTATGCTTTTTATAAACCCAGAGACCTGGGAGACACTACCAGCCGTAGAAGATGCAAAAACTGGTGGTGGGAAAAAAATTAAAATTAATCCCAACAAATATAAACATAGCTGATATTGATGAGCTTTTAGCTGTTTCAATTTAAACCCTCCTAAAAATAATAAGAGGATCATAAATCAATTTAAGTAACTAGGACATCCATAAGCAATTCGAGATAATTAAATATCTATTAAATAGTTGATAATCTACGAATATATTTGTAGCAACTATTACGACAATAATGGATTTAATAAATCTTATCCGATCATCCTCCGACATATCCTCCGCTATATTGAAGTAAGAAATATGTCCAAGCTACAGAAAATGCAACTATACTGAGAGTTAAAAGAATTGGATATTTTTTTAGAATTGGATAAAGCATCCAAGGTACCGGAAAAACCATCAGAACGTATCTATTAAAACCACCGAATTGATTGCCAATGATAGGGATCAAAAGAAAACTTAATGCATAGATACTAAAGCTTTTACGTTTATTCCACCAATAATAGGCTGCTAGTAAAATAAGAATAATAAAGAGGAAATTAAAAAGATCAAAGCTGCTAACAAGTTCGGAATATTTTCCATTGAGCCAGCCGTGGGCTTTCTGACTTAAAATAAAAGCCAGAGGTTGGTTAAAGCGATCTTTTAGATATAGGGCAAAAGCACCAAGCCCAAAAAGACCTTCTATAAGCGCCAAAAAGATCTTTCTATATTGAATTTTTTCTTCTAATAAAATTAGAAGAACCAATAATAAAACTAGCAAGCCATCGATGTTAGTAACGATGACCAAGCTCGCTAACAATCCCGCCAGGAAAGGTTTCTTGAGGAGAGCCGCATAAATCGAACCTAGGGCTAAGGCGGCAAATAAAGCTTCACTGTAGGTTGCTAGAAAGAAAATAGCGGTCGGGAAAAAGATAAAGTATACTAAATAATTAAAAACCTTAAGATTAGAATTTAGTAGGAATAATTTTTTGGTTATTTTAATAAAGAAATAAATTGCAACTACAAACGATATCCAGGAAATAATTAGAGCGCTATCCAAAAAAGAATGCAACAATAAATGCACGACATGAATCAAGATAGGATAGAGGGGAAGAAAGTTGGCATTGCCAACGTTTGTATAAGATTGTTGAGCAATTCTAATATAAATAGGCCCATCCCAGTCTGACATAAAGGAAAGCGGATTCTTAGATTGAGATTGATAATGAGCGTGGGGGTCAGGATTAGCTAAAACAACCTTGTTGTTATACCAACCTAAGAATGTTCCACATCCAATAATAATAACTCCGATTAAAATCGAAAATAAAAAATCATTAGAACATAGCTTGGAGATTGATTTTAAAGATAATTTATTGGTTTTGTGCATTGCTTTTAATAAAGTTAAAAGTATAATCCTGGAATCAAGCTGATAACTTTCATTTATCCTTAACCTTTAGTTTACTCTGGACGTGAAACAAAATCACGACTAGTCCTAAAATTATTAAAAAAATTAAATAAACAGAACGATCTATTATATTAGCCAGTACAATTATGGAGCTCGTTAAATGATTCAATCTTTCGCTAAATATTAAGAAAGCTTCCCTAATGCCAATTGCGCCCGGAGTAAGTGAAACAAAAATAGCTAGATTGGCTGTACCAGTATAAGTTATAACATTCCCAATATGAACAGAATGATCAACATTATTTATTTCAATATAATAAATAATACTTTGAATAACGTATTGAAGAAAAGTAAACGTGAATAAGATCAGAATATTTTTAAAGCTTAAATTCAATGAATCAGGAGTATGCTTTTGGAAATAATACCTAATGGCGAGATAGATTAGGATGCTAAATAAGAGGGACCCCAGAATAGTTATGTAATATCGCTGACTACCAGCCAAAATAAAGATAACAGCAATAATAATATAGAGCGTAAAATATACGATAGTCGCCAATAAAAAGTCAGCATACTTTATCTTATATTTTTGTTTAAGGTAATATCCTCTATAAAGCGGTCCGGTTTGGCCTGGAATAAAAAAATTCATAAATAAAGAATAGGCATTGAGAAGAATGTTATTCCTAAAATCTAACTTAACTGATAGAAGTCGGGTTGTAGCTAGAAAAATATAACTTAAGATTATCAACATAACGATATAAAGAACAAAAACGATAAATAATGTTAGGATTGATATATGCTCCAAGTTCGTTAATAAAGACTTGTGATGCAATAAATAATAGACCGCTAGGATTAAAGTCGCTAAAATTAAAATGGGACTAAGGTATTTCTTAGAGGCAAAACGTTTGAGGTCCATAGTTCTATTCTAGCTAATAATTATAATTATTATTAGAGTATTCTCAGTTAAATCAAGGATAATGCCTAAAAAGAATTAATGAAGCATAAATTTACAGATATAATTTTAAGAATATTAAAAAGTAGAAAATTTTATATTTTTTCTTTAATCTTTTTCGTTTTTGAGGCAAGCTGGATTGCATTAAGCGCTGCTTATCCCCAAGCTTTTGATGAAAATTTCCATTTTGGTCTAATTAAAATTTATTCTCATATTATTAATCCAATCCTAACCTCCCAACCCAAGGGCGGGGATCCGTATGGAGCAGTAGCTCGAGATCCATCTTTTCTGTATCACTATTTAATGAGTTGGCCATATAGAGTTATTGCTCACTTTGTTCATACTCAAATTTACCAAGTTGTTATCTTAAGATTTATCAATATTATTTTATTTGGATTTGGACTTATCTATTTTCATAAATTATTGCTGAAATTGAAGCTAAGTACAGCATTAACTAATTTAAGTCTTTTTCTTTTTATCTTAATTCCTATTGTCCCTCAGCTAGCGGGGCAAATTAATTATGATAATTTATTATTTTTAATGATTCCAATAATCTTTTTAGAGGCTATTAAAGTTGCGGACTTAATTAAAAAAGGCATAGTGGACTTTCCTAAAATAGCCGAGCTAATGATTCTTTGCACCTTCACTGCCCTAGTGAAATATGCCTTTTTACCGATTTATTTAGGAATTGTATTTTTCTTTTTAGTTCTTACCTATATAAAATATCGCCCTAACCTGAAAGACTTCTTCACTAAGCTGGGGAACAGCTTTAGTCAAACTAGATGGCTTTTAAAAATTATTCTACTGATCCTGATTATAATCTCGGTAGGAATGTTCGCGGAACGAGACCTTTATAATCTCATAGCTTATGGCTCAATCGAGCCTAGTTGTAGCCACGCCTTAAACATCGAAAGTTGTAAACAATATCCAGTATGGTTTGCGAACTATAAACGCCACAATGATGTTTTAAGTCATAAATCAAAGGCTTCGACTAATATCATTGCCTACGCAGGAGAATGGATATATTGGATGTGGTATCGGCTTTTCTTTGCCATCAATGGACCAAATCAAAATTTCATCAACTATCCCCCTCTCCCTTTGCCAAGTGCAGCCGCTGCATTGGTTGGAATTAGCGGGCTAATTCTAGTTATTAAGTATCGAAAGAAGATCTTTAAAGAAAACATGTATTACCTATTAATAATTATGCCCGTCTTAATTTATCTAATTGCTCTTTTTATTCAGGGTTATGTCACTTATAAATATACGGCCGTCCTAGAGAATATGAACGGACGCTATTTAATTCCAATTCTCTTTTTAATAATTGTAATTTACGGCAAAGCTTTTAGTTATTTCCTAAAGAATAGTCCTTTTTTAAAAACTGTTATAGTCGCAATTGTAATATTGATGTTTTTAAACGGCGGCGGAATCGGAACGTACATTATTAGAAGTAATGATAGCTGGTATATTACAAGCCATAAAGTCCAAAAGATCAACAAAATAGCTAAAAAGCTAACAAAGAAAATAGTGATTACGGGCAAGAAAACCTATAAAACTAAGGTCTGGTTTTTCAATTAAACCTTAATTTAAACTAAGTGGTTTCATAATAAATATTACTTGAAATAGCAAGGTTAGGTTATAATTGAAGAATTAATCAAAGAGGTCAAAAATGAAGCTCGTAATCATGATTCCTTGTCTTAATGAAGAAAAGACGCTTCCTTTAGTTTTACAATCTATTCCCAAATCTATTCCCAAAATTGATGAAATCGAAATTCTATTAATTGATGATGGCAGCACTGATCAAACCGTTCAAGTTGCTCGAGACCTTGGAGTCAAGCATTTTGTTTATCATACCAAAAATCAAGGCTTAAGCCGTTCTTTTAAACATGGCATCAATAGAGCTCTTGAAATGGGGGCCGACATTATAGTTCTTACGGAAGGAGATAATCAATACCCACAAAACAGGATTCCAGATTTAATCCAGCCCATTCTCAATCAAGAAGCAGATCTTGTCATTGGGGATCGCCAAACTCAGACTATTAAACATTTCTCAAAGTCTAAGAAATTTTATCAACGCATCGGTACAAAAATATTAAATATGGCAGCCAGTACAGAAGTACCTGACGCAATTAGTGGATTTAGAGCTTATTCCAAAAAAGCCGCCCTTCAATTAAACCCCGTTGCGGATTATAGTTGGGCGACGGAAACAACTATTCAGGCCAGTCACAAAGGGCATAAAATTGCAATCATTAAAATTAAAACAAATCCAAAACTTCGTGAATCTAGACAATTTAAATCGTCCTGGCAACATATTCGGAAATCATCGATTACCATTATTCGTGCCTTTATCATGTATAAACCTTATAGTCTTTTCTTTGGGGTCGGCACCGTTCTATTGGTTGGAGGATTAATACCTTTTATTAATTATTTGTATATTGTAATAACTAAAAAATCTTCGTTGGCTTTTGGACCACACCACCTTCAGTCTTTAATACTAGGGACTGTTCTTTTAATTGCATCCTTTATATCTTTTACGCTAGGAGTAATTGCAGACTTAATTCGTATTAATCGTATTTTACTGGAAGATACTTTAGAAATTATTAAAACTGATCATGTTGATCGGCTCACTAAAAAATAATTAATTATTCCATTTGCTAGAAGGATAAATAGTATCAAGTTGAACACGATCCGCATACTTAAAAGCGATCTCCGATACTTCTTCCATTAACCCTTCGTTGAGCGTGGTTGGATTTAGGCCCAATTCTAAGAAACGTGTATTATCCACTACTAAGTCATTTTGAGCGTCTTCACGGCGAGGATTTTCTAGATATTGAATCTTAGCATTAGTTCGTTTCTGAATCATCTTTGCTAGATCAATTAAGCGTTGAGTTTCGGTCACTTGATTAAAAATAGAAGTCCGCTCTCCTCTCTTCGGGGGGTTCTGAATAGCAATTTCAATACATTTAACGGTATTGTTAATGTGAATAAAAGCCCGGGTTTGGAGGCCTTTTCCATAAATAGTTAAAGGATGCTTTATAGCGGCTTGCATTAAGAAACGATTTAAAACTGTTCCATAGTCTCCGTCATAATCAAATCTATTAATTAGGCGTTTGTCGAGTTTTGTCTCTTTGGTCTGGGTTCCCCAAACAATCCCCTGATGTAAGTCAGTTATTCGAAGTTGGTCATTTTTGGTGTAAAAACCAAACATTAATTGATCGAGCGTTTTAGTAAGATGATAAACTGAACCAGGATTTGCAGGATGAAGAATTTCCTTTTTAAGTTTTCCCTTCCTAGTTATTAGTTCAACATTAACATAACCTTCCGGAATAGGATTAGCCCCTGTCCAACCGTACCCGTAAACCCCCATCGTACCTAAGTGCACTAAATGAATATCTAGTTTAGACTGAGTAATTGCAACCAGTAAGTTATGGGTAGCCTGAACATTGTTATTTACGGTATAGGTTTTCGTAACTGTATTTTTCATAGAATATGGAGCAGAACGTTGTTCGGCGAAATGGACAATTGCGTCTGGTTTATAATTTTTGATTAGTGCCTCCAGGGCTTGATAATCTTGAGCTATATCTATTTTTTTAAACGTTATTGGTTTAGGATTTAATGTGTTCCAGACTTTAATTCTTTCTTGAATTGAAACAATCGGTGTTAAAGAATTAGTTCCAAGTTCATCGTCTATTTTTCGACGACTTAAATTGTCTAAGATTAATATTTCATGTCCTCTTTTTGATAAATGTAAACTTGTTGGCCACCCACAAAATCCATCTCCCCCCAATATAATTATTTTCATAACTATAATTGTAACAAATTTAAGCTTAGATCGGCCTGAAATTAATTTGCTTAAATTAAATAGGATAAATATAATTAAAAAGCATGAATGAAATAATTATATTAAGTGCTGAATATTTGTTTGCCGTAGTGGTGCTATTAATATTAATCGCCTGGTGGATGGTGGCTAAAAAAGATCGAATTAGAATTGCCAGTATGATTATACTGGCTGGGATCATTGCCTTTATCTTGTCTAGAATTGCCTCTAAACTCTATTACGATCCAAGACCATTCGTAGTAGAACATGTTAAGCCTCTAATCCCACATGCACCCGACAATGGTTTTCCTTCTGATCATGCGCTTTTAACTGGAACACTTACAGCTGTAACTTTCTTCTTTAATAAAAAAATTGCCTCTGTTATGGTCATCCTAACCATTATTGTGGGAGTGGCTCGAGTCTTGGCAAAAGTTCACTCTCCTTTAGATATAGGTTCTGGTTGGATATTTGGAATTATAGGTGCAGTTGCTTCATATTATCTGATAAGCTGGTATTTTGATAAAAAGATCAAAACTTCCAAATCGACTTCATAAATTATAAGATGGTTAAAATATTATTGGTTGAGGATGAACCAAGGATTGCTGAATCTATTAAAAAATTCTTAAGCTCAAATGATTATCTGGTGGACATTACTCCAAATTCAGATCAAGCTCTAAAGCTTTTAAAAAAGAATACTGATTATGCACTACTAATCATTGATGTTAGGTTAGAAGGTAGCTTAGATGGCATTGAGCTAAGTCGACAAATTCGGGCCAATGAAACAAATTCTCCGATCCTTATTTTAACGGCACTTGGAGCAATTAAACACAAAGTTAGTGGCTTAAATGCTGGAGCCGATGATTATTTAGTCAAACCATTTGCCATGAATGAACTCTTAGCTCGAGTTAATCGACTCCTGAAACGACCAACTTCATTTCTAAAGCCCATCATCAAAATTGATGACCTAGAAATAAATACTGAGACTAAACAAGTCAGTAGATCTAATAAGTTAATTAAACTTACTAAAAAAGAATATGACATGCTTTATTATCTAGCTCGCAATCAAAATCAAATTATATCAAAACAAGAGATTATTGATCATCTTTGGAGTGAAAATAAGATTATAGTACCCAACACAATTGAAGTTTATGTTGGATATTTAAGACAGAAAATAGACTTAAAGTTTGTAGATCGACCACCCCTAATTCAAACTATCCGAGGATTTGGATATAAATTAGGTCGAGAGCCAAACGATGTTTAAGTCAGCCGTCATAAAACTTACCCTTTGGTATGTTGTATTAGCCCTAAGCTTAAGTCTTTCATTTAGCGGTATTCTATTCTATTTTGCACATAACGAGATTAAAGAAGGGCTCGATCGACAATATAATGAACTTACCATTAATGAAAAAGATACAGTTCGAAGCCCTAGAATAATAAGCGCTAACCTCAAAGAATCTACTCAACATTTAACTGCCGATTTCATGCTACTTAATGTTGTCGTAGTTATTGGAGCGAGCTTCTTTGGATATATCTTGGCTAAAAGAACCCTTAAACCGATTGAAGAAGCTCACGATGCCCTAAATCGCTTCAGCATGGAAGCGAGCCATGAACTAAAAACTCCCCTAACTTCAATTCGTGCAGCCACCGAAACCGTCCTTATTACGAACGACACTGTCAATTATCAGAAAACACTTCAAGACAATCTAGAGGACATTAATAAACTAGATCGATTAACTAGCTACCTGTTGCAAGTGGCTCAAAATGGTTATGATGCCCCACATTCATTAAATGAATCAATGAATATCAAAACATTAATTATGGAATCGATTAAGTCTCATCAAACACTGATTAAGAAACATAACTTAAAAATAATTAAAGATTTACAACCACTCCAAATCGAAGCTAACTATTTTAGCTTGAATCAATTGGTGAATATTATTTTAGATAATGCCATTAAGTATAATCAAAAAAATGGAACAATTATTATTGCAACAAAAACCGAAAAAGCTAAATTATTGATAAGGATTGAGGATAGCGGAATCGGAATAAACAAATCTGATTTAAAGAATATTTATAATTTATTTTATCGCTCAAAGCATAGTTCTCAATTAAATGGATTTGGGGTAGGACTCTATTTAGCACATCAAATAGTAGCTCGTCATAAAGGTAAGATTGATATAAAAAGTAAAGTCAATAAAGGCACAGTTGTTCAAGTTTGGCTACCATTAAAGCCAAAAAAGTAAGCTAAAATACAGCTTTTTATAGTAAAAATACATAATCTGCTAATATCAAAGGAATTAAATTGAAGAAGTTTTTTATTGGACTAGCTATTTTTGGTGTATTTATAATTTATAGCATTGGTATTCGACATCAACGTCCAATCATCGCAAAACCAGCATCATTAACCAAGGCCAGTAGTCCTAATCCAACATCAACTGGTTCGGGCACTGCTAGTCAAACTAGTGGAAATACAACAACCGCCTCCTCAGCTTCATCTGCTTCCGGTCATTATAAAGACGGATCTTATACCGGTAGCATAGCTGATGCTTATTATGGACAAGTTCAAGTTCAAGTAACGGTTGCAAATGGAAAGATTAGCGATGTGAAGTTCTTACAATACCCTAATACACATTCGACATCAGTCTATATAAATCAACAAGCTATGCCCTATTTGAAACAAGAAGCTATTCAATCTCAAAATGGCAATGTTCAAATTATCAGTGGTGCAACCTTTACTTCCCAAGCCTTTATACAATCATTAACGAACGCCCTATCTAAAGCTAATGCCTAAGCAGACCAAAATTATAATGGGGATGCCGATTACGGTCGAGATTATCGATTCAGGCAACGATAACATTTTTAAAGAAATCTTTAATTATTTTAGGGCTGTTGATCAACGTTTCAGCCCATATAAAAAAGACAGTGAGCTGTCCAAGATTAATAAAGGGTTAGACCAAACAAAATGGTCAAATCAAATGAAACAGATTATGGAGCTTTGTCAGGAAACAAAGGAACTCAGCAATGGCTATTTTGATATTAAAAATGAATCAAAACTTGATCCTTCAGGTCTTGTTAAGGGCTGGTCGATTTATCAAGCTAGTAAAATGCTACTCAAGGCCAATATTGCAAACTTTTACGTTGAAGCTGGTGGCGATATTGAAGTTCACGGAGACTATATCAATCAAACTGGCTTTAAAATTGGGATAAGAAATCCATTTAAAACCGATGAGATAGTTAAGACCGTCCTTCTTAAAAATAAAGGAATTGCTACTTCTGGAACTTATATTAGAGGAGATCATATCTATAATCCTAAACAGAACTATAAATCAGTGCGGGAAATTGTCAGTTTAACTGTAATTGGCCCTAATGTTTATGAAGCTGATCGATTTGCAACCAGCGCCTATGCCATGGGAATAGATGGTATCAACTTTATTGAAAAGATGGATGGATTCGAAGGATATATGATTAACCCTGAAGGTCTTGCAACATATACAACTAATTTTGAAAGGTACGTTCTATGATGAAAAAAATTGACGCATTTATTGACCAATTTACTATGTATAGGCTTCTGATTTTATATTTAGTCGGTTTAATCGGGGTTAGTTTCTTCTTGGCACTATTTCGAGATATTAGCTATAACCCACTATCGATTTTAGTTACAGCCATTATCTTAGTTAGCGCTAGCTGGATTATTAACAAGATTTTCTCAGAAATATTTAATGCACCAGCAGGAAATGAATCGGCAGTTATTACTGGATTAATTTTAGCCCTCATTATCTCTCCTACTTTGGGATTATATAACATTCTATTCTTTATCGCTGCGGCAGGGCTAGCAATGGCGTCTAAATATATTTTAACTATTAACAAGAAGCACCTTTTTAATCCAGCCGCAATTGCTGTCGTATTAACGGCACTTGGACCACGACAATCGGCAAGTTGGTGGGTTGGAACAGCAGCCTTATTACCATTTGTAATAGCTGGAGGATATTTGATAATTCGAAAGATACATAGAGAAAGAATGTTTTTGTATTATTTATCAGCCACCACTCTTTCAACGATTTTATTTGCCCTTATTTCAAAGGTGAGTGTCGGAACTTCTCTGCATGATATGGTCTTTAGTTCAGCTGTATTCTTTTTAGGATTTGTGATGTTAACAGAGCCCCTTACTTCTCCAGCAAGGTCTAAGCAACAAAATATTTATGGAGTAATTGTAGGAGCTTTACTCCCTCCTCAAGTTCATTTTTTAAATTACTATACAACACCGGAAGTAGCCCTAATTATAGGGAACATCTATTCATATCTAGTAAGCCCTAAAGTCAAACTCTTGCCGATTTTAAAACGTAAAATCCGAATTACTCCAGATAGCGCTGATTTTATTTTCGATCCTGACAGTACAGTTAATTATCTTCCAGGCCAATATATGGAATGGACCTTACCTCACGAGAACACTGACTCTCGAGGGAATCGAAGATATTTTACGCTTGCCTCTTCTCCAACTGAACCAGACCTTAGAATAGGTCTCAAATTTTATAATAAAGGAAGTAGTTTTAAGGAGGCAATGCTTCAAATTGATTCTAACTCATTAATAGGAGCTCATCACCTTGCTGGAGATTTTGTTCTTCCTGATAACATTCGAACTAAGCTCGTCTTAATTGCTGGGGGAATTGGTATAACACCCTATAGAAGCATGATTAAATATTTGATCGACAAGCATCAAAGACGAGATATTATTTTAATTTATTCTGCCCGTCACCCAGAAGACTTTGCTTATCAAGATGTCTTTGATCAGGCTAAGAAAGAACTGGGGGTAAGGGTTTTATATGTCTTAACTGGTCATAACCAAAATCAAGATAAAGACAAATACCTAAATGGACGAATCTCGAAAAAACTTATTGAACAATACGTGCCTGATTATGACCAAAGAATATTTTATCTATCTGGGACAAATAACATGGTTCAGTCTATCAGTACTCAACTTAGAGAGTTAAACCTACCTAAATCTCAGATTAAAACTGATAACTTCTCGGGTTATTCTTAAAATCTAACTTAATTAAAATCCGTTAGATTGAACGCTTAACTGTGAAGAATCAGTACTATTAGAATTTATGCTAGTCTGATTAAGAGTTTGATAGGCCGCGTTTAAATCACTTGCCTTTGTAACTGTCGGTGCTGGCGGCGTAACCGTTGGGGGAGATTGATAAGCTACTGGTTTTGTCGTAGTACTATTTGCTGGAGCTAGGCTAGTTTTATTAGAATGCCAGACATAATATCCTACACCTGCTATTGCAAGTACAATTACTACCAATAAGATAACTTCGACAGCTGAAAATCCGTTTTCTTTATTTCTTATATTCATTTTATTCATACCCTCCTAATTTCCACTGTTCTGTTGATTAGTAATAGTTACGTTGTTGGCTTTAGCAACAGCTACAATCAAGTTCTTAACAGTCATTCGATAGGTTTGAAGATCATTTATTTCAACCTTTACATAGCCCTGGAAAGAGCTAATCATTCCTCTTG
The DNA here is from genome assembly GCA_021810025.1 of bacterium. Classification (GTDB taxonomy): domain Bacteria; phylum Patescibacteriota; class Saccharimonadia; order Saccharimonadales; family UBA4665; genus JAJZMH01. Next base: position 22,382 of record JAJZJS010000004.1, on the reverse strand, counting down.
GATTTAATCCAGTACAATTAAAAACAGCGTTTGCTTTTAAAGTTGTAAGGTCGGTTGTAGCCTGAGTTTGTGCACTATTAATAGATGCAACCAATTGAGTATAGTTTGGTACTACTTTACCTGAAGTATTAGAGAAATTTTCAACACTATTAGCAATTGTTCCAAATAATTGAAGTTGATTTTGAGTTCTTGTAACTATATGGTTCATGATATTAGTGATAGCATTTTGGCGATTCGTACAAACTCGAAGTTGAGTAGCCGTTATTTGTTGTTGCTTGTTTGCTTTTGCGGTAGTACTCACATTATTCGATCCAGAGGCATTAGAGTTAGCTGCAGGAGTGCTTGGATTAACTCGAAGTGCCATAACTGAACTTCCACTAACTATAAAGACTAAAGTCAACAATGTGCCCACTATTGCTAATCTATTAGATACTTTTCTCATTAATATTTTCCTTAATTATTTTAATATCTAATCTATATATTATGCTCATGGTTATTTTAAGTCAACTTCATCTTATAAGATTTCTAACATTTGCTTCATCAATACCATTTGTAACATTATTAAAGCCCCTGCTCTCTAAAATCTGTTTAGCTAGAGCCGCTCTTTGGCCACTTCGACAGAAGACAATTATCTCGGCATCCCTACCTAGAGCATTAATTTTTTCAAGTTCAGTTTGAAACGAAGATAACGGGATATTAATTACTTCCTGACGATTTAAGTATTCAAGCAAGTGCTCGTGCTTTTCTCGAACATCTATTATATATTGTTTCATTTGCGTCATAATAAGTTGATATTTAAACTCCTTATAAGTGGTACTAGTATTAATATTCTAAAGTTATGAATTTAAAGGCCATATTGATCGATTTCGTTTTGTTTAAAATTTGATCATGTTCATCTAGTCTTTGATTGGGTTTCTTTTTGAGGTTGGCTAGATAGGCTAATGTCTTATGCTCAGAATCAACTATAGCGAACTGGCCTTCTTGAATTACATTTTGGCCAACCATAATTACGAAGGAAAAAACATGTTGCAGAAAATTCTGAGAAATCCGCGCAATAAGCGTGATTAAACTTGTGGTTACAATCCACGCCAAAAAAGCTTTCCGCATTGAGTCAACCCAATTAGTGATTTTAACAGCTAAATTGGTAATGAAATAATTGATTAAACCTGACTTTTCTTTAACTAATTGTTCTAGATTAATAACATCTACATTCTGATTATTGTTTGCCATTAAGTATATTATACTAGAAATTCAATTTTGATCTAATTCAGCAAACTAGATTAGATTAATGTGTCATAAGGTATAACTTAAACCAGGTTGAATTTGGTTTTATTAGGCTTGACAACCGAAAAGTCATAACTTATTATATGAATATATATTCATATATAGAAAGGATAAATATGCCGTTATTAGAAACTAAGACTTATGGGTGCGAAAACTCAAAGTGCAAAAAGTGCAACAATAAAAAATGTGATTGTGGCTGTAAATGCGATTCAAGCGATTCTTAATTTCGTTGAAAATTAAGAATATTTACAAAAACACGTTAAGAAAAATTGAAACTTGCATCGATTGCTATTTAGGTTTTTATGGCTAAAATTGATTTTATAGCACTATTACCAAAATCGGTTAGAGAGTAATACACTTTCTGACCTTTTTTATTATTTGTAACCAATCCAGTATTTTTTAAATCTCTTAAATGATGCGATATTAGGCTTTGTGATAATTGTGTATGTTCCTCTAGTTCACAAACGCAGTGACTATTGTATTGCAAGGCACAGAGAATGCGCAATCTACTATCTTCCCCTATAATTTTAATCAGTGGACCAATCTTCTCTATTTTATCGGTTATCATCGAATTAGGTTCGCAGCATTTACATGAGTTCACTTTCATATAATAACATTTGGATTGAACTATGCAAAAACCTGCTTTTGGTATAAATATAAAATAGAATTTGAGATATCTAACGGATTATGTTATTTCAAAGCTATAAGAAATATAACTAGGAACCTTAGCTGTTCCGAAATTATAGGCTGGAACAGGTTAATGGGTAAACAACTGGGTTCGTCAGATATACCACTAGTTAACAGAACTAGTTATTAAAATCTAAAGACCCTCTACTGAAACTACAAGTTAGCAGTAAGCTCTTGATACTGGTCGCCGTCAAAGCTAACCCGCGGGTTAGTTTCGTGAGCATCTACTACGTAGTTTGGATTGGAAGGTAGCGTTTTTATAACGGCGAGCACTAAATCTTCTTGAGGAATAGTAAAGTGAGCCGTTTCGGGTAGGATAACCACTACTGCGCCTGGCTCAAGGTCATGCTCTTCACTTCGTGCATTTGTCTTTTCGAGCTCGCCAATAACAATGTAAATCGGTTTCGCCGTTTGCTTGATAGTGATATGTTTAATAAACTAATCTTAAATCCAAAGCAGGATGCTATGGTTCAAGCTTTAGATAAGTATTTGCCTTAATTATCGGTTATATATCTTGATAAGCTGGTCGGCAATAGCGTTAGAAATGGGTAACCCAAGAATATCTTCCAACCATCTATATTGGCCATAGGATACATATTATGATTATTTCAACCAACACACAAACTTATGCTTAATTAGCTATTAAGATAGCCTGAATTTTATCGCCACGCATCCAAGCTTATTTACTTCTTTTTTATAATCACCAAATGAGTTATATTCATTAATTCCTAATGTTAAATTGTCAATATCTGGCAACATGTATTTTAGTCCTTCTTTTAAGAGCATTTCCTTAAACGAATTATATTTATTAATTTTTATTACTTTTGCCTTAATTACTTCATTCGTCTTATTTGATACAAATTCTATTTCATCATCTTTTTTAAGAGAAAGGTATTTTATTTTAGCAATCCTACCTTCAGCTATTTTTATTCCTTTTTTAATATCTAGAAAATATTGATGTTGAACTTTGAATTGGACCATTATTGTAGTTCCTTTTTAAAAATTGTTTCTATATTGCCATCTCTATATGCATTAGTTAATCTTGAGTGAATAACAAATCCGTGTTTAAGAAAAAATTGTTGTGATTCTTGTCTATCTTCTGCAACGGTTACGAAACATGAAAAAATATTTTTCTCATGTGCTACTTTCTCTGCCTCTTCTATCAAAATAGCACCTAAACCCTTACCCCCATTTTGTTCTGGGTCAATAAGCATCAAAGGTTTAGGTTTAATGAGCAAGTTTTAAACCTTAAATAGTAAGCCTATTAAATATCCAGCAACGGCAGCACCCATTCCAATTACCACCATCTGAATAGCACTCTTTAGGGGTTTGCCCAGTGTCATATGCGCCTTATATACACCAACGACTGCAAGAATAATAACAGAAAGTACCAATGCTGTTACTAATGCTGGATGAACATGTAAAAAGAAAAAAGGTATAAGTGGCAGTATTGCACCTAAAAAAGTGGATAGTCCCACTATCAGACTGTATATGTAAACATCACGTTTAACAACGGGTAGTAGATCAAGCTCCTCCCTCATCATAGTATCAATCCAAAGTTTATCGTCTGAAGTAATGTGATTAACAATGTCATCCAAAAGCTTGCCTCTAAATCCTTTAGCTGAATAAATATCTACGATTTCTTGTCTTTCAATTTCAGGTACTTCTTTTACTTCTTTAACTTCTCGTTCCCTTTCTGCTGCGTAATGGTCTCTATCCGCCATTTTTGACGTATAGGCAACTGCACCCATAGATAAAGTTTCCGCTAATATCGTCGCCAGTCCACCAGCAATAATAATTTTTGACGAACTAGTTGCAGCAGCCAAGCCAAGCAGTAGCCCAAGAATACTTACTAATCCATCTTGCCCACCGAGAATTACGTCCGATAGTTTGCTGCCCTTTTTGTGTGGTTCATGCATTACTCAATAAGCATAGCAAATGACCCTGAGAGGATCAAACCTTATTAACAGATTAAAATCTTGAAAAAAATTATAAATCATCACTTTAGTTATCAATTTTTAGAACCATTAAATTAAACGGATTACAGGCGAGAAAAACTATAAAATGTTAATAACATAGACTTGGTGACCCTAAGGGGTCCGATTTATAGGAGTTTAGCTAATGAAATTATTCGATGGAATAACACATTAAATAGTCTGAATGTGGGATTGTTTTGCAGTTAGCCTCTGTACACATCTTTCCTGTGTTTAATGCTTATAACCTGAAATGTGTTGCCATTTATATCAAAAACTATACGATAATGACCGACACGAAACCTATAACTACCGATACTTGAATGTACTAGTTGTCTTGAATAAGACAAAGGGTCATCCTGGTCAATGAAGAATTGAAGTTTTTTTGCAATTCTTTTACGAGTAGTTTGGTCGAGTTTATCTAAATCTTTTTTACTGCTACCCGCAAATACTATGCGGTATTGGCTCATTTATAGTACGTCCCCAAAAACCTCGTCGAATGTATAAACATCGCCATTCTTTATTTCGTCACGAGCCTTAGATATAGAGGCAATATACTCACTGTCATTTAACAGCAACAGGTCTTCTAGCAAGTCGTCATCAATAATGACCTTGCCAGTAAGTTTACCCCTACTTTTAATAAACACGATGTCGTCTTTACCTACAGAATTAATAGTAGCAGATAGATTATTACGCAAATCGGTAGTATCTATTGTCTTAGTACTCATAATGTTATCCTTATATTACATTTCTATTGTACAATTAATTGTACTTCTGTGTCAATTTGCGTATCTACTAAAAACCTCACGAGAACTTAAAGTCCAAGCGAGGTGCAGCAATTAAATTATATCTGAGTTGACATATTAGTCAATATATTTTTGGATAATTGTAGTCATCATGCAAGTTAGTCTATTTTCTAATCCTTTTTGACTCTAGCCAGTCAGGGGTTGGACTAAATACAATTTCTGGCCAGCTATCTATTTCATCTTCTGTGAAGTCAAAATATGACTGATAAGCTATTTCAACACTGCCATAGAGAGCTTTTGACCAGTCTAAACCTAATTTATTGGCAATACTTCGAACTGCTTGTTCTGACTTACCTTCAAGTTCAACATATTGTGGTATCCAGGGCCAGGTATCAACTTCAACTTCCACATCATTAAGCAGCCAGCTTTCTCGCTTTGTTTCCTGATATGATTTAACTTTTAGACCTATGCTTTCAAGAAAATCACGGGCAGCATCAAAGTCTTTAACTTCCACATTAACTTCTTTTGTTCCAGTTAATGTTCGGTCATTCAGTTGCTTATATGCAAGCATTACTTTATTGCCCTCGTCTCTGAGCCTTATCCAACCATTTTTCTTATGCAATCTCCCATCATCAAAATCAAAATTTATTCTTTTCATTTCTCGTTCTGCATTAACCAATTTAGCATTAAGGGATTTTAATTTTTGTCTTAAATAAACAGGGTTAATGTCTAGAAATTTAGCTTCAATTTCAGTTTTCATAACCATACAATAACATCAAATGAACCCAAGGGGAATCAAACTATTTAACAGATAAGAAAAAGTGCTTCATTTCTGTTGATGAAACTATGTCATTAATTTCAATCTGTAATTCTCTCTTGGTGACCCTAAGGGGTCCGATTTATAAGGAAATTGTAGGTGAGATTATTAGGTGGAATGAGATATTGAAAGGCCTAAACTCGGTATACTCATTTTAGGTCTTTTTTAAGCTGTTCGAATTGTTCTTTAGTAATTTCGCCTTTGGCATAACGCTCTTTGGCAATATCAACTGGGTCGGATTTTTGATTTGTACCTGATTCGTGACTTTTAAGCAGACGAGCCACACAATAAACAATGGCCACTAAAACAACTAACCAAAATAGTATCATCAATATACCCCAGCCCCAGTCGTTACCATTTATCATCGGACCATAGTAATACATAATCTAGTCCTTTCTATTTTTATTATACGCCCTTACTTCTACCAATAGTTTAGTAATTTCTAGGCTGCAACTTTTATACTTACTACAAAAGGCTTCACGCTGCTTAGCTATTTGTTTGTCTTCATAGTGTAATCCACACTCAGATTGGTACAGTTTTGGCTTAGTGTTCATGAACAGCTCCATCGTTTGTCTTTGGATTCATCATCTTCAGCATTGGTAAACCATTACTTCTAACAAAACGGTAGACTAAAATTCCAGCTAAAATAAGAAACATGATATTTAGGACTGACGTATAGTTCCAACTAATTGACGCTTCAGTTACTTTTGCAGCTCTTTCAGTAGGTATTAAATGCAGCAGACTAAAGAGTATTTCAATGACATAGCCAGCCAGAGCCATAGCTACATAAAAAGTACTCGTAATAAATAACATCATTTTAGTTCCATAGTATTTACGATAAATAAGTAGTATCGGGATAATTATTAAGTCGGCAAAGATAAAGCTGACTACACCACCGAAACTAATGCCACCGTTCCATAGCACTCCAGCTAAAGGTACATTACCAATGGAACAGACAAAACTAACCACTGACACTAACGGACCGATTAATGGTCCCCATAGCTTAGATAATAATGGGTGGCTAGTTAAAAAGAACTTCTGCCAAAAGCTATTTGGCACCCAAGCGCCAACAGCACCAGCAATTAACAGACCACCCACAACATCTCGTATTACAGCAGCCCACTCCATAACAAATATGTGCGAGACTGACGTAAATCCTTCTGGTGAACCGAGTCGCTGCCAAAAGCTGCCTTGTCGTTTAATGCTCATATCCATGGCTGCATGACCTTCCATTGAACCAAGTAAGCCTTTTTCGGCTTGGTAATGAGCATCTTCAAGCAGCTTCTTTCTAAGAAAAAGACGGAACAATATGGTTATAAGTATAATCATAAGTGGTCCGCCTATAAACTCAGCCAAAGTAAACTGCCATGCTATTAGCAAAGCTAGAATAATACCTAGCTCAATTACCAGGTTAGTTGAAGCAATCTCAAAAGCCATAGCTGACGTAAAGCTAGCACCCTTACGCCAGAGTGAACGAGCTAAGGCAACTGCAGCATAAGAACATGACGAACTTGCTGCACCAAGCCCGGTTGCAATAGCTAACGTTTTAGGTCTATCATCACCAAGGACTTTTGTAATAGTTTGCCTGCGTACAACGGCTTGAACAATTGCCGACAAGATAAAGCCAAGAATCAAAGCCCACAGAATCTCCCAGGTCATGGAACCTGCTAGTTTTAGAGCGTGACCGAGAGCGTGGATAATCATAGACTAATTATAGCTCAATAAAAAATTAAACCAAAAGAGAATCGAACATTAATAACAGATGTAAAACATGTGAAATTATAAAGCGCCATTTTAGGTGTCTATTTTTATAACCTCAGAATTTAACAGATTACAGAGGTAAAAATTAGACGTTTATTGAAAATTCAATCATGGTGAACCATCTACTAACAAACTATAAGGAAATTATTACTGAAATTATTAGGTGGAACGAGATAATGCGTGGCGTTTATGAGTTTAAGCCATCATTAGCCTAGAAGAAGATACTCCAAATATTTTCACTCATTTTACTGTCGTTACTGTCGTAGCGTCGTTTACAGATATGATTTTAACTCCTTATGCGTCAGTAGCGTCGGTATCGACAGTAGTTTTAGTGATTGCTTGGAAACCTTCGCTTAATATCTTGATAAAGCATGGGCAATGATTAAACACGCAGATTTTTTGGTTATATCAAACTATACTATTGATATGAATTTATACCATTCTTCACCAATAAAGAATCTTAAAACAATTAAACCTCAACATACTTTAAGTAATAATAAATATATAGGTGACTTTGTTTTTGCTACTAAAGACAAAAAATTAAGCCTGATGTATATGCTACCCAAGGGTTTTCCAATATTAATGAACTCAAAACCTTCAAGTCCTTATGTGGTTATATGTGGTAAAGCTGAGGATGTAGTTCAAAAAGATAATGGAGGAGCTTTATATATATTGCCTTCTGAAACTTTTCATAAAACACCTCAAAAAGAATTAAATGAATACGAAATGGTCAGTAGGGATTCTGTTTCTCCAATAGATGAAATCGATTACGCGAACGTATTGAATGCTCTAAACATAGAGGGAATTAGTATTTATTTTGTTGATGATGCTGTTTTTAGTAATCTTATAGATAATCCTGAGCAAGATAATATTGTGAAACATTTAAAAAGATTTTCGTTATGATTATTGATTAATTTTATCAACCAATCGGTCGGCTATCGCATTAGAAATAGGAAACCCTAAACTATCTTCTACCACCGAAACTGTCCATTAGTATTGCATTCCAGGAATGTAATCTTACCATTACTGTCTTCGACAAAGTCAAATGCACCATAAATTAGTCCCAAATGCCCCAAATAAGCCAAACATTTTTCTATTTCACTTGATGCCATCGACTCTTTTTTGAAAGTAACGCCTTCAGTAAATTGGTGTTTTCTCCAATCATCTTTAGCATTACTATCGGTATAAACTGCCGCCTATAGGCAAGGCTTTAAATCTTGTTAAGGATATCCTTAATATAAAGTTGCAACAGGCTTGCCAATTATTAGTATTTGAAACATTTAGAAACAAACGCTACCAACCTATTGTTAGTTTAGCTAATGAAGTTGAAATGGCTGAAGAATAATTAGGCAATACTTTTAAGCTAGAAAACTCTTTCATGGTGACCCTAGACCACTCGATTTATAAGGTTCTAGCGAATGAAATTATTAAGTGGACCAGCGCGTTAAAAAGTACACAAGACTTATATTGTATGTTATCATAATTATGATAACAATGAAAGGTTATACTCTATGATAAGTATAAATACTAGACCAATATCTGATTTAAGAAATCACTTCACGGAAGTAAATAAAGCTGTAAACGGTAATCAATCCATAATCTTTACCGTAAACGGAAAAGCCTCTATGGTAACTATGAGTTTTGAGAGATTTAGCAAACTCGCACATCTAGATTATGTTGAACGTGCTCTTGATGAGGCTGATGCTTTCGCAGAAAATCATGCAGAAAAACTTACACATAATGATGTGTTCTCTAAAATTAATGCAAAAGTAAATGGCTAAATTTGAACTCCGCTACTCCCCACTTTTCTATGAAGACCTAGATAAAATTACTGATTATCTATTGTTTAAGCTTAAAAATGAGCTAGCGGCAAAAACATTAATAAATAATGCCGAGCTAGCTATTAAAAAACGGCTCAGTAATCCACTAAGTGCAGCGATTTATCAATCAATCGGCAATCGACCACATCCGTATCGCAGAATTTTGGTAGACAACTATCTCATTTTCTACGTTGTCATAGGTAACTTTATGATAATAAGGCGCATGTTGTATGGGCGCCGAGACCTAGATAGATTTCTTTAAGTAATTATTATGGTGATCCCAAGGGGAATCGAACCCCTGTTGTCGGGATGAAAACCCGGTGTCCTAACCTCTAGACGATGGGACCAGAACTCGGGTTATATTAACATATTGACCATTAAAGATAAAGCTCTTTATAGTTACCTTTTTGTATATTTATTTTAATTTCTTGAGCGATCAGTCAAATGCTCTAGATTTTTTAAATCTAATTTTAGGCTAGCACAAATTGTTATATTTGACCACCCTTTATCCACAAGATTAGCTTTTACTTGTTGCTCGCTAAGTCTTATTTGATTAATTTAATGTTTAGTTATTCTTTTTCGAATAAACCAGTAGTATAAAGCAGTCCCGACCGCGGTTGCTCCACCGAAGATAGCGATTGTACTTCCGGGTCCAGTATTTACTAATTGAGCTGGAGGTGTTGTTGTAGTAGGCGTGATGACGGGAGGGGTGGGGGTTGGAGCAACACTATTAACCGTTAAAACTCCTTCACAATTATTGCTTGTTACGTTGCCTAAGCTCGTAAGAACTGTTGCTTTAAAGTTATATGTATTACCGGCCGTCATAGTGTAATTATAGGGTAATTGATTGAGCCCAATGTTCTGATTAACATCAGTTGTATTGCCATTTGTAATTAATATATTGTACCCTGTAACAGAGGCACTATTAGCTGTATAGCCTATACTGTCGATTCGAGCTACTCCATTATCATTTTCTAATGTTAGGAGATTACAAGTCGGCATTACTACCTGGGCAGGAACAGTAGTTACCTGTACTTGATAGACAATTACTATTCGATATGTCCAACATCCCCACATATTTCCCGAAGACATGCTATTTAAACCAGCATTTGTGCTTCCAATCGGCGTATTATTATTAATTACAGCATCAGGAAGTGATTGCCATCCTCCATAAGGTTCTGAGTAGATATGGACTGTTCCTGGAACAATTGATAACTTAACGTTATTAGAACCACAGTTTAATATTGCACTGTCAGATATTGATGCGGCATTCGAAGCACTTATTGTTGCCCCAAAACTAAAATTATTAGATGTAGTTCCTAATGGAGCGGTCATATCGATAGCAACGTTGTGGGCAACTGCTGATCCATTGCCAACATCGGGATTAAAGTTTTGAGAAGCATTGTTGTGTACATAGTTCCATATGTCATATTTACTACCAGTTGTACAGGCTGAGTTAAGTGTACCGACCGTATAGAGAGGATTGTTCTGATTATCCTCATCGTTACCATTTGAATTTTGTCTAATTCTTACAAAGTTGTTTTCATTATTTATGCCATAAGGAACACCACAGATACTGTCAAAAACTGGTGTCGCAGAAGTTGTAAAACCATTTGAATTATATTGATATAGACAATCAGCATTTGCCGCGCTGCTCGTGCCAAATAAAGATATCATTAAAGTCAAACCAGTAGCACCTAATAATAGCGACAATTTTTTAATGGATTTAAGATTTAATATTTTCATAATTTAATTCCTATCTATATCTTATTAATTAATCATTAAGGACAATAGGTTATATTTGGATTACAACCTACGCCAGACTTAGTAGGCGGTAGAGTTGTGGTAGTAGGTGGTGGCGGTAGAGTTGTGGTAGTAGGTGGTGGCGGTAGGGTTGTAGTTGTAGATGGTGGCGGTAGGGTTGTTGTGGTAGATGGTGCCTTTTTGGTAGGGGGGAAAGTATTGGTTGTACCACCACCTCCTTCTCCTCCAGAACCTGAACCAGTTCCGCCTATACCAGTTCCGCTTCCTGTGTTGCCAGTTCCTGTACCAGTTGACGTTATGCCACCACCACCTGAAGTTGATCGGTTGCCAGTTGTTCCAGTGGGATTAGGAGATTGTCCTTCGTTAGAAGAAGAACCAGTACCGTGGGCTTGTAAACCAGTCTCATTGTTAGAATTTTGGCTTTGAGCAGAGCTACGAGGAGACTGCCCACCACCACCTCCGCTGCGCTGATTAGGCTTATTGTTTTTACTTTCATTAATAGTTACATCGGCTAAAGTTTCGTTAACCAATACTCGACCACCGTTTGTAATAACAATCATTTTTCCCAAATCAGCTATTCGTGCTTGTTCAATCGCATTAAGACTTTGGTTATTGGCTGCCACCGTATATCCTTCTACTGTACCGTTACCTAGAGTTGCATTTGTGATCTCTATTCCGTTAGCAGTTGCCTGTATTACGCTAGCACCAGTACTTACCACAAAAGGATCCTGCGCTGACGTTTCGTTCAAAAGAGTGGCAAAGTTAACTACATTCTTCTCAGCAGTTTGAGCAGCCTGAGATCCGGGAGTAAAAGAATCGTAGTTAATTTTAATTTGTTGTGCAAGATCTGTGGGAGTCTGAACGTTTTGATAAAGTTCATATATTGCATCGAGAACTGCAAGAGGTCCTCTATTGAAACAAGCCTCGGAACGAATTTGATCAGAAGCCTTTTGGGGAGGAAAATTTGCTTGAGTGCCATTATTTTTCTGAACATACATTTGTCCAAAAATAGAGGGTGGAGCAACACTTACGTCAAATGGTTTAAGAGCGGTACATCCTACTACTTCAGATCCACTGTTCTGAGCATTGCCCGAAGAAACACTAGGCTGAGGCTTTGATTGATTTCCACCTGCACAGGCACTAAGCAATAATGAACCTGCGAAGAAGCTAGTTCCTATTGCTACTACACCTCGATGGTCACGCAACCATTCTCCTAATTTTCGTCGAGAATGATCTGGATTAACAATTTCCATGTCATTTGCTGGAATAGTCAACTCTTCTGGAGGAACTATACCGATACTTGATTCTTTTCCACTCATTGCTATCTCCCGTCATTAAATGATTGCTAGCTAGTTTATTGACTAATGGTCGTTACCAGCACACTCACTGATTATCTTAGAGTTTATCATAATTAGATGTTTATGTCAAATATATTGCGCCGCTAATTAAGCCTAGCGATCGGATTTAATAGTTGATTTCTTAGGCTTGAATGCCAATCCGGACTATCGGTCCTTAAGCGAACATGCACAGCATTAACATCTGACAATGCTTTATTTATCATTTGCTGTTGCTTTTTACTATATAACGAGTAACGTTCCCTATTAAGTTTACCTTGTTTTCCACTCCAAATGTGACCTTTTGGAGAATGGCCTATGGTTTCAATGCCTTCTGGAATATTTTCGTCTTCTGGGGCTACTATTTCAACTGCAATTATCTTATTTCCACCTTCTGCAATGCACTTCAATTGCTGGCTCCAATTATCTTTTGGGCTATCTGGGTTAACTTGAGGCCCCCTAAAGTCTGATACTATCGCAACTACCCTTTTGGTAGCCACATTGGCTACATGCTTCATGACATCTGATAGATTTGGACGATCATCTAACTCTGCCAGTGGTCCAACCTGAGATAAAGATCTAGTTATTCGGCTAGCAATATCTACTCTATTGGCCTTTCCATTCTTAGCCCTAGGAGAAAAATCGACCGTATAATCGTTGGCTATTGCAATACCCAGTGACATTGGCTCAAGATTTCTTGTTGAAGCCGTTGTTCGAATTAAGGCGAACATGGCAGATACAGCCAGACCTTGTTTATCATAGTACCCATCAATACCCTGCTTATGGTGCTTTAGCATATCGCTAGCAATCCAGAGAGTCGGAGTTATATCGGCATATGTTAACTCAACCATGGGGATTCGCTCGGGATCTTCAGCAATTGACTCCATATCAATATCTCTCATGTCGTCTCCCTCTATAAAAGGCCGAACAAAGTTGAATTGTCTACCATTAAGATCATTTTTTGATTTCAATAAGCCACCTGGAATACCTGATAAGTTTACCCTCCTTAAGGGAAGAACCATATCTAAGCCGGCACCAGCATTATATCTGTCTATTAAGGGTTCGACACTGTTTTCTGGTTTAACTGACATAGTTTCAATTCCTAAAAAATTAAGGTTGATATTTTTAAAATTTTGGCGTTAAGCGTAATTTGCAACGACTTCAGCAATCACACTTGCAGGTGTCTTACCTTCTTGAATTGCAGAATTTGTTAATCTAGTTCGATGACCCAAAACATAAGGTGCCGCCGTATTAATTTGCGACTCCTGTAAAGTAACACTATTTTCGAGAGCACATAGCCCGCAGGCAAGTTGAAGCATTTGAAGAGTTGGACGGGCTTTGTTTAAAATACTCTCATTAGCATCAACATCAGGATGATTACGAACGCTCATAACGAGAAATTGGGCATGTCTAGTTCGGTCTGGATCGGCGTCCTGTTCGATACTCATAATTGCTCGTTCTGCTGCAACCATGTCTTTTTCATTAACTACCGCTGAAGGACCGCCGGTTAGTTGCCACTTATCCCTTATTAACTTAACTTTTAGAAGGTCCTCTTCATCATAAGGTTTAGATAAATCCAGTAAAAATCCAAAACGATCCGTATTTGCGTCTGTTAAGAGATTAATTCCTTCGGTTTCATCGGCATAGTTTTGAGTAGCGATAACCCTAAAAAAATCTGGCAATGGTCGTTTTACTCCGTCCATAGTTGTAACCTGCTTCTCTTGCATAGCCTCTATGTAGGCTGCCTGAGTACCAGGATTGTCACGATTTGCTTCATCAGCTAGAAGAATATTATTAAATATTGGTCCTTCAAGAAATCTATAACTATTAGTTTCTTGATCAAAAATACGTGTTCCCAGTATATGTCTAGTATCACTTCTGGGATCACCTTGATGACGACCAAAACTAACATCCATAGATTGTGCTAGTGCCTTAGCTATACTTGTTTTTCCGCCTCCTGGCTCACCATTGAGTAAAGGGTGTAGTCCTGAAGCGATTCCCGCTACTAAAGCATCTCTATCGGTTTCATTGGGAAAGTAAGTAAAGGGTGTAATCTCACTTCTTACTAAATCCAATACTCGATAGGCTTGTGTTTTTTCTCCTGACATAATATTTCTCCTTAATTAAATTCTTTAGTTATACTCAAATTATCTTTCTCTTGTGCTGTTTACGAAGTCCAAGGAAGCCAAAGAGACCTAAAACTATCCCAGGTAAATATGCCGGAAAGTAGGGCTTTTGAACAGGACTAGAGTCGGCCGATTTAACGGTCTTTCCAATAATTGTTTCGATCTGATTAGGGTTTGACACTTTTATAACATCGCCTTCTGGTAAGCCATCAAATACCTGGGTGTTAGGAGAAGATGGCGTAGGACTTGCCCCAATATTCACATAATAGTTGGAACCCTTTGTGCCAATTACTATAATTTTTGTTTCTATTCCTTCGACTTTTTGGGCTGCTACTTGAGCGTCTACTGCGCTAGCCTTATCCTCAATTAATCCATCAGTTATAACTATTTCTTCACCTGTATGATTTGGTAAAATCTCGCTAGCCTTTTGCATAGAACTTACAAGATTAGCGCCATTGATATCAACCTGAGACGGAGTAACATTAGCTTCCAACGATTTTCGATTAAACTTTTCTAAAGGAACACTAACATTATTATTGTTTCCGAACTGATATACAGCCATGTTTCCAGAATAACCACTGTTTATGATCGCTTGCTTAGCTGCCTTAAAGCGACTTTCATGGTGAGGGCCATCCATGGTATCAACCGTCGAATTAGATGTTTGAAGATCAGTTACTATATTGGCTTGACCATGAACTTGTTCAGCAGTATAGCTAACTCCTGCTAAAGCAGTAGTAGCAAGTGCTATAGCCGCTACACCTATAGCGATAGGTCGTCCCATTCTATAAAAGCGATCATAGACGACACTGTTGCTGTCTTCACCAGTCTTCATATCTTTAACTGCCAAACGCACTAGTCCTGGGTTTGAAGCATCATGGCTCAATCCTTCCGGCTTGGCTAGATCGTAACTAAACCATTCATAGGCAGCATAAACTACCATAGCTGCCCCGCCTACCGCGATCGCCCAAGGATCTGCTATAGAATCGGGGGCATGAGCAATTGACCTAATAAATTCAGGTGCTATAGTGCTTATTTCAGTAGACGAAAACAGCGTCGACATACAAACCCCTTAAGTTAATAAATTTATATTACTGTATTTAGGCTTTTTTGTCAATTATATATTATGCTTTATATTATTTCTTCTAAGCTAAAGTTGAGCGTCAAGGCAAGTTTGGTGTCAAAGATTTTTTTTATTTTGGTTATGCTATAATTAGTTTAGGTATAATAAAGGATAAAAATGGACGAGGACACGAATAGAACGACTGACTTGGCGCCGTCTAACAATAGTGATGAGACGTTATTAACCAGTATTAAAGAGAGGGCATTTAACTCATTGCTGCCATTAATAGATAAACTTGAGGATAGCCCTTCGAGGAAATTCGATATTTGTCTAGCAGCTGTTAGGGCAACGGATAATCCAAAGCTTCTAGAAAAAGCCCTGACGTTTGCTGAACAAATCGATGATTTGTCTGAAAAAGCCCAGTCTTTAATAGATATTGCAAATGAAGCAACGGTTAGACTTCAGTCTTAGTGCGTTCCTTGCCACAACCTAATATTTTTTATCATTCGATCAGAGTTTGTGATTTTGAATTTACCATCCGCTGACCATTTCACATTTATGCCGATAGCCCAAAGCATTCTGTTTATCTGGCGGAGAGTTTCGTTATCAAAGTAGGCTAATGCACTGCCGGCTTTATATGTACCCGATCTTTGAAAACTAGGACCATACATCTCAAAAGTAGTATTGAGCTGCTTTTCAATAGTATTTATTAGCTCTTCAACAACTCCTTTATCATTTAAGTTCATTGGCGCTAAATTAAAGGTTTGAGTCCGTAATGAATCTTTGGCAGTAAACCCTTCGTTCCACATGCTTGCAGCAGCACCTCCATCTTTTAAAAGCTTACTGATCGCTCTTCGTGCGTTAGTATTGATTTCACTTCTCCTGCCAAGATAAGCAATTGGTTGTCGTGAATTTGAGCCGGATCGGACCGACTTAATCATTCTCCCCAACATTACATCTTCACCTATATTAATATTAGTCCGATAACCTCCAGTCGCCATATATATACTGGGTCTAAAAGCAAAATTAGCCCCCGATGAACCAAGATTACCTTGACTCCGTCTTATATATACTTCTAGCATCTGCATAAAACGAGTACTTATTAAAATTTCGGGGTGAGCTTTATAGGCATCGTAAGACCAATCTATAAAACCCAAAAATGCGTCAGTCTTGGGATTATTCTCGGCTCGATCTAGGATAGTTTTAATATATTCTGGGTTAATCCAATTACTGTCAGCATCATTTGAGATTAAAACAAGCTTGTTTAAGTCAACTCCTCTTTGATTTAAGTCATTTAAGACTGTATCTGTCGCAAGCTTTCTAATATTCCCAATGACTGCTTCAGGTCGAGATAATTTCTGCCTGATCAAACGAACTCTAACTGCTGGAAACTCTTTTTGAAACCTTCTAATTTCACGAATTGTCTGATCTGGTTTAGTTCCTTCTGGATAATTAGCATAAGTAATAATTTCAAGGTCTTCAAAATCTATATTTTGTTGTCTAGAATACTGTAATAATGTCTGATAAATATTTTTACCTTCCTGATGGGCTGCAACCGGAATGACTACAACTGCCCTGGGGTGAGAAGCATTTGGTTCCATTGATAGCTGTTTAGTCAGTTTAACAACCTTTTTTTTGGTGTCTGTCGGCATAGCTCTTAAATACCTTTTGGCAATCACAGAGGCATCAAGCTCTACATCTGGATTATCTTGTAGTTCTGGTGCTAGGGGAAATTGAATGCTTGGCGCTTTTAGATCTTGAGATGATATTAACTGGCTACCTAAAACATATGATTCTGTAGGTTGAACATAGGCATAGCCCCTATAATATCCTCCATTATATTCGTTACTAGAAGCAAGATCTTCTAGTCCTTTTCTCGGAAGCACTGGTATAACAGGTGTGACTTGAACCGGAAGAGTAGTTGTTTGTGGTGCCTCAATATGAGTAATAATATGTTGAGCGCTCTCATGAATAACAGATTGAATTGTTTCAGGAATACTGTTTACTTGATTGCTTCCCACGAGCGTCCCTAGCATATTTATAGCTGTTCCTTGGGCATTGCTTGGACCTATCTGAACAACTTCAGCGTAAGCGCCAAGAAAGGCAGCGTGACCATCTTGGTTCTGGAATACGCTGCCTAATACAGGGTCACCGGCTGGAATAATTACATTTCCGTCATTATTGAAATGCAATAAAACAACTTGATTTTGGTGGCTTTGGTCGATACTTATTGCTAATCCAAGTTGATGATTTTGGAGTAATGTCTGATAGTTAACGGCTTGACTTCCTTCATAAGAACCACCTGGCGTCATGTGAGAAACATTGAGCACAAAGTTACCCTGAGCATTAATACCTGTGCCGTTTTGACCTCCCCACCAAGTTGCAAGTTCATTGCGGTTGGGATATGGCAAATTATTGTCATACCAAATATTGCGATGAACAGTTGTAAACTCGCTTTGATGAGAAGCAATATATTCAGCGGTACTTGTATTGATAGTTCGAGAAGTAGAAGTAGTAGTTTGGTACTCCTGATGGCTAACCTCTAATTTAAACCCCTTGGCTTGAAGCTCTTTAATATTATCGCTAGATAATGTACCGTGCTCATTTAATTGAACATGACTTAGAACAACTTTTCCATTGGGGCCAAGCAACTCACGGGAAGTCCCATTATTTAATGCAACCACATGATAACCAGCTGGAAGATCTAGGGCATTCTTACCAAATTTATAGGAACTATGCTCAAAATTATTGAAACGATGGTTAGCACTAGAGACTTTATCGCCACGATGCAGAAGGTTGGCCAATTCAGTTGTACTTGTTTGCTTATTATTTGAAGGCGCAAAAACTCCTTTGAGACTATCATCGACTACACTTTTAAGTTCCTCACTTAGTCCTCCTACGATAGAGCCAACGACAAAGCCTATGGCAGCCGCTCCTAACATTCGCTTACGCCTAAGAGACTTAAAGGCTATATTTTTTTGCTCAAAATCTGCTTCGATAAGATTGACCATACCTTCAATTTGAGAATTAAGATACGTATCGGCCCAGCTTGAATCCAAACCTGCCGTAGCAAAATTATCTACATTAGCTTCAATTTCTTTTCTTAATTTGACCCGAGCCCCTGCTAATGCAATATCCAAATCACGGCGCTGTTGTTCAACTGTCAATTTAGAATCAAATCGAATTAAATCTATTTTTAATTTATCCGATAATTCAATTCTGGTTTGAGCTTCTGCTATGGCATCCATAGTAGCCCTAATAGCATCCGTACTATTTGGTTCGTTGAGTTCGATTGCTTCAGTTAGTCGACCGATCAGGTCGGAGGCATTAGCGGTCCTATATCTTGTTTCCTCAATACTCTGTCGTCTTTTAGAATTATCGATATTTAGCTCACCCCCTTCAGCCATTTGTCGATCATGCAACCGTTTTTCTTGCTTAAGACGATATGATTCTCGAACTGCGGCAATACCAGAAGCACCCACTCCAATTGCAATCGTAGCACCTAATGCTGTTACTATTTTCTTGGCCGAAAATTTAGAGACACCGATACCCACTGCTACGGCCGTCGCCAGAGTAGTCTCGCTCACCAAACTACCAATAGGGCTTTTATACAATCGATCAATAATTCTATCAGCTAATTCACCACTTTTTGGAGTTCTTACTCCTAATTCCACCTCAGCAATTTTTGTTTTAAGAGCTTGATCTATAGCATCTAGGCCAATGCCATGTTCAAATGCCGCTCTAGCATTCCGTGCTACTTCGATTACATTATCTGCATAAAGTAGACCCTTATTGCGATCTTCGCCCTTTTGGAGCCGCCCAAACATACTATTCAACCTTAATCTCTCTGTTTCAAGATCATCGTAATCCATTTCCCCGCGCGCAAAAAGTCCAACAGCTAATTTCAATCTTTCCTCTAATTGAACTCCTCCTATATATTCTGCGGCAGCCTGATTTTTCTCTCCTTCGTGAAGCAACCCATAGTCTGACGTAACCCGCTCAATAACAGCTGCCATTGCAGCCCTATGATCCTCAATAGAACCCCCAGAATGAGTATATATATTCTGATTCTCAATAATTGCTACACTGTTACGATTTATGTCACGCTGGCGTATATAATCTCTAGCAATATTTCCATACCAGATTTTCTTAATAAATCCTTTGACTCCATGCTCAACAGTGCGTTGACGAAGCGATTCATCCGCGCTATCAGCAGCTTCACTATGGACAGCACCCGATACATCGACTAGTTGAATTTGAAGAAGACTATTAAGCTGCTCTTCGGTTAGCAAGGATTGATTCAATTCATGGGGTAAGGATGGTTCATGAATCTGAGCATGTTGATTAGTCTCAGTAAATTTATCTTCGTTCATAAACTATGATTAAGATTTGTTATTCTCCGCTATAGAGTCTTTTAAACTCCTGCATGGCATTAATTATTATTTCAGGCAAATTAATAATATGAGAGGATAAGAAATTCTGAATTTTGATATTGTCTACTGGACTAGATTCGATAAGAGAATTGAGCTCCTTTCGATTCGATTCTGGTAAAGACTCAATTACCCGTTTATTAATAAACTGAACTAATCTAGAAGATAGATCTTTCTTAAGTCCAGCCAGGACTTCCTCGTCAACTCCAGTAACGCCTTTTTCCTTTAGCAAGATTTCTACAAAATGATCTATATTATCCATGCTTTTCTCTAATTTTTATTGTTTATCTTAACCTACTTAAGAATAAACAATAATCTTTAATATTGCCACTCTATATTGTAACATTTACTGGTTTTTTTGTAAATTATGTGTATCGGTCCATAACATATTGGACTCTGCTAATGGCAATTGTAATGTATCAAGTAATGCTCTCAAAGGACTTTTAAGTTTTAGCGTCCAATGGGGTCTTTCAGTGTTGTACCAAATCAGCCAGTCCGTTAGCTGGTAGTTAAAGCTAGGCAGGTCATAGGCCATATCTTCTAGGTGGTAATCAACAAACTCTTCCTGGACAGTCCGGTTGTAGCGCTCAATCTTAGCGTTCATTCTAGGGCTCCTAGGATAGTTCCAGTAGTGTTTTAACCCTTGCTTTTCACAAGACTCATGGAACAGCTTGTAGAACTCACTGCCGTTATCTGTCTGGACTCTGCTAACCTCGAAGGGAGCAACACTAATAAACTTGTCTAAAAAGTCCTTAGCTCTAGCACTGGATAGGCTGGTGTAAGCCATAGTGAAAGCAAACTCAGAGTTGTAATCAATGGCCGAGATAACATAGCGTCTAATGCCATTAATGAACTTAATGACACAATCCAGCTGGATCAGATCACCTGGGGTGCTTGGGTAGTAGTCACCACGTCTTTCCTTGGTAATACGGGATTTGTAGTGGTGAAGACGGCATAGTGACCACGTTTTTTAATTTCCATTTCTAAATCACTTTTGTTAAAGCAACAAATCTTAACTTTTTCATTTGGATTGTTAGGATAAAACAAAAGCATTTTAAATAAATCGATGTTATTTCTGGTAAAGTCTACAATGTGATCAATTTCTTCGTCATTTAAAAAATCTGCAAATAATGTATTTCCTTTTTTATCTACAATTTTTGTACCATGTTCCACAATAATGGGAGATTTATCCGATATTAAATCATCAAATGAAACTCCCAGGGCTTCTTTTAGTCTAATATAACCTCTACCCGTTGAAACAGTAGTTAAAGTGCCATTTTTATGCAAGTGTTTAAAACCTCTAACTACAGTGTCTGGGACAACTCCCTTTTCCCATATAGTTCCGTCTACATCAAAAATTGCAATATCTATTAAATTGTTCATCTAATTATTATAATGTTTTTTAGTGTTTATTTAGTGTTAAATCTAGCCAATGAGATCTATATAAATAGCTAGTACTCCAAACTGTTTTTCTTCTTTAAGCGAATAAAAACCCTTATAGACACTTAGGGCTTCCTTAAATGTTTTTGCTCTCGGTATAGCTTTCTTATAGCCTACTTTTTAAGCATCTCTTCAAAACTTTTAAAATTTTCAATTTTTAAAATTTTTACTTTTACACTATCAGCATTTTTGTTAAAGAAGTTTCTTTGTTATGCGTACTAGATTGAAAACATATTAGATCTAAGGGCTCATAGTTAGTATATTTACCCCTATTAAGTCTGCCTTCGATAGTTTTATTTCCTCTTTTTATATCCTATAGGTAGGTAATTTCAATGTTTGCTTCGTTCATATCCAAAAAAACAGTATAAGTTTTTTAATAAGTCTTAGGTCAGTTATTAGAACCAGACACGCTAGGTTTTAAAGCATTAACAAATTTAGCTACTCTATCAGATTTTGGCAATATAGCTTTTGTACCATTTGATGAATGGTCGCTAACATCAAGCTTACCCTCTTCGTCTAAATATATTTCTAGCTGTACTCCAGAAGTTTGAGATCCAAATCCATCTATAACGCTCTGGCTATGGTCTGAATCTACTCTACTTCTCAAAATTCTACCGTTAGCACCAACCATGTCCACATACATTCCATTTCTTCCTATAATTAATTTTGTACCTTTACGAAATAGGAAGGGCTCTACGCCGTCTTCACCACTACTTATGTACGTCTCACCATCAGATCCTTTAAAAATACCTAGAACGGTGTCTCTGTTTTGCTCGCTTGGAATCCCAAAAAGAGCTCGATACTCTACGCCACCCTCTATAATTCCTTCTACGTCTTTTGGAATAATCGCTCTCAAAACACCATCTTGATTCATTTCAACTATATCTACAGAGGGACTAAAATGTAGTCTACTATAGACTTCTTCGACGGGATTGTTTTGTACTGGTTTTAATGTTTCTGGGTTCATAACTTATATATTAGCATAAGCTTGTTTATAAGTCAATATGCTGTATCGTAACTGCTCACTACCTCCATGGTAAAATATAGATAGTCCTCCTAAAACAAAAGTCATGAACAAACTATCGGATGATCAGATAAAATTACGTCTTCAAGAGGGTCGCAACTACAAGCGACTATACT
>JAJZJS010000003.1 GCA_021810025.1 bacterium | reverse complement strand
GGCCACTGGTTCTAAAACGTAAACGTAGTTTTGGTAGTAAGACGGTCAAAGGAGCTAAAGCTCTATCTACTATCCTGTCTATCTGTAATACCACTTGGAAAACTAACCCCACCAATTATTTCGTTAGACTAGCTGCTATTTAGGTAGTGAGCAGTTACAAACATACTTCTTGTTTTTACTCGTATATTATTGTATGGTATAGGAATGGAAAAAGGAGCTTTGGGGGTTGAGTCTCTCAACCGTCCGAACCTAGAAGATTGGGACTGCAATTTTTATCTAGAAGGATCAGTTGCCGATCCAAACACGTTACCATCAGATCAGCTTTCCAGAAGTTTAAACATCATAGATTGCTTAACTTATGATGAACAATTTCTTCATGTTTTTACACCAGAGGAAGTTATCTCTTTAGCGGAAGAGATTGAGAGTATTAGCAAAAGAGGAATTGGCGCTAGTTTAGTTCAAAAATATTGCGAAGTTTGCATAGCAGAGCACCACACTTATCCTCAAAATGTTCCTAGAAACATAGTTACATTGTTGCAACGTCATAGTAGTGACGACCCTTCATTTATTAATTCCCTAAAGGCTTCTAGTGTTACGGCACTAGGTACAGCTGCTAGTACTATCTTAAGAAATAGGATAACTTTTTTCTTTCACACAAAAGAATACCAAATTCAGGTCAAAGATCGAATTAATCAATTTGACCCAATTAATCCACAATTTAAAGATCAATATCAATTCTTGGCCGATTATTTTATCTATAACAATCGAGCAAAAATTCTAAAAGCTCAAGATTTAGGCTACAACCAAGTTTTTTGCAGGAATAACGCAATTTTACAAAAATGGGTAGAAGAAGTCTCGCCTCAAATCAGATCCTATAATCAACGCAGTTTGCATAATCTTCCTGTAGACAAGAAGTGGCGAATAATCGTTGGAAAAATCACTAAACTCATCAATGACGATCTTAAAACTTCAGGCTACGGTCCGAAGGTACAAAAACAACACGAACTGCTGAATCAGATTAACGAGCTATATAGTTTCTTCAAAACTACCTCCTAAATCTAGGGATAAAACGAGGAGTCTTGTTCTTATACTTACTATAATCTGGATTTACTTCCACTAATAGAGTTTCTTCATAATTAGATTTGAAATAAAATAAGATAAAAAGAATGGCCAATAGAAAAAGCTTGAATAGGCTTAAATCTAAAACAATAACTCCGAGACAAAATAATAAGACACCGCTATACATCGGATGTCGAACATAACTATATAATCCCTTATAACTTGCTCCTCCAGGAGATTTAGGTACGGGAAAAACACTCATTACTTTCTTTATGTCCAACGTTGCTCGAAAAACGATTAAAATTCCAATTAGGGATAATAATAAAGCTAAAATAGACGTAATATAATTCGAACTCCTAACATTCCAAAAATTAGGACCAAAGACTATCAGGATCAATAATATAACTTGAAAAATAACGAATGCCCACGATTTAGTAGTTTGTTGACTCAATTGAATTGCCCCTTAATAAATATCGCTCTTGTTCTGTTAATCCTCCCCAAATCCCAAACTTATCACGTTTACTTTGTGCATAATCTAAACATTCTTTCCTTATCACACATTCTGCGCAAATAGCTTTAGCTATAACTATTTGACGTTGTCTTACATTCCAGTTTTTTTCTTCTTCATAACCATAAAATATTTGTGGAGATTGATCGCGACACGCAGCTAGATCTGTTTCTAGTAGTGCTTGAAATATAGCCGTGGGCATGGCGTTCTCAGCGATTATTCTAGGTTTACTTTGATTCATTTTTAGATTACTCCCGGCGTTTAATTAATTAAGCTAGCTTGTATTATACACTTTTTAGTATTTTAATATAAAAATGAGACCAAGTATGCTTAAAAGGTCATTTGTCAATGAACTTGATTTCCATCTAGAAGAAGCTTCATCGTCAGGTCAACTCGAAAAATATGTTTCTCAGGGAGAATTTGTTCAATTTAAAATTGGAGAACTTATCATAGCTCATAATATTTTAGAGCCGAATGATGATGTTTGGTCAATTCGAACCAACGAAGATATCATGTATCAAAAAGCAGTAGGGCAATTTGGCCTCTATTATCATCTGGGATTTGATCAATTAATTCGACGCTGGTCTTTTCGGTCGAGATACAATAGATTTCGAACTGAGACTAATCGCATATTAAACGAAACAGAAGATTTGAATCATGCTCTTACGCTTGCAAGTCAATTAAACATTAATAGCCCCTCATTTGAATATTTAGCAAAACTCACTATTCTAGAAACAAATAAATTAAGAGGGAATATTTTAATTAATTTAAACCCAGGACAAGTGATATAAATAGAGAAAAATCGTAGTTTAATATAAAAACAGAATATTGAGAAACGGTTCCAAATCCACATAAAATTATAGAGTTTTTACTCAATCAATTATTAAATGACCTAATGTCAATCATCAGACGTAGTTTTAATCTTTAAGTATAGCTTTAGTTATCAGCTCTTTGAAATTAATCATGATTAAGGACTAAAGGCAATGCTCATATATTGACTTTTTTATGCATAAGTAATATAATAGTGCACTTAAAGGAGCTGTATGGAAAATATATCGAGACAATCTAAAAGAGAACGACATCTCAAAAAATTAAATAAAGTCTACTTAGTGGGAGGCTTAGTGCTCGGAATGGTTTTAGGAAAGGTTGTGTTCGAAAACGGTCATAATACAAAACCTTCTAAATCAGAGACTCCAATCCAAGCCCTTACTAATGAATTGGCTACGGATCATATTGTTGCCCTCAACGGCAATATACCCTTAAACGACAGCACTACTGAAATTATTCATGATCCTCTAGTTGTTAATAGTACTGATGGTAGGTATTTTGCCTTTTGGGAACAAGCTCCTAACATTCATTCCTTAGGGGATAATGGTGCAGCTCAAATAGCACATTACGATAAAATAGCACAAACCTATCAAATGCCAGTAGTGTCTGTTACCGAAGGGAAAACTGGTTTCTTAGTAAACCCTAACCAAGAAAATGTAGCCGTTGTAGCTCCGCTCAACCCGAACTAATCTTTTTTAACTCTTACCGTTTGTTGAACTAAATCCTTGCTAAATCTGCGGTAGGAGAAATATATCAAAATAGAAACAACTAGCAAGTAGGTTAAGCCCGCCTCACAAGAAGGGAGTAAGGGGGAGTGACTAATTACAACCAAATAAGTTCCACTAATCAAGGTTGATACTATCAAAACAACGTCTATTATATACTTGATTCGAGATGGCCTAAACAACAACCAGGTACTAAAAATAATACTGCTTAAAGCTATAATGACATGAGCTAGTAAAACCATAACTACTATTCTATGCCCGTTGTTTTATTTTGGCAAGACTATTAGAAACGAAAAAACTAAAAGAAAAATAAGCGACATTTTAAAGATTCTTTGAGCCCAAGATTTGTAAGACTTAGGATCCATACTTTGAAATATGAAACTTGACCAATATAAAAGAATCAAGCCTCCAATCAAATCAACAACTAAACTTATACCTCCGTACAATCCTAACAGAATTAGATCAATCACTAATCCAAGATAAAATAACCTTATTTGTAAGATGGTATTATTGATACTTTTGACGATTGGGTTGAGAGGTATCTGGGCCTTTTTATATTCTTTGATCCGATTAATAGCAATGGCATAAAAGTGAACCATTTGCCAAAAAACCATAAATAAAAAGAGTATCAATGCTATTAAATTGAGTTTATCGAGATAAGTTTCATAGCCTGCCACCAACGGAACTGCTCCAGATATTGTTCCAACTAAAGTACTGAATCGAGATCTTCGTTTGAAATAACTATACAGTACTAAATAGTCCAAATATCCAACTATTCCTAAGACCAGCACTAAATAATTTGTTAGGAGCAGAAGTCCAAAACCTAAAATGGCAAGTAGAGTTCCGAACCAAAGCGCTTCCTTAAAAGTAATAGCGCCACTAATTAATGGCCTTTGCTTAGTCCGATCCATCCTTTGATCAATTGTCCGATCTAATATATTGTTGATCACTCCGGCTGAACCAATAACTAGAGCGCTACCAATTGTAACCGCAATCAATTTTAAAAAATCAATTTTCCAATCTGAAGCATATAGATATCCTGCTAGAACCGTCAGAGTATTACCATAAATTATTCCGGGTTTAGTGAGAGTATAAAACTGTTTAAGACGAAGCATCAAATTCCGCCATCGCCCTGAGGTGAAAGATAATTATCAACAGTTTGAGTAGATAGCATGATTCTTCGGTTCAAATTAGGCGTGATCCAAAGAATTTCAAAAACTAAGATAAAGACCACCGATGATAAAAGCAAAGCTAACATAATTAAATTAAACTCTTTTTCAACAATAATCCCAGGCGTTTCAAAAGGGGGAAAATGCAATGTTCTTAAATAACCAACTGCGCTAAAAATAAAAATTAATCTAACTAGTATTAAAAGACAATTTTTTTTTGGTAGATTCATATAAGTTACTCTTAGCTCATTCTATTTTAGCATGAGGACAAAATGTCTAAGCTTATTCTATATGTTATATTTAGACCAATGAGGCCGAAGCTTAGTTCGCTTATTAACACTTATCAAATCTCAGACTTACTGGCGGCGGTCGATCAACTTATTCAAGCAACCGTTTTAGAGCCCAACATTAATAGCCGCCTGATTAAACCTGACTTTTTAAAAAAATCTAAAAAACTAAGACCAATATTGTGCTTAAGTGTTGCTAGAGCTAACTCCAATAATAACGACCCTCTAGTCCAGGCCGCAACAGCGCTTGAATTACTTCATCAAAGTAGCTTAATCCATGATGATATTATCGATAAGTCCTTAACTAGACATAACCAACCAACCATCAATGCAAACTATGGTTCCGCCAAAGCTCTTGTTGGTGGCGATTATTTAGTTGGACAAGCATTTCTTAGCAGCTCTGAGCTTGACCCACGTATTAACTATCAACTAGCAACAAGTTATATCATGATGTGCGAAGGTCAGCAACTTGAATTACAAGATCAACATAATCCAAATCGATCGATAAAATCTTACCTGAAAGCCATTGAAGGCAAAACCGCAGCATTGTTTCAAAAAGGTACCTTAATTGGTGGTATTTTGGGTAACTACAATCAATCTCAGCTTCTTTATTTAGAAAAGTTTGGTCAATACTTTGGTGTCTTTTATCAATTGATGGATGATCTCCTGGACATATACTCCAGCCAAGAACTACTTCAAAAAGATGTCCTGAAGGATTTCTATGAAGGCAATTTTACCTATCCTTATCTTCTTTTAAAAGAGCAAAATCCTTATCTAATGACATCAATTCTTAGTCATAATATTGATTATGCGCAAATACCAAAGCTCTTAATTCAAGAAGGAATAACCGCTAAAATGCTTCGGTTTATTCATTCTCACCTTCTTAAATCTCTTCGATCTCTAGATAAAGTAAAGCAACCAAGCCTTGATCCAATCAAAGTTTTTTGTTTTAATTTTCTTAAAGATTCAATCGATCTTCAAGTAAACCCAGTTGACCGTCCTAAACTTAAGTTTATTTTGAATAAAATCGATAAGGATTATAATAAATTAAATAAAGATGTATTTTAAGAATTTTTCCAGCTTAATTAACTTGAATCACCCTGGACATTATTTACACTGGTCATTTTTAAGTATTTCATTGGCCAACCTGATCATTATAGCTATCATGATCGTTATTTTTGGACTGGCCGTTCTACTGCCTTTTCCAAAAGGAAAGTATCTTGAACCTAAAAATGAAGAACAAAAGCCTCTTCCAGACGAACCACTTGATAGCAAGATGTGGACTGCTCGTCTTAGACGATTAATTTTACGAAACTTTACTCTCAAACAATTATTGCCAGACGAACAACCAGCCTATGTTGCTTCTTGGATTTATGTTTTCGGTGTGGCTACTTTAGCGGCCTTGTTTGTTGTAATTCTTTCGGGATTAATACTGGCAATTGGGGGAGTTAACTGGTGGCACGAAAGTAGCGTCGGGCACTTCTTTAACAGTGTTCACCTTTGGGGTGTAGAATTATTCATGGCTTTTATGGTTATCCATTTATGGGGAAAGTTTTGGATGTCGGCCTGGAGAGGAAAAAGACTTTTGACTTGGATGACTGGGGTCTTAGCCTTTGCCGTTTCAATTTTAGAAGCTTTTACGGGATACCTAAGTCAACAAAACTTTGATTCTCAATGGATTTCAACCAATGGTAAAGATGCCATTAACGCTACTGGTTTAGGATCTTTCTTTAATTTAATGAATTTTGGCCAGATGATAGCCTGGCATATTTTATTAATACCGATTGCTCTTATTCTAATTATTGCAATCCATATTATTATGGTTCGAAAGAGAGGCGTCGTACACCCAGTAATTAAGGCTCGCAAAAATAATATAACTCCAGCCAGGCTGAAAATAATTGAGTCCAAAAAATGGCGAGGTCCAAACCGTAAATATGACATTATCCAAGAAGGCTTTATCGCTACTGTTATTGTATTAATTTTAATCATTTCGCTTGCAGCACTTCTATCGTCTCCCGATGATCCACCAGTCACTATAAAAAGTTGGTCTACGATCGCTCCAAAAGATTTTATCGCCACAACTCTTAGTGAGCTAAATGGGACAAGCGAAACCGCTCAATATGGTCCTCCATATAATCACGGCATTGAAAATGTTCAAAAACTTGGTGGAATATCTTGGCAATTATTGGTTGGGGTTCATCAAAAAATTAATCCTGCTCAAACATTTGTTTTAGGCCCCTTATCGAAATTAGATTATTCAAATCCAAAACTTAAAGCCGCTCTAAAACAGTACGAATCTGCAAGTGATGATCAAAAGATGGCTTGGACAACTAGCGTTATGAATAGTCTAGATCAAGTTAAGATAGTCAACAATAAACCTCTTTTTGCAAACACTAAATCCGGTCCAGTTCCAGAATTGTTGAGCTCTGAATTAAGTTATGCTCAATCTGGAGCAATCGATACCTCTCTTTTAAGTCAACAACAATTTTATGGCACCAACTACACTAAACCTTTACTATTTATTGAAGACGGTAACTACTTTTCACAAGTTGCCAAAGCTAATCATCTCTATGGAACTCAATGGGGAGTAATGAACGAAAGCGGTTCCTACCCAGGACAACCCTGGTTATGGCTATACGCGCTTTGGTATCAAATTCCGGGTTTTAGTACTTCCGTGAACGTCGATTTAATTGCAATTTATCTAACTGGAGTAAGCACCTTGTTGTTACTATTAGTGCCACTTATTCCAGGTTTATCTAGTATTCCAAAAATTATCCCGATTTATAAAATAATTTGGAGAAAATGGTATAAGAACAAGCCATAGGTTTTATAAAATACTCTTTATTTAATCTTTAAAAACAGATAATATAGTAAAAATAGAAGAAAAGGAACACATGCCCGAAAAAGACTTAAATAAGATCGATTTTTATGATGATGAAAAGCATTTTTATGAAGATTTCTGGAAAAGTCGACAGTACGAACATCTGTCTGAGATTAGCGCAATCGATAAATTACTAACCGGAAAACGTTTTAAAATAGCCATGGATTTTGGAGGAGGCTACGGACGTCTCAGCGAGGCCCTTTTAAAATATAGCGATAAAGTCATTTTAGTAGATCCTTCTACTAAGCAATTGGATATTGCTCGTAAAAAATTTATTCACTCCCAAAAAATTGATTATGTTTTATTGGACCGCAAAGACTATATTCCTGCTCCCGATAATAGTCTTGATTTAATATTGATGGTTCGGGTTTCGCATCACGTTATTGATCCAACACAACTTTTTAAAGACATCTATCGTGCTCTTCAACCCGGAGGATTCGCTATTATCGAAGTTGCTAGTAATGCTCATTTTATTAATCGCATGAAACGATTAGCTAAACTGAAGAGCCCATCTAAAACTCCAATCCGAGTGGGAAGCGTTGCCAATGGCATCACTGACGATACACCATTCGTAAATCATAATCCGAATACAATAAAAAACCAATTAATTGAAGCTGGCTTTAAATATGAAAAAAAATTATCAGTATCCAATCTTAGATCTAGTTTTTTGAAAAAACATCTTAAGGCTCAATCCTTAGCAAAAGTTGAAAAACATCTCCAGGCTCCGTTAGCAACAATCAGCTTCGGTCCAAGCATTTTCATCCTTGTTAAAAAATAATCTTTATGAAGTTTATTAAAATTCCGCTTGAGAGCGCCTTAACTGATTTAGGCAATCAACTTTTAAGTCATCTTTCAAATCAAGAAAAGGTTCTTTGGCTAGTGTCAGGAGGATCCAATATTGGCAATACTATTGCCATAATGAATGTGATACCAGATCAATATAAGTCTAATCTAGAGTTACTGCTTGTCGATGAACGATATGGGCCAGCTGACTTTGAGCCGTCTAACTACAATCAACTCATAAAGAACGGACTGAAACTGGGTCAAGCTCGATTTGAAACAATTCTTAGAAACATATCAATCGAAGCGAGTGGAGCTTTACTTGCCAATAGATTTGAAGTTGCCCTTAGACAATCTGATTTTACGATAGCTCAGATTGGAATTGGCAAAGATGGTCATATCGCCGGGATACTCCCTAGCAGTCCTGCCATAAACAGTAAAGACCTGGTTGCAACTTACCAGGCTGCAGATTTTGATCGAATTACACTTACGTTTAAGGCCCTACAACAGATCGATCATATTGCTGTCTTTTGTTATGGTCCGGATAAAAGGGAAGCACTTGATAAAATTTACTCTAATAATTCTAGCGTTAATACTATTCCCGGACTATTTTTACAGCAAATTAAAAGGGTACGGGTATATAATGATCAAATAGGAGAAGCAATATGAAAATAGCAGTTCATGGATTAGGACGAATGGGAAGTCAAATTACACAAAAGTTAGCTGAGACCGAAGATGTTACGGTGGTGGCACATAATAGAAGCCCTGAACCCGTTGATGAAGCAATTCAACATGGAGCCATTGGAGCTTATACCAAAGAAGAAGTCTTAGATAACTTTAAAAACCAAAGAGTTATATTATGGTTGATGTTGCCAGCCGAAATAGTCGACGAGCAACTCGACGCCTGGCTAGCCATTCTACCTAAAGACAGCATCATTATTGATGGGGGGAATTCCGATTACCGTTTAAGTATAGAGCGGGCTAAAAAAGTTCAAGATCAAGGTTCAAGCTATTTCGATATTGGAGTAAGTGGCGGAGTATGGGGCTATCGGAACGGTTTTTCAATGATGTGTGGAGGGAAACAAGAAGATTTCGAAATAATTAAAGATTTTCTAATAATTTTGTCTGTTCCAAATGGAGACTTTGATTATTATGGTCCAAGTGGAAGTGGTCATTTCGTAAAGATGGTTCACAATGCAGTTGAATACGGCATGATGGAGAGTTTAGCCGAAGGGTATCGTTTAATTAAAGAAGGCCCAATCCCCAATATTGATTTAGCCAAAGTAGCAAGAGTTTGGCAACATGGGAGTGTTGTTAATTCTTGGCTGAATAGCCTCATAGAAGAAATAATGACCGAGAACCCTAAGCTCGACAATATCAATGGAGTTGTAGCTGAATCGGGCGAAGCACGATGGTCAATTGAAACAGCTCAAAAACTAGCCATACCTTTACCCGCCATTGAAGTATCATTTCAAAAAAGAATTGATTCACAAAATGGGGATATTAATTATGCCACAAAACTTTTATCCGCAATGCGAAATAAATTTGGTGGACATAACTTAAACAACTAAGATGGCTCCAAAAAACACGCTCTTAAAAACATATTTACCTCCAATTATTGTCATCTTGGGAGTTAGTGGAGACTTAGCTAAAAGAAAGGTACTGCCAGCTCTTTATCATCTTCTCAAAGATGGCTTATTGCCCCCCCAAACATTAATTATAGGCACTAGTCGCAATGACATTAAGTCTGATCAAATTATAAGCGATCTGGAATTATGCATAATTGGAGAGAACAAGAGCTGTGACCCAACGGTCCTAAAAAAGTTTAAATCTATTTTTAAAGTTATTAAATTTGACCCCAACGACACCAAATCATTTTTCAATTTAAAACAAACTTTAAATAATTACGAGACGAAACATAAAACCTGTTTTAATCGCTTTTTCTATTTATCTGTTCCGCCGAACGTAGTACAACCAATTGTTAAGAAGTTAGGAATAGTTAATTTAAACAGTAAATGTTCCCATGATAAAGCCAACAGCTTCCTCCTCATGGAAAAACCCTTCGGGTCGGACCTAGATTCAGCAAAAGCCTTAATTAAAGAAACCGCCCGCTTTTTTGAAGAGGATCAGATCTATCGAATTGATCATTATTTGGCCAAGGAATCAGCACAGAATATTCTTACTTTTCGAAAGAATAATCCAATCTTTGAGGACCTTTGGAGTAATAAATATATTTCTAAAATAACTATAAGCGCTCTTGAGAAATTAGGAATTGAACAAAGAGTAAACTTTTATGAACATACCGGAGCGCTACGAGACTTAATTCAAAGTCACTTAATTCAATTACTGTCTCTTGTGACAATGAAAGTTCCCGATAACTTAGACGACAGCTCTCTTATTCATAAGCATAAACTAAAGTTATTAAAGTCAGTCAACGAAGTAAGTTTATTCGACATAAAGAATAATCTGGTTGCAGGTCAATATAAAGGTTATCTACAAGAAGTCCATAACCCAAATTCAAAGACAGAGACATATATTAAAATTAAATTAACAATTAATTCAAAAGAATGGCACAACGTCCCTATATATTTAGAAACAGGGAAGTCCCTCAATGTTAAACAAACTGAAATTAAAATCTATTTTATTAGCCCCAACGACACCAAACAACAAAATATTTTATCTTTCCGCATTCAACCAAACGAGGGGATAGACATTGTTTTAAACGTAAAAGAACCAGGCTTAAATCCGAAAATAGTGCCAGTAAACATGGACTTTAGCTACAAGAACAACTTTATTGAGCCAAATCATCCTGACGCCTATGAACGTGTCTTAATCGATGCCATAAGAGGCGACTCAAGTCTTTTTGCGAGCAGCGAAGATGTCCTTCAAAGTTGGAGAATAATCGAACCAATTCTTAAATACTGGGAGAAAAATGATAAAAATCTTAAAATATATCCCAAATCTGCAAAACTTCCTATAAAATAATAGTATGCCTAGCGGAATCCTTATCGATTTTATAATAGTCCTATTCCTGATAGTTTCCGTATTTAGAGGAATAAACATTGGTTTTGTGCGACAGATTTTCTCAGCCATCGGTTTTTTTGGAGGCCTATTTCTAGGTGCTTTTTTTGAGCCAGATGTCATTAAATTGGTTCACACCCCAGCATCAAGATCAATTTTAGCCCTGGTTTGTACTTTAGGTCTAGCATTTATCTTTCTGGTTATAGGAGAATACCTCGGGATTTATTTAAAAAAACATATTTACTTTAAAAAACTAAATATTATCGACAGTATTCTAGGGCTAATTATTAGCCTATTAACGACCGTTTTTAGTATCTGGTTAGCAGCGGCAATCTTAAGTTCAACATCAATCCCTGGAATAGCTCTATTTATTAATAGCTCGTCAATTATTCGATATCTAAATAGAACCTTTCCAAGTGCTCCAGTCGTTATATCTGATCTAGGTTCCATAATTGACCCAAACGGTTTTCCAAGAGTATTTGTTGGCAATGAACCAATTCCAGTTACTACCTCCAAAACTCCAAGTCTGGCTAGCCTTCAAACAGCAATCAACGCAGATGTTAACTCAGTAGTTAAAATAGAGGGTCTTGGTTGTGGCGGGTTAGTAGAAGGATCTGGTTTTATTGTTGGACCCGGTTTAGTCGCAACGAATGCTCATGTCGTAGCCGGTATTAGACAGATTTATGTAATCAGCGACAACAAAACACTTCATGCTGTCGCTTTATACTTTAATCCAAATCTTGACTTTGCGGTTCTTAAAGTTAATGGACTAAGTGGAACTCCTCTTAAAATTAACCCCAAAATACTAAGCAATGGGACGGATGAAGCTGTAATTGGTTATCCTGGGGGAGGTCCGCTATCTGTCAAACCTGCTCTAATTTTAAACGAAATTAACGCTGTTGGATTAAATATATACGGTCAAGGCAATACCGATAGAAGCGTCTATGAATTAAAAGCCGACATAATTCCTGGAAACTCAGGTGGACCACTGATTGCAAAGTCGGGATATGTTACTGGAGTTGTATTTGCTCAATCAACCACTTATAATCAGGTAGGTTACGCTTTAACCGCAAATCAAATTATTAACCCAATTAACCAGGCAAAGCACAGCACTTCAAGCGTTCAAACTGGTGGGTGTGCCGAATAGTAATTCTAATAAAGAAAGAACAGACATGTTTAAGAACTGGTCTCTCCCGAAAGTTATCCCATATATTTTAATAATAGCCGGGATAGTAGGTATTATTTCGGCCTTTGCTATAAGTGTTGATGAAATTAAGATTTTACAGAACCCAAATTATAAACCAATTTGCGATATTAACCCGATTATAAGTTGTGGCAATGTTATGCAATCTAAAGAAGCAAGCGCCTTTGGATTCCCCAATCCATATATAGGTCTAGCTGCCTTTGGAAGTCTTTTAACAGTTGGGGTTGGAATGTTAGCAGGAGCAAAGTTTAAAAGATGGTTTTGGCTAGGACTAGAGGCCGGGAGCGTATTTGGAATCGGTTTTGTCCATTGGCTATTTTTTGAAAGTGTCTATCGTATTAATGCTCTCTGTCCATATTGTATGACCGTTTGGGTCATAACTATTGCCACCTTTTGGTATGTAACTCTCTATAATATAGACCAAGGAAACATTAAATTGCCAATTAAATTAAAAGGATTTTATGGGTTTGTTCGTAAACATCACCTTGATATTTATATTGCCTGGATCTTAATTATTGCAGCTTTAATTCTTAAACATTTTTGGTATTACTACGGACGATATATATAGAGCTACTCACTCCTTAAAGCCTCAATAGGATCCTTATGAGCTGCTTTATAGGCAGGCACGCTCCCGAAAATAATGCCGATTCCACTGGCAATAAGAAGAGCAATGACGACAATCTCAAAGCTTATGGCGGGCCTAATATTGGTAAACATACGAAAAAGTAGATCGGCCAAGAAAGCTAAGATGATGCCAATTATGCCACCTATAATGGAAAGGGTAGTCGATTCAATTAGAAATTGGTCAAGAATTTGGCGATTAGTTGCTCCAAGTGATTTCCTAATTCCAATTTCATGCATTCTTTCGGTAATTGAGACTAGCATTACATTCATAATACCGATTCCACCTACAATCAAAGATATAATTGAGACTCCAATAATCAACTTTGTGAGAAGATTAAGGATAGTATTATTAGATGAAGCATTTTGTGCCGGACTTAAGATAGTAAAATCTTTTTGACCACCATGAGTCACCAGTAAACGATTCGTTAACGCTTGCTTAATCTTATTTATGTTTTTAGGATTTTTAGTAAGAGCTAAGATTTGATAAGTGGTAGCACTATTATTGGTTAATGATTCTAGATTACCGTAGTTAATAAACAAAGCCTTATTAAACTCGGCTCCGCTACTTAGAGGAGTAGCCGGGAAGGGGTTTAAAATCCCTTCCACCACAAAATTAGTCCCGTTTATCTGAACTGTTTGACCCAAAGGAACATCTTCATTGAATAAATCCATGGAAGCACTATTGCCAACGATAACTTGATTTTGAACGTTGGACAATGAATTTAAAAAACTACCGTAAGATAAAGATTGGCCCAATATATTTAATAGACTCGAGCTTGTTCCAATCACTAAACCATTGTTATATTTTCCTCCCGATCCTACAACTTTAGCAGTGATAGCAGCCATTGGGGCAACACTTTTAATCCCCGGCGTATTTGTTACGGTTGAAATATCCCGATTAGTAAGACTTCCAGACACATTAATCCCAGAGAATAAAGCTAAACTGTCTAAACTTGATCCTGCCACTTGAATATCTTGAGGCCTAATAGTTAAAACTCCTGCTTCAGAAGTGTTGATCTGATTATTAATTTGCAGTTTAATTCCTTCCGAAATTCCTACAATGAGAATAAATGACGCAACACCTATGATAACTCCTAACATTGTCCAAAAATTACGTAATTTAGCTAGCCTGAAGGCATCAAGCGAGGATTTAAATTGAATGTCATTTATAATTTTCATTTACGATGCTTTCTTTGATTTTTTTTAGTACGATTAGAACTTCTAGGGTTACTATTGTGGGCAGGAATAGCTTTGATAAGCGCTGAGACTCCAGCAATATCATCATCGACAGTTTGAATCGGAAGAGTATAAAGTTCTTCTCTGGCTCGCGGAGCAACTCTACCAATAGCAGTTTTTTCGTCATGAATAATATTCCCATCATGCATATAAACAACTCTTGTGGCATAACGAGTTAAATCTGGATTATGCGTGACAAATATAATAGTATTTCCAGCGGCATGAATTTCGCTCAATATTTCCATTACTAATCTTGCTCCAGCGCTATCTAAATTACCGGTAGGTTCATCAGCTATAATTAATTTGGGATTATTGACAATTGCCCTAGCAATTGCAACACACTGAGCTTGTCCTCCGCTTAATTGACTTGGGTAAAAGTATTCCCGACTTTGAATTCCAATTTTGTCTAGTATACTACTTGCCAAACGATAACTTTTAGATTTTGTATAGCCCTTATATATTAAGGGAAGCGAAACGTTATCAATTACATTAAGCCTAGTTAATAAATTAAATGATTGAAAAATAAAACCAATTGAATCTCTTCTAATTTTGGCTGCTTGATCAGATCTCAGGCGAGCTACACTTTTTCCTTCCAATAAGTATCGACCCTGGCTAGGACGATCCAATAAACCAATAATGTTCATTAAAGTACTCTTTCCCGATCCACTCGGACCCATTACGGCTACAAATTCTCCTTTATTTATAACAAGATCAATTTCATCCAAAGCAATCGTTGTGGCGTCACCGAAGCCGTACAGTTTTGAAACATTATCTAGTTTAATTAAGGGCATTTCTATTAGTTTAAACTTTTATTTGAGCAAGAAGCAATCTAATTTTGTAGTAATTTTTAATAAGGTTAAATAAGGATGGTAAAAAATTAATCTATTAGTCATAATAGTAGATATTGGAGGGGTCGCCTAGTGGCCTATGGCGCACGCTTGGAAAGCGTGTTGGGTGCATAACCCTCGAGGGTTCGAATCCCTCTCCCTCCGCCATCTCTAATATCCGTAATAATGCCCTAGAATTAATTAATTATAGTTCCGATATTCTCGCCTAAACTGACCTTTAAGATATTGTCAACTTTAAAGGGGTTAAAGACAACTATTGGTACGTTATGATCCATGGCAAGTCCAAGTGCAGCTTTATCCATAACCTTAATCTCTTCATTAGCTACGGCATCAGAAAAAGATATTTTATCTAACCTAACAGCATCTTGATATTTATTAGGGTCTCGATCGTAAACACCATCAACTTTGGTGGCCTTTAATACAATGTCTGTTTCAAGTTCAAGCGCAAAACTAACTGCAGCAGTATCATGAGTAAAGTAGGGACGAGCAATACCGCCAGCAATAATTACAACCCGTCCATTGTCTAAATGTTTATAAGCTCGACGATATGAATACGACTCGGCGACTTGTTCGGCAAAAACATTACTTAAACAACGAGTCTGGATATTATTATTTTCAAAAATATCTGTCAAGATCATCGAGTTAATAAGACCACTCAACATTCCCATTTGGTCGGCAGTAACTCTTTTTATCCCATTGCCAGCAATTTCAGAACCCCGAACCATATTTCCACCACCAACAATAACAACAACTTGAACACCCCTTTTGACAACCTTTTTTATTTCCTGAGCTAAGTAACTGGCAATCTTAGGATCAACACCAAATTCATATTGACCAGCTAGTTGTTCACCCGATATTTTGATCAATATTCTGTTGTATGCTTTTGTCATTTACTGTTATCAAGCCTAGCAAATAATCGCTACAAAAGCTATACTTTTAAGGATGATGAATATTTATTCGTGGAACGTAAACGGGATTCGGTCCGTTAATAAAGATAATCGTTTTAATAATTTCCTTAAAAGTTATAATCCAGATATAATCTGCCTCCAAGAAATAAAGGCTAAGGAACACCAAATAGAAACAATCCCGAGCGATTATTTTGTTTACTTTAATCCTGCCCAAAAACCCGGATATTCCGGTACCGCGATCTATTCCAAAAAAAAACCACTTCAAGTTACTAATAATCTTCCTGGAGACTTAGCTCTCAAATACCATCTTGCGGATGATACATATGGCGATCTCAATCAAGAAGGCCGAGTAATTACCGCTCAATACAAGAAATTTTATTTAGTTACTGTCTATACTCCCAATGCCAAAGACGACTTAAGTCGTCTTGAATTAAGACACAAATTGTGGGATCCAGCTTTTTTCGAATATATAAAACAACTTGAAGAAAAGTTACCGGTTATATTTTGTGGTGATTTAAATGTTGCCCACACCGAAAATGATCTGGCTAACCCAACTCCCAATAAAGGCAAAAAGGGATTTACGCTTGAAGAGAGAAGTGGAATTGATCGTTTTATAGAGAACGGTTTTATTGATACTTTTAGGAAATTTAAGCAAGGCAATGGCTATTATACCTGGTGGTCCTATTTTGCTAACTCAAGATTACGTAATGTTGGTTGGAGAATAGATTATTTTATAATTTCAAAAGCTCTTCAGAATAATCTTAAATCGGCCCAAATTCATCCCGATATTTTAGGGTCTGATCATTGTCCAATTAGTATTTCGATCGATGTCTAATCAAATTGTTTATCAGAACTATCTTAAACCTTTATACGAAGACATTATTTGGAATAAACCTGAAAATAAAAATAACGCGGGTAAAATTTTAATAATCGGGGGGAGTCAAGATAATTTCCGAAATGTTTCCGATATATATAATTATTGTTTAAAGGCTCGAGCCGGAACGATTAAGATTGTTTTGCCCAATACTCTACAAAAGAATCTGTTTGATCCAAATTTAGATCAAATCTTCTTAGCTTCGACCAAGAGCGGTAGTTTCAGTTCGATCGGACTAGCCGAAATGTTAGATCTTGCCAACTGGTCCGATATTACTATACTGGCTGGTAATTTTAGCAAAAGTAGTGAAACTGAATTATTAATGCAAAACTTTCTGAATAAGTGCCCGTCGGCGATCTGCATAGTTGACGATGCGCTTGAAATTGCCACCCCAGTAAGTAACGACCTTAATGAGAAAAAAAACCGTCTTTTAATAGGCAGTTTTAGCCAGCTTCAAAAGGCGCTTCTTAAGATATACCCCGAGCAAATCCTTAAAGTTAGTCGATCGATAGTAGAACAGCTTACGAGCATCGAACAAATTAAAAATAAACTCAACTTATCAATAATTAGTTATGATTTATCAAATTTTATTGTTATCTCAGAGAATAAAATCTCTCTTACTAAATATCCTAATCTTACTAATTGGAAAAATATGCTCGCAGCTTTTGGAAGCACCTATTTTATTCACAATCAAGAAACCTTATTCAAGGGATTAACCAGCGCTGTAGCGGACGGATTAAACGTTAATTAGTTGGTGGGCGAGGAGGGAATCGAACCCTCAATCCGTAAGGAACACGATTTTGAGTCGTGCGCGTATACCAGTTCCGCCACTCGCCCCTCTAACACTTATCGGGTCCATAGCTACTAACGGATAATTGTACTATACTTAAGAATAGATATCTATAACTAAGAATTCAATATATAATAAAGAGCTAGCAATGGATCATGATAAAAATAGTGCCGCCCGAATCATTCGACAAAAAATAGATTCTCTGTATGATGAAAACGAGCCAAATGTTCAAGAAGAGATTGAAGAAGCAGAGACTAGCTCTACCAAAAGCAAGCATCAAAAGTTTATCGATGATCTAATCCAGAAGGGTGCTTCCGTAGAAGTTATTCAAACCGAATGGCATAATTACTATTTTCGACTGTCTGAAAAAGAGAAAAAACAAGTTTGGGATGAGTTTTATAAAAGTAATAAAAATATCAAAAAACCAGATCACATTAACTCTTTTGAAATGCAAATGTCAGCCCAAAAAAATGAAGTTGCTGGATCCGGACAATTTGATACAAAACGCCGAAGACCAACTATTTTAAGCGGCATTCAATCAAAAGTAAATGCAAATGGTAAGCTAAAACTTAAACATCATCTTCAGTCTCTATTGTTCGGCCTAACAATGGGTTTTGTAGTTATTTTTATATTTATGTTTGGATTCTTTAACGAAATATTAATTGCTCCACTAATTCAGCCCAGCAGGAACGTTACGGCTGTTCCAATCATTGTCGGAGCTGATAATTTTACGGCTACCAGCCAAGACCAAGTCATTATTCCTAAGATTAATGTTCAGATTCCAGTTAACTATAACATTGCTACAACTAATGAAAATACCATCGAGAATTTTCTCCAAGACGGAGTCGTTCATTACCCAACTACCGTTGATCCGGGACAAATCGGTAACGCAGCCTTTTTTGGTCATTCGAGTAACAATATTTTTAACCCCGGAAAATATAAATTTGCTTTTGTACTTCTCCATACTTTAGTCGATGGCGACACCTTCTATTTAACATATAATAAAACTCTTTATGTTTATAAAGTTATCAAAACCGAAATTGTTAATCCGAGTGATGTCTCAGTCTTAAATCCGGTTAATGGTCAAAGCGCTACCGCAACCTTAATAACTTGTGATCCACCCGGTACAAGCATTAACCGCCTAGTAGTCATTGGAGAACAAATCAGTCCAAGTATTAGTACCGACACAACATCAAGCCTAAATGTAAACCCAACTTCCGGAACAAATTATCTGCCCGGCAACGGTCCAACACTCTGGTCTCGATTCATAAATTCTGCTTACGGAAAAGTAATTCTAATAGGAGTTGGCCTCATTCTAGTTTACATTGTTTATCGTAGGTT
Source organism: bacterium (assembly GCA_021810025.1). Lineage (GTDB taxonomy): Bacteria > Patescibacteriota > Saccharimonadia > Saccharimonadales > UBA4665 > JAJZMH01. The sequence goes on along the minus strand of JAJZJS010000003.1, from coordinate 102,150 downwards.
TATTCGCGCTAGAGATTAGGAAACCAAAAGAGAAGTTGAAGTTAAATTAATTATTTGGGGATTAGTTTTAGAAACTTCTAGATTGTAAATAAAATGATAGTTTGGATCAAAGGCAGGTATATAATTTGGGCTAGCTGCTTCAAGAATCTGACGATAATTATGATCGTAATCAAATATAACCATTTTATTCCCACTGACGTAAGTTAAGCGATCTCCATCCATCCACGTTGCGTGCAATTGCGGGGCTTGAAGGGGTAATTTAGCAATGTAGTTGTAGCCATGTTGATTGGCAATATTAAAAACTCCAAATTGTTGGCCATTTTCCGCTACAATAAATTGAGCATTATCCGAGAAAGATAAATAATTCGGATTCTTAACAAAAAGAACTTGAATTGGGACTGGCTTCTGGGTAGGATCATTATTAATTTGTCCTACTGGATCTTTAAAGATGTAAACTTTACTCTTTAAAGAAGATCCGGCCGCAACATAATCAACCCCATTGTATCCAGCCATGTCTAATAAATAATTACCGCCACCCTCAAAAGTTTTAATTACGAAATTCTGACCATTATTTAGTTCATCAACGTTAACATAGCCTTTTTGAAACTTATTTGGCGTTACGTATAGAATAGTATTAGTTAAGTAACTATCCCAACTTAAAACGTTATTTAAAACAGGAGTTTCAATAGTAGGATTATTGAGAGATACCTTGGACAAGGTTAAAGTATTGGCATCATATAAATAATATTGACTATACTGTTCATTAATGAAGTTTAAGGAAGTAAATTGAAAGTTCTTGAAGGTCTGAGTTAAGTTAACTGAGTTTGCAGGGTGATTAATGTTCACTAAAATATATTCATTTGTTCCATTGTATAAATGATTGAGTAGAACATGTTGGTTGTCATTAGCCCAGCCAATTACTTGCCAACTCTCTGAACCACCGTTAGGATTTGTCACAATATTAGACGGCAGAACAATGTTGAGAGGAGTACCGTTAAAGTTGTTTAAATTATATAAGTCAAAACTATTGTCTGACCCCGGATTCATTACTAGAAACCATTGACGATTTAAGCTTTCGGTAGCTAATGGGGGTACTCCAGAATAACTTTTAACCTTGGTTGTCTTTAACTTATTGGGAATCAACAAAGGGTAGACATAGGATTCAATTGTACCTCCGTCTATTTCTATTTTGTGCGACCAAGTCCGATATCCTTGGAGGGCAATACTAAAGTTATATATTCCAGATTCTAAAGTAAAACTAGTATTAGTAGTTGCCTTAAATTTACCGTTAACATAAATATTGGCCGGATTAGGTTGCGAGGCTAAATAAATCAATCCATTTTGAATAACTTGTCCGTTTTGTCCAATTCCAAATCCATAGGCTTGATACAGTAAAATTAAAGTAGCTCCAGCAATTGCCACAGCTATCGATAAATAACCGACAAAAAGCATCCTATTGTGCCGTTTTAATTTCTTGGGATCTAAAAAATCCATAATTTCTAATCCAATTCTAAATGTTAAAATTTATATTATTATCTTACCTATTGCCGATAATCACAAGTAGTATTACAATTAAAAACAGTTAAGTTATGTAGATGGGAAAAATAAATTTAGCTATAAACATAAATAATAAATATGAATGAAAGCAAAATTATCAATACTACCTATATGGACTTTAAGCCTCTTAAGAAGGTTAATCATCTTCACCCCAAAAACGTTCAACATTCCCAAACTTTAAACCGCACAACAGTAATTGATCCCTATCATAAAGTTCAGGCTATTAGTCATCCTGCCAATAATAGACAATCCCTATTTCAAGATTCTGAGCCAAACTCAATCCAGGAATCATTTAAAGTCAGGGGATATGACCCAAACCGCTACCAGAAAATCAGATCTATTCCAAGGAGCGATCTCATTGATCGATTTAGTAGCACCGCTAATACGCCCGAAACTTCACATCCACCGATTATTAATGCCCAACCCGTTGAACCTCAATCAAATCCATCTTGCAACAATGGGCTGCAACCAAATCAATTTAATCAAACACAGGAATCTGAAGCTTCAACTATCCCCAACCCCAATCACCAAACTGTGGCCAGCTCTCTCTTCTTAGATGCCCTGAACAAAGCGCCCCTCTATGATTCTCCTCAAACTGTTCGGAAAAAATTAAAACATAAAAAACATCTATTTCGATCGCACCCTTTGGCAACATCTTTAACTTTAATTGTGGCTATTTTTATTGGCGGAAGTATCCTTTTTTTCCATAATCTCAATCAGATTACAATTGATATAGCAGCATCTCGAGCCGGATTTACTCCAACTACAACAAAAGCTATGCCCTCGGGCTTTAATCTCGTTAAAGTTAGCTATTCCGCCGGGATTATCGAAACAAGTTTTAAGAGTAATTCCGACAACCGATCTTATTCAATCATTGAAAAGAAAAGCAATTTGACCAATAATCAATTGCTTGATGATTATGTCTTAAACAAAGCTGGTTTAAACTATCAAACAATTTCTGAACCAAATCTAACAATCTATACATATAACAACAACTCGATAATTACTTGGGTTAAAAATGGGATATGGTATTTAATTAAAAACAATAACTCCCTTAGCACTCATCAAATTATAGATATTGCTCTTAGCATGTAGTCTTACAATTAATATTTTGTAGGATATAATAAAGAGATGAATAAAATTCGGACTCGATTTGCTCCAAGCCCCACTGGCTTTCTACACATTGGAGGTGTTCGAACAGCTCTTTATGCCTGGTTACTAGCCAAACAAAATAAGGGTGACTTTGTTATTAGGATTGAAGACACTGACAAGGATCGAGAAGTTGAGGGCTCAATTGAGCATATTTTAAAAACCTTTAAAATGCTTGGATTAGATTATGACGAAGGACCAGATAAACCGGGACCGTTTGGACCATATATGCAAAGTGAAAGGCTTCCTATTTATCATGAATGGGCTCTCAAACTAGTTTCCAAAGGATTAGCGTATGGTGACCCGTTTTCGAAAGAAGAGGTTGAAGGCTACCGGATTGATGCAAAACAAAAAAAGCTTCCTTTTTTATATCGTAACTATCGACCCAATAAACTTCCTGCTTGGGACAAATCAAAGCCCCTCCGTTTTAAATCTAATCCTCAAAAATATACCTGGAATGATATCGTCTTAGGTCAAATTCAAAGTAACGAAAATGCTATCGACGACTTTATTCTTATTAAAAGCGATGGTTACCCAACCTATAATTTTGCCCATATTGTGGACGACTATTTGATGCAAATTAGTCATGTCATAAGATCCCAGGAATTTATTGCTTCTGTTCCTAAATTCTTGAATCTATATCAGGCTCTTGAAATTGAACCGCCCATTCTTGCAACCGTACCAGCCATCTTAGGTCCTGATGGTCGAAAAAAATTATCAAAACGAGATAATGCTAAAGATATTCTAGATTATTTAAAAGAGGGCTACCTAAAAGAAGCTCTGATTAATTTTATGGCTCTTCTAGGATGGAACGACTCCACCGAACAGGAAATATTTAATGTCGATCAATTAATTTCTAAATTTAAGCTATCAAATGTTCAAAAATCTCCGGCTAAATTTGATGAGAGGAGATTAGTCTGGATGAATGGCCAATATATTAGAATGACCTCCACAACTGAATTATATGCTTTGGCCAAATCTTACTGGCCAAATGACTCAAAGACTTTCAGTCAAGATTATAAGATGGCAGTACTAGATCTTATTAAAGAACGCTTAAAATATCTGTCTGAAATCCCAGACCTAACAAGCTTTTTCTTCGTCGAGCCTAAGATTGATCCAAGTCTTATTACCGATAATAAAATACTTTCTAAGATTGATAATCAGTTTTTAATCAAATTATTAGAATTAAGTCATCAAAGATTAAGTAAAACTAGTTTTAAACTGGAAGAAATTAAAAATACCCTCAACGATCTTTTGCTTGAGACTGCTCAAAAGCCGGTCGTTTTGTTTAGTCTGATTAGAATCGCTACGACACAAAGCCCGGCTAGTCCATCATTATTTGAAACAATTGCTATTTTAGGGAAGGATAAAACCTTAAGCCGTATTGAAACTCAAATTAAAGCCTTAAAAAATTACGAATAATCGTAAGCTTTTTGATACAATTAAGTGTAGTTAATAGGAAAGCAAAAGATGAAACCGGATACTTCTGATTTTAAAACTCCCGAAGAGACTGCAGCTTTAGATTCTTTACCTTCGGCAGAACCAATCATCAATAAGGAAGGGGAAGAGCTTAAGATGACTAAAAAGAAGAAGTTTAAATTATCCAAAAAACAAGCCCTCATTATATCCGGGGTAGTGGTGGTTTTACTTATAGTAGGCTCCGGAGCTTTCTTAATATTAAAACCTAAAACTTCTCATGTAATACAATTGCAATCCTCAATACCTAAAGTTTCCAAGCCTACGTCGAATTTAGTACCATCTAAACTGACCGGTTTAATGGTTAGCCCAAGTGTTAATAAACTACCCATAACCGCCATAATGATTGAGAATAGTCTGGCAGCTCGTCCTCAATCGGGGCTTGAACAAGCCGGAGTAGTTTTCGAAGCATTAGCAGAAGGGGGGATAACCCGTTTTATGGCGCTTTATCAAAGCGCTACCAATCCGAACTATATCGGACCAATTCGAAGTGCTAGGCCATATTTCGTCCAATGGGCACTTGGATTTGATGCCGACTATGTCCATGTTGGAGGAAGCCCACTGGCTTTAAGCGATATTCAAAGTTGGAACGTGAAGGATCTTAATCAATTTTATTATGGTAGTTACTTCACTCGCATTCCATCTCGCGTTCCACCCCACAATGTTTATTCGTCTATGAGCAGGCTTAACGCTCTTGAGAATGTAAAAGGTTATACATCAAGCAACTTCACCCCTTGGCCTCGTCAAAAACCAATGCCTCTCAAGACTCCAACTGCAGCTAACATTAATTTAACACTTTCAAATTATGATTATAATCCTTCTTATGTTTACAATCCAAAAACCAACACTTATGAAAGAAGTGAAGCAGGCTCACCTCAAATTGGAACAGATACTAATAAGCAAATTAATCCTAGCGTTGTAATAGCTATGATAACCCCCGAAACCAATGGGCCTCTAGACTCCTCGGGCGCCTATTATTCAGTTTATTCAAATATAGGAAGTGGACAAGCCTACATCTTTCAGAACGGCGGCGTACAAATTGGACAATGGAACAAAGCTAGCAATAATGGCCCTTTAACATTTACCGACGCTTCCGGAAATCCAATCCCATTCAACCCAGGACAGGTTTGGATTACGGCAGTTGTAGCCAATAAGTACGTAAACTATACCCCTTAATGGATCAGCTCAAATATCTTAAAGTTAAAATCAGAGAATATATTTGGCTGTTAGTAATAGCTGAAGATTTATTATTTCTAACTTTAATATTAACTCTTAGTTTTACAACCCATTTTCATCTTATTGACAAGGCGTTGATAGCATTTGGTGCTGTACTTATCTTTAATTTAATCTTTATTATTCCATTATCTAACATAATTACTGAACCCATTGAAGCTCTTTGGCTAGCAATTCTTCACATCAGTCCTTCTTCGATCGAAAATATTAAAGCACCAGATCTTAGCAAACTTCATATTGGAAAAGAATTAGTCACAAATTTAGTTGGACAAGTTTATCAACTAAATAACATTGGTAGAGCCGAGCGAAAAAATGAAATTTCAACATATCAAACAATGGGTCGAGACTTTCTTGCCAAAAGCCTCCCATTACCAATTATTATTCTGGACAACTTGGAAAATATAAGTTATGCCAATAATGCTACCCTAAAATACCTCAATAAAAGTGAAGACGATTTAATAGGAAAAAATGTTTATGCAGTACTCGATATGTCTTTTCCAACTGAAGATACCTTTGATACCTGGCTCAAAAACGCCAAGCAAACCACAGCCATTAGCTCCAATGTCTGGGAACGAGTAAAATTAAATGTCGACGAACAACATCCAACACTCTATTTTGACTTAGCTGCATATTATAACCTTGAAAATAAAGACAACAATAACACAATTATAGTTTTATTCGACCATACCAAACTCTATTCTCAAGACGATCAAGCAATTAGTTTTATTGCTTTAGCCGTTCACGAACTTCGCACTCCTCTAACTCTGCTTAGGGGCTATATTGAAGCTTTTAGTCAAGAGTTAAGTGGTAAATTAAATCCCGAGCTTCAATCCTTTCTAGATAAAATGAAGGCGGCTTCAGATCAATTAACAAGTTTTACTAATAATATCTTGAATGTCGCCCGAGTAGACAACGATCAAATGGAGTTAAATCTAGGATCTGAAGAATGGTCCACAATACTAACAGAAGCTGTTCAAGCTATTAGAATTAGGGCCCAAGTGAGAGGGATTGAGATAAAACTTAATATTGCCCCAAATTTACCAAAAGTTGGAGTAGATCGACTCAGTATTCAAGAAGTAATATATAATCTTATCGATAACGCCATCAAGTACAGTGCCAATTCCAAACAAATCTTAATTAATAGTATGCTCAATAATGAAGGGCTTGTTGAAACCACTGTGCAAGATTTCGGAAGAGGTGTTCCCGAAAGTATTATTGCTAATTTATTTACCAAATTCTACCGGGATCATCATAATCGTTCGCAAGTTGGCGGAACAGGTCTAGGACTTTATTTGTCAAAAGCTATAATTGATGCTCATGATGGCAATATTTGGGTTCATAGTAAAGAAGGGGAAGGCAGTACATTTGGATTCACAGTCTTACCAGTAGACAGATTATCAGAGGAAAAACGCTTAAGTTCAAATGACGCTATCGTTCACAACGCCCATGGCTGGATCAAGAATCATTCATATTACAGGCGATAAATTAATTTTTATATGTTAAATTAGAAGGAGTTATGAATAATAAAAGAAAAATTTTATTAATAGAGGATGAATACTTTATTAGCGAACTCTATCATCGAGCCTTAACAAGAGCAGGTTATGAGATTAAGATGATTTCGGACGGTAACGAAGCTCTTAAAGAAGCCTTAACCAATCAATATGATATTATCTTATTGGATCTAATGATTCCCAACTTAAACGGAAGCGACATCCTCAACATCCTTCGAGATAAATCAAAAATTCAAGACCTAAAAGCACGTATTATCGTAACGACTAATTTAGAGCAACGCCCAGAAATAAAAAAACAAATTGAAGACAAAGCTGATGCCTATTTAATCAAAGCAGAGTTGACTCCCGGAGAGTTGGTGGCATTCCTGGAAAATATTAAATAATGACTAAGAAAAAAAAGATTTTAGAAAGAACAATTGAAGCGCCCGCTATCGGTCTCCAGAAAAGTATTGATGGTGGGCAGAAATTAGCCTCAGCTCTGCCAATCGACAGCAAGGGCTCTATTAAAAAAGCGCAAGATTATTGGCAGACCCTAGGTCCAGGACTAACAACTGGAGCCTCTGATGATGATCCTTCTGGAATTGCCACCTATTCTCAAACTGGGGCTCAATTTGGTTTTAAATTATTGTGGTTAGCCCCATTAACTTTTCCTCTTATGGCGATTATTCAAGAAATGTGTGCTAGGATTGGGCTAGTAACGGGTCGAGGTCTAGCAGCTAACATTAGGACTCATTTTAGTCGAAAGATTCTTTATATTAGTACTATTTTTCTATTTGCCGCGAATACTTTTAATATTGGAGCAGACATTGGAGCCATGGCTAGCGCCTTCCAATTACTCCGACCTAGCCTAAACTTTACTTTCTTAGTTATTGGATTGACAGCCTTTATTATCCTTCTTCAAGTCTTTACCCCATATACAAAATATGCTAAATACCTAAAATGGTTAGCCTTGATTTTAATTGCCTACATTATATCTGCCATCTTGGCTCATCCCAATTGGCATACCGTATTTAATTATAGCTTTATCCCGCACTTAAGTTTTACCAAAAGTGATCTGGAGTTAATCTGTGCAATACTTGGAACAACGGTCACACCCTATCTATTCTTTTGGCAAACCTCTCAGGAAATAGAAGAAGAAATTGCCGCTGGCCAAACCACCATTAAAAGCCGGAGAGGATCATCAAGGGACGAGATTAAAAGCATGAGAATTGATGTTTGGTCAGGAATGTTTCTCAGCAATTTAGTGATGTTCTTTATTATTGCTGCTTGTGCTAGTGTTCTTTTTACGCATGGAATTACAAATATCAATACAGCTTCTCAAGCCGCTGAAGCTTTGCGTCCTTTTGCCGGTAAGCTCTCTTTCTGGCTTTTTGCAATCGGAATTTTAGGAGTTGGACTTTTAGCTATTCCCGTCATGGCAGGTTCAAGTGCTTATGCCATCAGTGAGAGTATGGGTCGTCGTCAAGGATTAAGCAATAAGCTTCGTCAGGGATATCTTTTCTATGGAGTTATTATAATTTCAATGGTCATTGGACTAATTTTAAATTTTGTTGGATTGAATCCGATTAAAGCGCTAATTTATGCAGCTGTCTTAAACGGCATTGTAGCTCCTATTATTATTATCTTAATTATCTTAATCGCCAAGAATGAACATATCATGGGTGAATGGAAGAACGGAAGGATAACTTCCTATATAGGTTGGTTTTTATTCGTTCTAATGACAGCCTCTGGATTGGCCGCAATTTATGCTTTAATTCCATAGGTGGCCTAGGATGGTTGATACTAAAAGCTTAGCTCTTCAGGATATTGATAAGACTTTGATTGAGCTTAAATCGTCGAGAGAAGGCTTAGATCACGAAGAAGCAAGACATCGTTTAACCATTTTTGGCTTTAACGTTCTGGGCAGTAAAACTCAAGCCCTGTTAATACGTTTATTTATGAAACAATTTAAAAATTCATTAATTTATTTATTAATTGTTGCTACCATTCTATCTTTTCTATTCAATAATGTTGACGATGGGATTGTTATACTATGTATTTTGCTAATCAATACAATTCTTAGCTTCTATCAAGAATACCATTCCGAAAAGGCACTTGAGAATCTTCAAAAGTTAATCAATAAAGATATTCTAGTCATAAGAGATAAAGAGCAAATCCTTATTCCTGAAAAATATATTGTACCAGGCGATATTGTTATTCTTCGAGAAGGAGATATTGTCCCGGCTGATATTAAATTATTTTATGACCAAGATCTCCAAGTTGATGAATCTCAATTAAGCGGAGAATCGGTTTCGATTGTAAAGACATCGACGGGAGAAAACTCTCTGGTATTCGCTGGTAGCATAGTCGAAGAAGGCGAGGGAAAGGGTGTAATTTATGCAACTGGAGCAAATAGTCGTCTTGGACAAATTGCTCAGCTTTCTAATAATACCCATCGTGTTACTCAATTTGAAAAATCTCTTAATACTTTTAGTTCATTTTTAATCAAAGTTACAGCTTTAACTTTATTCGTAATATTCGTTCTAAAGGTATTGATTGAACATAATTTATCAAACATCGGATCATCGGCACTTTTCATAGTCGCGCTTTTAGTAGCAGTTGTTCCGGAAGCAATGCCGGTTATTATAACCTTAACTTTATCTAGAGGATCAATGAACCTAGCCAAAAAACATGTGGTAGCAAAAACTCTAACCGCTGTGGAGGATCTAGGTAATATTAACATTCTTTGTAGCGACAAGACCGGAACATTAACTCAAAACAAATTAGCCGTAAAGAACATAGTTAGTGCAAATTTAAAGTTATTCCAACTTTTAGGTATTGCTAGTTTAGAAAACTTAGATGAGAAACGGAAGAAATTTCAAAGCTCTTTTGATAAGGCTTTAATTAATTTTGTGCCTAACAACATTCAACTCGATGCCCTAAAGTATAAAAGAATTGCTGAACTTCCATTTGACCCTAACGCCCGAAGACGTCGGGTTTTGTTGGAGCTTAATGGAAAATACTTCTTGGTTGTAATTGGCTCGGTCGAGACTTTATTAAAAATTAGTGTCGGAAAGAATCATAATCGTTATAACAGCATTATAAAAAACGAAGGGAAAATTGGGCTTCGTCATTTAGGTATTGCTTACCGTGAAATCAAAAAAATTTCACCTAATCCAAAATTAGTTGAACTCGAAAAAGAACTAAACTTCCTGGGATTTGTTTCGCTTGAAGATCCTCTCCGAAAATCTTCTAAACATACTATTTCATTGGCCGAAAAACTAGGAATCAAAATTAAGATATTATCAGGAGATAGCTTAGAGGTTACAAGGTATGTAGCAAGTCAGGTGGGACTCCTTGATAAAAATCAGGTTGTTCTAACTGGAGTCGATATCGAAGCAATGAGCGACGATAGATTAACCCTTGCAATTAATAAAACCAATGCTTTTGCACGATTAAATCCGGAACAAAAGTATCGAATCATTAAACTCCTAAAGAGAGAAGGTAACGTGGTCGGATATCAAGGAGATGGCATTAATGATGCCCCCGCCTTAAAGCTAGCCGATGTTGCAATAGCTGTTAATAATGCTACTGATGTTGCCCAAGATAATGCCGACATTTTACTGCTACGAGACGACATTAAAGTTATAATCAATGGTATTAAATCTGGTCGTGAAATCTTCGCAAATATCAATAAATATATTAGGTATGTTTTTGTTAGCAATTGGGGGAACTTTTTTGCCTTATCGGCCCTTTATCTAATATCAATTGCGACACTTCCAATTCTGCCGGTTCAGGTACTATTAACAAGTTTAATAACAGAAGTCCCGTGTTTCTCGATAGCAACCGACAACGTAGATAATCGAGAATTACAAGAACCCTCTAAATTCAATATCCATTCCTTGATGTTTATTTCGATGTTTCTTGGAACACTAACAGCTATCTTTGAAATAATGTATTTTGCTGCAATGAAAAGTCTCCCAAGCTCAGTAGTAGCTACAGGACTATATCTATTCTTAACATTTACGGCCTTAATAGTAATCCTTACTATTCGAAATAAAGAACATTTTTGGAAAGCTCCCAAATTCAGTTTGGCTTTAATTGTTTCGTTTGTACTAATAACAATCATTTCAATTGCTGTGGTCTATATTCCATACACAAAACATATTCTAAGTTTCAGCAACTTTCCAATTAGTCTAATGTCCTTTACGGTTGGATTAACAATAATTTACTTTATTATTATGGATACAATTAAAGTCTGGTTTTATAACAGTAGTTTCTTAATAAGTCGAAAACAGATTTAAATTTGGTCTGACAATTGCTATAATGTCCAAGATGCATAAAAATCCTAATGGAGCTAAAACGATCGATGGCTTTAAGCCATATATCAATAAGCCTAGACCTCAAAAGACAGTTCAACCTCCCCCCATCCAACGACCAATGCCAGAAACCTCAAAATCTATCGTGGATTCTCCTCTTAATAAGTATCGAGGTTCATTATCAAATCAACCATCTCTCTTAAATTCGGCTCTACCTATTCCTAGATATTCACAATCCGATTATCAATCTAGCGCAAAAACTAAGAAACATAAAAAGTGGTCAACTCGTCGAAAAATATTGACCCCTATCTTAACTACTTTGATTATATTCCTAGCAATTGGAATTTGGCTTGGCTCTAGTATTGTAGGCAATTTGGATAAAGTTTTTCATGGAAATATTTTTTCAGATGCTAGTTCAATCTTTAATAACACCACTCTTAGGGGCCAAAATCAGGGCAGAATTAATATTCTATTAGCAGGTGACTCTGTTGATCAGATAGGACATGGGGGAGCGGCTCTAGCCGATACGATTATCGTATTTAGTATCAATACCCACAAACACACGGCTTTTATGCTCAGTATACCTCGAGATTTATGGGTCTATATACCTGGCTTTCCAGGATCAGGATATCAAAAGATTAACGCAGCTAACGACGGAATGGGAACTAATTTCCCAGGTTATCCCCAAAATGGGATGGGTCAATTAGAACATATTCTTAAAACAGATTTAGGTATTCCAATCGATTATTACTCTGTGTCAGATTATGGAGCATTGCGCGATGTCGTCAATGCCGTTGGAGGTATTACGGTTAACATTCAAAGTCCTGACCCTCGTGGCTTATACGATCCCTATACTAACTTAAAATTACCGAATGGAATTGCTTATCTTAATGGACAAGAAGCCCTTAATTTAGCTCGAGCTCGTGGTGATGGACCAGGATCATACGGTTTTCCAAGCAGTGATTTTGATCGAACTGCTCATCAACGATTAATAATTAGTGCTATAGCAGCTAAAGCTAAAACGCTCGGCTTCTTAAGTAATCCAATAAAAATAAGTAATTTATTTAATGCTATTGGTGACAACGTTCAAACTGACTTAAATTTATCCGATATTTTAGCTTTGGTGAAAATATCCAAAGGTATCAATTTAAATAACATAAAATCATATGCATTTTGTTCCACCTTAAACTCGACAAATTGTGGAACACCGATATTAACGGATTATACTAATCCCGGAAGCGGAGAAGAAGCCCTAATTCCTGTTGCTGGTATTAATAATTACACAGCCCTCCAAGCATATTACCAACAACTTATTAAGAATAATTAAGGCTAACTACGACTGAGGAGGTATTAGCTCTTCAATTCCAGCAACGAATGTCTGAAGCCCAGAAGTACTAATTGATAAATATGGATCAGATACAAAGTTAGTTTCGTCGGCGAAAGCAACTATTTCATAAGGTCCGTCGATGGTATTTAATTCAACTGATAACGGGTTATGTGAAATGTATCCAACTATTGATGGATTGCCGTTAATGGAGTCTGGATAATATTGTACGAGTGAGTTCGGTATACCTTGCATCAAATATGACCAAATATTAGTAGGGGTTCCGCCTGAACCATTTGTAATATTAGACGTAATACATGTTATAATGGCGTCTGGTACTACCTTAGAATACTCTGAAAGCTCTAAACTATTATAATATTCAACCTCTCCTAAACAATTACTCCCCAAAGAAAAAGACAAATTACTTTCAATACTTGATTGGGTAAAACCTTGTTCACAACCTACATTTGATGGATCAATACCAAATGCTACACTAGCTTCATTGATAAGAGCAGTATTATTGGTACATAAGTTAATGCCATTTGGGAGTGACGTTACAATATTTCCCGTATTATTGCTTGGAGTCGTAGATTTAGTTGGAGCGGGGGGAGTTGTAGTATTAGACCCAGATTCAGGTGCTTTTGATGAATTGCTGGAGTTTGTTGGTGTCTTTGAGACATGTTCTTTTGGAGCAGATGATGAGTGGGGTGATGGACTAGAGCCACAAGCATCTAAGGCTACTGATCCTACGGCTATTGTTAGGGCGGCAACTCCGAACCTAAGAGCTTCTTTTATTTTTTTTGAAGGTTGTAACTTTTCACTCATTTTGTAGAACTCCTTCTTTAAATAAGACTATGTATATCAATATATACTCATAGCTTTATTTGTCAAATAATTCAAAAACTGTTTGAATTAATTCTGATGACTCTAACCAAAAAGCAGTAAGGTAAAACTAAAAAGTTTTATTTTACAAAGACTTCTTAAATAACAGAACCTTTAATAAAACTGACTGTTTCGAAATATTATCAGAGAACGGGTATTTAGAATACGGAATATGGTGACCCCTGCGGGATTCGAACCCGCGATTTTCTGGATGAGAACCAGATGTCCTAGACCACTAGACGAAGGGGCCTTCTTCTTTCTAAATTATAACCCTTTAATGCCGTATTTTGAACTTTAAATTGCATATCTACTCATAAAATCAGATAATAGATAAGACTAAACATATGCATTTTATATATCTTTTAATTGGTTTGGGCTTCGTTATCATTGTGTCCATCGCAATCCTGTTGTTCTTTTATTATCAAAAGAACAATAAAAACCGATCCCTTGAAATAGGCGACATGTCTCTTAGGGATCAAACAAATAAACTAAGCTTTATCTTCAATTCCATTAACGAGGGGCTAATCTTAATAAACGAGGCAGGGACAATCACTCTAATCAACCCTGCCGCCAGTAAATTAACTGGATGGGATATTAAAGATGCGCTTGGAATTAATGTTAATATGGTAGCGCCGTTAGCTAATGACAAAGGAGAGATTTATCCCGATAGAAATAATCCTTTTATGAGAGTATTTAAAGTTAATCAATCAATAAAAGATAACCAGGCTTATCTAGTAACAAAAACAAAATCTCAAATATCTGTCGACATTAATGTTTCGCCAGTTCAAGACAATAACAATAATATTTCTGCCATTATTATAATTAGAAACGTAACAGCCGAAAGACAAGAAGAAGAAAGACTCGCCGACTTTATTAGTACGGCATCGCATGAAATGCGAACACCAGTTGCGGCCATCGAGGGCTATCTAGAATTAGCCTTATCTAATAAAGTTTCGATAATTGATGACAACGTAAGAGGTTATCTTGAAAAGGCTCAAATAGCTACCCAGCATCTTGGACAACTCTTTCAAGATCTTCTGACAAGCGCCAAAGCTGAAGACGGAAGGCTCACCAATCATCCTCAAGTAATTGAAATTGGATCATTCTTGAATCAATTAAGTGATGATCTTAAATTCTCGGCCGCCAAAAAGAGGCTTCGATTTTCATTTCAGTTTGGTTCAAATCAATTAATTAGCAAAGAAATAGAAGGGCAGAAGCAAATTAATCCACTCTATTATATATACGCCGATCCAGATCGCCTCAGGGAAGTTATAACTAATCTTTTTGACAACGCATTAAAGTATACCGAGGAAGGTAGTATAACGATTGGATTAACTGCTAATAATCAGATTGTCCAAATCTCTGTTCAAGATACTGGAATTGGTATTCCGGCAGAAGATATTGAACATTTATTTCAGAAATTCTATCGGGTTGATAATTCTGAAACAAGAACTGTCGGTGGTACCGGGCTCGGTTTATTTATTTCGCGTAAGATTATTGAACTTTATAATGGTCGCATTTGGGTAAAAAGCGAGCTAGGAAAGGGAAGCACCTTTTACATCAGTCTTCCACGTATTCCCACTACTCAGGCTAACACTCTAAGATAAATTATAGACAACTAATTTTAATCAATGGTATAATAAACATAAGCTTTTATAAAACTAAACAAAGGCTCCAAAATTATGGCTAAGATATTACTAGTTGAAGATGATAACAACCTAAGGGAAATTTATGAAGCAAGATTAAAAGCCGAAGGCTATGAAGTCTTCTCGGCTCATGACGGAGAAGAAGCTCTCGTAACGGCTAAAGCTCAAATGCCAGATTTAGTAATATCTGATGTTATGATGCCAAAGATTAGTGGCTTTGAAATGCTAGATATCTTACGAAACACGGATGGACTTAGAAACTTAAAGGTAATTATGCTAACAGCCTTGGGTCAATCTGAAGATCAAGAAAGAGCTCAAAAACTGGGATCCGACAAGTACCTAGTTAAATCTCAAGTTACACTCGAAGATATAGTCAATGCTGCTAAGGAATTACTTGAATCAAAAGTTCCCGTAGATTTAAATTCAGAGACAAACAACACCGAAAATACGTCATCGGTTCCATCCCAAGGTCAGAATCAGGTCTCTCCTAACCCAACCAACCCCGAGCCTAGCGCTGTACCGGTTTCAACAGAACTTAATCCAGCTCAAAATAATACAAATTACCATGATGAGGTGGTTACACCATCCCAAGGTCAGAATCAGGTCTCTCCTAACCCAACCAACCCCGAGCCTAGCGCTGTACCGGTTTCAACAGAACTTAATCCAGCTCAAAATAATACAAATTACCATGATGAGGTGGTTACACCATCCCAAGATCCTTCCATTGAGACGCAAAGCCTCAATGAGCAAAATAACAATCAACTCATTAGCAATGCCCTCGATTCTATTAATAATTATGCTGGGGCTGACGTTCAACCAGAATCTAGCTTTGAGCAAGCTCAGTCCTCGGAGCCCGAAACTCAAGGAGCCGAAGAAGAGCTAACTTCAGCCGAGACTTCCAATCAAGAAGAACAAGATGTTAATCAAAAAATTAATCAATTTGAACAGTCTGATATACAAAGCAGTCAGGGGACAGAAGTAGGATTTGACGTTCAGAATAATTATGAAAATCCTGACAGTCAAGCACAACCTCAACCTTATCCCAACCAATCTCCAGAGGATAATGTTCCCAGGACCAATCCAGCTGTAGCCGAATTCACGGTACAACCAAATCCACAGCAATCAGCCAATAATATATCGGGTATTTCTGATGATAGTGCAGTGGATCCAAGTTCTATTACTGTTTAAGCTTTCCATCATAGTACAATTAAAGAATGCGCATCAACCGTTATATATCAACGTCTATTGGAATTAGTCGCCGTAAGGCAGATCATCTGATAAAAAATAAAATGATAATTATTAACGACCAGGTTGCGGAGCTAAATTCTCAAGTTAATTCAAATGATCAAGTTAAGTATAATAATAAAGTTATTCAGCTTCCCGATTTAAAAACCATCATCGTCAATAAGCCCACCGGCTTTGTTGTCAGCAGGAATGGTCAAGGCTCTAAAACTATATATGATTTAATTCCTAAAAAATACCATAGTTTAAAACCAATTGGAAGACTCGACAAAGACTCTTCAGGCTTATTAATCTTAACTAACGATGGATTATTCGCCAATCAACTTTTACATCCTAGTAATCTTAAGCTTAAACAATACATCGTTGAGCTCGATCGACAATTAGCAAAAACTGATGAAATTAAACTGGAATCGGGCGTTGAGCTTGAAGATGGTTTAAGTTATCTGAAAGTTAAGCCAACTAATCGTCTTAGAGTGGTAGAAGTAGCGCTTTTTGAAGGCCGAAATCGTCAGATTCGTCGGACTTTTGAAAAACTAGGCTATCAAGTTAAGAGCCTTAATCGAACTAAGTTTGGTAAATATACATTAAATAGCCTAAAATTAGGGGAATATAAAGAGATTAACAGTAATGACTAAACCTAAAACACCAATTGTAGCTATAGTAGGTCGTGCCAACGTTGGCAAATCGAGCTTCTATAATGCCGTGGTTGGCCAAATGCAAGCCATAGTAGCAAGAGAAGCTGGGACGACTCGAGATAGCTTAATGTCTAAGGTTAATTGGAAACAGCATGACTTTTGGTTAATCGATACTGCAGGAGTGAAAGATCCTGAAGATGATTTTGAATTCACTATTCAGGAACAAATTTATCAAGCCGCAGAAAGTGCCGATCTAATTTTACTGATGACAGAAGCCCATGTTCCTATTTCTGACGAAGATCGAAAAATAGCATTAATAGCCCTTAAGAGCAAGAAGCCAGTTCTACTAGTTGTAAATAAGATCGACCAAGTTAAAGACATTAATCAAATCGATCACATTAAGAAAGTTGGAATTAAAGAGCAATTCCTGATTTCTGTTACTCAAAGAAAAGGCATTAATAATCTTTTAGATAAAATATCTTCTTTAATACCGAAAGTAGAAGAAGCTAAAGATTCCTCTAAGGTCATAAGAGTGGCCCTGATAGGTCGACCAAATGTTGGCAAATCTAATCTTTTCAATGCTCTTATTAAAAAACAATTGGCAATAGTTTCTAAACGAGCTGGGACAACTCGAGACGTTAATTATGCTCAAGTAAATTATCACCAACAGAAAATTGAGTTTTTAGACACGGCTGGAATCAGAAGGTCCGGTAAAATTGAAGTTGGCATTGAAAAGTTTAGCGTCTTAAGAACAATTCAAGCCATTGAAATGTCAGATATTTGCCTTCTTCTCATGGAAAGCAACCAGCTTAATACCCAATTGGACCAGAAATTAGCCGGTATTATTAAAGACGCTAGCAAGGGGTTGATTATAGTAGTATCAAAATGGGATATAGTAGAGAATAAAGACCCATTCTTAAGAGATAATTTAGCGGCCGAAATTAAAAATACGTTTGATTTTGTGCCATGGGCTCCTTTAATATTTACGAGCTCAAAAAGTGGCCAAAACGTTACTAAGTTGTTTGATTTGATCATAGATATTTCCAGGAATCAAAAAACTAAAATTCAAACAAGTGAGCTAAATCGTTGGCTAGAGAAGGTGATTTATCAACATCCGCCTGCCGGGTTAAAAAACAGAACTCCTAAACTAAATTATATAGTTCAAGAAATAGACAACCAGATTCCTGCTTTTAAAATATTTGGATCTAATACTAAATTTATTCATTGGAGTTATAAAAGATATCTTGAGAAACAACTAAGAACAGATTTTGGATTCGAAGGTAGCGCTATTGAATTATGGTTTATAGAAAAACACGTTACCCATAAGCACGGACATTCACCGACCAGGGACTAATTTAAACTTGACTTGTCTTTGAGCAGCTAAGATACTTAGATTAATGTCATGGCTTCAAAAAAGACCTCAAATTAATAATCTAGGATCACTATACCAAACATCAGTTGGTACAAAAAACATAATGATAGTGGGGCTTGGAAACTTTGGTTCCCAGTATAATAATACACGTCATAATATAGGCTTCGCCTGTCTTGACTACTTGGTAGAAAAGACTGAGGACTATCCACCATTTAAAAATAAGCTGAACTTCAAGGCCGCTCTTAGTAAAACCACTTTGGATAAAAAGAATATTTATCTTGTTAAGCCTCTTACTTATATGAATAACAGTGGTGATGCAGTTTTATTAATCAAAAATTTTTATAAAATAGAAGCTGACAACATTATCGTAATCCATGATGAATTAGATCTGCCTTTCGGAACAATTCGAATTAGAAATAATGGCAATAGTGCTGGTCACAATGGAGTTAAATCAATCATCACCAATTTAGATAATTCTGGGTTTAATCGTATAAAAATAGGCATCTCGAATGAATTCTTGGCTAAGACTGATCCAGCCCATTTTGTACTCGACAAATTTAATAAATCTGAATCACAATATTTAATAGCACTAAAAAAAGAAGTGATAACCCTACTTAACGAATATATTTACGCTGGATCAATTCAAAATCAAGATCGAAGCTTCCTAATATAAAAAGAGACTCCGGAGGGGGTGGGCACCGCCGGAGTCTCTTTAAGGAGAGAACAAAAAGTTCTCTCCTGCATCCCTTCAACCCACCCCAGCGAAACATCAAGATCTAATATTTATATAATTCTTGTGTCAGTTATAAAAACTACCTTTCGGGCTCACTTTGAAAAGGGGAGCTAATCTATAGATTA
The DNA here is from genome assembly GCA_021810025.1 of bacterium. Classification (GTDB taxonomy): domain Bacteria; phylum Patescibacteriota; class Saccharimonadia; order Saccharimonadales; family UBA4665; genus JAJZMH01. The sequence continues at coordinate 82,967 of JAJZJS010000003.1, read as the reverse complement.
GCTTTTAGTTAAAGGGGTTAGTTTGCTTTAGAGCGCATTTTTCGATTAAACGAATGCTAGAGATAAGTGGAGGGTAACAACTTATACTCAAGTTAAACGCTCTAAAACAATCTAACAAAATGTTAGATATGGTAAAATGTACAAAGGTTTACTTAATAAACCCACAGATTGCAATTCTAGCAAATTTATTACATTAAGTCAATATTATTTGATATATTAATTAAATTAATCCATTATGATAAGATAAGCTTATGCGACTTCTATACTCGATTGGGCTATTAATTGGAGGTACTTTGCTCGGATGGGTAGGAGCTTTATTTGACCACGGGAACTGGTTAGGAGGATGGAGTTTACTATTTAGTACATTTGGATCAGGGCTAGGGGTTTGGGTAGTTTATAAGTTAATCCACCGATAATTCTTAAGTTTTAAAGTTGCATAAAATTATAAAATGATATTAAGTATAGTATTGTGGCAAAAAATTTAGTAATCGTAGAAAGTCCGGCCAAAGCAAAAACTATTAGTCAATTTCTTGGAAAGGACTATATAGTCAAAAGTAGCTTTGGCCATATTAGAGATCTTCCTAAAAAGGGACTAAGTATTGATATTGATCATGATTTTAAGCCTGATTACGTAATATCTCCTGATAAGACTAAGATTGTTAAAGAGCTAAAAGATAGTGCTAAAGATGCTATAGTTTGGCTAGCATCTGACGAAGATAGGGAGGGGGAAGCCATAGCATGGCACCTTACGCAAGCCTTAAAATTAGACCCCAAAACCACTAATAGAATTGTATTTCACGAAATCACCAAAAATGCCATATTAAAATCTCTCGAAAATCCAAGAGTTATTAATTTAGACCTAGTTGATGCCCAACAAGCACGCCGCATACTAGATCGATTGGTCGGATATGAGCTTAGCCCAATACTCTGGAAAAAGATTCAACGCGGATTGAGTGCAGGACGAGTTCAATCCGTAGCAGTTAGATTAATAGTGGAACGAGAAAGAGAAATTGCTAGTTTTAGGGCTCAATCTAGTTTTAAAACAATTGGAATATTTGCAAAAAATGATCAAAAATTTAATGCAGAATTAAGTGTCAGGCTTAAAGAATACGATCAAGAAGTTAAACCTTGGCTTAATGATATTAAAAACGCCGAGTTTAAAGTAAAGGAAATCACCGAGAAGCCATCCGTTCGAAATCCTTCTTCTCCTTTTACTACTAGTACCCTCCAACAAGAAGCATCGCGAAAACTAGGTTTTTCAGTTCGGCAAACGATGAGTGTAGCACAAAAATTATATGAAAATGGGCACATTACATACATGCGAACTGATAGCACCATCCTATCTGAAGAAGCCCTAGATGCAGCTCGATCTTATATTATAAACAACTTTGGAGATAAGTATTATCACAAACGGCAATATCTAACCAAGGATACTAATGCCCAAGAAGCCCACGAAGCTATTCGACCAACTAACTTTAATGAGCGTACGATTGCAGATAACTATGAGAATAAGTTGTATCAACTCATCTGGCAACGAACTTTAGCATCTCAAATGTCCAGCTCCATCACTAATAAGACTGAGGCTGTCATTTCCGTTTCAGGCAAAGAAGAAGTATTTGTGGCTAAAGGAGAGGTTTTAAAGTTTGACGGTTTTAATAAGATCTATAAAAATAGTTTTGATGATATTTTTTTGCCAAGCCTAAAACCCGGCGAAAAGTTAAACTGGCAGGAAATTAAAAGTTCTGAGATATTCTCTAAGCCTCAAGCACGTTATAGTGAAGCAGCTCTGGTCAGAAGACTGGAACAGTTAGGGATTGGTCGACCAAGTACCTATGCTCCAACCATTTCTACTATCCAAAACAGAGGATATGTTGAAAAAAGAGACCTAGAGGGAAAGTCGGTAAAGATCAGAGTTGTAACTCAGACTCCAGAAAAATTAATTGAGACAAATGATGAGATAACCCAGGGATCTGATAAAAATAAACTTATACCTACATCAATCGCAGAAGTAACAAATGATTTTCTAGTTGAATATTTTACAAACGTCTTAGATTATGATTTTACGGCTAAAGTAGAGGATAACTTCGATAAAATTGCTCAAGGAAAGATTAATTGGGTTGAAGTTATCACCAATTTTTATAAATCTTTTCATCCACTAATAGAAACAGTGGAATCAATATCTCGTCAAGAAATATCGAAAATGAGAGCCGTTGGGGTTGACCCTAAAGATAATCAGACAATCTATGCTAGATTAGGTCGCTTTGGACCAATGCTTCAAAAAGGGAGTACAGATCAAGGAGAAGATATAAAGCCTCTTTTTGCACCTATGCCCAAGAATAAAACAATTGAAACCGTTACACTTGCTGAAGCTCTAGTTGCTTTTTCATTGCCAAGAGTTGTTGGAAAAACTAAAGATAACCTAGAGATTAAAGCAAATATAGGTAGATTTGGGCCCTACCTACAGATAGATGGTAAGTTTATTTCTATAAAAGACCAAGACCCTCATACTATATCTTTAGAAGATGCCTTGCATTATTATCAAGCCTATCAAGAAAAAGAAGCTCAAAAGAATATTAAACAATATAAAAACGGATTAAAAATTCTAAATGGACCCTATGGACCCTATGTTACCGACGGAAAGAAAAACGCACGAATACCCAAGGACACCGATCCCATGAAACTAAACGAATCTGAAGCAAAGGATATTCTTAAGAACTATGTTCCTAAAAAAAGATATAGAGCCAAAAAGAAATAGTCCCATAAATTTGATAGATTTAAAAAAGAATTAAGTAAACATTTTTACAACAATAATTATGTTATTTAGTCATAAATATGCTAAAATAATTGATATATAAGTAATTATATTGACTTGTTGAGGTTTAATTGTATAATATATTGTATAATCAGCGTTAAGGATATTAAATGGCCCAGACTTCCCAGATTGAAAACCTTCCGTCAACTAAAAAATTAGTTGATGATATTATCAATTATTTAGACAAAGAAAGAGAGAAGGAAATAATTTCCCGTCGATTTGGGCTATTTGACCGAAAAGAAACACTAGAACAGATCGGAGAAATGTTAGGTATTACTAGAGAACGAGTACGACAACTCGAAAAGTATATTATTGAGAAGTTAAAGACTGAGGCTAAGGCCGGAAAACTTAATAGCATTAATACTTTTCAAGAAATAGTTATACCAATCATTACTGAAAGAGGAGAGCTGGTAAGAATCACCGATCTAACTCAATCTTTTTCTACTAACGTTAATAAGCTTGATTATTCCAGGGTATCATTTTTAGTCCAGCTTAGCCCAAAGCTTCAGTTTATCGACGATGATGAATACTACTATAGCACAGCACTACTGGGAACCTTAGACCTCAAAAAAGACGTAAAAGAGCCACTCGAGGTTGTAATCAAGACAATAAAGGAAAATAATAAGCCTATTACAATTAAGTCTTTGGCTGAAAAGCTAAACTATACTTCAAGCCAATTAAAACAACTTGAATCACTGGCCAGCATTTCTAAACAATTAGCTAACTTAAACAATCAGTGGGGGCTAGTAAAATGGCCGACAGTTAATCCCAAGAATATTAGGGACAAAATATATGTTATTTTAAAAGAAAACGGCAAACATATGCATTTTAGCGAGATCGCGGAAGCAATCAGACAAAGTGATTTTAAGCGCAATAACGTAACCACTCAAGCTATTCATAATGAACTTATTAAAGATAAAAGATTTGTTTTAATTGGTAGAGGAATTTATGCCCTGAGAGAATGGGGTTATAAAAACGGGACAGTGTCAGATATTATAACTGAAGTCCTAAAAGAAGCCTCACAACCTCTTCATAGAGACGAAATAGTTAAAAAGGTCTTAGAGAGCCGTTTTGTCAAAGAAACCACCGTTTTACTAAACCTTCAGGGTAAACCACAATTCAAAAGAGTCTCAAAAGCAACTTACGAGCTCAATGAAGATGTCTAAATAAATCAAACATTTTACGAACATTGATAATCATCAAACCCCAAAAAGAGATTAGCAATAAACTTCAACAATTAATCGGAAGGGATAGATTAGAAATAGGGTATTAAGATTATTTAATTTAACAAATCTAATAAAGAAAAATACATACGACACAATAGAAGGGGTAACATAACTTAGATATAGTTATCATACGTCGCACAATGTATATTTTGCGACACGCCATTATGATTATTATTTAGGTTCTAATACCCTCCAATAGGGAAGCTAATATGGCCATTACTCCAAATATCTATCTTTTTTCTACATAAGACTAAAACTTTAACTTTTATGTTTATGATTGCGGATTCAATCCGTTAAGTCGTACTGGTATCATGTTATTGTTCTTTTTGTGCTCTATGGTTCCAATTGTGATCTTAGACACTATTTGACTTATCCACAGTTATATCGTGAAAATATACTTTTAGGCCTATACGTTTATTTATTTGACATCCCCCCCCTATTCTTCTATTTTATATATTTTTGACAAAATACAATTATAGTTGCTTAAATATGTTTTTTTATAGCAAATATATTTTGAAATCTGATACAGAACATTTTGCGAACTAGCAGGGAGAAGCAGTGGGAACATATTTTTATTAATTACTTGATATACTCTTTTATCTATACGAATATTTAAGATCTATAACTCATTAACGCTATTTGTAAAATACTCTTCCCTCGACCCTAACGTCTATATACTGTTTTGGAGTTATCTTCTGATGATTTAAATAATTTATTGCGGCTAAGTAATCCCCTGCCTGCAGTTGAGGGTTATTTTGTTCGAGGTCAAATTTTACATAATATGGCTCATTATTTATATAGGCGTTAAGCTCCGTGCCACTATTAGTTATAGTAAAATATTTAACCGTAATATTTTTAAGTTTTAACTGTTCAAATACATTATTAATAAAGCTAACCTGCTCAGAACTTAAAATATTCTGTCCAACAACAGGACTCAGCGACGCCTGATTAATAATTGGCAGTTGTAATTGGTTGATGCTTTTGTAGTTATAGTCCCTAAAAATGGTAACTCCATTATTGTTTACAATATACTTAACATTATTATAAATAACTTCTACGCTTGGATCAGAGTCGGAGACATAGATATTTAACTTTGTCCCGATTATCGGAACACTTACTTCAACATTATTGAACTGAGAGAAATGATCGGATATTTCTTTGGTAATACTAATTGTATTTATTGTCAGCTTATTGTGATTAAATATCGATCTAGATAATTGCTTATCAATAAATTTACTAAGTTCTGAGCCAAAAATATTTCCATATAGGCCACTTAACGCGTTGTTATTGTCCAAAATTATAATATTTGGTCGAGCCGAAACATAAGTAAGTCCATATAAAAGTACAATTATTATAAATAATAATATGATAGCTAATGGCTTTTTCATGAACTCCATTTTAGCGAATAACTGATACGGCTTATTAACTAGTCTAAATTTATTTACTCTACGATTACTATCAGAGCTATCACGAAGATTGTGGTAACTATAAATCGAATTTGACGTTTCTCGATAATTATTCGAGGGGCGGTCTCGACCTTTTCTATTTCGATTTCGGTTGTTTCTTTTTAGTAGGCTCATTATGCTTATTGTTATTATAGCTTAGTTTAAATTTATAATTAATTTTGCGATTTTATCTGAAGCCTCAGAGTTAGCAAATTTTGCGATATTATGACTAAGCTCTTTCAATAATTTTTTATTATTAATCGTAGAAATAATAAGCTTTTCGAATTGATCAGGATTTTTCTGAATAGTAATATCGTTAAGCATTAAAGCCGCTTTCGATTGAACTAAAAATCTCGCATTTTCAATTTGATGTCCTGAAGCAAGATAAGAGCTCGGAATGATAATTAGAGGCTTTCCCTGAATTGCAAACTCGGCTAAATTTGTAGCTCCCGCTCTAGTAATAATTAGGTCGGCAGCCCCACTATATGCATAGACCTCTTCCGTATAATCTAGTATTTTCACCTTGTGCTGAGCCTTAATCTTGTCGTATTTGTGGATAGCGTCTTTATAGTTATTTTTACCAACAATATGAATTATATCTAAATCAGGAATATTTTTTACGAGACTATCAGTAATACCTATAAATATATTGTTCAAATCTCGGGCACCCTGCCCTCCTCCGATAACTAAGATGACTTTGGAAGTCTGACTAATATTTAATTTTGATCTAAGTCTGTTCTTTTCAGCATCTGATACAAACTTAAATTTTGCATCGACCGGAATACCCAAGTTATAAGTTATGCCTTGTTTGTACTTATATTTACCAATAGGAAAAGCAACGACATGGGCTGTTGCCCACGGTGCTATGATACGATTTGCTAAACTAGGAATAAGATCCGAATCATGGGTTATATAATTTATTTTATTCCAGTGAGCTCCTATACATACCGGAACGCTTACAAACCCCCCCCTTGAAAATACAATTTTAGGTTTAATTTTCCTTAATATAAAATAGGCTTCAAAAAGTCCAATCAATACAAAAAAGAAATCTCGTAGATTCTTATAAAATGTTACGACATCTATAAATTGTTTCCAGCCATCAGACGGGTATCTTCTAAACTTCCCTGCCCGAATGGTATAAAAATGAGAAAAGTTAGGGTCTTTTGATACTAACTCTGCGAATTGATCTCCTTTTTGTCCGATATAAACTAGCTCAATTTTAGGATCATTTTTCTTCAAGCTCTTGGCTATTGCTAAGATCGGGGTTACGTGACCGCCCGATCCTCCGCCCGTAAGTACCACCTTCATAAGCTATTCTCCTCTTATTATTATCATTTTGGCTCAAACTGTTCCGTTTAGTATACCCCGACAATTGAAAAACTAGACCAACTGCTCCAGCAGAAAAGACAATCGATGTACCTCCATAGCTCACAAAGGGCAAGGTAATTCCTTTTAGGGGCAGTATCCCGACCATCGCCCCGACATTAATTAAAGTCTGAGTACCCAACCAAGCAATAATTCCGATTATGAGAAGCTGGGAAAACTCATCATCAATATTCTCGGCAACATTTTTGAACCGATTGAATAAGGCCAAGAATAATCCGACTAAAGCCACACTCCCTATAAATCCAAAAGTCTCAGCATAAATTGCAAAGATTGAGTCGTTACTTGCTTCTGGTTCATAACCATAGGCCTGAACACTATGGCCAAGTCCCAAGCCGAATATTCCGCCCGATCCAACTGCTATGAGTGCTTGGCACGCCTGATATCCAGATGCACTCGAACAATTAGAAGAAGGATGCAAATAAGATTCAATTCGAGCCCTACGATAAGGGAATATAATGATCGCCAATATTAAAAGGATAACTATAACACCCCCTAGAGCAAAAATTCTCTTTAATGGAAATCCTGCTACGAATGCCATTATTACCATCATCGCAATTAAAACTGCAGTTGATCCCAAGTCGCTTTGGACTCCGGCAATTAATACTCCAGTAATTAATAATAGGATTAAAAGTGGTTTGTAGGTCTTACCAAAATCTTTGATTGTATTATTTTTAATAGCCCGAGCAAAAAAACCAGCGAGCCAGATTACGGCTGCAAATTTAACTAATTCAATTGATTGAAAAGATATACTACCAAACCTTACCCACCGATGTGCAGGATAGGCTGGATTAACCGGTAGAATAATGGCTAAAAAGGTAGCACCTAGAGCAAATACAACTAACCATTTACTATATTGTCTCCACTTACTAATTGGAATCTTGGCTGTTAGCGTAAACGCAACAATACTTAAAACAATAGCCAAAATCTGTCTTGATGTATAGTAACTACCTGAAAGGTTGGTAGTGACTTTAAGGGCTGGACCAATCGCATAGATAATAACGACCCCGACAGCCAATAAAATTGAACAAATTACAATTATCCAATAATCAGGTTGATGTTTGCGACCTAAATCCATCCTAAAGTCATTAACTAAGAATCTCTTATAAATTGGTAGTCGTCGTTTCAATTTCTGCCTACCTTCTGCCAAGCAGAAAAACCACCAGACCCACAAAAGTTGCAGCTTGACCAAGTATCCAGAATCTCATGGTTATTTTAGTTTCGGGCCAGCCGATCGCCTCAAAATGATGATGTATAGGAGAAGATAAAAAGACTTTTTTGCCATGTCTAAGAAGTTTACTCGTTCTATTAATAATTACTGAACCTGTTTCAAAGACATAAACAATGCCAATGATAGGTAAAACGTAAATAGTATTAGTTTGCATTGCTATAATCCCGAGCGCTGTTCCTAACGCAAACGATCCAACATCTCCCATAAAGAAGCGAGCCGGGAATATATTGAACCAGGTATAGCTTAAAAGTGCTCCAACAACAGTGATACAAAAGGCTGCTAAGGCATATTTATGTTCAACCGCTGATATTAGGGCATACCCAGCGAACGAGGAACTCAAAAGGCCTCCAGCTAGTCCATCTAATCCATCAGTGATATTGACCGAGTTGGCGGTAGCAATAACGACAAACCAAAAGATTATAATTATAAATATCCCAACATGAATATTATGGAAATATGGTAAATAAAACGAACTGACATTTAATTTATAATAAAACCACCAACCTCCTATAAAGGCTACTACACTATATAAAAAGAACTTTAATTTAGCTTGCATTCCCGCGATTAAATAATTAACTCCCTTAATATTCATAATGTCGTCTACTAATCCAATCAAACCAGCCCCAACCATTCCAGCTAACGGTAGCCAGGTTTGATCTCTTTTTAAGTTTAAAAGTAAAGTTATGATGGCTACACTAACAACAAATATAATACCTGCCATATTTGGTATATTGCGACGATGTTTAGCGGCATGAATCTTATTGTATACAGTAGCAGTTCCTCCCGACCAAGCATCTTTACGAGGCTTTTTCCACCATTCATATTTATAGGCTAGACTAGTAAATATCGGCGTTATAAGCATACTTAATACAAGACTAGTAATGCCCAGCACTAGAATATTAATTAAAAGATTATCTGAAATGGTAATGTGGAAGATTCTATTCATAATGTATTTACGAATAATTATAACAGTTTATGCCTATTTTACCGTCACTTATCATGATTAATTACCTAGGAGTAACATAGCCTTGATTAATCAACATATGAACAATGTCAGCAAAAACAGGCTGAGCGCCATAAGATCCAGCATATCCCGGAACAGCAGGTTTAATGTTATAAACTACAACTACATACTGAACATTCTTGCCACCCACAAATCCGGCATATGTCCCGTTAAAAATATTTTTATAATATCCACCCCCTGGTTGAGCTAATTGAGCCGTACCAGTTTTACCTCCTACGATATAGTTAGATGGAAAATTCATGAAACTAAAACCACCATAAAGGTAAGCCTTAACAACTCCCTCCATTAATGGAACCATTTCTTGTCCTACGACTGGTTTCACGACATTTCTTTCTAAAACTTTAGGGGGGTTTACTTTAGTCTGACCATTAGGATAAATGGTTTTAGCAATTAGGGTTGGTTTATAATATGTCCCTCCATTTAAAATTGATGAATCGGCTGCCGCCATTTGGAGGGCTGTCAATTGTACCCCCTGTCCAAAGGAAGTATTAGCGTATCTTAAATCTATACTCGGATCTGCCATATTGGGAGGAGGAACAAAACCTGGTGCTTCATATCCTTGTTCAATTCCTGTAACTTGGCCTAGACGATAATGATTAACCATATATTCGTACCAATTATTGATTCCCTGGCGATCGATCTGACCTCCACCCATCTGCATTAACATCCACGTTGCTCCAGTATTTAAAGAAAGAGCTAGAATGCTCTGAATATTCTGTTCACGCGCCCCACCATCAATTTTTATATCATGAATAGTAAAACCATCAATAGTCCATTGTGCCGGATCATAAAAGCTAGTATTGGGCTTAATGACACCCAAGTTTAACGCTGCAGCAGTTGTCATTATTTTCATTGTAGAACCTGGTTCAATATCATCGTCTACAGCTGCATTTTGAAATATTTTTTGATTTGAAACATCTTGGTAATTTGCTGGGTTAAAAGTCGGAAAATTAGCCATTGCCTTAATATGACCATTGTAAGGATTCATTACTATAGCACTTAAACCTTGAGATTTTGTGGCAGTGTACTCCTTAGCTAAAATCTTTTCTAACTGAGACTGCATGCCTAAATTAAGCGTCAACACTAAACTATCACCGTTCTTGGGGGCAATTTCAACATTTTTACTATTCGCAGCTAAAGGTACTCCACTGGCATCTGTAACTGCCTTTACTTGTCCCGGTGTTCCTGCTAGTTGTTTGTTCATAGCTTGTTCTATGCCATACTCTCCTACCCCATTTTGATTTACGAACCCTAAAACCTGAGCAGCAAGTTGTCCCTCAGGATAGACTCTATAATCCTGTCCCTGAGTTCCAATGCCTGGAATTTGATAAGATAAGATCTTTTGACTTTGGGCTTGAGATAATTTATTGCCCAGAACAATATAACGAGTATTTTTAGTTTCCATTAAAGAAGTTAGTTGACCAGGATTAGCGTTGAAAATAGGAGCTATTTTCTTGGCTATTTTATTGGCGGCTGCATTAGATTTTATAAAGCTAGGATCGGCATAAAGAGTATAAAGTTTCTGGTCCAAAACTATAGGAACCTGGGATCCATTGCCTCCTTCAATATAAATTAATCCTCTCTCGGCTGGAATTTGATATTGTTTAAGTTGACTTTTTAGGGCGGCGTTCTTGTAGGTATTGTAGTTAATTATCTGAAGTAAAAATAATTGAATAATTATAATGGCTACAAATATCACTAAAAACGAGTACATAATATGTATTCGTTTTTTGGACATTTTCTGAAAGTCTATAAGATTATTAGACATTCTCTAATTATACTATGGAACTGTCTTTTAGTTTGGTACAACTGCGCTTGGAGTAACAGCTGTCATCACTTTCGATACTTTACTCGATTGGACTGTGTTAAGTGCTTGGAGTTGAGCAGAAGATACCTCAAGATTTTGTTTTTGAGTTTCAAGTTGTTGTTGTTGAACTTGAAGGCTATTAAGCTGATAACCATAAGTATCCGTCTTGGTGACTTGTGTTAAGTAGAGTAATCCCAATAAACAACCCAAAACAACTAATAAAATAGTGTTACTAATTGGACCAATCTTAGGCCTTGATACATTAAAACTAACCGAATTTTTATTTTTGGTCATATATCTATTCCGATTAAGAGCCAAGCTACTTGAATATGTCATTTTAATAATTCCTTCTATTTATGTTTAATTTTGGTCGGTCCCTAGTTATTAGGGACCGACAAACCTACTTAGCCCGAGTTATTAAATAACTCTTACAACGACTTTGTAGGCTCGGGATCTGCTTTTAACCTGTATTGGCATGCAACTCCCTTTCATTTTTTTATTTTCACTGCGACTCGAAGTTTTGCACTTCTAGATCGCGGATTATGGGCTATTTCAGTGGGGCTAGCACGGAGAGGCTTTTTAGTTAAGATTTTTAAAGAACTTTCATAGCCAGATTGGCTTTGTTCTTTGAAAAAATTCTTAATAATCCGGTCTTCAAGACTATGAAAACTGATTATTCCAATTCGGCCCCCAATTTCCAATAAATCTAACCAGACGTTCATACTTTCAGAAAGCAAGCTAAGTTCTTTATTAACCTCAATACGAAGAGCTTGAAAAGTTCGAGTGGCTGGATGAATCGTACTTCTACTCCAAACCGGCTCAATCAATTTAGCCAATTCTTCGGTTGAGGTTAATGGTCTGTTGTTAATAATCTTATCAACAATTAACTTCGCTTTTGGTTCTTCTCCATATTCTTTTAGGATACGAATTAGATCTTCCCTAGGGTACTCATTAACAACTTTTTGAGCAGTTAATAATTGCCTTTGATCCATTCTCATGTCGAGAGGACCATTATTTTTTATTGAAAAACCGCGCTGAGCCTCATCAATGTGCAGTGACGATACACCTAAATCAGCTAAAATTAGATCAAACTTATATTTTAAGTCTTTTAAATTTTTGCTAGCCGTTAAAAAATCTTGATCAATAATATTGACGCCAGTATCTAAAAATTTTTTTTGAAGATAAGATATAGCCGTTACATCTCGATCAACCAATACGGATCCTGATGGGTTTTTAGTGATCGCTAAGATAGCTGCAGCATGTCCAGCATATCCAGCAGTCAAATCCAAATAACTCTCATTAAGTTTGGGGCTTAAGGTTGTTATTACTTCTTCAAGAAGTACTGGTATATGATTTTTGTTTTTATTTTGGTGCATTTTTACTTGTTTGTTTTATACAAGGTCACCTAATCAGCAGCCAATTTTTTGTTTTTATTAAAATTTTTGTTTTTATTAATGACGAATATTTACGTTAGAAGGATTGCTAAGATTTAAAAAAATCTTAAAACTTCTTACTAATTCATCATTTTGAGAGACTTATGTGTGAGGTGGAGTTTTGGGAGGTGTTTTTAAAAAAGTACGAGGGTTAATTAGAGTGACACCCTATTTGCCACTTATTGACTGCTGAATAGCTAAGCTCGAAATGTTTTATTGATGTTAAAGAACCTTACTTGGCCATAATCCGCCAGTAGTCACCAGCTCGTATGGCAATAACGTTTTGTTTAATCCCAGCATAACTAAGAAGATGCCTTTCGAAGGTTAGTCGACCTTGCTTAAGGTCAAGCTTCCCTTCGATCTTCCCTTGCCGAAACTTAACATTCAAATCGGCCGTCCCTTCGTCGAGAATATTTCCCTTAAGCTCAGGCTCAACTTGCTTGTTCCAAACCTCTAAAGAATAGAGGTGCAGATATTTTTTAAATCCCTGGGTGACAACTACCCCACTCTTAAACTCGGACCTTAACTCGGAAGGTATTGATAACCTTCGTTTGTCGTCGAGTTTTCGTTCAAAGTAGTCTATTGTTGCCATCCCTATTTTTAGTGGTTTTTTTATTTTATATATCAGGTAGATGTTCTACCCACTTTTACCCACTAGAAATAGAATACTACCAGATGTTACCCACTACAAGCTCATTACTATCTATATAGTGGTCATTATGACACCACTTGTACACACCCATATATTAATTTCAACAGATTGAATCATTTCAATTAACAGGCTAAAATAAACTTTATAAGCCTGTCTGTGCATAACTTAATATCTTCGGTGTCTTCCGAAAGTAATCTCAGCCTGTGAATAACTTATATATCTACTCTCCGTATCATCTTTTTCGTTTCGAATAATGTTGTTCGGATCAGGATTTGCTCGCCCAACATAGGTTGAGTTATTAAGTACTAGTACATACTTATTGGTATTATTGTTAATTAATTCAAACATTCCGGCAATTGCAGCGACTGACATTATGGTTACGGATAATCGCTCTAAATATATTTTTATTTTTGTATATTTCATCTTAAATGATATCTAATATCATAACAATTATTATACTTTTTGTCAATAAGTTATTGTTGATAATAATTAAATTATATAGTTAAGAAATAGCCCTAGATATTATCTTTAATCGTCTCAATAACCTTAACAGAATTATGACGGATTAGAGATTTCTCCACTACATAATCATTTTCTTGCTTAGATAAATAATTAAGATAATTACCGTAAACTACCTGACGCGCTAATTTATCAAGTTTATTGCAATTATATGAAATGGGGTATTCATTTAATAAAGCGTATTTTTTAAGCTGTTTATTAGAGGGTTCCTTATTATTCACGAGTAATAAGTCTACTGGTCGACCACAATAACTCGTTATCAATTTAATGTAATCCTCAACCCTATATTCAGCGGTTGTCTTTTTATTCATAATATTAGATATTACGACCAGTTTAGCTCTGGATCTCTCTAGACTCTTTTTGACTCCCTTAACAATAAAATTCGGTAAAATTGAACGAAAAATATCTCCAGGAGCAATAATAATCAAATCGGACTTAAGTATAGCGTTTTGGGCTAAGTCGTTAATCATGGCTGGAGGATCAAGATCTAAAACAATAGATTCTTTGGGTTTAAGCTGAACTTGTCCAATATAAGTTTCTCCCCTATACCTAATTCCTCTGTAGGTCATAATTAAATTACTGTTAGTTAAAGTTATAGGAATAACCTTACCTTTGATACGCAAAAAATCGGCAGCCAATTGTATAGCTTGATTAAAATCCTGGCTAGAAAGTTCAACAGCGCTTAGAAAAAGATTACCAAAACTATGGCCATAAAGCGACCCCTTTCCTCTAAATCGATAGTTGAACAAATCTCGAATATTTTGAGGAGCTTCACTTAGCGCTACTAAACATTGTCTTATGTCTCCAGGGGGCAAGACCCCTTGTTCGTCACGCAATATTCCACTTGATCCACCATCATCAATCATATTCACTAAAGCAGTTATGTCACTACTATAGTTTTTAAGGGTTTTGAGTATATTGTAACTTCCTGTTCCACCACCCATTACAACTATTGATTTATCGTTAAGCTCACTCATTATTGGGTTGAGATTTGGTCTGTTTTTTAGAAAAGCCCGTATATTTTAACTGTTTTTTATAGTTATCAAGATTAATGATATATTTTTCAAATTCTTTTAAAAGGGTTGAATATTGCCAACTGGGAGTCATAATATAGCCTAATTTATTTTTGGCTGCCAAAAATTCTATCAAGCTATAAAAATCACCATCAGCTGATACAATGATAGCTTTTGAATAATTATTGATTTCCTTAAGGGCGGTTAAAACAATTTCAGTATCAACGTTACCTTTAACTAGATTCTTTTCGTCAGACTGTTTATTCTGATCATTCTTAGTCTGTTGAGATAGATTGATTTCAAGGGTAGGCTTAAGTACAACTAAATAACCAAGACTATGCATATATTCATACATTGATTCGTTCTCAAGAATATAGCCAATGAAAAGAAATGCCTTCTCGACGTTATATTGATCTTTTAAAAACTTTCTAAACTTTCGCCAATCCATTTTCCAACCCATTCTTTGGGTACCAAGATTCAAGTTTTGACTATCAATAAAAGCATAAGTCTTTTTAGGCTTTAAGAATCGTTTTCTCATATAACTATAATAACAGAATAGATGCAATAGAACTCTGTTTAATTAGACGTTCTATTTTGGAAGAAGCGTTATGCCAAACTCTATCCATTCGAATTACTTTGGGATCAACTTTAAGCGCTTTTTTATTAACCCCAGTGAGATAAAGCCCTTCGAGACTTCTAAGTCGAGAAAGACCAACATAGCCCATTCCGTATCCAAAAACTCTTTCCAGATCAACGCAAGCCCTATCTAGGCTCATACCTTGAGACTTATGGATAGTAATAGCATACGCCAATCTAAGCGGTAAGGCCCATACTTCAGCTGTAACCTTATTATTTATTTCCATTTTAAAATTATAATACTGTACAACCAAGTAATTACCATTATCTAATTGAACTAAAGGAAGTTTATTCTTAAAATCAACCACCCTTCCCCTCGATCCATTTAAATATCCCTGTTTTGGATTATTAACAATAAAAATAACCTCTGTTCCCTTTTTTAAATATATTTCACCTAAGCGAAGGTTTTTTAATATTGTTAGACAACCACTATTGTTGCCAGCGCTATAAAATCCAAACTTCTTGATTTTCCCTCTTAATCTATCAAATTCTAATTTATTTTTAAGTTCGACATCATAATTATATGGATATAGACCTATAACGTTATCTAAGTAGCTTATGCTTATTCTTTTTTGGAGGAGTGAAATCTCTTTGTCTCCAACTGCATTAAGTCGAATTTTATCAAGAATATCTTTTAACTCATCTCGACTATCTTGTCGATACTGAGTATTTAAATAACAAACCATAAACCCGGCTTCCTTCCAGGCCAAACTATTAAAAACATATTTTATATCTTTTGGACCCAACTTACTTACCGGCGGCAATTGGAAGAAATCGCCAACAACTATTAACTTAACTCCCCCGAATGGCTTCGAACTTGATCTTACATATTGTAAAAGATTATTGAGAGATTCAAATAATTCAGGTTGAAGCATCGATATTTCGTCAATTATAATAACCTCTACGTGTCTAAAACGATAATTATACATCGGATTATTTGACAGATTCTCAATTGCGCCCTGACTTAAATCCGAATTATTCTTAGCTCCCATCCATGAATGAAGAGTAACTCCACCAATTTGACTTGCAGCTATGCCTGTTGATGCCGTTATAGCCACGGTAGTCTTAAGTTTCTGATAACCGTATATAATATTACCCAAAACAAAGCTTTTACCTGAACCGGGCGCCCCAGTTAAGAAAACGTTTCGGGGAGAAAGCAAAATACTGATCGCGGTTTCCTGATCCACGACCGAATAATAACAAGTTGGAAGCTAAAAACTTAAATTAAGGCTTTAAAATTTAATCTTTATTAACATAATCGATAATTTGATCAATCTTGATTCTCTCTTGGGTAGTAGTGTCTCTGTTCCGAATTGTAACCGAACCATCTTGTATTGTGTCAAAATCAATCGTTACACAATACGGTGTGCCTATTTCATCTTGGCGACGATATCTTTTGCCAATATTACCATTATCATCCCAATTGACATTTGGAACCTGAGATCGTACTAATTCATAAATATCTCGAGCCTTAGAGTAAAGTTCAGTCTTGTTCTTTAATAAGGGGCTTACTGATATTAGGTATGGAGCCAATTTCTTGTCTAATTTAAGGAAGGTCCTGGTCTCAGAATTTACTGTGTCTTGGCGATATGCTTCGCACAGTATAGCTAAAACGCAACGATCCAAGCCAAATGTAGGTTCCAAAACATGCGGAATAAATCTTTCATTGGTGCCCTTTACTAAATATTCCATGGACTTACCCGAAAATTGTTGGTGGTTTTTAAGGTCAAAATCTGTTCGGTAGGCAAAGCCACCTATTTCTTTCAGTCCGAATGGATATTGATACTCAAAATCAATTGTCCGCTTACTATAATGAGCTCGATCTTCGGGCTTAATTTCTTTTTGATGAAGCTTCTTCGCATCAAGCCCCAGAACCTCACAATACCATTTAATTTGAAGTTTAAGCAATTTATCAAATTCTTTTTCCCAATTATTTGGATAGACGAAATATTCAAACTCCATTATTTCAAATTCTCTTGATCTAAAAATAAAATCTCGAGGAGCTATTTCGTTTCGAAAATTCCGTCCAATTTGGGCCAATCCAAAAGGTAAATCTGGATAAAAAGTGTCAATAATGTTTTTGTAATTAACGAACATACCTTGTGCCGTTTCAGGCCTTAAATAGGCTATCGATGATTCATTTTCCAAAGATCCAACAAATGTTTTGAACATTAAATTAAAATTACCAGCATTTCCAAAATCGTTGCCATCAGGGGTTTTGATATTATTTTTTTGGATTAGTTCAACCATCTCGTCTAGTCCTAAGCCAGTACAATCGATGCCACTATCTTCTAAAACATGGTCGAGTCGATATCTTTTTTTATTTTTTTTATCTTCTATTAACGGATCGTTAAATGTACCAACATGACCACTTGCCTGCCATACCTTGGGGTTCATTAAAATTGTACTGTCAATGCCATAGATTTCGTCCTGCCTTTCAACAAAAAACTCCCACCATAAACTTTCTATTTTTCTTTTGAGGCTAACACCCAGTGGACCATAATCCCATGTTCCCGACAGACCTCCATAGATTTCAGATCCGGCAAAAATAAAACCTCTTCTTTTGGTTAGACTAACGATATCTTCTAGGGTTGGGCTAATCATAATAGTTCGATTATACCGAAAGATGTCTCATAAACATAGCTTCTATAGTAGAATCAAGCTTTTTAATTATCTTTTCGGCTTCTTCAATTCGAAATATCATTTTGCTACCATTAGGATTAAATAGAATTCTTAATATTTTAATATCTTGATCTGTTATCTTACCTTTTGAAGACAAAACCATATTCTCAATATCAATAGAATATGTTTGGTTTTTAATTAATTTTTTATTTTCAATGTCTGTAATAAGATTAGGAGTATGACCATTTATTACTAAAAGTTGGGCTTTTAACCAATTTTGTAAGACCGTAATACTGTTTTGATCATTATTTAAAAGTATTAGAAATTCTTCTAAAAGTTTATAAAAATCGTGGTCACTATTATCTTGAGTTATTAAATCAATAGTTTTGAGCGCTAAATATCCAAGTTGTACTCGCGCAATGTCTTTTACTATGTTTTGGTAATAGCTAACCGATCGAGCTGAAACCAAAATCGCCAAATTATAGTTTGAGTTTAAAATCTTTGCTTCGAACACCGAAAATAACTCGATACTTCCCGACAACTTTGATTTAATCTTTCGTGATCCTTTTGCAATAAGACTAAGCTTACCGTTATCAGGCGTAATTACCGTTAGAATACGATCATATTCGCCATAATTAACTCTTTTTAAAACAATTGCCGGAGTAATAACTTCCTTGTTCATATTTAAAGAGATTTAATGTAGTTATTAAGCTCAATTAATTGAGTGTGAGGTTTATAGAAGTATTTATCTACCCCAAGCTCATCTCTGAAAAGACGTCGATTTGTATTGAAGCTGTCATTGTTCACTCCAGAAAGAATAATTAATCTTATATTCTTAAATTCTCGATATGATCGAATCTCATAAATTAATTCTATCCCAGAGTGCTCCACTAGTTGAATTTCGAGTATAATGACATCGGGCTTAAAAGAATCAATAGCATGAATTGCATCTTCGGCATTAGTGACTAATAAACATTCATTTTTAGCAATAATTAAAGATCTTAGATAAATATTTCCCAACACTCGATCTGGCTCAACTAAAAGTATCTTTTTCATTCAAATTAACTGTAATTGTTGGCTAATCTTTAGAATAGTACTTAAACCATTCAGCTTTGAGTACCTAGAAGGATATAGTTTTAAATTCATAAGCTTAAAAATATTATTAGCAATAAGGACTCCTGACCCTGCGGAAGGAATAAGGCTAGGAAATGGCTGTTGAGACAGACCCTTAATCTTTTGGGCTAGTTTTAAGCTAGCTATGCTCGCAGGAAGGTTCTTAGCATAAATACCAGCTACAACGCCATATCGAGTTCTATGGCTAACAAGATATATTTTTAAATCTGAACCTTGAATTGTTCCGACTGATTCAATTAACGATGACCCAAGACTAATTAAAGCCGATTCTAAACCAGTTTTATTGCCGAGAATTGGAAAGTTTTTAGAGTTAGAATTCATTTCAATTAAAACTCCGTACTGTTTGGCCAATTGATCTAAGACGTGTCCACAATCATACAGGATTGAATTAATTGATAATGGTTCCTCGATTAGTTCAATGTCCTGACTACTTAAGCGAGCACTAAGAAGGTAGCTATCTAACAACTTCAAGGCAAATTCTGCTGAAGTTTTTATATTATTTAAGCTAGCTTTGAGACCTAACTCTTCCAACTCAGTCTCTTTCAGTATTTGCAGAAACGGTAGTTTCAACTGATCGGCTAAATTCAAAATTGAGCTTAACTCTTCTATTTGACTTTTTCGCTGCTCCACATCCATTTTAATAACCCTCAATATCTAGAGTTATTATAGCACTTGGTACACAAATAAGTTGAGCTAGGGCGAGAATACTAAGCTCTGAAGAATAGTATTGAAATTAGACAGGTAAGAACCGCCTTCTGTCCAAATTTCAAGCGTTTGAGATCGAAGCGGTAGGATAATATCGGTTGCATTCTTTTGAGCATTAGACAGCATCTGTCCCGTCACCTTAACACCTACAACACTTGGGACTTTAGGCAAAGAATATGAACTTACAGTAACTAATCCTGAGCTTTGAAGGCTCGAATACTGCGATATAACTTGTGAGTAGGGCTCATTATCTACCCTAATCCTAAGAGCAAAATTGACCGGAGAATTGTCGCTGACAGATGTTAATGTCCCGGGAAAGAAATATCCATCTAAGGGATAGTTTCCGCCCGTAGTATTGACGTAGGAACTCCATGTTTTTGGATACTGGACAACTAAACTTCCGTAACTTTGCGGACCATAATAAGCGGTATATGGAGATTGTTCGGCTACGAGAAATTGTTGGTTATCGATATTTTTTTGATTTGCCACGGCTTTATTGACGGCAGCATTAACAATGTCCGTAACATTGTTTTTGTATTTCTGGCGACCGCTATATGCCCATACAGAAAAAACTATAACGACAATTAACAAGATAATTGTTGCAATAAATGAGAACAACAAAGTACTAAATCCATTCTGATTATGCTTCATACTTAAAATCGTACCAAAGTTTATGAAAATAGCCAAGAACGATTATCCTATTATAAATTAGCTATTAAGAAAACTGCGATTAACTTTTTAGTATCATTTCTTTAGATTAACTTTTTCAACCCGTTGTAGATCGGATTACCTAATTCTCTCAAATGAATAGATGCCTTATTGGCATAACTGTACGACCCTAGATTTACAATCAATGGCAATTTTATTTCTAAGTTTTAAGTTTTGTAATTTTATTCTGAGCTAACTTTAAATAATCCTTAAGTTCCTTAATAATCTGCTGTCCTCGACTATATTTAGCTACCATCTCTTCAATATCTATTTGTTCTTTTTGGAAGTCTTCCAAGATACTTTCAAGTTCCTTATTTAGTTCTTTAAAATTTATTTTTTGAGCCATATTTTTTACAAATATTACTTTACTTCTGCCCTAATATTACCATCGTAGAATTGAACGTCAATCTTATCCCTTGATTTTAGTATTTTTGAATTTTTAACAATCTTTCCTTTATATCTAGTGATCGAATATCCTCTTTTTAAAACAGCTTCGGGATTAAGCGCATTTAACACATTCTGATAATAATCGATCTTAGTCTGGATACGTCTAAATTTATCCAGCCAGTATTGATTCAGTGATTTTAGTTTATTATTAATTTTTTCTGTTTGCACCAGTATTAATTGGTCTGATGTATAATTTAATATCGCCTCTTTCTGTTCGAGCTCAAGCAAATATTTTGCTTTTTCTGGGACTAATATTTCAGCTGCGTTACTTGGCGTTGAGGCCCTTACATCGGCTGCTAATTCAGCTAAACAGATATCTATTTCATGCCCAACCGCTACCATAACAGGAACTTTAGATTGAGCAATTTTTCGAGTCAAATTTTCATCATTAAAAACTGCTAAGTCTTCAGGATCACCACCTCCCCGAATCATAACAATCACTTCTATGCCTTTTTCTACTTCTAATTTTTTTACAGATTGAATTAATTGATCTACCGCTAAGTTACCCTGCACAACGACATCGCTTAATATAATTTCTAAACCACTCCATCTATTATTAACTATTTTTATAAAATCTGAATATGCTGCCGATTGAGAAGAAGTTATCAAACCAATTCGACTTGGAGGATAAGGTAAAGCTCTCTTACGCTCCACGGCAAACAGTCCTTCGTCGGCTAGTTTGGCATGAAGGATTTCTAGAGATTTCTTAAGACTGCCTTCACCAAAAGGTTGAGCATTAACAACTTGCATACTAAAACCGTACTTTTGGTGCATCCTCGGATAACAACTAACCTTAAGCAACATTCCGTCACTAATAGGCTGTTTTAGCTTGAACGCTAGCCCAAAAAACCTCAAATGACTTACTTCATCCTTCAAATCAAAATAAATCCACTTATTTTGACTGATTCGAAAATTGGCGAGTTCTCCAACGATTGATACTAATGGAAAAGTATTTTCTAGATTATTATTTAGATAATACAAGAATTCACTAACACTGAGATCTTTCATGGTCGTGATATCTTATCTACTTCACCTTTATTGAGTGACTTATGGTATAGATAATATCCAGGAGGTAATTGAATTATTGTATTTAAAACTCGATAAGTAATAGTTACCGGTAAACTTAGATTGGGCGGAATCCCAGCAGTTGCTAAAACAGCTGTCATAAGAGCTTCATAAATACCTATTCCTCCAGGAAGGACCGAAACTAGTCCTGCAAAGTTGGCTACCCCATAAGCAATAATTATGGCTCCAATATTTACAAATTTACCAAATGCAATATAAACGACATAAATCACTAAGATTTCTGTTGCATTAGCCATTAAGGCATACCAGAAAGGACTCTTAAGCTCCTTGTAGTGCCCAACTAGTTGTCGATAATTATCGTGGAAATCATTAAACATTTTTTTAGCCCGCAAAATATTAATTGATTCAGGCTTTTTTCGAAAAAGTTTATAAAGAATTAGGTTAATTCCTTTTGTCAGAAACGTAAAAAAATTATTTATTCTGGTTTTACTCCCTACAACATAACCAAATAAGATAGTAGCTACAACCAAAAGAGTTGATAAAATTCCAGAAACTAGAATTGTTAAATTACTAACTTTACCAAAAATGGCTAGTATTATTAGCCCAACCACTAACAAAACTTCAAAAGACAAAAGCGTAAGCCCAAGCTTCATAATCTGAATCATGGTTGCCTTGCCACCACTAATCGTATCTTTATTGCGGAGCCGAACTCCAAAATAAGAAATCCCCGTTACTCCCCCGCTCGGAAAAAGATGATTGACTAAATTTAACTCTAGGGCTGCTTTATATAAATACTTGTACTTAAGCTTATTCCCAACTATCTTAAAAAGGTTCTGATACATCTTGGCCTGCATATGATAGTTCAGGATTTCGATTGGTATTATCAGGACCAACACCAATATATTCAAGTTCGATAAATTCCTGATAGTCTGATAAAGCTCAGTTCTAATCAGATATATTAAGACGACTAACGCGACTATTGTTACAAGGTTAAGAACTAGTTTCCAGTGTTTTTTAATAAGTGAGAATGACATATTTTATATATTATAAACAAAAAATACTAAAGGAAGATAATTATTTCCGAAACATAATTATTTATAATAGGTTAAAATTATAAAATGAAATCGGTTTTAATCTTGGGAAGACATAATAATATTGCTTTAGCAGAGCTCTTTAGTCTCTATGGTGAAAATTATTTTAAATATCTAACAAACAACATCGCCCTTTCCAGCCTAGAACCAGTAGATTTCGATATCGACAGATTAGGAGGAATACTTAAAATAGGTCGTCTTTTAACTCAAGCCGAAACATTGGACTGGGATCAAATTGAAACCTTTATCACTAATGCTATTAAGGCTCAGAATAAAAAACATAAGGTAGTATTTGGTATTAGTGTCTATAACCATCAACTTAACCCAAAACAAATCTTAAAATTAAGCTTAAATATTAAAAAAAGGTTAGCGCTACTCAATATTTCTTCCCGTTTTGTAGTATCAGATAAACTAGAGCTTAATGCTGCTCAAATCATCAATAATAGACTCCACAAAGCACAAAATTATGAATTTTTAATTATTAAGGACAACAATTTATTTCGAATTGGCCAAACTAGCATGATTCAAAATATAAACAACTATTCAAAACGAGATTTTAAACGTCCCTACCGAGACTCAAAAGTCGGGATGCTCCCGCCTAAACTAGCTCAAATAATTATTAACTTAGCGATCGGTCCTAATTTCAGTCAAAAAGACCTTGTTTTATTAGACCCATTCTGTGGGAGCGGAGTTATTCTTCAAGAGGCACTTTTAATGAACGTAGCCGTTATAGGAAGCGATTTAAATCCTAGAATGGTAGAATATAGCAAAAATAATATTGAATGGCTGAGGAAGCTTTATAAGCTAGACTCCAAACTTACATCAAATATTATAGAGGGAGATGCAACCAATCAGAGCTGGTCAGGGTTTGATGTAGTAGCATCAGAAACCCTTCTTGGACCACCTTTAAGTCGATATCCCTCCGAATCAGAATTATCTTCAATTTTAGATAACATGAATCAGTTAATAAGGGCATTCTTATATAATTTAAAACCCCAACTAAAAAGATCTGGCCGAGTTTGCTTAGCTTTGCCGATTTGGAGAAATGGGCCAAATCAATTCAAAGCACTTCCTATCCTTGACCAAATCGAAGCTATGGGGTACAATTTTATAGATTTTAAAAGTATAAATTCAAAGCAATTGATTTACATTCGAGATAATCAGATTGTGGGAAGACAGTTACTTATAATAACAAAGGAATAAGATGTCACACGTAAAAGCGGGCGGTACAGCCAAAAATATTCATGATTCACCTGGTCAACGTTTAGGTGTTAAGCTGTTTGGTGGTCAAAAAGTAAAGGTTGGCCAAGTTATAGTTCGTCAAGTTGGAATGAGTAAGCGACCTGGACCAGGAACAAAGTTGAGTCGTAATTTTACCATTCACGCCTCAAGAGATGGAATCGTTACGTTTACTAACCGCAAAGTTCGAACATTTAGTGGTAAAAGCGTTCGAAGAACCGAAGTCAGCGTTAAATAACAATCCTAGAATAAATCTAAGCACTAGTATCCATATTAAGGTGATGCTTAATTCTTTCTACAACATCGGCTATAACGACTTGAGACTTTACTAAATAATCGTCGACTCCTAAGCTTTGAGCCCTCTCTTTATCGCTATCTTGACTTAGAGCTGTTAACATAATAATCTTCAGGTTTGCTGTTTCGGGCGTATTTCTCAGAATATCTAAAACATCAAATCCACTAACTTTTGGCATCATAACATCTAATAAAACAAGGTCAGGCTCATAACTTAAAGCCGAAGATAGAGCTTCTTCACCATTCGCAACTCTTCGTACATCAAATCCCTCAGCCTGTAAACGACCGACATAAACATTGGCTAAGGCATCATCATCTTCAACCAGTAAAATTCTTTTTAATTTATTGTTTTTTTGATTTTCCATAGTACTATCATCTTAATCAATAATATACAATTTAGCAATATTAAATAACCTGTTTTTCTAACATAGCTTTTATAAATCCATTGAAAAGTGGCTGAGGCTTAGTTGGACGGCTTTTAAATTCAGGATGAAATTGGCTTGCTATAAAGTAAGGGTGATCTAAAGCTTCAATAATCTCCACAAGTTGATTGTCTGGATTAATGCCAGAAGCCTTTATCCCCCATTTCTCAAACTGATTCAAGAATTTGGGGTTACATTCTCCTCTATGGCGATGCCTTTCGGTAATCAAAGTTTGTTGATAGAGATTATAGGCTAAACTATTCTTAGATATTTTGCAGTTATAATTTCCCAATCGCATTGTAGCACCTGTATTTTGTTTATCTTTTTGATCGTTCATGGTTGTTATAACTTGATATTTAGAATTAGGATCTATTTCAAAAGTTGTTGCCTCTTGTAGTCCATTAAGCCTAGCGGCAGCAATAACAGCCATTTGAAGACCTAAACATAATCCAAGATATGGTATTTTATTCTTAAGGCTATATTCGGCAGCCAAAATTTTACCATTTAGACCCCTTTTTCCAAAACCACCTGGCACTAAGATTCCATCATACCTATTTAGACTGTCTAAGCTCTTAGATTTTTCGAGAATAGTTGCATCTATCCAGTCAATTTCGATATTCGTATTATTCCAAATAGCAGCAGCCTTTAAAGCTTCAAAAACAGACATATAAGTATCAGTATTATCTAGATATTTTGCTATTAGGGCAATTTTTAGGGTATGTTTAAACTCGGTTGTAGCAAGTTTAACCATTTTTTCCCAACTATCCAATTTGGGTGATTTAGTCTTAAGTTTAAGATGCTTGGTTATAACATCAGCTATATTAGCTTTTTCCAGGGACAAAGGAACTTCATAAATCGATTTAGCGTTTGGTAAAAGAGCAATCGCTTTTTCTTCAACGCCGCTGAAAAGAGCCAGTTTTCGAATTGCGCTAGGATTTGCCGGGTCTTCACTCCGAGCAATTAAAACATCGGGTTGAATTCCTAAACCTCTCAATTCTCGAACTGAGTTTTGAGCCGGTTTTGTTTTGGTTTCATGAGAGGCATTAATATAGGGCAAATAAACAACATGGACATAGACCCTATTCTGTTCCCCAACTTTAATGCCAAGTTCCCTAATTGCTTCTATAAAACTTAACGACTCATAATCTCCGACCGTCCCACCAATTTCGACAATATGAACATCAAAACCCCTGCCAGCCTCAATAATGTAATTCTGAATAGCGGTTGTTAAGTGAGGAATAATTTGAACGTCATCTCCGTCATATTTGCCATTCCTTTCATCTTGAATCACTTTCAGTAAAACACGACCAGCCATCAGCGAGCTAGATTGAGTCAATTCTTCATCTATAAATCGTTCATAGTGACCTAAATCAAGATCTGTTTCAGCTCCATCTTTTGTAACAAAACATTCCCCATGTTCACGTGGATTTAATAAACCAGCGTCAACATTTAAATAGGGGTCACATTTTTGCAGATTAACCTTAAGCCCTCTGGCGCGAAGTAAATTAGCGATCGAAGCGGCACTAATACCTTTTCCTAGTCCAGATATCACTCCACCCGTGACAAAAATGTATTTTGTCTTTTTAGTTAGCACCTCTATTTACCTTTCTTGTTCAGGAGTAATTATAACTGGATATTATATTTTATAAAAGACTTTTATTTGCTACTTAAATAAGCTAATGCAGCATTAAGTTGAGTATCATTTCCTTGATTAATTTCGGCCTGCGTTAAATTAACAACCTTATCAGGTGTTATACCCTTCTTATTAATATCCTGACCATCAGGTCTATACCAACTTGCAACCGTAACCTTTAACTCGGCTCCATTACTTAAATTAATAAGTTGTTGTACAACGCCTTTTCCAAAACTCTGAGTCCCTATTACATAAGCCTGTTTGTTATCATGAAGAGCTCCAGTTGTTATTTCCGAAGATGAAGCACTTCCTCCATTAATTAAAACTACCGTAGGAATATTATGTAATATATCGTTACCAGTTGCATAATAAGTTTGAATAATAGTATTACCTTTTTTCTCAACTAAAATTGTTTGGTTCTGTTTAAGCCACAGACTTGAAACACTTATAGCAGCACTTAAGTAGCCTCCTGGATTATTACGTAAATCTAATATAATTCCTTTAACATGATCCTTTACAAACGATTCAGCGACACTATTTGCTAAACTGGCTGTATTTGATGCAAAAGATGTAATTTGAATATATCCAATGTTGCCGTTTAAAATTTTAGAATTAACTGAAGGGACTACAATATTAGCTCTAGTAATAGATATGGTTAAGGGCTGATTATTGCGGAGGATATTTAGTGTTACCTTTGATCCTGAGGGCCCCCTAATAAGATTAACGGCTGTTTCAACACTCATTCCAGATGTACTTTTCCCGTTAATTCCAGCAATGATATCTTTTGGTAATAAACCTGCTTTGGCAGCCGGACTACCAGCAATAGGGGCAATTATTTCGATCTCTCCATTCGATGTGGCACTTAATTCAGCTCCTATTCCACTAAAGGAATTGTTTAGTTCACTGTTAAACGATTGAGCTTGTGCCGCCGTAAAATATTCGGTATAAGGATCTCCCGTAGCATTAGCAAGTCCCTCTTTTAAGCCATTTAACATTTGAGTGGCTGTTAAATGACCATCATAATTGTCTCGAATTAAATTATATACTTGGTTCACGCTTGAATAATTGAGGTGAGCCGGAAGCCCTGTAGCATTTGTTCCGCCTAAGGTTAAATTACCGTTACCAAAATTTAGACCTAACACAAAAGCCACAATTAATAGTATTACCACCAGTATATAAATACTTGTTTTAGGAAACTTTAATTTATGAATCAGCTTATTTTTAATCAATTATAATACCTCTCTGCATATTAATTTAATTCTTTTAGTTTAACAGTTTTAAAAATATATGTAGATTAATCCTGAGCTAGAGATTTCTGTCTGGTAAAAATTACCGTCATAATACAAATTGTACTGATCCACTATAATTTTATTGCCATTAATTCCTACTACCCACATGGCATGGCCCCAAGGATCACCGGCCCCTCCCATATAAATTGCGACCGATCCAACTTTTGGAGTTGTACCTGTTGGAATGCCTGCTGCCGCAGCATCTGCTGGCCATTGATTTGCGTCTCCAGATCCACCCCAATATGGCATAAACCCATAAGTCTTATAGACCATCCAAGCCGTATAACTGACACACTCTCGATTATACATTCCCCAATTGTCTAGGGTATTATCTAGAGGATAATCACATCCCCAATTTCCAAAAGGACCACTGGCGCTAGCCGGATAGCTTCCTCCACACGATCCACTGGTAATCACTCTTCCGCCGCTACTATTGACCAACTTCCGATTAGCTGCAATCTGTTCAGCGGTTAACGTAGCAATTTTAGATTGATTGCTTTGAATTTGTTGATTATAGCTAGCCTGTTGTTGTTGGTTATAGCTAAGTAATTGTTGTAACTGATTCTCGCTATTTAATAGCTGTGAATTTTGCAACTCTTGGGACTTAATAACTACGCTTAACTGAGCTTTCTGCTGTGTTAAGGAGTTCTCCATTGCAGAAATTTGAGCTAGCGTGTTCTGAATCTTATGTTGTACTGACTCATAGGCTACCTGTTGATCTACATATTGGCTGAGATTGCTACTAGTGGCGAGCATTTCAACGGTATTAAGTTGTCCGTTTACATACATTGTTTTAATGTCGTTCCCTAAAACTAATTTGTCTTGGGCAACCTGAGCATTTTCTTGTTGAATTTCCAGTTGAATTTGTGATGATTTATTTTGATTCACATTGATAGAATTTTGTAGACCAGCTATTTGGCTTTGAACCTGAACAACTTCGGCTTGATAGCTTGATGCCTGATTATGAAGTTGATCAGCACTGGATTGAAGTTGTGAATTTTGAGCCGATAAGGCGTTAATTTGAGCTTGATACGAATCAGCTCGAACAATTGGAACTATTACAAACGCACTGATTATCGTTAAAATACTAATTATTACCAAAAAGGGAGTTGATCTTAAACGGACTTTTAAACTATTTCTCTTCATTATTTTTTGAATGATTTTTATTTTTTTATACTTATCCCTTAAAATTGTAGCGCTAATAGCTAGTGCTGTAAAGATAAAAATATAAACCCTCTTCATTCTTCGCCTCTTCTTTTTAGCTTAATTCTGGACTTTAAACTTTAAATATCTTCGCGTAGCAATCCCTGCCGATATAGAACCTATTGCTACACCTATTATAACTTGCAGAACCATAAATAGCCAGAAATGACTATCAAAATAACTTGTAGCATAGTTTATATCTAATAACCCCAAAGTAGTAGCCTGGAGGGTTGAAGAAGCAGTTACAAAAATCGAATTAATAATAA
The DNA here is from genome assembly GCA_021810025.1 of bacterium. Classification (GTDB taxonomy): domain Bacteria; phylum Patescibacteriota; class Saccharimonadia; order Saccharimonadales; family UBA4665; genus JAJZMH01. Next base: position 53,707 of record JAJZJS010000003.1, on the reverse strand, counting down.
TCACGGAAAGAATTGCCGATAATGCACCATAGATGGAACTCTCGACAATAAAAGGTCCTCGAATATAGTTTGTGCTAGCCCCCAATAACCTCATGATTTGAATCTCGTCCCTTCTGTTAAAAATAGCCATTTGCATTGTATTAAAAATGATTAAGGCGGAGATGAAGGCGAAGACAATAATAGAAATTATTCCTAATTTTCTTAGAACGTCAGTAGCATGGGCAATATTATTAATAGCGGTTTGAAGACTTCCGGAGTAAGACGGTGGATTGGATTGAAGAGTAGCTACAGATGGTGTATCTAGGAATGATTTAATATTAGAAATTTTGTTTAAATCAAGAGGCTTAATGTGAATTGTTGCCGGTAAGGGGTTTGAAGATTCACTAATTGCTAGGGCTAGTTGATGATTAGATGCATTTTGAGTCTCATATTGTCTTAAAACTTGTTCCTTATTCAAATATTGAACACTTTGAACATTATTAAGATGCTGCAGCTGATTAATTAAAGTCTTTGTCTGGGAAGTGCTAACATTATTTTTCAAATAAACCGAGATATCTATTTTAGAAGTAATCTGATTAATCGTATTACCGAAAGTAGCATTCACGACTATCGATAATAAGACTATTGTCAGGGTTACGACCATAACCGCTATTGCTGCGACGGCAATACTAATATTGCGCAAGAAGTTAACAGTACCGTTATGGAGAATTCTAAAAAATGTTATTATCTTATGCTTCATATTTTTGAACAATTATTTTACTCATTATAAATGATAGTTAGCATTAGCCCTATCAGATATAACTCGACCTGCCTTAAGGGTAATGACTCGGCGCTTTAATTTATTAACAATCTCTACGTTATGTGTGGTTAGCAATACGGTTGTTCCATATCTATTAATCTTTTCTAATACTTTAATCACGTCCCAAGCATGTTTTGGATCAAGGTTACCAGTTGGCTCATCGGCAATTAGTATCTTGGGTTGCCTAACAATTGCTCTAGCGATAGCAACTCGTTGTCTTTCTCCACCACTTAATTCTAAAGGCATATTTTTTTCTTTTCCCTTTAAGTTTACAATTTCTAAAACTCTAGGCACAGTATTCTTTATTTCTCTAGAGCTAGCGCCAACGAGTTCGAGAGCAAAAGCCACATTTTCAAAAACATTACGATTAGGCAATAATTTAAAGTCTTGAAAGACAACTCCTATTTTTCTTCTCAACATTGGAATCTCTTTGTCTCTCAGTTTATCATAATCAATCCCTCCCACTATAATCTTTCCCGAAGTTGGGCGCTCTTCTCTCGTTAATAATCTCAAGAGAGTTGTTTTGCCAGCTCCACTTTGTCCAACAACAATTACAAATTCTTTAGGCTCCACGTGTATACTAATTCTGTTTAAGGCTGGGCCGAGAGCCTTGGAATATGTTTTGGTTACCCTGTCTAATAAGATCATTTTATTATTATAGCAAGTTATCTATTAACTAAAATTAAAATATTAAAATTACTCCAGGTTATTCTAATCTCTCAGATGACCAATATTAGAATCAATTAAATCGTCTATATTGCCGTCTAAAATAGAGCTAGGATCTTTCGATACATACCCACTTCTTTGGTCTTTTACCTGCTTATAGGGGTGTAGGACGTAGGATCGGATTTGATTTCCCCACTCTGCCGAAAGATTAGGGCCCTTCAGTTCAGTTATTTTCTGAACATGTTGTTCTAATTTTATCTCAGCTAATTTAGATCGAAGAATAGTTAGGGCTAATTCCTTATTCTGAAGCTGAGATCTTTCGTTTTGAATAGTAACTACTATATTGGTTGGAAGATGAGTAATCCTTACTGCCGAATCAGTAGTATTAACACTTTGTCCCCCATGTCCACCGCTCCTAAAAACATCTATTTTTAGATCTTTTTCATCTAAATCGAAGTCGTCCTCCGGATTTAATTTAGGAATAACCTCAACTTTGGCAAAACTAGTCTGTCTTAAATTATCGGCATTAAATGGACTCAGTCGAACTAAACGGTGCACTCCTTTTTCATTTTTTAGTCTGGCGAAAGCATATTCGCCAATGATCTCAAAAGTTACGCTTTTAAGACCAGCCTCTTCGCCTATATTTTCTTCTAGGACCTTAAACTCATAAGAATGTTTTTCCGCCCACCTAACATACATTCTAAAAAGTATCTGAGTCCAATCTTGAGCATCTGTTCCTCCAGCACCAGCATAAATTGATATGATTGCATCATTTGAATCAAACTCTCCTGAGAATTTTAACAATTCTTTGAGTTTCGACAAGTTTTGATTGAGAACATTATACCTGTCCTGAATCTCTTCTATTAATGTCTTGTCATTAAGTTCAGATATCGCTAACAACTCATCTAGCTCTTGTTTTAATTCTACCCAACCTTCAATTCTATTTTTTAAACTAACAGCTTTTTTAATAATCTCTTGGGCTTTTTGACTATCTTTCCAGAACGATTCTTTATCCTGAACTTTTAATAAGTTATGATATTCTTGCTCTTGGTGACTAATGTTTAGACTAAGGTAGAGTTTATTAACTTCTTGTTGGAGAAGCCTTAATTTCTGTTTAAGTTCTTCCATTTAAAACTCTATCTCCAGAGAACGGATATCTGATTCTCTAATTCGTTAATTTTTTCTCTGGAGGTATTTCCTAAAAGCCCCAAAATCCAGACCTTATCCGTAAACATCAGATTAGCAACTTCTATAATTAAATCTTTAGTAATTGCCTTAATACGATTTGGATACCTGGAATAATTATCAATTACTCCATCGAAAAAATAACGATATGAATAGCCATTGGCTGTTCCAAAGACTGTTTGAGCCGATCTTTGGAAACGGCCGATTATATATTGTTTAGTCGACTCGATATCATCCAAATTTATGTCTCCTCTTCTAACCTTTGATATTTCCGAAATGAAGATATCAAATAATTCTGATATGTTATTTTCTGAAACCTGAGCCCCAAACCACCAATTTGTCGATAGTTTTGATAAGTAATTGCCAGAACTCATATCATACAAAAGTCCCCTCTCTCGAGCTGTACCTAAAATCTTGGAATAAAGTGTTTCTGTTAAATAGGTATTTAACAGATTAAGGGTATCATTTTGATGCTCGGCTAGTTGATGTTTTAGAAACGTATCAATATAAAAGTAGATATTATTAACTGATCTATCTTCAATTAATAAAGGTGTTTGGATACGTTTAGGAACCTCATTAGGAAGTTTAAATCTAGATACCCCTCTTGGTAAATTAATGGCTTCGATCTTATCTAAAAGCTTGGTTAAACGATCAGATCCAAGATTTCCACCAATTACAAAGCGCATATTAGAAGTTAGATGAGTTTTAGTATAATGTTCTTTTATATCTTCCAATTTAACGTTGTCCATTATTTTTAAACGATCTTCATCGGTTTTAGATATGAATCCAACCTCTTGGCGCATTCGTAAGCTCAATTTTCGAAAATGATTATTAGAACGAGCCTTAAGCTCTTCCTGAACATTGCCAAATTCAGACTTAAATTCATTCTCTAGAAACAAGGGTTTTGAAATCGAAATTAGTAAGAGATCAAGTATTCTTTCCCATTCAAAATCTGCACATTCGGCTTCATAGTCGATATCATAAACGCCAGTTGAAGCATTACTATATGCACCATTTTTTTCTAATTCAGCATGAAAATCACGAGCTCTTGGAATTAATTCATTGGCGCCCAATAAAACATGCTCCATTAAATGGGGAATTTCCCATTTTTTAGGGTCGACTAGATATTCTCCTGCCCTAAAATTAAAATCGAAAGTCATAACTAGAGCATCAGGAACATTAACTATTAATCCTCTAGCTCCGTTTTTTAACTTCACTTCAGAAACTTTATGCTTCATAAATAAATTTTATCTTTTCTTTCGTTTAGCTTGAGACTTCCGTTTCCGTTCGTTTTTACGGGCCTTTTTGATATTATTTGGTTTCTTCTTATTGGGAACTTGGTCCTTGGTCTTAAAATCCTTATCTTTGAATTCTTTTTGGTTCGAGTTTATTTGCTGAACATTTTCAATCGATCCTCTAGCAGCTCTTGTTAGCTCTGTGTCCATTGCTCGATCAACTTCGTCAGGACTGAGAGGCTCAGCATGATAAAGAGATCTTAAAACATCAGTTCGTAATTCATTTTGCATGGTTTCAAACAAAATTTGTCCTCTTTTTCTATATTCGACCAATGGATCCTGTTGACCAACACTCATCCAGTGAATACCTTCTCGCATATGGTCCATATTTTCAAGATGTTGCATCCATAATGTATCTAATATCTGAAGATAAACTTCTCGTTCCACTTTTCGCATTATATCGCTTCCAAAGGCAGCTTCCTTTGATTTATAGAGCTCTAAGGCTTCAGTAATTAAGGTCTTTTCAAATAATTCAGCGCTACTATCAAATAAACGATCCAATTCAGCGTCGCTAAAGGGGAAAATATCCTTGATTATGTCTTCAAAATCTTCGGTTACTGCTTGTGGGGAATTAGCTAATGTCTTTGACGTCTCTTCTATAAATATTTTGATTCTTTTGCTAATATCTAATGACTTAAGAATCTCTCTTCGCATCGAATAAACGGCTTTTCGGTGTCGGTTCATTACATCGTCATATTGAACGACATTTTTACGCTGATCAAAGTGATAACCTTCAACCTTTTTTTGAGCTCCTTCAAGCGATTTTGAGATTATTCTATTTTCAATTGGAGTATTATCATCTACTTTAAGCCTCGACATAACAGCAGATATCCGGTCACCGCCAAAGATTCGCATCAAATCATCTTCAGTACTTACAAAAAACTGGGTAATTCCTGGATCACCTTGTCTTCCTGACCTACCCCTTAACTGATTATCGATACGACGAGACTCATGTCTTTCACTGCCTAAAACAAATAATCCACCCAATGTTTTAACATTTTCATCTAAAACGATGTCTGTTCCTCGACCGGCAATATTAGTTGCCAACGTCACAGCTCCTTTTTGTCCCGCTTTAGCAATAATTGCAGCTTCCCCTTCATTATTTTTGGCGTTTAAGACCTGGTGGGGAATATTAGCTTTTTTAAGCATACTGGCTAAGATTTCATTCTTCTCGATTGAAACAGTTCCAACCAAAACAGGCTGACCTTTTGTATGTAAAGTTTGAATTTCCTTAATGATGGCCTTAAATTTTCCTAATTCCGTTTTATAGATGCGATCTGGACGATCCACTCGAATGATAGTTCTATTTGAAGGAACCTCTATTACATCCAGTTTATATATTTGATGAAATTCTTCACTTTCGGTAAGAGCAGTTCCGGTCATTCCTGACAACTTATCGTAAAGCCTAAAATAATTCTGAAAGGAAATAGTAGCCAAGGTCATACTCTCTTCTTGGACCTCAACGCCTTCTTTTGCTTCAAGCGCCTGATGGAGTCCTTCATTATATCTTCGACCTAGCATTAATCGTCCTGTGAACTCATCAACTATTAGCACTTCTCCATTACTATTAACGACATAATCTTTGTCCCTATGGAAAAGTGCTTCGGCCTTAAGAGCTTGTTGGAGATGATAAATTGTTCTAATATTCTCTGATCCATAAAGATTATCTATATTTAAAATCTTCTGAATCTTTTCTACCCCTTTATCAGTCAAGATGACAGTTTTACGCTTCTCGTCAGTTTCATAATCTTTATCTTTATTTAGTTGTCTGACAACTTTTGCAAATTGGGCATAAGCCGATCCACTCGTAACACTGGGGGCGCTAATTATTAAAGGAGTTCGGGCTTCATCAATTAGAATCGAGTCAACCTCATCAACAATTGCAAAATTAAGATCTCTTTGAACTAATTGCTCTTCCTCACGAACCATATTATCTCTTAAGTAATCAAAGCCAAATTCATTATTGGTGCCATAAGTAATATCTGCAGCATAAGCTTCCCGTCTCGTACATGGTCGTAAATGATGAAAACGTTCGTCATGATGTTCAGTGTTGGAATAGTTAGGATCAAAAATATAACTATGATCTGCAATGATCACCCCGGTCTTTAATCCTAGAAAATCATAAATTTGTCCCATCCATCCAGCGTCTCTTTGTGCCAAGTAATCATTAACTGTTACGACATGGACTCCTTTTTTAGTTAGAGCATTTAAGTAAACGGGCAAAGTAGCTACTAAAGTTTTACCTTCTCCAGTTTTCATTTCTGCAACATTACCTTCATGGAGAATAATGCCGCCAATTAGCTGAACATCAAAATGGCGCTGTTTTAAAACATATAAAGCAGCTTCTCGAACTAAGGCAAAAGCATCTGGTAAAATATCATCTAACGATTCTTTTTTTAGCCTTTTAGTTAAAATGTCTGTTTGAGACTGAAGCTGTTTCGGACTTAACTTCTGATACTTTACAGCTAAGGCATTGATTGATTCAACTCTTTTACGAAGTCGTTTAATATTTTTGGCTTGATGATCACCCAAGATTTTTTTTAATACAATATTCATGTCCTAAATGTTTCCTAAAAAGAAGGTTAATCCCTCAAAAACTTATTTTACTTACTAAGATTATAACTAAAAATAAACTTAAAATCGAATTGATTATTTATTAAAACGCTTTTTAAAACGAGCAACTAATTTTCGGTGAAACTTGCCGTTATGATGAAGATCTTTGTACTGTTGTACTTTTTGTTTTAATTTAGCTTCAACAATATCAACTGCCGCAAACATATTAATAGTCGCTTCTTTAATATTAATATTTTCTTTTGGTAAATGAACTACCACTTCACAGATACAATTATTTCCACCTTTATGATTTTGTTCTTCTTTAAGGGTAACTTCGATGTGAACCGAGTCTTCAACAGAATTAGGAAGGTATTTATCGATATGCCCAATTTTTTTAATAACATATTTTTCTGTTTTCTCGTCTAGATCGAAGTGAACGCCCTGAACTTCTATTTTTTTAATCATAAATCCTCTTTTTTAATTCATTATACTTATAATCTTATAATACCCTCTTATTCTGAAGATATGGCTGTAGTATTTCGGGAATTAAAACTTCTCCATCTTTGGTTTGATAATTCTCCAAAATCGCAATAGGGATTCGACTCATAGGAATTGCTGTTGCATCGTTAGTATGAACATATTCGATTTCATCATTGGTGTTCCTATATCTGGTTTTTAATCTACGAGCTTGGAAATCGGTCATATAATCTGCGGAATGGGTTTCACGGTAGGTCTTTTGGGATGGCAACCAGCATTCAATATCAACGCCCTTTGCATTAGGAAAACCAATATCTGCTGTGCATTTTTCAAGAACTTGATAGGGCAATTTTAAAGCTTGCATAAGATACTCTTCGATAGCTATTAATAAAAGATGCTCATCTAAACCATGGTCGGCGGCACTGAAAACTTCCATTTCGAGCTTATCAAATTGATGTGACCTAAACATTCCTTCCATGTCTTTTCCATATGAACCGGCCTCTCTTCGGAAAGACGTGCTATAACCGATATATCTTATGGGTAGTTCAGATTTTGCTAATATCTCATTCTGATACATCACACACAGGCTATGTTCAGCACTGGCATTAAGCCATAAATCATCTTGTTCTATTTTATAGGTTACCTCTTCAGCATCTAAACGAGCCGAATCTTCATAAAGACTAGTTCTAATTAAAGCCGGTGGGATAATTGGGATAAACGGTTTAGGGTCAAGCTTTAAATTATTTTCAGTTATTATCTTTTTTATAACTTCTTCTGAGCTGAGATTATCTATTACAAAATTAATTAAAGCAAATTGTAATTTAACAAGTCCATTTTTTACATAATTAAATCTACTTCCCGCCACCTTGGCTGCCCTTTTTTTGTCGAGCCAGTCTTTAGCTTCAGCTATTTCGGCATGACTCTTAACTTCAAAATCAAAGACCGGAATATCTCCTACCTTCCGAATGACCTTATTTTCCGTTTCACTCTTCCCAACGGGTACGCTTTGAAGTGGTAAATTAGGAATTTTTCGAAGATACTGATCTAGCTCAAGCTCAATTTTTGAATATTGTTCCTCTTGCTGGACAATCTTTCGTTTTAATTCTTTACTTTGTTGTATAGACTCCTCTGTTGGCTTTTGTCGATCTTCGGATAGGTTTGAAAGCTCTTTCCTCTGATGTCTCAAATCTTCAATGTCGGTTAAAAGTTTATTTTTAGCTTGATCTAACTTTAAAATCCGATCAATATCTACCTCATAACCCTTTTGAAGAGATTTAGCCTTAACCATTTCAGGATCTCGACGAATAATATTAATGTCTATCATGTTACTAATTATACCCGTCTCGGTTTATTTTTAGGAAGAGACTTTAGGGTCATTGCAGTTCTTTGACGAGCATAGCTACAAAAATCACACTCCCCACCCATGGCAGCAGTTCCAACTTCAGGTATATCGCCATCAAGGCATTCTTTAATTTTGTTTAACGTTCCGAGAACCCACTGATCATTACCTTTGTACTCGATTAATTTTGTTTCAAATTCTAGCTTATTGTAGAATCCTTCGGGCTCAATTAATCCGTTCGTATAAACAAAATAAGCAACATTACTAACTTTAAAACCATTCATCCTAAGTAACCATTGATATATTTCAACCTGTCTTTTATAACTTATTTGCCAATCAGAATTAATATTAATCTCACTTTTTTTAGAAGTAGCCTTGTAGTCAACAACTATCAATTCGTTATCGGTTGTTACCCAAACGTCATCAATTGCCCCAAAAACTAGAAAATTAGTATTAGGTTCTTTGTATCGAACTCCCACAAAATTTTCCCTCCAATCATTGAGATCAGGATGATTAAATGGAATAGCCTGCAAACCATTTTCAATCATTAGGGGATGAGGTTGTTTTTTGTTTCGATAAGAATCAAATTCTTTTTTAAATAATTCGTCGACTGCTTTGTTTAACGAAAAAGGAGGACCACTTGGGCGTTTAATACCCATTCTAGCCTCCAGCCACAAACAACGTGGACATTGCATGAAAAGCTCAATCTTAGATCGGCTTAATTTATACTCTTCAGATTGACCTGGGGTATATTTAGTATTTCGATAATAATTATTTTGAGACACGTTACTATCATTGTAACATTTTTAACTAAGCCTCATTAACACAAATCTAGTAGAATGTAATAATGGGAACTAAGATTAACCCCGATTATACTTTTAAGCATAATCTATACAGTTTGCTACCAGCTCTTAGAGTATATAAAGATCAGGTTCTAAGGGGCTATTTACCAATAAGATTCTTTAGCCTTCAACGTAAGACTAATATTGTCTACAAAGATCAATCTTTTAAAAACGAGCTATTTAAGATCCAGAAGATAAAAAGTTTTGGATTTGCTTATAATTTTAGTGTTGTCAGCGATGATTTAGAATTATCAAACTTTCATCTAAAGCATTGTGGTCAATATTCATATTTTAAAAGAAATAAATGGAATATTTATTTGGGTTCAAAATTAATTGGATTAATTCATGAAGATACCTCTAATATTACATTTTTGAGAGATTGGCTTTTTATTATTCCGGTCATTGGAGAGTCCCTGGCAGAAATATTTTTCTTAGCTAAGAAAACTCTCACAGTTTATGATTCAACGCCAAAGGCTTCCAACAAAATTGCTCGAATTATAATTAGAAGAAATTTATTTCAAATAAAGCTTGAACTTTATTTAGACCCTAGTTTTAAACCCTATGGTGAAATATATTATCTTGGAGTTGGTTTAATTCTGAGCTTAATAGAAGTTAGCCGATTTCGCTAAAGTTAATCCATTGCTTTAATTCAAAAACCAATTCATCCCTGGTATCAACTATTTTATAAGGATTATGCTCGGCTAACACTGATCGATCATTAAATCCCCAGCTTACTGCTATAGCCTTAATTCCAGCTTTATGGGCAGCTTCAATATCTCTTGGTTCATCTCCAATATAAATAACATTATTTAAAGTAAGTTTGTTCTTATTGATAGCTTTTTTCAAGATCTTTACCTTAGAGAACAACCCAACCCCGCCATAGACTCCTTTGAAATATTCTGCTAGTTGATGAAGTTCTAAAAACTGTTGAATGTTTTTTTTACTATTACTGCTAATGATCATTAATTCTGCATTATCGTTATTGAGAGTCATTAAAGCTTCCTTTATCCCTTCAAATAATTTAAGCTTTGGTAATTCTTTATTCATAGCTTTCCGGCCTCTATATAGTAAAAATGGCCATTTATATTTAGGGATATTTAATTCTGATATTACGTCTAGAAGCCGCATTCGACGCAATCGATCTAATTCTTCTTGATTAATAACTACCTGATGTTTAACTAAAGACTCGGTAATTTTAATAATTATTTCAAAACTATCAACCAAAGTTCCATCAAAATCAAATATAATAACCTTCATTTTTTTATTCTAGCTTACTGATCGCTTCATGGTCTAGACCGTAATAATGAGCAATCTCGTGCCAGAGAGTATGTCTAATCTGATGCTCTAATTCCCTCATATTATTAACACTAGATTCTATAGGCAACTTAAAGAGAGTAATTTTGTCAGGTAATATTTTCCTAATCCCCTGCCTCATGCTTAATGGAACTCCTTCGTAAAGACCGAAAAGTGTTTGATCGTTTCTTAACTTTAGCTCCTTACGTTGTTGTTCCGAAGGTAAATCTTCTATTAAGATAGCCACATTTTTTAAAGTGTCTGCTCGTTCCTTCGATAAATCTTTTAGACAAGTGTTAATAATATCTTGAAACTGATTATAGCTAACGGATATCATTTTGCTGACTTTGCGAATAAATTTGGATATATCGATTTTGTGGTTGAATCAACTTCAAATCTCAGGTTTGGAAAAGGCACACCCTCACGCGCCGTAACACCTTCTAAAACCCAAAAAAATCGTTCGGAATAACCCCATCCGCAAGTCGGAGGCATACCATATTCGAGCATTTCTACGAAATCAATATCTAGCATTTGAGCCTCAAGATCTCCTCCGGCCCTTAATTTTTCCTGCTCTAAAAATCTGTTTAATTGATCGATTGGATCATTTAACTCTGAATATCCATTTCCTAGTTCAGTTCCAGCTATAATAGGATGAAAACGCTGACTTAGACGGTCGTCAGTCGGATCCCTCTTAGCTAAGGGCGAAATTATGGCAGGCTCGAGCACCAACCAGAACGGGCCCTTCGATTCTCTCCGTATTAATTTCCAAATATTATCCATAGCACGCTGAATATTAATCTCTCCGTCGAGCTGAACATTATTCATCTTAAGAATTTGTTTCATTTGATTTAAGTCTGGATTTAAGACGTCAACTCCAAATTTTTCTCCTAGAATATCGGCATATTTAAGCTGTGGCCAGTCTTGATCTAAATCAACCTCAAAACCATTGACCTTAAACTTTAATGTTCCCCAAGTCTTTTGAGCAACATCTTTCATCATTGCTTCATAAAACTGAATTCCATCCCGATAATCTTGATAAGCTGTGTAACTTTCTATAGCAATATGTTCTGGAAGATGCTCATCTGAGTAATTCTCATTCCTAAAACGAGGTCCAATGTCAAAGACTTTCTCATATCCTGCACCAATTAATCTTTTCAATGGTAGCTCTTGGCTAATTCTTAAATAAAAATCTTGGTTGAGAGAGTCCATATGGGTCACAAACGGATTGGCATCAGCCCCTCCTGTAACATGTTCTAAAATTGGTGTATTGATCTCAATATAGCCTCTTTTTATTAAATAATCTCTAGTGTTTTGCCAAAATTTACTGCGCCTAATAAACCGTTCTTTCACTTCATTATTAATATTTATATCAATGTAGCGCCTTCTTAATCGTTCTTCTTTATTAGTGAACCCATCTTGAGCGACTGGCAGTGGACGAAGTGCTTTCGCTAGAATACGAAACTGTTCAACTGCGACCGAAATTTCTTCAGTTTTAGTTTTAATCACAACTCCAGTCGCTTCAATAAAATCTCCGCTATCTAGTAAGGGCAAGTCTTTAAAGGCTAAAACAGATTTATTATTCTCGGTTTTTATTTTCTCTTTTTCTAAGAAAAGCTGAATTGTCCCAGAACCATCCTTAATAACAATAAATGCTATTTTACCAAACTTTCTAATATTAAGAATTCTTCCTGCAACACACACCTTTTCGTCCTCAAGTTTCTTAAAGTTATCCCTAATATCCCCTAAAATATGTGTCCGATTTGAAGTAGCGGGATAAGGATTTATTCCTTCTTTGTAAAGTTCTTGAAGTTTTCTTAATCTCTCATTGCGCAATTCTTTAAGTGTTGCCATAAATTCTTTATATTAAGTGGTTAATAGTTTTAATTATAATCTTAAATCAAATAAAGCTTAAATTAAAAACTAAGATATTTCGATTATTTTATAAGAAACGGTATCGGATGAAGTTTTAATGTCGACAGAATCGTTGACTTTCTTATTTAATAAAGCAGCACCTATTGGTGATTCATCAGATATCTTGCCGTTTAAAGGATCGGCCTCTACAGTTCCAACAATTTGAAATTGTTTATTATCTGATCCGTGCCTAAGTTTTACGACAGAACCGAGACTAACTTTATTATCAGCCTTAGGCTTCTTAATCACCTCTGCATTTAATAAAATTGCCTCAATTTCACTGATTCTACTTTCTACTCTTTCTTGCTCGGATCGAGCAGATTGATATTCGGCATTTTCCGATAAGTCTCCTAGTTCCCGAGCATTTTTAATAGCTTCTGCTACGTCGCCTCTTTTAGCGATTAAGCTGTCTAACTCTTCTTTTAGCTCACTTATTCCATCTTTTGTTAATCGAAACGTCTTGTTCATTATCAGCCTTTCTGGTTAAGATTACCCAGCTATTTTTTTAATAACTTTTTTAGAAGACCGTCGAGGTCGGCAATTTCTATTTTTTGAGTTGTTCGATCTTTTATCTCAAATTTGTCTTGATCAATTTTCGAACTAATAACCACACGAAATGGTATTCCAAGAAGGTCAGCGTCAACGAATTTTTCGCCTACTCTTTTATCTCGGTCATCATATATTACCTCAATCTTATTTTGTGTCAATACTTGATATAATTTTTCGGCTTTTTTAAGGCTACTATCATCGGTATTGACGGTTATCAAATATACTAATGCTGGTGAAATTGAATCAGGCCAAACTAAGCCCTTATCGTCAGCAAATAGCTCAGCTATTAATCCCATGAGCCTGCTCACCCCTATCCCATAACATCCCATAAATATCGAATTTTCCTGACCTGTCTTATCAGTATATTTTAGTCCTAAAGCATCAGTATATTTCGAGCCTAGGGAGAATATATTACCAACTTCAACGCCTTTTTTAACCACTAGTTTATCTTTATTGAGACCAAGCTTCTTAATATTTTGATCAGAATAAATTTCTTTATTAATACCAAGCTTTAAATCTTGATCTAGATAAATATAATCTTCACCAATATCTATAACGGTTTGAAACTCATCGCTAAACCCTTTATTAAAGATCCCGCCATCAGCATAAACCCGATAGGTTTTATCTCTTATGCCCAATTTTTTATAGATCTTAAAGTAAGCGTTTACTACTTTTTCGTAATATATCTTATGTTCAACTTCATTTAACGAAAATGAATACATGTCCTTCATTAAAAATTCACGACCCCTGAGAAGTCCACTCTTTGCTCTTAATTCATTTCTAAACTTAGTTTGAACCTGATAGACATAAATCGGCAAGTCCTTATAGGAATCAACAAAACTGCGTAGTGAATCAACGATTGGTTCTTCGTGCGTTAATCCTATACCTAATTCTTGTCCACTTTTTAAAGTTGTTTTAAACCAATTGTCTACCTTTCGGTCATCCCACCGGTCCGTAATCTCCCAAATATCTTTAGGTTGCAAAATACTCATTTGCACTTCAAGAGCATCGATTTTATTCATCTCTTCTTTAATAATATTAGATATTTTATCTAGAACTAGTTTGCCTAGAGGTAAATAACTATAGACCCCGGCCATTTCTTTGTGAACATAACCAGCTTGAATTAAAAGCCTAGCATTTAAAGCTGCTTCGTCGCTCGGAACACCTTTGCTCGTATTACTAAAAAGTTTGGATAATCTCATATTGCTGTTCGTATAATTTCAACTACTTACTATTCTATCGTTAATTAAAGCTTAATGAAACAACATTAATGGTGCAATATAAATAAGATAGAAAGCTATGCCGTTTTTAAGAGCATGAACAAGCATTCCAGCCCAAAGTCCATTTGTTTTTTCTCTCAGATAAACTAGCACCATTGAAAGCACAAAAGTATCAAGGGCTCCAATCCATAATAAGCCACCAACCCCTTCTGTTAAGTGTCCACTAGCAAATATTAAGCTCGTTACAATAGCAGCTCCAAATATTGGCAATCCTTTTTTAAGACTGCTATACAAAAATCCCCTAAACAGAATCTCTTCCGCAATTGGTGGAACTATGACTAGACTAAAAAATACTATTATTAACTGTGCTGAACCGTGAACATTATTAAAACCCACGTTCTGTTTTTGATTAACATTAAACCCCTTAACAAAATATGAAACAACTATAACTGCTAAGATAAATATTAAATAATAAACAAATAGCCCTGCTAATCCGTATAAGGCATCTTTCGAACGAGGTCGTCTTAAGCCAATTGCTTTTTTATCTACCCTATACAGCTTTAGAATATATAATATAATCCCTACGACAATAGCCTCGAAAAAGACAACGTAGAAAAATTGACCATAAGAAGATACGCTCAACCAATTTAGGGTTTGTTTGAGCGTCCAATGTCTAATAATGAGTGGATATATTATTATTACTAAGCCTAACACCTGAGCAACTACAAAAACTAATATAGCGTATAAAACTCCCAGCCACGGGTTCCATTTAATCTCTGGATCTCTTTCATTTGATAATAATTTAGACATTAGTTTAAATTTCATGATAAATCAGAGAAATCTTTTAATATCTAAATAAGTTACAACTCCCAGCAAAAGAAATAAAAGCAACATGCCAAAAGCGTTAACAAGTTCTTCATTTCTGGCACTTAAGGGTTTTCTAAATAATCTCGTTATAAGTGTTAGCCACAACCTTCCACCGTCTAAGGCGGGAAGAGGTAGGATGTTCATTAAAGCTAATGTCAGAGAAATAATCGCTAAGATAAAAAGCATAAATCCAAAACCAGCACTACTGCCATCTTTAAGAATAATAAATATTCCGACTGGTCCCACTAATTGACTACTGGCAGTCGTTTGGGCATTTTTACGAGCGACCACATTATGAGTAGTTGCCCCAGCGATAATTCCTCCTAATCCCTCTAGGGCTTTGCCTAGACCCTGAATTGTTAAAACATAAACCTGCTTAGTGGTGCCCAGGGCAACTAAAGGGGCAGCCCAAGTATACCTAATAACATTAAATCCGCCCAAATATTCTCCAATCGAAACTCCCAGATATATTTTTTGATGAGTGTTTGCATATTGACTCATAGCTGCTTTAGTTGAATTCAGAGTTGTATAAGTTACTTCGTGATGGTTGTTTCTAGTGTAATCAATTTGAACATATTGACCTTGATAATGCTGAGTAATATTCTGAAGGCTTGCCAATGAATTAATTGATGCTAAATTATTTTTTACTCCGATCTTATTAATAACATCACCCGCCTTTAACCCCGCTCTTGATGCCGGTGAATTTTTTAGAACACTTCCTACTTCAATAAATTTAGACGTCTTTTGAACATAATGGGCGTTACTTGTAACCGAATATTGATTGGGAATGAGCTGAGGGAGACCAATCAAACTTAGAATTAGAAGTAACAAAAATCCCGTAATTAGATTTGCCACAACTCCAGCGCTCATAATCTTGGTTTTAACCCAAAGGCTGGCTGCTCCATAGCTTCCCGGCTCTAAATCACTATCATGTTCGCCCTTAAGCTTGACGTATCCTCCCAACGGCAATATATTAAATCTGAAAATCCAACCCTTCTTCGTTTTTCTCTTATATAATGTTGGACCAAAGAATATGGCAAATTCTTCTACTTCTACTCCATTCCTAATAGCCACAATAAAATGTCCAAATTCGTGGACTACAACAAGTCCAATAAAAATTATGAGGCCAATTATTAAAATTAAAGTAGACATAGTTTATAATTTTGTTTCAAATTATTTAAAGTATACCAAAAAACATTAGATCTTATTTATAATATTTAATTTTTTTAAGCTAATTATAAGATCTAACTAGATAGACATAATGTCTTTTTCTTTGTTCTTAGCAAGAAGCTCAACTTCGCCCTTAAAACTATTTAGCTGCTCATCTATTAACTTAGTTAATCTTTTATTCTCGTCTTCGCCAATCAATTTATCTTTTTTAAGTTTATTTAGCTCATTTAGAGAATCGTGACGAACGGCACGCATTTTAATCAATGCTTCTTCTGTTTTTTGATTAATCTGTTTAGCAATTTCCTTGCGCCTTTCCTCATTTAAAGGAGGAATAGCAACCCTAATAACATGGCCGTCGTCGCTTGGGTTTAAACTTAATGCTTGATTACTTCGAATGGCACTACTAATCGAATCAATATTATTTGGATCAAAAGGATTAACTTGCAACATCTGAGCATCTAATACATTAACCGTAGCAGTCTGAATGATTGGCATTTTAGTGCCATAGACTTCAACCAAGATGTTATCCAGCATTGAGGCATTAGCCCTCCCGGTCCGAATTACTTTAATCTCTTCGACAAAATGATCAACTATTTGTTGAAATTTATTTTTAGCTTGATCTATAACTCGTATGGCATCCATATCATTAATATAGCAGTTTAGTTAATTTTAACCAGTTTATTATTGAATTTCTCCAAGGGCAATTCGAGAGAATCTATTAATAGTAATATTTTCACCCAATCGTGCAATATTTTCCTTAATATACTGTTCGACTGTCTGATCTGGATTTTTAATAAAGTCCTGAGTCATCAAGCACCTTTCCGCAAAGTACTTTTGTGTTTGGCTATCGATTATTTTTGCAACCAACTCGGCCGGTTTTTTATCCTTTTCCGTCTTGGCCCTAAATTCTTCCCGAACCAAATTAAATTTGTCTTTCGGCACCCGATCAATGGAAACATATTCTGGATTTGTGGCGGCGATTTGCATTGATATATCCTTAACTAATGTGCCGAATATGTCGTTTCTAGCTACAAAATCGGTCTCACAATTAACTTCCACTACAACCCCAATTCGATTATCGTGATTATAGGTTCCCACAATGCCCTGTCTAGTTTCTCGCTCTCCCCTTTTTTCAGCTTTCGTTAAACCCTTTTTCCGCATAGCATCTAAGGCTTTATCAAAATCTCCATCAGCTTCTTCGAGTGCTTTTTTGGCATCAGTTAAACCAACTCCTGTTAAGTCTTTAAGTCTTTTAATAGTTTTAATGTCTACGGCCATTTTTTCTCCTTCTTTATAGCTTAGCTTTTGATTTTTGATTGACCGAAATTAATCGCCTGTTCCATATATTCGCAAATTAAGCTAATAGTTTTAATTGCATCGTCATTGGCAGGAATTGGATAAGTTATTTTTGTTGGATCAGCATTACTGTCAACAATGGCAATAATTGGAATTTTTAACTTATTGGCTTCTTTAACAGCAATAGAGTCTTTTATGACATCCGTGATAAATATTGCGCCTGGGCGATCATTCATTTCTTTTATGCCACCATAAATATGATTCATTTCGGTTATTTCTTCTTGGAATCGTTGAACCTCTAGTTTGTTATACTTATTAGTCAATTCGCCACTAGCCATTTTTGCTTCTAGATCTTTAAGATATTTAACTCTATCACTAATGGTACTCCGATTAGTTAGAGTACCGCCAAGCCATCTATTAACAACGTATGGCATTTTTGTTTTTTGGGCCATATCAATAATAATTGAACGAGCTTGAACTTTTGTGCCGACTAATAATATCTGCTTACCTTGAGAGCTAATCTCTTCCACAAAATCTAGGGCAGAATTTAAACAATTGACTGTTTCCACTAAATCTATAATATGAATTCCATTCTTTTTAGAATGAATATATTTAGCCATTTGAGGATTCCAGCGGCTAGTTTTATGCCCAAAATGAGCGCCCGCCTCCAACAATTTCTTAATGTCGACATTTACTTTTGTCATGATCGTCCTTTCTCTTCAATTGAGAGCTTTGTTTCTAGCCCAAGCTATAAACAAAGAGGATTTAATCTCAATCTGATTAATTAATTTGAAGCAATTATATCACCTCTTATTGATTAAGACAATAAGAATAAGCCATGCATTATCATAGAAACTATTAAGATATTAGAAAATACTAAATATTTGACCAAATCTTATTTTTTGTTATATACTTTAAATTCGAAATTATGAAAAAAGATATTCATCCCACTAATTACAAATTTGTCGTATTTAAAGATTTGAATAACGGCACAACCTTCTTAACTCGCTCAACAGCGGAATCAAAAGAAACTATTAAACTTGATGGTCAAGAATATCCACTTATTAATATTCATATCAGCAGTAGTTCTCATCCCTTCTTTACTGGCGAAGAACGCATCGTAGATATTGAGGGTAGAGTTGATAAGTTCAAAGCTCGGGAAGCAGCTGGTGTTGCTGCTCGACAAAAATTAGCAGCTAAGGCACTAAAGCCCAAAAAAGTTAGAACAAAAGAAGCTACTCCTACTTCTTAGGATAAAATAGTTTTTATTAGTGATAAGCAATATACTTTATTACAGATGATTAAGAATAAATCTACAATCGAAGATGAATTAAATGATGTTCGATTAAGATTGTCTGATTCCAAGATCTATAATTCCAAAGAATATCCCGAACTAGCTCGAAAGCAAAATGAGCTAAATACTCTTTTGGAACTATATAACGATATCGAGCAATTAAATCAAAAACTAATCTCAGCTCAAAATCTACTTAGCTCAAAAGAGCAAGAAATTAAACAATTGGCAGAAAACGAAATTCTAGAGCTTCGGCAAGAATTAGACATAAAGAGTGCCCGCTTAAAACAACTTCAAACCGTTGCTGACCCGAATGACTCTCGAAATGTAATTATTGAAATTAGGGCAGCTGCAGGAGGAGATGAAGCTAGTCTCTTTGCTTTTGAACTCTACAAAATGTATATGAAGTGGGCCGAAAATCATAACTATAAGACTGAACTCATTAATGAAAACTCAAATGAAGTTGGTGGATACAAAGAAGTTATATTCACGATTATTGGTAACGATGTCTATCGAAAACTTAAATTTGAAGGAGGAGTTCATAGAGTACAGAGAATACCAATAACAGAGAGTCAGGGTCGAGTTCATACCTCAACAGTAACAGTAGCGGTCCTACCAGAAGCTCAAGAAAAAGATATTGAAATTAATCCAAATGATCTGAGAATAGACGTATATAGAGCTAGTGGACACGGCGGACAAAGTGTGAATACGACCGATTCAGCAGTTCGAATAACTCATATTCCAAGTGGAATCGTGGTATCAAATCAAGACGAGAAATCTCAAATTAAGAATAAGGCTAAAGCTATGTCCATTTTGCGAGCACGACTTTTGGCACTTCAGATTGAATCTGAACAAAGAAAATTATCATCTGATCGTTTAGCCTTAATTGGCTCAGGAGACCGAAGTGAAAAGATTAGGACCTATAATTTCCCTCAAGATAGGATCACCGATCATAGAATTGGATATAGTCGGTCTAATATTGCCCAGGCATTGGAGGGTAATATTGATGATTTGATTGAAAGACTACTTCAAAAAGAAACCGAACTAATGAATGAAGAAAGCTCCAACTAAAACTTATCGCCAAGCCTTAAACGAGGCTATTAATAAATTTAAACTCGCGAACATTAAAAGCGCTCGATTAGATGGATTAATTATTCTAGAAAATGTCTTAAAGACAAACCGTACAAATATTTTACTCAACTTAAATGAAACATTTTCCGGCGTTCAATATAAGTTATTCAATAAATTAATAAATCAGCGGGCCAACAATACTCCAATTGCCCAAATCATTGGACGCAAAGAATTCTACGGACGAAATTTTATCGTTAACAAAAACGTCTTAATCCCCCGACCAGAATCCGAAAATATGATTGATGCTTTTAAGTTTTTGATAAGTAATGTTTCAGAATTAAAAAAGATTAATAATATTAAACTACTCGACATTGGAACCGGATCGGGATGCCTCGGTATTACCCTTAAACTCGAGTTTCCAAATATTGAGGTTAATTTAGTCGATAATGATCTAAAGGCCCTTTCTGTAGCAAAAAAGAATGATGTTTTTTATTCTACAAGATTAAACATATATTTTAGCAACCTTCTTTCTCAAGTTAGTTTTGATCCGAATATTATTGTTGCCAATTTACCTTACGTTCCAGATAAGTATAAGCTAAATGACGAAGCCAAGCAGGAGCCAGCTAACGCTATATTTGGCGGCAATGATGGACTCGATTGTTATCGTGAATTATTCGAACAAATTGCCGATTTACAAAAATATCCGTTGTTTTTATTACTTGAATCATTTCCCAAATCACATACTAGCCTAATTAAGGCTGCCCAAAATATAGGTTATACTAAATTTTATCGTCAAGATTTCTGCTTAGTTTTAAAACGATCTTAATTACCTGGGGTAGCACCTAAGGTTACATTAATGTTGATTTCAGTATTATTCCTCAGGACAGATAAACGAATAGTTGTACCTACTGAATACTGATATAGCAAACTATCTAAACTATTGCTCTGATTAATAGGCGTGCCGTTAACTGCCGTTATAATGTCATTTGCTTCTAACCCGGCCTTTTGAGCAGGAGAATTTGGGGCAATTGATGGTTGGGTCGTGCTATTGGTCGGTACAATGAAAGCGCCATGACTTATACTTAAGTGATACTCGTTAGCAACATCAGCCGTTAAAGGTATGTACCTTATACCTAAGTATGGCAAACTAAATTTGCCCGTTTTTAGAATCTGATTAATAATCCCCTTAACATCATTTATGGGAATTGAAAATCCAATATTTTGCGCATTTCCAGCAATCGCTACGTTTATACCAATAACTTGACCATTTAGATTAACGAGAGGGCCTCCAGAGTTACCTTCATTAATAGCAGCGTCTGTTTGAAAAAGATCGCTTAAATTCTCGCTAGAACCGTTATTTGTTGCAGAACCAAATAAACTACTCCCGCCTACTGAGCTCGAAGCTGTTACATTTCTCCCATACCCCGATATTATACCGCTTGTTACAGTGTTCTGAAATTGGCCCAAGGCATTACCAATCGCCACAACTGCATCTCCAACCTGCATTTGAGAAGAATTCCCTAAAACAGCTGGTGTCAATTTTTGACCTTCTAGATTATTAATCTTTAAAAATGCAATATCTAGGCTAGGATTAGAGCTCCTTCCAACTATACTGACATTCTTAAGTAAAACTCCATTGCTCAAAGTTATGCTAACCTTAGTTGTACCAACCGGCACGACGTGTCTATTGGTCATAACTAGACCATTCGAAGATATAATAATGCCCGTTCCAGCAGCTTGTTCCTGTTGCGGTTGAGCAGTAATACCAAATAAACCTAATCCTGTAGAAGATGAGCCTGTCGTTGATCCACTAGTATTAATTACGTCATTTATACTTACTACGCTCGGCCCTACGGTTTTAGCTATCTCTGATATTAGCTGACTATCACTAGTAACAACCTGCTTTTGATTTGATAAACTATTGCTAGCAACTCCAACAGAATCATGATATTCAAACCAAGCCCCCAAGAATCCAGATAGAATTCCCACAAGCAAAAACGCAAACAAAGCTAAGACATATCTTCCAAAAGTCGATTTCGGTGCCCGAAACTTGGGCGATCGAAATGAAGGAATAGTAATAGTATAGGTCTTTGGAGCCTTCTTAGTCTTCGAGCTTGTTGAAATGGTTGATAAGTTCTTTTGTTCGTCCATACTCCCCCCTTCTTTTAAACTACTTGACTTCCCCAGCTAGATAAAAAAAGAATTATGGCAATAATTGCTACAGCTGAGAATATAATCTGATTACGAAGTGATCGGTTTAACTTCTTGTTATGATCAAGGTGATATAGCAGACCTAGACCAAAACTTATAACAAATAAAATTAATGTAGGCTGTGCTATAAACTTATAATAGAGCAGCCAGTGCGCAAGAAGCCAAGCTAGCGCGGCTCCAAAATAAGCCCATATATAAGACAACAACTTAGCATAAGGTTCATCATATCCATCAAAAAAATGATGAGCTCCAAAATAACAAATTACACCTGTCGTTAAAACCAATCCATATAAGGGTCCATTGACCCAAGCTAAGTAAAGTGCAGTTAATCCAACAAACTGACCAATTATAGCCTGAGAAGAAGTTGCCAATAAACTACTTGCTGGTTTTAAAAAGATGAGCCATGCAATATAAAGCCCGCTAAAAAGTATCTGAAAGGGCAAGCTTGAAGACTGGACCAGGAAAATAACTACTGAAACTCCGACAATCATGTCGATTGCATTGGCCCTTATATTAGTCAACCAAAATCTAGGTTTTACAGCTACCATACGCCATTTACTTAATACCACGAGACTGAATGCGAGCTGAATAAAATTCATTCTAACGAGCAATAGTAATAATAGGGGCAATAATATATTAAGAATATTATGAAGAAGTTTTGAATATCCCTTGTCGGGTCGTAAGTTTATACCTAACCTCATTATTGCTTTTAATAATACCAAATTTAGAAATTTAAGGCATAACTTTATTTGCTATGGTATATTTATATAATGGATAAAAAACCACAATCTGAGGAAAATAAGAAGAATTTTCAAAAAAGTTCTCTAAAAGATGCTCTTTCAATTATTGGGGTTCTAGTATTAGCTTTTCTATTTGCACTTTTTATAATCAATTTTGTCTTTAGGTCTTACCAAGTAGACGGTCCCAGCATGGAGAATACTCTTCAAAATAATGATAAGCTGATTGTTTGGAAAGTACCTCGTACCTGGGCTGATATTACCGGTCACCCCTATATACCAAAGAGAGGTGATATTATTGTTTTTAAGGAATCAGGTTTGGCTCAATTTGGACAAACTAACACAAAAGACTTAATCAAAAGAGTTATTGGTCTTCCTGGAGACAAATTAGTTTTAGCTAATGGTAAATATATGATTTACAATAAAAAACATCCTAAGGGCTTTGATCCTGACGAAACTCTACCTTATGGCAAGCATATCCCTTATACCAGTGGTCATGAAACTATTACACTGGGACCAAATCAAATTTTTGTTTCCGGAGATAATCGTCCCGACTCACTAGACTCTCGATATTTTGGTCCAATTAACGCAAATCAGATTATTGGACAATTAATACTCCGTTTTTATCCTTTAAATAAGATCGAAGTATTTTGATTTTAGTATCTATCGTGTGATAAAATAAACTAGTAAGCATAAAAACAAAAATGCAGTTTAGAAAAATATTTTTTATTGTTATCTTAATAACTTTTATCGTTGCTTTTACATATCCTCCAACAGTAAAAGCCTCATCAGATACATTTTATATATCTCCAGCCTCAACTAGCGTTACACAAGGTTCAAATTTCACGGTACAACTAAGGGTTAACCCCTCCACTTCTACCAGTGGCGTAACAGCTACAGTTTCTTACAATCAGAGTATTCTTCAATTTCAGTCACTTACGCTCGGAGCATTTCCACTCTGTGCTCAACAGAGTGGAGGGAGTGGGACAATTCAGATTTCCTGTTCTACCAGTAGTGACGTCAACTCCGATTCTTTAATTGCTTCGATTAATTTTAACGCCTTGAGTGGAGGTGGTTCAAACCTTAACATATCGAATGCTAGCTATACTGATAGTAATTTTAATCTTATTAACGCTAACGCCGAAAACGGCTACGTGTCGGTAGCTTCAACTTCAAGCTCCGTTTCCAACCCTGGTTCAAATTTAGCAGCACCTCGTACCACCAGTCATAATTATTATAACTCGAGCAATTCTCCAAGCCCTCCAACTCCTACAACCTCTCCCAAGTCAATACCTTCTCCCCCATCTTCTCCTATTAAAATAGCCGGGATTAACGATAGCATATATTACAGCGGAGGATTCATTGCGATTGAAGCAAATCAAAATCTAAACGGAACTCTATATTATGGTCTAAGCCCCCAAAAACTAAATCTTGATGTTTCCGACAATGTTAATTCTGCAAGTTTAAGCTTTAATCTTTTTAAACAAAATTTAATACCTGGGACTAAATATTTCTATCAAATTAAGCTCCAAGCTACCGATGGCGCTACATTTACTACTAAAATAGCTAGTTTTAAGACTAAGGGACTAAACATTAATGTACTTTTACTTAGCAATAATTACCAACGCTTAAGTAACGTTACATTACATATCTCAAACAATAAGACCTCCTATGTCGTTACAACTAACTCTAATGGCACCTTTAATTTAAGCAATATTAGCCCTGGGTTATACCGAGCTACCTACAACCTTAAACATAAATCTTATTCATCCTACTTATATGTAGTTAATAATATTGTAACTACTGGGCAATCTACTCAAAGTGCAGCACCTCAAACCTTAGCTCTTATATTAGATAAATATTCCCTAAACAATAAAAACAATCTATATATTGTGATCTTAATTGGTCTTGTCGTTATCGTTGCTTTGGCTTATGTCTATGGTTATAAAAATAAAAATAAGATAATTTACGATCTCGAAAACTATCGAAATTTAATTATTAAATCCCATAAAGACTAACTCTGGTTTATCTATTCTGAACCATACTTACTAGCCAGAATACTAAGGTCAATTAGATTAACCTGACCATCACCATTGATATCGGCTCGTCCAATATTGGGTCCAGTTTCACCATACTTACTAGCCAGAATACTAAGGTCAATTAGATTAACATGACCATCTTCGTTAATATCAGCCGGCAAATAAGTTGTAATAGACTGAGCGGCAGTTGGGGTAGCTAGATTTGAAAATGGATCGAATGTCTGTACTTGATAAGTATAATTTGTGTTCGGCTTTAAACCACTATCAATATAATTATTTGCTCCTGTTACTGTTGCTATTTTTACTCCATCACGGTATATATAGTATCCACCTACTAATGAATTTTGGCTTGCAGTCCATGTAATATCTACAGCTGTGCCATCCTGATTAGCCACCTTTAAACTAACATTAGTCGCAGGTTGAACTATAAATCCACTGATTCCATTGGGAGAACCTAACCCACTAGGAGTATCAAAGCCAACACCGGCCGCACAATGTAATTCTCCGGTCGTCGTACAGTCATTACCGGTCGTAATATCGTGAGAATTGGAACTATTGAATGATCCGTATAGAACTGATACGGCTTGATTACCGGATAAAACTCCGCCCGCTAAAGCAAACGATGAGGCGATTAATGGTGACGACAGCGATGTTCCCCCTACCTCTATCCAGCTTCCTGAGGTAGCACTTGTTGCCATATAGACAGCCGTTCCGCTATTTGGGTCAGCATCAGCCGAAATGTCGCCATAAGCCCTATAATTCCCACATCCGGCAGTAGCCCAATTCGATAAATCAGTTTGCCAAACGGGAGCAGAATTTGTTGAGCATCCTCCTCCCGATCCACTCCAAACCGATTCCGAATTCCAGGTATTATTGCTATTAATTGATAACGTTGTTCCTGCAGCAGCAACGACATAGGGTATATCTGCAGGCCATGAAACTGACGTTGATCCAGAATCTCCAGCACTAGCTACAACCGCAATACCATTGTAATTATAACTACTATCATACGATGTTTCTTCAGTACTTGACCCATAACTATTAGAAATAGATGTCGGATTAAAACTAGCTGCTGTTTGAACCGATTGTGCTAGATCAGCTACAGAGCTAGTGGAAGCCTCAACGAGCAATATTTTGCAGGTTTGACAAACCATATGAGCCGTTTCGACATCAAGTGCTATTTCGGTATTCCAGCCACTTACGGCAGCTGGCAGAGGTGATGTTTGACCAGATTCGTTAACAATCGACAAACAGCCATTGCTTTCTGTACAAGCCGGTAAACCGTAATTAGCATCGTAACCATTCAAAGATTCATCAATTGTCCCTCCTGAATTATCAAAACTTCCAGCATCAACGATTGCAATCGTTTCAGGGCCGAAGGTTGTAGGTTGACTACAAATTGATTGGATAATGCCGTTAGGAGTACACGGTAAGTTATAGGCTGTGTGAAATTGGGTTGGACCGAGATTTCCAACTACTGACTTCGGTAAAATCATTGGTGATCCATTTAAATTGGTTACAACTTCCGCTAAGCATGAGGCATATTTAGATGAACTAGGAGTTGAACAACTAGCTCTTATGGAATGGAGTGGATTTATACTTTTTCCCAGACTGTTCAGCCCAAAAGCCTGGCGACTATTTAAAAAAAGAGTTAAAGTTATTACGGTCACTAATCCTAAGAACAATAGCTTAAAGCTTCTGACATTGAGAATTCTAATCTTTTTAATTTTAAGTAATCTCATTTGATTTTTATTTTTGATGCACTTTGTTTATTTTATAACTAAAACACCGAAATTAAAAGAAGTCTATCCTAAAGTAATCCTCTCGTGCTATATTTGATGCATGGCGGATCACACAAACAAAGGATTAGGACGAGGATTTGAAGCTTTACTACCTCCCGATTTTGACAAATCAATGTTGCTATCAAAAGAAGATCGAATCGAGAAAATTCCAATTACATTATTGGAAGTTAATCCATATCAACCAAGGCACAATTTTGACCCAGAATCTCTTCAGAGCTTAGCTCAATCCATAAAACAATTCGGAATAGTTCAACCTTTAATAGTTTCTCCCAATAAAAATAAATTTTATGTAATAGCTGGGGAAAGACGCTGGAGAGCAGCTATTTTAGCCGGTCTAACCCATGTGCCGGCAATATCTAAAAAGCGAGAGGATCTTGAAAAATTAGAAATTGCCATTATCGAGAATGTTCAGAGAGTAGATTTAAACCCTCTCGAACAAGCTTTTAGCATACAAAAACTACACGATCAATTTAATTTGAAGTTTGAAGATATAGCTTTAAAACTAGGAAAGGCCCATACAACTGTCGTTAATACATACAGACTAATCAACTTACCAGATTTTGCCAAGGAGGCACTCGTTAAAGAAAAGATTACAGAGGGACATGCTCGACAAATTTTAGCAATATCCAGCAAAGATCAACAACGGTATTTATTAGGTCAGATTATTAAGAATAATTGGACAGTTCGCAAAGCAGAACAATTTGTCATTGGACTTAAAGCCAACACTGGTAAACTTACCGCCGCTGATGAACACACAGCCGTAGAGAACAAACAAACTAAAATTTTATCTCAAAAATTAAATACCAAAGTAACTTTACGACGGACAGCTCATGGAGGAAAAATAGAAATTAATTTTAAGAATGATCAAGACCTAGAGAGAATTGTAAATTTCTTTAGTTAGGTTTAGTTCGATCCAAAATTTCTTTTGCCAGATTCTTATATGCTTTGGATCCTTTGCTCCATTTATCGTGTTCAAATATAGTTTGTCCGAAGCTAGGAGCTTCTGCTAATCTTATATTCCGGGGTATATTTGTTTCAAAAACCAATTCGTTAAAGTATTTAAATATCTCTTCCCTTACCTGATTACTTAAAGTAGTTCTTTTATCATACATAGTTAACAAGACTCCCAAGATCTCTAAGTTTGGATTAGTAGATGCTTTAATGGCCTGAAATGTTGCTAAGAGTTGCCCTAAGCCCTCTAAAGCATAATACTCGGTCTGGACAGGAACAATAATTGCGGTTGAGGCCGTTAAGGCATTAATCGTTAAAAGGCCTAAAGACGGAGGACAATCTATAAAAATATAATTGTATCCTAAATTCTCAATAAGAGTTTTAAGAATATATTCTCTTCCAGCTAAATTCATTATTTCCAGTTCTACACCCGATAGATTCGTATCAGAAGGAATTATATCTAAGTTTTTAATTCTGGTGGTAAATGCCGTAAAAGAAGGCTGATCCTTGTTGAAAATATCATAGCTGGAAAATATAATGTTTTCCTTGCTAATACCAAGTCCACTGGTTGCATTGGCTTGTGGATCTAGATCAACAATTAAAACAGATCTTCCTTTAAGGGCTAGATAAGAGGCTATATTAATAACTGTCGTAGTCTTACCGACACCCCCTTTTTGATTAACGATAGATATAATATTTGTAGCCATACTGATTAATTATAACAGCTGAGGAAATAGAATTTATTAAAAAGGCTCAGAATCATCTGAGCCTTTTTAATAATGTTTTTGTATGATTTTTAACCCTTTTTTATTAATTTACGGTTAAATCCGAGAATGCTCCCGTCCTCGTCCCGTAATTAATAGTATGCATCGAATCAATAAGCCCTGCAAGTACTTTTCGAATAATATTTATACCCAATAATTAAGTGCAATTTTTATATATATTTATGAAATATAGTTGTAATTATAATTACATATTAAGTTACAACAGATACGATTTTATCTATTAATATATGATAAAAAATCATGATTTAATAAATTCATTGAAACTAATACAACGCAATCTAAAATAAGCAGTTTTTATCCACAGCGATTTTAGTAGTATCGCTTTATATTATTTTAGATATCTTAATGGTACTTAGGCGTTGACGATGTCCGTGAACGGTTTTAACACGTTTTTTAGCTTTAAAGCGAATAGAAGTAACCTTATCTGCTAGCTTAACTTCTTCTACTATCTCTGCTGTTACCTTATTTTTGTCTAGTTCTGGAGTACCAATTTCGACCATATCGCCATCAATAACTAAGAGCGGTTTAAACTCAAGTTTGTCTTTATTAACTTTTATCTTATCGACGTCTAAGGTCTGACCTTCACTAACGAGATATTGTTTATTTCCAGTTAATATTACTGCTTTCTTCATATAAGTATATATCTTAACAAAATTTCTCTAATCTGTAAAGGATTATTAGGGATTACGCCAAAGCGTAGGCCTTAATTTCATCAAACAGTGGCAGTTCTTGCCCCTCCCAACTGTGCTGGATTATTCCACTGTCCTGTACTACAAGAATTGTTGGGAAACTGAAAACATCATATAAACTAGCCATGGCGTTGCCATCTCTACTGTCCACATTAAGAACCTCAATACGTACTCCCGTTCCCTGAACATCTTTTCGTAACTCATTTATATATTCCTCAACTTCTGAAGCCTTATCTGACTTTGGTCGATACAATACAACTATTTTCATATAGCTCTAGATTAACCTATAGCTACTAGATTGGTCAACAATTATCGGTGTTATTTTAACTACAGCCAGTTGTGGATCCACAGGCGCTACAAACATAACATGATCCAGATCGTTGAGTTTGATTGCCGCAATTATAGCAAAGTGGCGCAGTATTATCGTATACTTTTTTTGACTTAAGATTATTTTCAACCGTAACAGTTTCTTGGATTGTCTCAGTAACAGTCGTCTCTAAACTTAGAGGTGAATTCGAACTCTCAGATTCAGTTTCAATGAGGCTAAGTTGGTTCTCAACAACTTGATCATCAATATCAATTAAACCTAACTCTAATTTATCGTCAAAGTTAAGATAGTCTAAGGCTAAACGTCTCATAATATAATCTATGATTGAACTAGCCGTCCTAATTTCAGGATCATCTGTAATCCCATATGGTGCAAAACTAGTTCCTCTAAGCGCTTTTACATATCTCTTAAGTGGAACTCCATACTGCAGCCCATGACTAACACTCATAGCAAAAGAATCAGTTAAGCCAGATAATGTAGAGCCTTGTTTACTAACGTTAACAAAAAGTTCTCCAGGACTTCCATCCTCATATTCTCCAACAGTAAAGTAACCCTTAAGGTCAGCTATTTTAAACTTATAGGTCTTACTATTTCGAACGCGAGGTAAACTTCTCCGAACAGCTCCTTTTAGAATAAATTTATCTTCATTTTCTGAAACCTTTTGGTCTTCTTGTCCGGCTTTTTTAGCCATACTTAACGGTTGGGCAACTTTACAATTATCTCGATAGATCGCAATTGCTTTTATACCCATTTTCCAAGCTTCAAGGTGTAAACTCTCGATGTCTTCAACTGTAGTTTCCTCTGGCATATTAACAGTTTTGCTAATTGCCCCGCAAAGAAATGGTTGAACAGCCGCCATCATGCGAACGTGACCCATATAAGAAATAGTATTATCTCCCATCGAGCAAGCAAATACGCTTTTATGCTCATCCTTAAATGCTGGTGCTCCTAAAATAGTTTTTTCAACATCAATATAGTTTATGATTGCCTCAATTTGAGCCTTTGTATAACCCAAAGCCTTTAAGGCTCTCGGGACAGTTTGATTAACTATACTCATAGTCCCTCCACCAACTAGCTTCTTGACCTTTACTAAGCCTAAGTCGGGCTCAATACCTGTTGTGTCACAATCCATCATTAAGGCAATCGTACCCGTCGGAGCCAATAAACTAGCTTGGCTATTACGAACTCCGTACAACTCAGCCGTAGCAATAGCTTCATCCCAAGCATTTGTTGCGGCATCCAATAAATCTTCGCTAACATGACTGGCATCAATATTAGCAAGTTCCGCACGATGCATTTTTAGAACATTTAAAACATTCTTACTATCTTTCTCGTATCCCTTAAAAGGACCGACTGTTCGCGCCATATTAGCACTAACAAAATAAGCTCTTCCTGTCATTAGCGCTGTAATAGCAGCAGCTTGAGCTCGCCCTTCATCGCTATCATAAGCTAATCCTTGAGCCATTAATAACGCCCCTAGGTTAGCATAGCCAATTCCTAGTTCTCGATAAGCCCGAGCATTCTTACCAATTTTTTCAGTAGGATAATCGCTATAGCCAACTAATATTTCCTGAGCCATGAAGATTATATCAACTGTATGATTAAATTCTTCGATAGCAAAACTAAAATCATCGTTTAGGTATTTTAGTAAATTAATAGACGCTAGATTACAAGCAGAATTATCTAGATGCATATATTCACTACAAGGATTACTGCCGTTAATTCTTCCTGCACTAGGTGTTGTGTGCCATTTATTAATAGTGGTATCGAATTGCATACCGGGATCAGCGCACTCCCAAGCAGCTTCGGCAAATTGTCGATAAAGATCACGCGCTTTCAGCTTTTTGACAACTTTGCCATCTTTAACTGCCTTTAATTCCCAATCAGCGTCAGCTTCAACGGCTTTCATAAAATCATCGGTAACCCTTACTGATATGTTAGCGTTCTGGTATTGAACGCTAAACGAATCCTTCCCGTCTAGGCTCATATCCCAACCCATACTTTCTAAATCTCGAGCTTTTCGTTCTTCAATAGCCTTGCTCCAAATAAATTCTTCAATATCTGGATGATCTATGTTTAGAATAACCATTTTGGCTGCGCGACGAGTTTTTCCACCACTCTTAATAGCTCCTGCTGAAGCATCAGCACCTCTCATAAAACTAAGTGGTCCACTTGCTGTTCCAGCACTTTTACCTAATTTTTCAACAGAAGAACGAATAGGACTAATATTTAGTCCTGAACCACTTCCACCCTTGAAAATCATTCCTTCCTCAACATACCAATTAAGAATTGAAGGCATTGTATCTTCTACTGCTAGGATAAAACAAGCACTAGCTTGTTGGGACCTATCTTTTGCACCTATATTAAACCAAACTGGAGAGTTAAATGCTGCTCTTTGGGTAGCTAGAATATATTTTAATTCTTCCCTAAAATTATCTGCCGTTGTTTCTGAATCGAAATAGCCCTCCTGTAAACCTTGTCTTGTTATCGTATCAACAATCCGATCAATAAGCTCCTTTAGAGACTTTTCTCGACTCTTTGTTCCAGGAGTGCCATTAAAATATTTTTGAGATACGATATTAATTGCATTCTGAGACCAACCTTTAGGGAACTCAACATTCCTTTGTTCGAATACCGGCCTAGAAGTCATTGGGTTCTCTAATATTGCATCTGTGACCATCCACTCAATTTGATCATAGGCCTTGTTATTTTTAGCGGTAAACAATCTACTCACACCTAAATTAGTTGTTTGACTCATTTTATTACCCTCGTTTTCCTGTTACTTAAGAACCTCCCAGAACCTAAGTACGCTTAATATATTTATATTTAATTTTTATAGAGTTCCATTCGGCAATTGCCTTTTTTGTTTGAGCTCTTCAAGAAGTCCAAATTTATAGCATCCCTGAAGACCTTACAAATAATCTATGCCCTTTTTCCCTACTTGACTAAACTACGACTCCGAATTCGTGTAAGTTCTTTTTCAAAACTAGCAATGTCTTTGAACCTTCTGTAAACACTTGCAAATCTGACATATGCCACTTCATTAAGCTCTGATAAGTTATCCATGATAATCTCACCAATCCTAGATGATTCTACTTCCGAATCTCCGCAATCGTACAAACTATGCTCAACTTTATTGACCAAAGATTCAATCTCCATCGTACTTATAGTTGTTTTTTCGCAGGCCTTAAACAATCCTGAACTAATTTTATTGCGATCAAAAAGCTCACGACTATGATCTTTTTTAATGACAATTAATTGAGGTCGCTCAATTCTTTCATACGTCGTAAAGCGAAATCCACAACCCACACACATTCGTCTTCGTCTAATAGCTTGGTCGTCAATCACGTCGCGTGATTCAATGACTTTAATGTCCTCACTTTGGCATTGACTACACTTCATTCATATCCCCTTCATAGCATTTATATTTTGTTTTAATGTTCTCAAGTTTCACTTTTTGTATTCAGTTCTAAACTACATATAGTGTCTTGTTACATTAATATAACTCTACAAATAGTGCTTGGCAAGCTATTTATGGTGTATTATTTAATACAATCTACCCCAGTTAAACAACTATTTATCTTCTTTGGAGTTTGTATCTCGGTGCTTACGAGATAATCTTCTCAGAAAGGAGGGCTTATCTAGGTCTTCATCTATGCTTGAAGAAACTATTTGCTTATCAATACTTTGGGTGTCATTATCTGTGTGATCCGAATCCACCTCAGAATCCTGATCGTTGTCGTCATCAATTGACCAAATATTAGAAATAGGTGAATCATTATTAAAATCATGACTAACGTTATCATTGTCTAGGTCCATATTGATGTCAGAAATCGTATTATCGTCAGAAGTATCCAAATCAGGATAGGCATAAGGATCAATCTCGTTGTTATTAATACTACTGTTATCTTTATCGTCTTCGACTTTAGTTTGACTCTTAAAATAAGATGCATCAAATCCGGTGGCAACAACAGTAATAATTACTTCTCCATCTAAATCCGGGTTAATGGTTGCTCCAAAGATAATATTAGCATCAGGATCAGAGGCTGAAGTAATGGTTTCAGCTGCAGCATTAATCTCATGCATCGATAGATCGTTGCCACCAATAATATTAAATAAGATACCCCTAGCGCCATCAATTGAAACCTCTAATAATGGAGAGTCGATAGCCTGTTGAGCAGCCATTACAGATCGATTTTCTCCAGTTGCCCTCCCAATCCCCATTAGGGCTGTTCCAGCGTCTTTCATAACCGTTTTAACGTCGGCAAAATCAAGATTTATTAGTCCATGAACTGTTATTAAATCAGAGATCCCTTGAACCCCTTGCCTTAAAACATCATCCGCAACTTTAAATGCTTCTAATAAAGGAGTCTCTCGATCAATTGTTTCAAGTAAACGATCATTTGGAATTATAATAAGAGTATCAACGGATCCTCTTAATCTATCGATTGCAATATCGGCATTTCTTCTTCTTCTTTCTCCTTCGAAAGCAAATGGCTTAGTTGCAAAACCAATCACCAAGGCTCCCTCATCTTTAGCAATTTTAGCAACAATATGGCCGGCTCCACTCCCAGTTCCTCCACCAGCTCCAATCGTTACAAAAACCATATCTGCACCCTCAATTGCCTTTTTAATCTCAGGAGCTGATTCTTCGGCAGCTTTCTGTCCAACACTAGGATCAGCACCTGAACCAAGACCCCTGGTGGTGTCCTTACCAATATGAATTTTATGATTAGCCTTAGAATGATGAAGGGCCTGAGCATCAGTATTAATTGCCACAAAATCAACTCCGTCTATGTTGGCTTCGACCATCCGATTTATTGCTGCTCCTCCAGCTCCCCCAACCCCGACTACTTTAATCTTTGCAAATGTTTCGATTGCTGGTTCTACAACTTGTGACATTTTTTACCTCTACCTAAAATTATACTTTTGTAGTATAGCGCAAATTTATCAAGAAGACAAAACTATCTATTTCAAATGACTAACTAATTTAATTCTTAGAATAAATTTATGAGTTCTTAATTTTTTTGAAAACATTGCCTATTATTTCCTTGGCACTCCAACTATCGGCAAAACGGCCTCCAGTATTTACTGGTAGAGCTGGGAGTAATAACATATCTAACAACATCAATCCAACTACCGTTGTAAAGGATTGGTCTTCCACGACATCAACTAGTCCACCGATATTTTGTAGTCGAGCCAATCGACTGGCTAATTCTAACTTAGACCGTGTAAATTCAACTATACCAGGTAAATTTGAGGTTCCACCCGTTAAGACCACTCCTCCAGGCAATTTTCGATCTTTCTTGATCTTCTGGAGTTCTTTTTGAACATATTCCAAGAGCTCTTCAACTCTGGCTTCAATAATCATAGTTATGTCAGAATGATCAAACTTATCCAATCGACCGTTAACCTTGATGCTGATTGGAGCCTTAGAGGAACCATGTATTAAACTAGCATGTTCAAGCTTAACTCGTTCGGCAACCTCTAAATCTGTTTTAAGTCCAATTGCTAAATCATTAGTAATATGTTGACCTCCGATTGGTATAATTGCAATGTGCTCAACTTCACCATCTTCTAAAACAATCATGTTTGTTGTTCCCGCTCCGATATCTAATAATAATGTTCCTGCTTCCTTTTGATCTCTAGTTAAAACAGCTTCAGCAGCTGCTAGACTTGAAACGCTGTGATGGTTGGGTAAAATATCTGATTTTTCAAGAACCATATCTAGATTTCTTAAGTTTGGAGTGGAGGCGGTTACCATATGAGCTTCAACCTCAAGTCTAATTCCGTGCATTCCAACTGGATCTTTAATATTCTTTTGACCATCAAGACTATAGTTTTTAGCAAAGAATTGCACTATTTCACGATTCTGAGGCAAATTAATAATAGTTGCAGCCTCTTCAACCCGCATTCTATCCTCGTCGGTAATTTCACGATCAGCAGCACTAATCGCAATCACTCCCTGAGAATTAAATCCTTCAACGTGTGATCCATTAACATTTACTGTGGCCCTCTTGATAGGTATTCCAGATATTCTCTCCGCTTCTGTTACGGCCTGATTAACGGCCTCGGCAACTTCGTCAACATGAACTACTAGGCCACGTCTCATGCCCCTGTTCAAAGCACTTCCATGCCCAATAATAGAAGGCTTATTCTCTCCGTTAGGATCAAACATACCAACAATACACCTAACTTTGCTTGTTCCAATATCGAGTCCAACAAAATGTTCTGGTTTCATGCTAATTTGTAGTATACCGCTTCAGTTTAGGAACTGGCAAGCATAGTCTTATTCTTTAAAATATATTTTTGTTTCATAATCAGTTAAAATTTCGCAGCCGTCTTCAGTAATTAAGACCGTGTGTTCAAAATGAGCCGACGGACTATTATCAATGGAGGAAATAGTCCAGTCATCAGCCCCAACTTTTACTCTCTCAGAGCCTAGGGTAGACATCGGCTCAATGGCAATAGTCATATCCTTTTTAAGCCAAGGTCCAGTATTTGGACGTCCATAATTAGGAATATTAGGGTCTTCATGAAGATAATGTCCAACTCCGTGACCAACCAAATCTCGAACGATTCCAAATTTATGTTTATTCAGCACTTTCTCAATAGCATAACCAATATCGCCGGTTCGAATACCATCTTTAACTACACTAATTCCAGCATAAAGAGCCGCTTCAGTATATTGAACTAACTCTAGCTGTCGCTTATTTTGTGGTTGTCCCATAATAATACTGCGGGCAGCGTCAGTTATCATTCCCCTGTATTGCACTCCAAAATCAAGGCTTAAGATGTCCCCGCTCTTAATAATTTTATCTTGCTTCGGAATACCGTGCACCACTTCTTCATTCAAAGAAACACACAGCACATTTGGAAAACCTTGATATCCTAAGAAGGCTGGCTTTCCGCCCAATAATGTAAGCTCTTTACTAGCAATATCGGCCAGTTCAAGCGTATGCATCCCTACTTCAACTTGATCAACTAAATATTCCAAAACCCTAGATAACATCCTACCAGATTCCCTTATGGCAATTATTTCCGATTTAGTTTTGGGTTTTGTTACCATCTCAAATAATCTCCGGTAAATGACCAATTATTTCACGATGGACTTCAATCGGCCTAGCATCAGCATTAATATCAATTACCTTTATGTTATTCTCTTTGAAAAGTTCAATAATAGGAAGAGTCTTGTGTTTAAATTCTTCAAATCGAACCTTTATGACTTTGGGATTATCATCATCTCGACCTCTCTGAATTAATCTTTCTTGAATAGCACGTTTTGATGCAACCAGATTAAATACTGCGGTTAGTTGCAATTTTTTGTTTTTAACTTGATCTAAAATCCAATTAGCTTGCTTAATGGTACGAGGAAAACCATCTATTACAAATTCATCTTTTAGATCAATATTGGCAAGAGCCTTTTGGACTAAAGCAATTACTTCTTGATCGTCAAGCAGTTTACCTGACATTAATTCTTTACGTCGCTCACCTGTAATAAAAGCTCTGAATAGACCCCCAGTTGATATCCAAGCCAACCCAAGCTCATCTGTAAAAAGTTTACCTTGCACACTCTTACCAGCTCCGGCGGGACCCATTAATATAATCATGTTATCTTTTCTTTAACCTTAGAGGCAATAATAGCTCCATCAACTCGACCGACTGTCCTAAGCTTTACTTGCGAGATAATTAGACCCATATTTTTGATATCTTTGCCCTTTTCTTTAACTACTTCGTCAATTATCTGATCAATTTCTTGGTCGCTCATTTTGGGGGGGAGATATGATTCAATAACCTTAACTTCATACAATTCTGCATTAGCTTTTTCTTGATTATTGCCTTTTTTATATAACTCTACACTCTCGAGTCTCTTTTTGAGTTCCTTTGACAACAAATCTATAACCTCAAGGTCATCTAATCTTTGATTTCTTGAGCCTTTAGAGATTTTGAAATATAAAATAACGCTCTTAAGATTTCTTAAAGCACTTGTTTTTTGATGATCTCTATCGAGCATTGATTGTTTCAAATCATGCTCAATATTTTCTTCAATCATCTAATATCTTTGTCCCATTTTTATTTTTGTCATTTTTATAACTTTACGTTCTTGACGAACAATTGCGCGTTTACGACGTTCAACTTTAGACATCGGTTTTTCAAAATATTGAAGCTGTTTAACTCGAGCCATAACTCCTGATTGCTGTACTTTTCGATTAAATCTTCGGAGTAAATTTTCGAGCGATTCTTTTGAATCTTTACGTGTAACTTGAATCATTTTGTTTATTTTACATTACAGAGGTAATAATTGCAAATAATTTATTAAACTTTAATGGATGGTTCGTTTTTGAGTAGTTTTCTGGGATTTTAACACTATACTTTGCAGCTCTTTGAAAATAGGAAAATGCTTATTAGTTGAATAGACCTTGGTATTCCCTTGTTTTTCAGACGTCAAAAATCCTACTTTTTCTAATCGCTTTAACTCTCTTTGAATATTGCCAGCGTCTTCTTTAATTAACTTAGCTAAACCTCTAACATGAGTCTTGAAGTCTGGATACTTAGCATAAATTACTATGATTTTACGCCGCACTCTAGATGTAATAAAAATATCTAACATATTCCCCTATTGTGTTTAGAACAACGTACAAACTAGTATAAGCTATCTTAAAATTTAATTCAACAAAATTTAATAGAAAAATTAAAATTAGATAAACAAATATACGGTCTATAATTAGAGATATGTTTTTTTATGAAATTTGGGTTAGATCCAGTAAGTATCATTCATTGCAACCATTGACTTATTTTTGCTCACGATCTCTAGGAGCTGGCACTATCGTTAAAGTTCCGCTACAAAATAGTATCGTAATGGGTTTTGTACTAAAAAAAGTAGAACGTCCAAAGTTTAAAACTAAAGAGATTGCATTTGTCTTCGATCTTCCATCTCTGCCCTTAAAGTCAATTGAACTTGCGAAATGGCTAATATCTTATTATCCAGCCAGCTTGGGGGTTATAACAAAACAATTCTTGCCGCCCAATATTCATCCTAATTATAAGTTTGAGGATAGTTATGATAAGACTACAAAAACTCTTGTATTGCCTAAGTTAAATAATGATCAGAGCAAAATATTAGCTAAAATTACAAAGCCTGATACTTATCTCCTTTATGGAATAACTGGAAGCGGCAAAACGCGTATTTATCAAGAACTGGCCATCAACAGTATCAAGAACAATAAATCTGTTATAATTTTAACACCAGAAATAAGCTTAACCTCCCAGCTTTGGGAGAGTTTTAACCACATTCTTCAAAAACCAGTATTTTTGGTTCATTCTAGATTAACCACTAAAGAGAAGGAGTTAATTTGGTTAAAATGCTTAACTTCCTCTGAACCTTTTGTCTTAATAGGTCCTCGTTCAGCCTTATTTTATCCTGTTTGCAACTTAGGATTAATTGTTTTAGACGAGTTTCATGACTCCTCATATAAGGAAGGCCAATATCCTAAATATCAAACAACACGAGTGGCTGCTTATTTGTCAAAATTACACCGCGCTACTTTAATAATGGGGTCAGCAACTCCTTTGATAGCAGACTACTACTTTGCAAAGAGCCTCGATAAGCCGATTCTTAATTTAATGTCTCTCGCTAAAGGTAGCCTGAACTATACGCCCCAATCTAGTTTAGTTGATTTAAAAGATAGGTCTAATTTTACTCGATCGTCTCTTATTAGCGATCAGTTAATCGCTAGCATCAATATGTCCCTGTCGAACAAAGAACAGGCTTTAATCTACCTCAACCGAAGAGGTACGGCCAGACTAATATTTTGCGAAAATTGTGGCTGGGAAGAACTTTGCGTAAATTGTAATTTACCACTAACTTATCATGCTGATAAAAAATATTTAATCTGTCATAGCTGTGGTTATACTACTAAAAATATCCCCACTTCCTGTCCCGTCTGTAATTACACCTCAGTAATATTTAAAACTGCTGGAACTAAAGCTCTCGACGAAGAACTAAGAACATTATTTAAGGATAAGGTAATTTACAGATTTGATAGTGACAACCTTAAATCAGAAGCTATTCAAAATAATTATCAAAAGATTATTTCAGGAGAGGTAGATATTATTGTTGGAACACAGCTTATAGCCAAGGGTTTTGATTTTCCGCTTCTTTCAACAGTTGGAATAATACAGGCCGACACCGGCCTTTATTTACCAGACTTTAGCTCTAGAGAAAAATCTTTTGAGTTGATATCTCAAGTTTTAGGAAGGGCTAATCGAGGCCATTTAGAAGGTAGGATTGTAATTCAAAGTTATAACCCAAATAGTAATATTCTAAAATATGCCCTAAATCAAAACTATAAGTCGTTTTATAAAGAAGAATTGAAAGAAAGAGAATTATATAACTTTCCACCTTTTGTTTATCTTTTAAAGCTATCGTTAAAACGCTCTAGTCCCAAAAGCGCTCAATATGCAGCCCTTAAGTTAAAGGCCCTATTGCTCGATAAATTAGAATTACTTATAGAAGGTCCATCGCCCGCTTTTCACGAAAAGTTTGGTAATAAATTTGAATGGCAGCTAATAGTAAAGGCTAAAAATCGACAAAATCTTATTCGGGTCATCTCGCTACTACCTTCAGGTTGGAATTATGATATTGACCCAACAGATCTTCTTTAAACTAGATCTAATCACTGGCAATACGTTATACTTAGGTTAAATGACAAAAGACAATATAATTACCCTACCCAATCCTCACCTAAGGCAACCCTCAAGAAAAGTTGGCAAAATAACTAAGAAGATTCTTACGATCATCGACAACATGGAGAAAGCCACCTTAAGCTGGGATCAGAGTAGAGATCATGAGGTCGGTGTAGCCTTAGCGGCCGTTCAAATTGATGAATTAAATCAAATAGTTATTATTAGAAATAATTTAGAAGATAAAGATGATTTATCCTTTAAGGCTTATATCAACCCCAAGATTACCAAATTATACGGCGACATCATTGAAGATTATGAAGGCTGTTTAAGTATACCTGATATCTACGGAAAAGTTCCCCGCTACAGTAAGATCAAGCTTTCGGCCCTAGATATAAACGGTCAACAAATTCAAGAAACTATTAATGATTTTAGGGCTCGCATTTTTCAACATGAAATTGACCATAATAACGGAATTTTATTCATTGATCATATTAAAGAAAGGACTGATGCTTTTTATATCCTAGATAAAAAGGGCAAGATCAAACAATTAAATTATGAAGAATTCATCAAAAACAATTCTCTTCTTTGGTAACGAAAAATTTGCTACTGGAATTAAAACCAATCTTTTAGCATTAAAGGCAGTACTAGCTCTTGGATATCAAATCCCGGCTATTATAGTAGCTCAATCTGAGAAGAATCAAAATGAAACTGAAATTATTGATTTTGCCCATAAGAATAATATAAAGATTATAAATTATACGAATAATCAAGAATTACTTAATAAGATAAAGACGTACAACACCAAAACTGCTCTTCTGGCAGCCTATGGAAAAATAATTCCAACTAGTATTCTTAACTATTTTTCTAATGGAATTATTAATATTCATCCTTCATTATTGCCAAAACATCGTGGTCCAACCCCTATTGAGAGCGTTATTCTAAATGGAGAAGATAAGACTGGTGTTAGTTTAATTAAGTTAGTGCCCGAAATGGACCAAGGTCCAATTTTTGTTCAATCACAACTAGACATTATTCCAAGCATTACTAAACAAGATTTATCAGATCAACTCGATCAACTAGCCCAAACTATGATTCATGACCATTTAGATAATATACTTGGGGGTAAAATTATCCCTATGAAGCAAAATGATCAGCTCGCAAGCTATGATCATAAAATTTCCAAAGCTGATTCAATCCTTGACCCTAAGAAGCCAGCTCAAACTTTAGAGAGAGAGGTACGGGCTTTCACTAAGTGGCCTAAATCTAGATTTATTTTTAATAATTTAGAATTTATCGTAACAAAGTCTAGTGTAGTCAATAAAAATGGGCCGATTGGTAAGTTCTATTGCGGAAAAAATCAATTTGGTATTTATACGTCAA
This sequence comes from bacterium, assembly GCA_021810025.1. GTDB lineage: Bacteria > Patescibacteriota > Saccharimonadia > Saccharimonadales > UBA4665 > JAJZMH01. Next base: position 12,275 of record JAJZJS010000003.1, on the reverse strand, counting down.
AAGGAACACTTATGGTTCACTCCATAATTCCACCAGGGAAACAAGAAATGGATACTGTTTCATTTTTGGCGGGCTATAAAACTCGCCTTAATTTTCCTCAGGAATAGTTGCTAAAATCTGTGGAACTGAATTAATTAATTCAACCTTAAGTTTATCGAATTCGGTTTGGACGGTCGACTTATAGTCCGGAAAATTAGTTTCTAAAAAGTTTAAAGCACTTTTTTGATCTTGGGCATTATAATATATCTCAAATTCATCCATCTGAGCAGGAGTCATTTTGTCAGCCAGTTTTTGACCAACCCTAATCTGCAAGGTTTCATAAAATTTATCTAACAAACTATCTCGATCCGGCTTGGGAAGCTTACCTAGCCCTATTTCAATCAATAATTCATCGTTGATTTTTATCATAATTAATATTATACACCAAAATTACTAAAGTTTACGAGCCACAACCTCTCGTCTAAATGCAACCAACTGATCGTTCTCTTCCAAGACAAGCTTTTGGTCTGTCTTAAGACTTACCCCGCACATATCACCAACGATTACTTCCTTAGCATCTACGGTACCCTTCTTAAGATTAACTATATTTACCTCAGAAAGCTCTTCTTTGCCCCTTATGATACGAGCTGTAGCCGGAAAACTTAGCTTTCCTTCAACGACCTCCCCACCGCAAATAACCTCATGAGCTGTCGTCTTAAATATACCCTTTATGATTAATTTGCCTAGCATTATTTCGGTTATTTCTGGAGCTAATAGATCACTAAGTTTATCTTTAACATCATCAATTAACTCATATATGATTTTATAGGTCTTGATTTCTATTTTTTCACGTCGAGCCAAATCTTTTATGTGTTTAGAGATATCTATATTAAACCCATAAATTATAGAATTGCTGCTCTTTGCTAAATAAATATCATTCTCTACAACCTGACCAGCGCTACTGCTCACAACCCTAACCGCAACCTCATTATTATCAAGCCCCTTGAGACTATCAACAACGGATGTAATAGATCCCATTACATCTGCTTTTATAATTACGTTTAATTCCTTAAGAGAGTTATTTCTATTAATTAGACGGATTAAATCGGTACTACCCAAATTCATTTTAGTGTCATTCTTTGAACTATTGATTAAACGACGACTAGCTTCTTCTTTGGCAATTTTTTCTGTTTTATAAGAAATAAACTGATCACCAAATTCTGGCAAAGCTTTTAGGCCTGTTATTGTAACGGGCGTTGATGGCCCTGCTTCTTGAATGGTTTGATTGTCAGTAGTTTGAAGTGTTTTAATCTTGGCATAAATTGAGCCAGCTACAATATAGTCTCCTGTTTTTAATATACCTGCTTCAACCAAAAGTCGAGCAACTGGTCCCCGACCGGTTTCAATATGAGACTCAATAACTAATCCTCGAGCTGGTACATCTATATCTGCACGTAATTCTTCGATATCAGCTAGCAATAAAACCATATCTAAAAGCTTATCTATTCCAATGTTATTCTTAGCCGAAACCTCGCAAATTACCGTATCGCCACCCCATTCTTCGGGTGTTAAACCATTTTCGCTTAATTGCTGTTTAATGCGATTAACATCTGCCCCCTCTTTGTCAATTTTATTGATAGCAACCAAAATCTTTGACTTTGCATTCTGAGCAAATCGAATAGCCTCAATAGTTTGAGGCTTCACACCGTCATCAGCCGCAATCACAATTATAACAATGTCGGTTAACTGAGCTCCGTGTTCACGAATAGCGGCAAAAGCTTCATGGCCTGGAGTATCAAGAAACGTAATTATTCGATTATTATGCTTAACTTGATATGCAGATATATGTTGCGTTATCCCTCCCGACTCCGACTTTACGACATTGCTAGATCGAATAGCATCCAAAATTGAGGTCTTACCATGATCAACATGACCCATCACTGCTACAACCGGAGGCCTAGTTGGAGCATGCTCGCCAACTATTTGATCTTTTTTTGATCTAATCGTTTCGGTTTGTCTAACCTTTTTGATTAATTCAATGTCTAATCCCAACTCGGTTACGATAATTTGAGCCGTATCAAAGTCGATTTTTTCATTAACGGTAGCTAAAACTCCGTTCTTCATGAGTTCCATAATTAAGGTGCTGACAGGAATAAGAAGCTTATCGGCTAGAGTACCGACAGTTACCAATTCATCAAGCTCGATTTGAGATTTCGTCATTGCTTCGATACTCCCTTCTTCATAAACCCCAAGTTAAATCATGCGACCCCTAGGACTTAGCTGCCTTCTTGGTAGGTTTTTTAATACTTTCTTTTAATGACAAGGCAATTTTACGATTCTCGAGATCAATCTCTAATACTTTAAACTGCTTCGTTTCATTCAATTGAAAAATCTTTTCAGGATCAATCTTATCATCATCACTCATTTCCGATACATGAACCAAAGCCTCAACACTTGGGCTTAGCAAAACAAATGCACCAAAAGGTGTTATGCGAGTAACTTTTCCCTCAACAATTTCACCTTTCTTAAACTTCTGGACTTGCTCTAACCAGGGATCTTTAGTCATTTGTTTAAGGCTAAGAGATAGACGATCTTTATCAATGGCGATAATTTTAGCCTTAATTTTATCTCCAACTTTAATATAATTTTTTGGATCATCAACTCTTTCCCAAGATATTTCTGAAATGTGAATCAGACCCTCAATACCATCAACATTAACAAAGGCTCCAAAATCAATTACGCCCGTTACTACGCCTTCTACCTCTTCTCCAACTTTTAACTTAGAGAATCGAGACTGCATATCATCTTTAACGGCTTCTTTCTCTGATACTATTAATTTATTATCTCGTCGACTAACATCTAGAATACGAACTTTGAGAATTTCTTTAGTTAAGCTATTAAGTTTATGGAGAATCTCATCTTTATCGGCACCTCCAACTCGTGGATAATGAACAGCAGCCAATTGAGAAACTGGCAAAAATCCTCTTATGCCCTCTAGCTCAACCAATAACCCCCCACGATTGGCATCATATGGTGTAATCTCAACAACTTCTTGGGTATCAAACAAACGTTGAATCTCGTCCCATCCTCGATCCTTAACGGCCTTTCGCATACTAAGTAAAGCTTGTCCTTGTTCAATTTCGGGGTCAACTACGCTAACAGTAATTAAATCACCAATCTCCAGTTTTTGAGCCTTATTTATTTCTCTTCTTAGAACAACTCCTGTTCCGAATGGTCCTAAGTCAACCCAGATCTCATTCTTCTTGATCGACAAAACATTACCTTCAACTACATCCCCCTCTTGAAGCGAACTAACATCTTGGCTCGCTAATAATTCATCCATCGTTACGGTTGCACTCATTCTAACCTCCCTTATAACAATTTCGATCTAGTAATGATCAATCTCTTAAGAATTTAATTTTCTTGTTATATTAAATTTACTAAATACGATTAATATCAATATACTCTTTTTGTTATCTGTAGTAAAGAGTTATTTTATATTTTCGGCTTAATAGATAATTTAATGCGATTAATGTTAATATAGGAGTATGTATCTTGGCATAGATATCGGTGGGACCAAAACACTAATAGCAACTCTAGATGATTACGGAGTTATTTTAAATAGAGTAAAATACGCCACGCCGTCTCACTATTCTGACTTCTTAAAAATGCTTCAAGATTCTGATTTCATTAACCATGATTATCGAGCAATCGGAATTGGCGCTCCAGGAAATATTGATCGTAAGCATGATCTGATTCTTAATTTTGGAAATCTTAATTGGAAAAGAATTCATCTCCATCAGGATATTGAAAGATTATTTAAGGCTCCTGTAGCCGTAGAAAACGACGCTAAATTGGCCGGATTATCCGAAGCAATGTTGGTAAAAGGTAAGTTTTCGAGAGTACTTTATATCACTATTAGTACTGGTATCGGTTTTGCCTTTGTTGATAATTGTCAGATTGACACAGAAACCGGAGACAATGGAGGAAAATCAATCCTATTCGCTCGCAATGGTAAATTTGTCTCATGGGAGAGTTATATTTCTGGAAAAGCAATTGTATCAAGATTTGGTAAAATGGCCAAAGACATTGAAGACCCCAAAATATGGAAACTGATAGCTTACGACTTAAGCCAAGGGGTCATGGAGTTAATCGCTATTTTCGAACCCGAAGTTATTGTTTTTGGAGGAAGTGTCGGAAATTATTTTGAAAGATATAAGAATTATCTAAAAACAGAATTAGAAAGATATCAAATTCCATTAATAAAATTACCGCTATTAAAGAAGGCTGAACGACCAAATGATGCCGTTATTTATGGTTGTTATGATTATGCCAGGATAACCTTTCGTCATGAATAGTCTTATTGAAAGATTAAAAAAAGAATTTCCAAAGATTAACTTTCGGGAAAGCAATAACTTCTATTGGTCTCCCCTTGATAGAATAGTCTATTTTCAAGCTGATAAAATGGATACACCCGAAGCAAGTTATGCTTTAATGCACGAAATAGGTCATTCCATACTAAAACACCGAGAATATGAGTCAGATTATGGTTTACTTAAGATGGAAATCGAAGCCTGGGAAAAAGCCAAACAAATAGCCCACAAATTAAAGCTTGAACTGAGCATTGAACATATTGAGAACTGTCTTGATACCTATCGAGACTGGCTTAATAAAAGAAGTATTTGTCCAACCTGCTCTGTTCAAAGCTTCCAAACTATTAATCCCAGTTACTACAGTTGCTTCAATTGTCACACTAAATGGAAAGTTAGTTCTTCCCGTTTCTGTAGAGTCTATCGAGCTTCGAAAAATGTTGAGCAACGCTATCTAATGTAAGTATTTGGCGTTAATTAAGCTTCTTTTTTGACGCGTCGAGAAATTCTACCACCTTTAGCACCAGCTAATCGAGCAAGTTCTCGATTGGCGTAAAAACCACCAGTTCGTCCTAATTTTCCACCCTTGGCTCCTATTTTAGCGTAAAAGTCTGAACCATATTTAGATCGATTTGTTAATGCTGCTTTTGTCCCACCAGTTTTAGTACCAGCCATTTTCTACTCCTTAATCCTTAACTTTATTGACATCAACTAACTACCTTGATTTTATCATGCTGTTGTTTAAAGGTCAAGTTTATGTAAATCTAAACTTTAAATAGATAAGACCATTTCGTAAAAATATGGCGCTATTCGCTTTATTGAATCAACTTTAAGTCCTACTTCTTTAGCAAGTCGACTCACATCTTTAGTAGAAAAACGGATCGAAAGTGGTGGACCAATCTCTGATTCCTCTTTAGCCCAATCTAAATTTATGATTCGACCTGTCTTCGATAGAGTATGTTTTAAATTCATTAGAACCCTTAAAGGATCTTCAAAATCATGCAAAACAGTTCCTAGGAATACAATATCTACTCTCCCGACCAAATCTTTTAGTTGATCAATATTTTCGGCTTTGAGATTAATTGTTTTAATATTATTTATCCCTAATTCATCACTCTTTTTTGTTAATCTATCAAGTGCGCTACCATCAATGTCTAGGGCGTAGACTAAACCACTTTCCTTAATAATCTGGGCAGCCTCTAAAGCAAAGTATCCATCATTGGCCCCAACATCAAAAAAAATATTAGCGCCCTGAATACCTAAACTTTTTAAATATTGAGCAGGGTTTATTATCTTTAAACGTTCCTTAGGATCATATTGAAAATTGTGATGCATATTTTCATTTTAACACCAATTCCTAAGAATACGCTTATAATATATAGCTGTATATTACTAGTCTTTTAATAACGATTAAATACCTAAAATAAAAAATAGCCTCCGTTAGGAAGCTATTTTTATAAAATGGCACCGTGCTATCTTCCCAGGGGTCAACCCCAAGTATTGTCACCGCTAAGAGGCTTAACTGCTGTGTTCGGTATGGGAACAGGTGTTTCCCTCTTGCTATGGGCACCAAATAAATCCTAAAAAGTATTTTAGAATCAATTGGAGTCCATCCAAAAAGCATATTAGTTCATTCGCTTAATAACTACTAATAACCAGCCAATTTACCTTGATACTAAGAAAAATAGCAAAAATGAATTAATACTATCTTTCTTAGACGTAAAAAGTCAATGGGACTATTAGTACACTTTAGCTCAACACGTTGCCGTGCTTACACCTTGTGCCTATCAAACTGATCGTCTTTCAGTGTCCTCATAGGGAAATCTAATCTTGAGGTTAGTTTCGCGCTTAATATGCTTTCAGCGCTTATCTATTCCGCACATAGCTACCCAGCAATGCTCTTGGTAGAACAACTGGCACACCAGCGGTGCGTTCAATCCGGTCCTCTCGTACTAGGATCAAATCCTCTCAAATTTCCTGACGTCCACAGCGGATATAAACCGAACTGTCTCACGACGTTCTGAACCCAGCTCACGTACCTCTTTAACCGGCGAACAGCCGGACCCTTGGGACATGCTTCAGCCCCAGGATGAGATGAGCCGACATCGAGGTGCCAAACAGCGCCGTCTATGTGAACTATTGGGCGCTATAAGCCTGTTATCCCCGGCGTAACTTTTATCCGAAAGCGCTGTCGATACCACACTCTTGTACTAATGTACTGACAGCGGAAAACTTACTCCGACTTTCGTCCCTGCTTGGGTTGTCACCCTCACAGTCAAGCTAGCTTATGCGTATACACTATCGATTCGATTTCCATCCGAACCTAGCTAACCTTTGAACGCCTCCGATACTCTTTAGGCACTTATGTTAAACAACTTATTTTTCAATAAATGTTACCTGTTTGATGTGACAGGTCTTTATGTCGCCATAAAGATCAGACTATATCTTCATCTAAAAAAAGATGTTTGGCGTGTAGTCGTTGAGGGTTCTTAAAGATTTAATCTTTAAGTCTTCCCTGCTGATTGTCTGCACTGGATAGATTTTTACTTTTTAGATTTTTTAAAGATCTAAATTAGTACTACCAGATACACCAGATGTTCCAGCATATAGCCAAATACGCCCCCTGCTAATCTCGGAAGGAAATTAGCCTTAAGGCAACCGCCCCAGTTAAACTACCCACCAGACACGGTCCTCGAACCGGATAACGGTCCGAGTAAGAACAAGAAGTATACAAGGGTGGTATTTCACCGTTGACTCCACCTAAACTAGCGTTTAAGCTTCAAAGTCTCCCACCTATCCTACACATGTATACCCCCAATCCAATGTCAAGCTGTAGTAAAGCTGCACGGGGTCTTTTCGTCCTGCTGCGGACAGACGGCATCTTTACCGTCAATGCACTTTCACCGAGCTCTTCGTCGAGACAGTACCCATATCATTACGCCATTCGTGCAGGTCAGAACTTCATTTAACGTTAACTGTTCGTTTCCAAACAGATCAGACTATATCTTCACCTCACTAAAATCTTTAGAAGATCTTCCTTGGTATATTTTCTTAAACCAGCTTCATTCATAGTATAACTATCAATAATAATCTGTTTTAAATATTCTTTATTAAGATGATGAGATCTAATAATAAGATGACAAATCTCATTAAAAGTATCAAAATCTTTTAATTTAGTAGTGCGTAATGGATATTCTTGAAAATGTGGGATAATTATATTTATTAAATCTTTAATGGATCTAACTTCATATTTATAGGTTTGATCATATTTGTTAAACCTAATCGCACCACATCCGAAATAAGCATGAATGTCCTTTAATATTTGAAGATTTCTTTTATTTTGAGCTATGAAAAAACTTGGTTTGATTTCAATACCAGTTTTCATTTTAGCTTTTTTATTAAATGAAATCGAAAAACATCCTGCTCCATCTACAAAACCACTTAAATACCAAGCAAACTCCATGGATTTCCTTTTAAAGTGAGGGCCAACGTGTTGTACATTCGATTTTTCTATCATATATGTACCTCTCCTTTCGGATCAGTCGTTACGGCTCTACTTAATTTAGCATTGCCACGAGATTATCTTACCATATTAGGCTTAGACTTCCCCGTTATTAGTTGGTTTGCTTTTAGTAAATCACTTTACTAATCAGGCAATTCTAACTTACCTGACAAGGAATTTCGCTCAAAATGTTACTTAACTACCTATTGGATATGACTCTAGTAGGCGCTGTATAATTTCTTATACAGTCTTTATGTCGCCATAAAGATCAGACTATATCTTCATCTAAAAAAAAGATGTTTGGCGTGTAGTCGTTGAGGGTTCTTAAAGATTTAATCTTTAAGTCTTCCCTGCTGATTGTCTGCACTGGATAGATTTTTACTTTTTAGATTTTTTAAAGATCTAAATTAGTACTACCAGATACACCAGATGTTCCAGCATATAGCCAAATTTTATTCTTAAAAACTCTGATGGCTTCAGAGTAAAAAACAGAATGGAGACTTTCACTCCACTAAGGCAACAATTTTCACCTTAGGACGGTTATAGTTACCGCCGCCGTTCACCGGGGCTTCAGTTCAAAGCGTAAACCTCTTACCTTAACCTTCCGGCACCGGGCAGGCGTCAGCCCCTATACATCCACTTTCGTGTTAGCAGAGACCTGTGTTTTTGGTAAACAGTTGCATGGGTTCCTTAGCTGCGGCCCCCTCACTCTACCTATAAAATAAATGGTAGCGAGAAAGCTTCAGCTTTCTTATCTTATCTCTCTTAGAAAAAATTAATTTCTTCCATCATTTAAGAAAGCTCATTTAAACTTCCTCACTCAATTTATAAACAGAGTGAGGGGGCAGGCCTTATTCCGAAGTTACGGCCGCTTGTTTGCCGAGTTCCTTGACGAAGAATCACTCGTACACCTTGGTCTTCTCGACCTGAGCACCTGTGTCGGTTTGCGGTACGGATAGAGTAGTCCACATGTTTAATTGCTTTTCTAGTCAGCACTCTCAAAGGAATTAAACCAAAAGGTTCTTTCATTCATAGGTATTTCTCCTATTTAGACGGATATAACCATGAATCCGCTCCTCCTAATATGCCGCGCACATTAAACAAAACTACACTAGTACGGGAATATTAACCCGTTGTCCATCGCCTACGCTACTCGCCTCGGCTTAGGACCGACTAACCCTGGGACGATTATCGTGGCCCAGGAAACCTTGCTCTTTCGGTGGACAGGATTCTCACCTGTCTTATGGTTACTCATTCCAGCATTCTCACTTCCTAACGCTCCATCAAATCTCACAATTTAACTTCAACGCAGATAGGAACGCTCCTCTACCACGCATGCCACAAAGGCACACATCCATATCTTCGGTTCTATGCTTTAGCCCCGTTACATTTTCCGCGCAAGATCTCTTGACGAGTGAGCTGTTACGCACTCTTTAAATGAATGGCTGCTTCTAAGCCAACATTCTCGTTGTTAAAGAAATCTCACCTCGTTTCCCACTGAGCATAGAATTAGGGACCTTAGATGATGGTCTGGGCTGTTTCCCTTTTGAGCGACGAGCTTAGCCCCGCCGTTCTAACTGCCGTAGTTCCACTAATAGTATTCGTAGTTTGTCAAGGGTGGGTAATCTTACGACCCCCAGTCCGAAACAGAGCTCTACCCCTATTAGCTACCGTACGACGCTAGCCCTAAAGCTATTTCGAGGAGAACCAGCTATCTCCGAGTTCGATTGGCATTTCACCGCTAACCACAGGTCATCCGGGCGTTTTGCAGTTCGCTACGGTTCGGCCCTCCACACAGTTTTACCTGCGCTTCAGCCTGCCCATGGTTAGGTCACTCGGTTTCGGGTCTATTTACTACTACTAATTTCGCCCTGTTCAGGCTCGCTTTCACTACGCCTCCGGTAAATTACCTTAAGCTTGCAGCAGCAAATAACTCGCTGGATCGTTCTACAAAAAGCACGCCGTCACCGGACAAGCCGGCTCCGACTCCTTGTACGCACAAAATTTCAGGATCTATTTCACTCCCCTCCCGGGGTTCTTTTAACCTTTCCCTCACGGTACTTGTTCACTATCGATCGTAAGATATATTTAGCCTTGGAAGGTGGACCTCCCAGATTCAGTCAGGGTTTCACGTGTCCCGACCTACTCGACAACATAAATGATAAGGTTTGCGTCACTTGGCATACCAGGCTATCACTGTCTATGGCACAACTTTCCAATTGTTTCTGCTCGCTTCGCAATTTTCTGTAACCTTATGTAGATTATTGGTAGAATCTACTTCCCATGCGAAATTCTGGATAAATCCAGCTCTTCGCACTGGTTATTTACGTGTCACAACCCCTTAATCACATTCGTCTACCAACTTATTCATCTATTACTAGTTGAAAGTCATTAAAGTTTGGGCTCTTCCGCGTTCGCTCGCCACTACTTACGGAATCATTTATTATTTTCTATTCCTCGGGGTACTAAGATGTTTCAGTTCCCCCACTTACCGCTATTCTATCCTATATATTCAAATAGATGCTAACAGATATAACTCTGCTAAGGTTTCCCCATTCGGAAATCTCCGGATATAATGCATATTTAGCTGCTCCCCGGAGCTTATCGTAGCTCATCACGTCCTTCATCGGTATCTTACGTCTAGGCATTCTTTCTGTGCGCTTGAGTAACTTTTTACGATTGTAATGAAAAATCATTACTTCAAAGTGCAATTGACTGGTTATTAGTAATTACTAACAATACCGAATGTCTAATTGCTTTTCTCATTTCTAACTTTAAATTGTTAAGTTACAAAACCTAAATAGTCCTTAAAAATAGTTATTTTAACTTTAGGGCTCTTAAGTTTATGATCATAATCTATGATCATAAATCACAAACTGCTACATAAACTTAAATATCCATAGTATAATATCAACAATAACAGATGTGGTCAAGCTTATCTTGGTGTAATACATACTACGATTTCATTAGATGTTAATCGATTAATTATTGAATTACGTAGTAATCATAGGTATAGGTAGTAGAAGCTTTTGGAGCATTTACTACTCCTATATTAAAGGCTGTCGTCGTTTTAGTATCTGAATAAACATTAAGAGTGGCACTGTTAGAGTTATCGGGGGTTAATAAAACGTGAGGCACAACACCATAAGCTGAATTATAGAAAATAGTGGCAAGATCACCGGCCGTTGGAGATGTACCTGTCGTAATAGTAACTGTTCCGGATATATCATTACCTGTAATAGTTGCCTTAGCTCCTAATCCTGCAGCTGTCAAGCCACTCACAACAGGAGTAGTTCCAGATGTAATTAAATGTCCCTTAGCGGTTATTTGCAGTCCTGAGAATGTAGCGTTACCTACCACGTTTAGAGAACCTTTTATAACTGTATCGCCATTAACGGTTAAGTTGTTAAGAGTTGTGTTACCTGATACGTTTAAATTACCTCCAATTGTAGTATCTCCAGTAACTGTTAAACTATCTAGGATTGGATTAGTTCCCTGCATATTGATTGCATTGGTTGGATTATAATAACCAGGATTAACCAACACTTGAATGGTGCCATCAGTATTAGTACTAGTTAGAGCGTATCCTACTATATACCCGGCCGAAGTAGCTAGCTCGCCTACTCCTGGGATGGAGGAAGCTGCTATTGGATCTCCAACTGCTATTGATCCATTCGTGACTGATACTTTCGTTGGTACTTGTCCTGTTAGAGCGACTATCACGTTACTCTTATTATAGTCCGATTGACATGAAGTACTACTAATCTTACAGATAGGTCCATTACCAATAAAACCTGGATTAGTAGAAACTATGCCTATTGGAGTACTGTTAATACTTTGAGTAACTGCATTATTGGTACCTGCCAGCGATACTAGTTGTCCAGGAACTGGTAAATTGCTAGGATTGCTGGCTAAGAAGTACTCTGAATAATCTGCCCCTGTCGTATTATAGGCAACTGCGTTAGAGCCACCAACTATATCTCCAGCAATAGTCCCCGTGGAGTCAGCAAAACCAATAAATATATTGCCACTTGTTCTACTAGCAGATGGTGTTCCCAATTGGATTAAGAGTCCATCTGCACTCTGTGAATAAATACCAGATGAAGTATTAGGAGCTTGGTTATTAATCGTTGAAATGAAGCCATTTGAGTTATAACCTTGAATATTAAGATTACCTAAAATGTTAGTTGAACTAGCAGTCGCTAAAGAATTATAGTTATAAGCAGTAAAGATTTGGAGAGTATTGGAGCCCCCGTTAACCACATAGGCATAGTTGCCAGAGACGGCGACAGAGCCAGGAGTTGTTCCAGTGGTAGTGGTTGAGAGAGCGGCTGGGACAGAGTTCGGGTTCGAGATGTTAAAGATTTGGAGGGTATTGGAGTAAGAGTTAACCACATAGGCATAGTTGCCAGAGACGGCGACAG